>NZ_JAGXFF010000002.1:610268-1071609 GCF_020147985.1 Modicisalibacter sp. MOD 31.J | reverse complement strand
GTGACGGCCAGGGCGGCAGCGCCACGGCCACGGTCGGCGTGCGCGTCACCCCGGTCAACGACGACCCGAGTGCCGGCGACGACAACGCCGACCCCAACGCCGCCAACGACGCCCTGACCACCACCGAAGACACCGCGCTGACCATCCAGCCGGCGACCCTGCTGGCCAACGACAGTGACGTCGACGGCGACACCCTGGAAATCACCAGCGTGAGCGGCGCCGTGAACGGCAGCGTCGTGCTCAACGCCGACGGCAGCATCACCTTCACTCCGACCGCCGACTACCACGGCGACGCGAGCTTCGACTACACCGTCAGCGACGGCCAGGGCGGCAGCGCCACGGCCACGGTCGGCGTGCGTGTCACCCCGGTCAACGACGACCCGAGTGCCGGCGACGACAACGCCGACCCCAACGCCGCCAACGACGCCCTGACCGTCGCCGAAGACACCCCGCTGACCATCCAGCCGGCGACCCTGCTGGCCAACGACAGCGACGTCGACGGCGACACCCTGACGATCACCGGGGTGAGCGGTGCCGTGAACGGCAGCGTCGTGCTCAACGCCGACGGCAGCATCACCTTCACTCCGACCGCCGACTACCACGGCGACGCGAGCTTCGACTACACCGTCAGCGACGGCCAGGGCGGCAGCGCCACGGCCACGGTCGGCGTGCGCGTCACCCCGGTCAACGACGACCCGGTGGCGAACGACGACAGCTATACCACTCATGGCAAGCTTGGCGGGCTTTATTCGGAGTATTTCGCCTATCAAGAGGGAGCTGACGCCGACGGCCCGAATCTGACGAGTGTCTCGCAGGTTCAGGCCTTCATTGCCGAGAAAGGCACGCCCGATGCGACCTTCGTGGCAAGCTCGCTGTTTTACAATGACATCAGTGGCAATCTCGCCAATCCCGACAATCTGAAGACGTTCCTCGGTGCCGACGCCGATTCGCTGAGCACGCAGACACCGACGACGGGAACCGATGCCATTCTGCGGATGCAAGGGGTCGTCGAGCTGCAAGCGGGCAGTTACTCGTTCAAGATTCGTTCGGATGATGGCTATCAGGTATCGATCGATGGCAAGCCGGTGGCCACGGTCGACCACAATCAGACCCCGACGATCAACGAGCACAGCTTTACGGTGGCCCAGGGTGGCACGCATGCCATCGAAATCATCTATTGGGACCAAGCCGGAACGGCAACTTTCCAACCCCAGATGAAGTTCGGCGACGGCGATTATTCGCCACTCGGTGACTTCGTTGTCGATTCACCGCTGACCACCGCGGAAGACACTTCGATCTACCTGCGTACCGACGATCTGCTGGCCAACGATACCGATGCCGATGGCGATACGCTGACTGTCACGAGTGTCGGCAATGCCAGCCACGGCAGCGTCGTGCTCAATGACGACGGTACCATCGTCTTCACGCCGGCCACCGACTACAACGGTCCTGCCACGTTCGAGTACACGATCAGCGATGGTCAGGGCGGCAGTGATACGGCAACGGTCACGCTGTTCGTCACACCGGTCAACGATGCACCGGTGGCGAACCCGGATTCAGCGGGGGTCTCCGCAGCGCCGGATATCGTCTACCTCGCCACGGCACAGGGGACGCTGGAAGCCTGGAATCTGACCACGGGAGGGCAGAGCAGTGTCACGATCAAGGACGCCGCCGGCAATGAGGTCACTTATCTGGGCGATATCTCCCCCAGTGCGACGTCCGGAATGCTTTACGGTGTCGCCTTCGCCGGGACGACGCTCTACAGCATCGACGCTGAGACCGGGATGGCAACCGCCGTGGGCGCCGTGTCGGGCCTGAACGGTATCAACGCCCTCGGCTTGATGCCGGATGGCAACCTGATCGCTGCGAGTGCCAGCACAAAGGGGTTGTTCTCGATCGACCCGACGACGCTGGTGGCTACCAAGATTGCCTCGACCGGTTTCACATCGGGCGGGGACCTGCAGTATGTCGGCAACCATCTCTACGTTGCCGATTCGGACGAGCGTGTCCTCGAGGTCGCGTTGAACGATGACGGCAGTATTCGCACCGATGCCACCGGCAACGCGACCACGACTGTGGTAGCAACCATGAATGCGCCGGTGTATGGATTGGCGGAAAATGCCCAGGGCGAATTGCTGATCATCACCACCGACAACCTCGCCACGCCGATGAACGTCGACACTCAGACGCTCGGAACGCCGACCACGCTCGCGGTACCCAGTGGCGAAACGATTTACGGTAGCGCCAGTATCGTCGATCCCGGCTCGACGTTGGCCAGCGGTAACCTTCTCACCAACGACAGTGATCCCGAAGGTGATCCACTGACGGTGACCAGCGTCGCCAATACGCAAGCTGGCACTCAATCCAGCGTTGCCAGTGGCGCGAGCGCGACCCTTCAAGGAGTCTACGGCACGCTGACGCTCGAGGCGGATGGTAGCTACCACTATGTACTGGACGCCAATCGTGCGGCTACCCGAGCGTTGTCCGAGGACGAGCAGGGAAGCGATCAGTTCACCTACGCCATCAGTGACGGCCAGGGTGGTACGGCCAGCTCGACCCTGACGGTGACGGTCACCGGTATCAATGATGCACCTTCCGCCCAACCGGCGGGTGTTACGGGGCAGGAAGATACCGCGATCACCCTGGCCTGGAGTGATCTTGGGGTCACCGATGTCGACTCGTCCGATGCGGCCCTGGGTATCGTCGTCACTGGCCTGCCGGATTCCGGCCAGTTGCAGCATCAGAATGCCGACGGGCAATGGGTCGCGGTATCCGTCGACGACGCCTTTACCAAGGCCGATGTCGATGCGGGGTTACTGCGCTTCATGCCGGCGTCCAACGAGTCTGGCTTCGATGGCTACGGGGGTAACGGGGTCGGCGACCAGCAGGCCGACTATGCGCACCTGTCATTCAGGCCGACCGATGCGAGCGGCATGGGTGACGAGTCGACTCTGACGATCGATGTCACGCCTGTAGCGGATGCCCCCGAGGTCAGTATCTCGGTCGGCGACCTGGTGTCCTCCGAGCGCGGTACCAGGCTGACCGTCGAGGATTCCTCGGTCACCATCACCGTCGATGCAGGTACTATCTCCGCCCAGGGGCTCAGTGGTCGTGTCTTCGAACCGCCTTTCTCAAACGGCAATCTCAACCCGGGCAGTGCGGGCAATTCTCAGAACGCGGATGTCATCGTCCTTTCCGGTGATTTCAACAAGCTCGTCAACGGCAACCAGCCTGTCAATTCGATCGACGGTCAGGACAAGGATTACCTCTATCTGAGCAAGCCGTATGCCAGCTACGGCGTCGCATTGGGCGAGCTGCACCAGAACTCGGGTTATGACGGCCGCATTACCGATCTCGACACCGGGATGACGATCACGCTCAACAATATCCGTGGATTGATCTTCGGCGATGGCGTCACCATGATGCCGCCCGAGGTGTCGACGACCATTACGCCCACCGGTCACGACATCGTGGCTCTCGATCTGTCTGCCGCACTGGTGGACGTGGACGGCAGCGAGGTACTGACGGGAATCACGCTGTCGGGTATTCCCGAGGGGGTGAAGATTCTCGGTGATGGCGTCACTGCACTGGATAATGGTGACTGGTATGTCGAGAACAGCCAGGGCACGTCACTGGACGATCTCGGCCTTACCATGAAGATTCCGCTCGATAGCGGTAGCTTCGATATCCAGGCGTCCGTCGAGTCCCGTGAAATCGTCGACGGTGCCGTCGTCGACTCGGCATCGGCTGTCGATAGCGCCAGTGTCGAACAGTACGCCGTGACCATGGGTACCCCGGTGGACGACACCATCGAAGGGACCAACGCCAGCGATATCATCGTCGGTGACGCCACCGGCCTGCAGTTGGTACCGGGTGCGAACTACAATGTGGCCTTCATCGTCGATACATCAGGCAGTGTGTCGCAGTCAGACGTGAATTCTGCAAAGAGTTCATTGACCCACATGTTCGACTCGCTCAGTCATATCGTCAGTAAGGAAGGGGCCGGGAACGTCAATGTCTTCCTGCTGGATTTCGACAGGCAGGCTGGCAGGAATGTCAGTGTCGACCTGTCCGACCCTGATGCCCTGGTCCGGCTGAAATCCGTGCTCGACACCATGCAAAGTGGTGGTGGCACGAACTATGAGGATGCCTTCAAGACAACGGCTAACTGGTTCTACAGTGACCTCGTGACGTCCAACCCGGGGACGAACCTGACCTACTTCATCACCGATGGCTTGCCGACGTACCACCAGAGCGATGAAGCCAAGAGCGCCGTCGTCGGCACTTATGACGGGCAAACCTGGACCTTCGACGCCGAGGACTACCAGCCCGGCCAGAACCATTACATGAACATTGCCGGCGAAGACCGGCTCGTGGTGGACAGTTCGGGTAACGTGTATCAGTGGGAGCATCACGGTAGTTTCTGTGATAGAGGCTGGGATAACGAGGTCATCGGCCAGGTCCAGGACGATGGTCGGGGCGGTCATGAAATATCGTTTCTGGATGGGGATGGGCAGAGTACTCCCAGCTCGCTCGTGAATGATTCACTCGAGGCGTTCGCGCTGCTCGAGGACGTCAGTACGGTTGACTCGATCGGCCTGGGTGATTCTCTGCAGGAATCGCAATTGAGCCGTTTCGATAGTGACGGCACGGTGCAGACGAGTATCTCTCCCGAGAGCCTCGCCGATGCCATTCTCGGCAAGAACGTGGAGCTTCCTGCCGGTGACGATGTCGTCGATGGCGGTGGCGGGAATGACATCATTTTTGGCGACAAATTGGATTTCGACGGGGTCGAGGGTAACGGTCTGACGGCTCTCAAGTCGTATGTTGCGGGCAGACTGGGCGTCGAGGACCCCGATTCGCTGTCCACCGAAGTATTGAAGGGTTTCATCGTGAACCATCACGCCGAATTCAATCAGCTCGATCCGTCGGGCGGTGACGACATCCTGCGTGGTGGAGCCGGTGACGACATTCTTTACGGCCAAGGTGGCGATGATCTGCTGCAGGGTGGCTCGGGGGATGACATCCTCTACGGTGGCATGGGAGCGGACACGTTCAAGTGGTCACTGGGCGACCAGGGGGCGTCGGGTAGCGCTGCTCAGGATACCGTCATGTCATTCAATACGGCCGAAGGCGACAAGCTGGATCTGTCGGAGCTCCTGCAGGACAGGTCGGAGTCTCTGGATGCTTACCTGCGTGCCAGCGACGACGGCGAAGGCGGTACCGTGCTGCATGTCAGTACATCGGGAAGCTTTGGTGATGGCAGTTCCCTGGATGTTGCCGACCAGACGATTCACATGCAGGGCATGAACTACAGTAGCGATATCGTCCAACAGATGCTGGACAGTGGCCAGTTGATGCTGGACCAGTGATGGCCGTTCGCTGAGCGAGTCCTGCCCCCTTTCCGGCTTGGCCGGGAAGGGGGTGAACCGGTAGGGGGAAGCATGTATTTTGATGACGGCGTGTTGGAAACATGGTTGAAAGGGGATCGAGATGCCATCGAGTTCATCGGCATCATCAGCGATATCGCGCATGTCTGGGATGACCTGATCGATCGCGACCATCCTGTCGATGACGAGACCATCGACCGTGTCTTTTCGAACATGTTGATCGATCTGCCTTGCAATGCGTTCTATGTGAAACATTTCGATCGCTTGCATGCCATCCTCACCACGGCGATAGCGAACTGGCAAGCGGCGAACAAGATGGAGCGTGAGGGGGACGATTATGAACGAAGCATTGCGTTCATTCTGCGCTCCTCTTATGTGGATCTCGTGACCCAGTCTGCGTATCTGCTTGGCGGCGCGGCATGGGCCCGCCAGGTGGCCGAAGAGATACGCCTGATGACCCACCGTGAAACCTATGGCGGCTATCTCGAGGCACTCGACAGGGAACGTGCGCGGCGCGAGAAAGGGGGGGGCGTCAGGTCTGCTCTACCTGAAGGGGCGGTTCTGGTTGCCCCGCGCGAGAAGAAGCACCCGGTGAAGCCATCGTGAACGCGTCTGAAAGGTGGCCTTGCATGCCGCCAGGGAGGCTGCTGTGTTTTATGTAAAACGAGATGCGTCAGGCACGCCCGTCATGGTGGCGCGTGAACCTGGTGAAGATTGTCATGAAGCCCTGGAAGCCAATGATCCTGAAATCCTGGCCTTTTTCGAACGAGAGGGCCTGATGGGGCAGCATCGCAAGCTTCGCGATACCGATCTGGCATTCGTGCGCGTCCTGGAAGACGTCATCGAGTTATTGATTGCCAAGGGCGTCATAAGCTTTACGGAACTGCCCGAGGCCGCCCGTGAAAAGCTCCTCAAGCGCCAAACACTTCGCCGGCAGGTCAATAGTGTCGAGTTGCTCGGCGATGAAGACGATGAGTGGTTGATCTGACTTCGACCCCGGCCCCGGCCCCGGCGCGAAGCCTATGCCGGGGCGCCTTGCTCGCTGCCTGTCGGGCTGACATCCGCCGATAGGGTTTCGCCCCCTTTGTGTCGGCCTGGCGGGCGAGGGGTCCGCTCAATCCTGCCGGTCGGTGACCCCTGGCCCCGTGACCCCATCGAAACCGAGATCGAAGAGTGTCTCCTGCTCGGCGCGATTGCCGACTCCCTCGGCAATGACCAACACGCCAATGGAATGACTCAGCGTGGCGATGCCGCGCAAGAAGGGGTGGGTCTGGTCGTCCTTGTCGATATGCCTGACCAAGGACGCATCGACCTTGAGATAGGCCAGTCCCAGGTCATGGAGAGACTCGAGTTTGGCGAACTCCGGGCCGACATGCTCGATACCCAGTCGACAGCCGAAGGGACGGATCTCTTGCGACAGGGCGCGGAAGGCGGCCATGTGCCGGACCGCTGCCGACTCGGGAACTTCGATCCAGAGGTGGCTTGCCGACTGCGGGTGTGCTTGCAGTCGCTGACGCAGTGCCGCGACGAACCCGGTGTCACGGATGGATTCGCTGGACAGATTGATGCCCAGCGGAATGGCGTCGGTCGCGATGGTGTGCAAGGCGGTGTCGACCACGGCCAGGTCGATAGCCTGGTTCAATCCGGCGCGTGATGCCCAGGGCAGGAATAGGCCGGCCGGTTGCCAGTCGCCGCCGAGCATGAGGCGTGCCGGACTCTCATGGTGGAGCAATCGTCTATGGTCATCCAGTACCGGATAGCGGGCCAGTTGGACACCCTGGGTCGTCAGGGCTTCGTCGAGAGCCCGGCGCCAGTCGTCATGGGTATGGTACGGCAATTGTCCGGCGTCGGTCGTGGCGATCTCGATGGCCATGTCGCCCCGGGCCTCGGCCTTGGCGAGTGCGCCATCCAGCGCGCTGAGTAATTCACCGCGGGTATTGTCGCGGGTATAGGCGACCAGCGAGACGGGCAGTTCGACATCACCGTGTTCGGTGATGGATTGCTCGTGCAGCCGGTGCGCTATGGCCGCCCTCAGCTGAACCGAGTCATCGCATCCCGGCAGGATCATGCCGAAATCGGTGCCGTTGAGTCGACCGACGAGACCATCGTCGTAGTCGTCGGCCAGGCGGCGGAGCTTGTCCGCTACCTCGACCAACAACTGATTGGTGGCCAGGTATCCCAGGCGATCGTTGAGAGCAGCCAGGTTGGCGATACGAACCATGACCAGATGACCCGCCGAACGCTGACTGTCGCTGGTCAGCATGGCATCGAGCCGGTGGATGAGGGTGTCGCGTTTTGCCACACCGGTCACCTCGTCGTGTTGCAAGCGTCGCCGTAGCTTGTCCAGCTTATGCGTTTCCTCGGCGAGCATGCGACTGACCACCGTGGATAACTGGTTCATGGCCTGAACGACATCGCGCAGTTCCCGGGTGCGTGGCACGCTGCTGATGGTGAAACGCCGCTCGCCGATGTTGCGGGCCTGGGTGACCACGGTCTGCAGGGGGCGACGAATGGTCCGCACGATCCACCAGGCCAGCACGGCACTGACCAGGGCGGCGACGGCAAACCACGCCATGAGATCCAGGACATTACGCCATAGCGCGCTATAGGCATAACCGACATGGGTTTCCAGGGTTATGGTGGCAAATTGTTTCCAGCCGTCCTGAACGACCGCTGTTCCCGGCGGAACATCGAAATCGACGAGATCGACGAACCACGCCGGGGCGTCGGTGGTGACGGCATCGCTGACTCGCTGCTCGAGTGTCTCACCCTCCGGTGAGGTCAGCTCGATGCGTCGATAGTGGCCGGTATCGAATTGGGCCGACACCAGCAGTTCGACCGTGACGGGGTCCTTGTCGAGTTGGCTGAGAGAGAGTGCCAGGGCATGAGCGTTGTCGGCATTCTTGATGCGCAGTTCCTGCTCGATGTATTGCTTGCTGGTCAGCGTGCCGATGAAAAGGCTGCCGCCGAGGGTGAGCAGGAGTAATACCAGGATGGTCAGCCATAATTGCTTGATCAAGGACATTGAAGCGTGCTCCTGCCGGGCCCGGGAATGTGAGTGCCGCGACACCTGATGCTCATAGGAAACCCTGTGCCGCCATGCGTTGCAGAACGCGTCGCCAGCGGGACAGGCGCTGTGTCGGGTCGGCCAGCGAGCGCGTGGCCCCACCGGCCCACAGGCCGTCGCTGTTGAAACTGAACACGGGGGTCAGATCATCGCGCTGGCTGGCGGGCAGGATGGTGGGAAGCAGATTGTCGAGTACCACGGGCTCGTCCTCGGGAGACTCATAATAACCCAGGACCATGTGTGCCTGGGAGCGGCCACCGAGGCCGATGCGCGCACGGACATAGATCATGCGCAACCGTTCTCCGGGTATGCCGAGCTTCTTGAGTGTCTCGTACTTGGCGATGGCGTAGTCCTCGCAGTCCCCCGCGCCGCGCCCGAGTGTTTCGAGGGGGGTCGCCCAGTAGTCCTTTTCCTTCCACACGTCGATGTCGTCCAGCCAACGGACATGCCGGTTGAAAAAGTCGTTGACGTCTCTCAGCTTCCGGGAGGTCGGCTGCCCGTCGAGCGTATCGAGCAATTGCAGCCAGGCGTCCAGAACGCGCGTGCCATCCTGGCCATATTCGCCGGTCATGAACGTTCGCATTCGCGAGACATCCATGGCCGCACTGGCCAGACTCAAGACGCCGCCGGTCGAGAGCAGCACGATCATGAAGAACAGCAACGCGCGCCACCGTAATGCGGCGGAAGCAGGCTCTCGTTGGCGTCTGGCTCTAGGCAAGTCAAGAATCCGAGGTGGTGCGCGATTTTGCTCACCCAGCAGAATAAGCGATTAACGCCAGGTGCGAAGCCAGCATATGCGGTATTAACGCCGGCCATTTCCTGGCAGTGGCCTTGGATGAGTCTGTCGCGCAGCGGATGTGAGCGCCACGCGTTTCACGCCCGCCCCGGGCCTTCCCAGACGCGCAGGCGCCCCAGCCAGGGCAGTTCCCGGCCGGCTTCGCGCAGCCGGCTGGCCTGGGTGTCGAGATTGCCGGGCGTGGTGCGTTCGGCGACGTAGAGCGAGATGTCGATGCGGTTGCCGATGTAGTGAAGGTCCAGCGCGACACGGCGTTGCCAGCAGTCGAGGCCGCCCCAGGCGTCGTCCAGGGCCTGCTCGACGTCCTCGCGCAGGGGCAGGGCGGCGTCGCGGGCCGGCACCTCGTCGTGGGAGTCGTCCTCGGGGTCGATGTGAAAGGTGATGTCGGCGAGCTCCGGATAGGCGTCATAGAGGTCGCGGCAGACCTCGTTGCCGATCTCGTGGGCTTCGGAGACGGTCAGGCGCGGTGCCACCACCAGGTGCAGGTCGAGCAGCACCCGCTCGGCGACCTTGCGGGTGCGCAACTGATGCAGGTCGTGCACGCCGGGCACGGCCAGGGCCAGTTCGCGCATGCGGCGCTGGTCGTCTTCGGGCAGGGCGGTGTCGATGAGTTCCTTGCCGGCATCCCAGAGCAGTGCGGCACCGATCTTGCCGACCAGCAGGCCCACCACTACCGCTGCGGCAGCGTCCATCCAGCCCAGCCCCAACTGAGTGCCGATCAGCCCGACCAGTACCGCCACCGTCGACAGGGCGTCGCTGCGGTGATGCCAGGCGTTGGCCTCGAGCAGGGGCGACTTGATGCGCCGCGCGGTGGTCAGCGTATAGCGGAACAGCCACTCCTTGGCGAGTAGCGCGATCACCGCCAGGCCGATCGCCACCGGCCCGGCCGGCGGGATGGGAGCCCCGGCGATCAGCCGGCTGAGGCTGGCCCAGGCGATGCCGCCGGCGACGAACAGCAGCACGCTGCCGAGCAGCAGGGTGCCCAGCGTCTCGATGCGGCCATGGCCGTAGGGATGGTTGTAGTCGGGTTCCTGGCGCCCGAAATGGGTGGCGACGATCACGAAGGCGTCGGTGACCAGGTCCGAGAAGGAGTGAATACCGTCGGAAACCAGCGCCGCCGAGCCGACCAGCAGGCCGACCACGATCTTGGCGATGCCCAGCAGGGTGTTCAGCACACCCCCGATGAGGGTGATGCGGTGGGCGGCGCGGAGGCCGTCGGGCTGGGGCGATGTCGAATTCATGCGCGGTGGTCCGGGAAGGCGAAAAATTTCTGCGTTATAGTTGCCGCCCAAACACAGGGAATCAAGGGATCGACCGAATGGCTTCACTCGCGATGCCGCGGATGGCGCTTGCGCCGTGGGCACCGGTGGTCAGGGTACTGGCGGTGTTGTGGCTGGTGCTGGCCGCCTTCATGGTGATGCCCTGGCTGGTGCTGATCACCGAGGGCGACCCCGATGCGCGGGCCTTTGCGGTGTCGCTGGCGATCATTCTGGCCACGGTGGCCATGGCGTTGCTGCTGACCCGGCGGGTGCCGATCGAGCTCAAGCCGCGCCAGATGTTCGTGCTGACCACGCTGAGCTGGGTCACGGTGAGCGGTTTCGCCAGCCTGCCGCTGGTACTGGGCGCGCCGCAGCTGTCGTTCGCCGATGCGGTCTTCGAGTCGATCTCGGCGATCACCACCACCGGCTCGACGGTACTCGTGGGGATCGAGCGGCTGTCCGATGGTCTCAAGTTGTGGCGGGGCATGATGCAGTGGCTGGGCGGCATCGGCATCATCGTCATGGCGATCGCGATCCTGCCGTTTCTCAAGGTCGGTGGCATGCGGTTGTTCCATACCGAGTCCTCCGACTGGTCCGACAAGGTGATGCCACGCACCGGGGGTATCGCCAAGGCGACCATGAGCGTCTACCTGGGGCTGACCGGCGCGGCGGTGCTCTGTTACTGGCTGGCGGGGATGCTGCCGCTGGATGCGGTGGTGCTGGCGATGACCTCGCTGTCGACCGGGGGCTTCGCCAATTCCGACGCCTCGTTCGGCGCCTATGCCCAGCAGCCGGTGCTGCTGTGGCTGGGCACGCTGTTCATGCTCAGCGGCGCGCTGCCGTTCGTGCTCTACATTCGCGCGGCGCGCGGCTCGCCCGGGGTGCTGTGGAACGACCAGCAGGTGCGCGGCATGCTGCTGCTGCTGGTGCTGGCCATCGTGGCGCTGACCCTCTACCGGGTGCTGCAGGGCACGCCGGCCTTCGAGGCGCTGACCCAGGTGAGCTTCAACGTCGTTTCGGTGGTTACCACCACCGGCTACGCCTCGGACGACTACACCCAATGGGGCGCATTTCCGATCGTCGCCTTCTTCTATCTGACCTTCGTCGGCGGCTGCAGCGGTTCGACCAGCGGTGGGATGAAGATCTTCCGCTTCCAGATCGCCCTGCTGACCCTGCGCAACCAGCTGCGCTTCCTGATCCACAGCAACGGGGTGTTCGCCCAGCGTTACAACGGCAGCATCCTCAACGAGGAGATCGGCCGTGGCGTGGTGGCGTTCTCGTTCTTCTTCTTCCTCACCGTGGCCGGCATCGCGCTGGGGCTGTCGATGCTGGGGCTCGATCTGGTGACGGCGCTGTCCGGGGCGGCGACCGCGGTGGCCAACGTCGGCCCCGGACTCGGCGACATCATCGGTCCGGCCGGCAACTTCGCCACGCTGCCCGACGCCGCCAAGTGGCTGTTGTGCGTGGGCATGCTGATGGGGCGGCTGGAGATTCTGACGGTGTTGGTGTTGTTGACGCCGATGTTCTGGAAGAAGTGAAAACAAGAGCGAAGAGGTAAGAGCGAAGAGGTAAGAGCGAAGAGGTAAGAACGAAGAGGGAAGAGCGAAGAGGGAAGAGCGAAGAGCGAAGAGGGAAGAGGGAAGAGGGAAGAGGGAAGATGTAAGAGCGAAGAAAAAGCCCCCGCCAAATATTCAGCAGGGGGCTTTTTGCGTTTGGAAGGCGGTTAGTTGTCTTCCGTCTCTATTCTTCGCTGACTCGTCCGGCGCGGTTGAGCACCGGGTTGGCGTATTGGGCGAGCCACCAGTCGCGCAGTTCGGCGGGTACGCCGGCCAGGCGTTCGTCGAAGCGCCGACGGTCGGCGTCGGTCACCTCGGAGAGATCGACCAGGTCGGGTGCCAGGCCGCTGGCTTCCAGGGCCATCTGGTGGCTGGGGAATAGTCGGTAGCCACTGAGCACCTGTCGGTCGATCTCGGCGGCCACCGCATCCGGGCTGGCGAACTCGCCCTCCAGCGGGGTGCCGAAGGTCAGCTTGATGCGCCCCTTGTAGCCGGTGATGCCGGCGACGATCGAACGGATGTCCTCGAACTCGACCTTCTCGTAGCGGCCCGCGGTATGGACGGCGTGCAGCTCGCGCGCCTTCTGCAGGTCGCAGGGGTCGTACTCGTAGCTGATCGACACCGGCACCAGGCGCAGTTCGCGGATCGCCTCGGCGAAGTCGGCGTTCTTGTCCTCCTGGCGGCGCGCCATGGTCAGCATCTTGATGATCGCCGCATCGGAGCGGTCGATGCCGTTCTTGGCGCGCCCCTCGCGCTGGGCCAGCCAGACCGGCTGGTTGTCGACGCTGATCGAGTGGCGGATGTAGTTGGACAGCGTCTGGTAGGCGGCCAGCATGGCGCGCTTGCCGCGGGCCGAGCGGGGTACGATGAAGCTCTTGTTGAGACGCATCAGGTCGGTGACGAAGGGCTTCTGGAGCAGGTTGTCGCCGATGGCGATGCGCACCGTGCTGCGCCCGGCCTGATAGAGCGCGTAATTGACGAAGGCCGGGTCGAGGGCGATGTCGCGATGGTTGCCGATGAACAGGTAGGCGCGCCGCGGATCCAGCGCCTCGAGCCCGGCGACCTCGAAGGCATCGGTGGTGTTGGCGAGCATGCGCCGCATGTAATGGGCGATGTGATCCTGGAAATCGCCCACGCTGGCGATGCCGCGCATCTGCCGCTGCAGGCCGAAGCCGGCCAGGCGTCGGGCCAGCCAGGGGGCATGGCGCGACAGGCGGGGCAGGCGGTAGCGGGTGATGGCGTCGAGGAACTCGCGGTCGTGGGCGAGCCGGTCGAGCACGCCGGGCACCTCATCGTCGTGATAGGGCCGGATCTTGTCGAAGGTATCGGGGGTGAGCTGTCGTGTCATGGTGTCGTCGCGGCGGGAGCGGCCTCGCCGCCCAGCCAGTCGATGAGTTGTTCGGTGGTGCGGGTCAGCACCTGGGCCATCAGCAGGAAGTCGGTTTCCAGACGCAGCACGGGGTCGTCGTCGGTCTCGGTATCGGCGGCCTCGTCGAGCACCGCGTCGGCGAAGCGCAGCGACTTGAGCGCGAGATCGTCGTGGAGCACCAGCGAGAGCGACTCGTCGACGGTCAGCGCCAGGCGCGTGACTTGACGGCCAGCCTCGAGGGCGGTCTGGATTTCCTCGCCGTCGAGGTCGACCTGACGGCCGCGCAGCACGCTTTCGTCACCGGTCGCCTTGAGTTCGACCTGATCGCCGAGTTCCAGCCCCGCGGGGCGTTCGTCGGGCTGCTTGAGCCAGTCGGTCATGGCGCGCACCGGTGTCGTCCGGGTGGCGAGCGGCGTGACCTTGAGCGAGCCGAGCGTCTGGCGCAGCAGGTCGAGGATATCCTCGGCGCGGGCGCGGCTGGAGGCGTTGACGCCGATCAGCGCGTTGCGCGTGTCCCACCAGAGGTCGACGCGCTGGGTGCGCACGAAGGCGCGCGGCAGGAACTCCTCGTAGATCTGCTCCTTGAGGGCCTGTTTCTCCTGACGACGCAGCGGGCGGCCCTCCTTACCCTCGCGGTCGGCGACGCGCGATTCGAGTTCCTCGCGGACCACGGACGCCGGCAGCAGGCGTTCCTGGCGCAGTGCGGCGAGCAGACGGTGCCCCTGGAGTTCGTGCACGTGCTGCTGGCCGTTGCGGCCGGCCGGCGTGCTCCAGCCCAGGCGTTTGGCTTCACTGCCGCCCAGCGGCCGGAAACCGTTCTCGTCGAGCGCCGACTCCAGCTCGTCGCCGGTCAGCGAAGGGGCGTCGTGCAGGCGATATAAATGCAAGTGCTTGAACCACATGGCGTCGTCCCCAGGCAAAGGACGCACATTATGGCGAATTGGTCCCTTCCCTACCAGTCGTCATGCGCCGACCTACCACGGAAGTCGAGGGTGGCCGGGGTTTGAAACCAACGTTTGTTACGGGGCGGAGCGCTGGCTAGAATCGTGACATTTACTGACCCGGCAAAGGATCGTCTCGTCATGGACCAACGCATTGCCCGCTCGACCCTTCGTGTGCGCGGCTTTCATCTCGACGGTTATCAGCACGTCAACAACGCCCGTTACCTGGAGTTCCTGGAGGAGGGGCGCTGGGCCTACTTCGAGAAGCAGTTCGATCTAGCCAAGTTGTTCAACGAGGGCCTGGCGGCGGTGGCGGTCAACCTCAACATCAATTACCGCCGGGCGGCGGTGATGCACGACGAACTCGAGATCCTCACCTCGCTGTCGTCGCTCAACCACCGCAGCGCGGTGATCCATCAGGTCATCAACCGGATCGCCGATGGCAAGCGCATCGCCGATGCCGACTTCACCTTCGTGCTGCTCGATACCCGCAGCGGTCGCGCCATGGCGATCGACGGCGAGTTGCGCGAGACCCTGCAGCGCCACGTGCTCGACGCCCCCGCCGGCACCGAGTGAGTCGCCCCGGCGCTGCCTAAACCGCCGCTACGATGGTATAATCTCGCGATTCCCGGGCTACCGCGAATCCCTTCGTCGGGCGCACCCGGCGTGCGGATGTCGTTCGCCGGCTGCAACGCCGGGGCTTACCAGTCGCAGTGCAAAGGATTTGACCACACATGGGTGACATCGCCAGAGAGATTCTGCCAGTCAATATCGAGGACGAGCTCAAGCAGTCGTATCTCGATTACGCGATGAGCGTGATCATCGGCCGAGCGCTGCCGGACGTGCGTGACGGGCTCAAGCCCGTGCACCGCCGGGTGCTCTATGCGATGCACGAGTTGAGCAACGACTGGAACAAGCCCTACAAGAAGTCCGCGCGTGTCGTCGGCGATGTGATCGGTAAGTACCACCCGCATGGCGACAGTGCGGTCTACGACACCATCGTGCGCATGGCGCAGGACTTCTCGATGCGCTACGTGCTGGTCGACGGTCAGGGCAACTTCGGCTCGATCGACGGCGACAGCGCGGCGGCGATGCGTTACACCGAGGTGCGCATGGCGCGCCTGGCCCACGAGCTGCTCGCCGACCTGGAGAAGGACACCGTCGACTGGGTCGACAACTACGACGGCACCGAGCGCATTCCCGACGTGCTGCCGACCAAGGTGCCCAACCTGCTGGTCAACGGCGGCTCGGGCATCGCGGTGGGCATGGCCACCAATATCCCGCCGCACAACATGGCCGAGGTGATAGACGGTTGCCTGGCCTTGATCGACGACTACACCCTGAGCGTCGACGACCTGATGGAGTACATCCCGGGCCCGGACTTCCCGACCTCGGGCATCATCAACGGCAAGGCGGGCATCCTCGACGCCTACCGCACCGGCCGCGGACGCATCTACGTGCGCGCCCGCCACACCATCGAGCACGACGACAAGTCCGGTCGCGACCACATCGTCATCACCGAGCTGCCGTACCAGGTCAACAAGGCGCGGCTGATCGAGAAGATCGCCGAGCTGGTCAAGGACAAGCGCGTCGAGGGCATCGCCGAGCTGCGCGACGAGTCCGACAAGGAAGGCCTGCGCGTGGTGATCGAGGTCAAGCGCGGCGAGGCCGGCGAGGTGGTGGTCAACAACCTGTTCGCCCACACCCAGCTCGAGACGGTGTTCGGCATCAACATGGTGGCGCTGGACAACGGCCAGCCCAAGACGCTCAACCTCAAGGAGATGCTCGAGGCGTTCGTCCGCCACCGCCGCGAGGTGGTCACCCGGCGTACCCTCTACGAGCTCAAGAAGGCCCGCGAGCGTGGCCATATCCTCGAAGGCCTGACGGTGGCGATCTCCAACATCGACGAGGTGATCGAACTGATCAAGGCCTCGCCGAACGCCGCGGAAGCCAAGGACAAGCTGCTCGAGCGTGCCTGGCAGCCGGGTCAGGTGACCGGCATGCTCGAACGCGCCGGTGCGGACTCCTGCAAGCCCGAGGATCTCGAGGCGGGCTTCGGGCTGTCCGACGACCGCGCGCAATACCGTCTCTCGCCGGCCCAGGCCCAGGCGATCCTCGAACTGCGCCTGCATCGCCTGACCGGTCTCGAGACCGAGAAGCTGCTCGACGAGTACCTGGGCATTCTCGAGAAGATCGCCGAACTCAGCGAGATTCTCGCCTCGGCCGACCGCCTGCTCGAGGTGATCCGCGAGGAGCTCATCGCGGTGCGCGAGCAGTATGGCGACAAGCGCAAGACCGAGATCCAGATCAGCCGCCTCGACCTGACCATCGAGGACCTGATCAACGAAGAGGACATGGTGGTCACCATCTCCCGCTCGGGCTATGCCAAGACCCAGCCGATCAGCGACTACCAGGCCCAGCGTCGCGGCGGTCGCGGCAAGTCGGCGACCAGCATGAAGGACGAGGACGTCATCGAGCATCTGCTGGTGGCTTCGACCCACGACACCGTGCTGCTGTTCTCCAACAAGGGCAAGGTCTACTGGCTCAAGGTCTACGAGATCCCGGCGGCCAGTCGCGGCTCGCGCGGCAAGCCGCTGGTCAACCTGCTGCCGCTCGACGAGGACGAGTCGATCAACGCCATGCTGCCGGTGCGCGACTACGACCTCGACAGCTACATCTTCTTCGCCACCGCCAACGGCACCGTCAAGCGGACCTCGCTGGATCAGTTCTCGCGGCCGCGCAGCGTGGGCCTGATCGCCATCGATCTCGACGAGGGCGATCGCCTGGTGGGCGCGGCGGTCACCACCGGCAACGACCACGTGATGCTGCTGTCCTCCAACGGCAAGGCGATCCGCTTCGAGGAGACCAATGTGCGCGCCATGGGACGTACCGCCCGCGGCGTGCGCGGCATGCGCCTGACCGAGGGCGCCGAGGTGATCAGCCTGATCATCCCGCGCTCGACGCTGATCGACAGCGAAGGTGACGGCGAGGGCGATGCGGCGTCGAACGTTGCCGCTGCCGACGAGGCGGCGAACCAGGAACAGATCTACATCCTCACCGCCTCGGAAAACGGTTACGGCAAGCGCACCCGGCTCGAGGCGTTCCCGCTGCGCGGACGTGGCGGGCAGGGCGTCATCGCCATGCAGACCAGCAGCCGCAACGGCGCGATGGTCGCGGCGATCCAGGTCCACGGCTGCGACGAGATGATGCTGATCACCGATCGCGGCACCCTGGTGCGCACCCGCGTCGAAGAAGTCTCGGTGACCTCGCGCAACACCCAGGGGGTGATGCTGATCCGTCTGGGCGAGGCCGAGACGCTGGTCAAGACGGTGCGGGTCGACGAGCCCAGCGACGACGGCGACGACGAGGTGGCAGAGACCACCGGCGAAGACGATGCCAATGGCGCCGATGCACAGACGCCGACCGGGGCGCCGGACGACGCCGAGTGATCGCCTGACCGATTGCGACCGCCGCCTCTGCGGCGGTCGTTCTTCAAGAACCAGTGAGACCCAACGCTGATGACACGTCACCATAACTTCTGCGCCGGACCGGCGGCGCTGCCGACCCCGGTGCTCGAGCGGGCCCGGGAGGAAATGCTCGACTATCGGGGCCATGGCTTGTCGGTCATGGAGATGAGCCACCGCAGTCCGACCTTCGAGGCCATCGCCGCCCGTGCCGAGCGCGATCTGCGCGACCTGCTGGCGATTCCCGACGACTACAGCGTGCTGTTCATGCAGGGCGGAGCCACGCTGCAGTTCGCCTGCGTGCCGCTCAACCTGCTGGGGCCGGGCGGCACGCCCAACTACCTGGACACCGGCATCTGGTCGACCAAGGCGATCAAGGAGGCCGAGCACCTGGCCGGCGCGCACCTCGCCGCCAGCTCGCGGGATGCCGGCTATGCGCGGGTGCCGGGGCGCGAGGCCGTGCAGCTCTCCGCCGATGCCGCCTATCTGCACTATTGCCACAACGAGACCATCGGCGGCCTGGCCTACGATTACGTGCCCGAGGTCGAGGTGCCGCTGGTCTGCGACATGTCCTCGTCGATCCTCTCCGGCCCGCTCGACGTGTCGCGTTACGGGGTGATCTACGCCGGGGCCCAGAAGAACATCGGTCCGGCCGGGATCACCGTGGTGATCGTGCGCAACGACCTGCTCGACCGCGCGCTGGCCACGGCGCCGACGCTGCTCACCTACAAGGCCTTCGCCGATCACGGCTCGATGCTCAACACGCCGCCGACCTACGCCTGGTACCTGGCGGGCCTGGTGTTCGACTGGCTGAAGAACGACATCGGCGGCCTGGACGCCATGGCGGCGATCAACCGGCGCAAGGCGGCGACGCTGTACGACGCCATCGACGCCAGCGACTTCTATGCCAACCCGATCGCGCCGGCCAATCGCTCGCGCATGAACGTGCCGTTCACGCTGGCCGACGATGCGCTCAATGGCGTCTTCCTCGACGAGGCCGAGGCGGCGGGGCTGCTCAACCTCAAGGGCCACCGCAGTGTCGGTGGCATGCGGGCGAGCCTCTACAATGCGGTGACCCAGCAGGCGGTGGACGCCCTGGTGGACTTCATGGGCGATTTCGAGAAACGCCACGGTTGAGCGGAGCCAGCTTATGAGTGACGACACCCCCATCAATCTCGATGCGTTGCGCACCCGTATCGACCAGATCGACGGCGAGATCCTGCGCCTGATCAGCGAGCGTGCCGAATGCGCCCAGCAGGTGGCGCGGGTCAAGACCGCCGAGGACCCCCAGGCGGTGTTCTATCGTCCCGAGCGCGAGGCCCAGGTGCTGCGCCGGATCATGGCGCTGAACAACGGGCCGCTGGATGCCGAGGAGATGGCGCGCCTGTTCCGCGAGATCATGTCCGCCTGCCTGGCGCTGGAACAGCCGGTCAAGGTCGCCTACCTGGGTCCCGAGGGCACCTTCACCCAGCAGGCGGCGCTCAAGCACTTCGGGGAGAGCGCCAAGAGCCTGCCCATGGCGGCGATCGACGAGGTGTTCCGCGAGGTCGAGGCCGGCGCTGTCCACTACGGCGTGGTGCCGGTGGAGAACTCCACCGAGGGCGTGGTCAACCATACCCTCGACTCGTTCATGGACTCCGGTCTGCACATCAGCGGCGAGGTGGTGCTGCGCATTCACCACCATCTGCTGGTCGCCAATACCACGCGCCGCGACAAGATCTCGCGCATCTACTCGCATCCGCAGTCGTTCGCCCAGTG
Source organism: Modicisalibacter sp. MOD 31.J (assembly GCF_020147985.1). Taxonomy (NCBI): domain Bacteria; kingdom Pseudomonadati; phylum Pseudomonadota; class Gammaproteobacteria; order Oceanospirillales; family Halomonadaceae; genus Modicisalibacter; species Modicisalibacter sp. MOD 31.J. The sequence continues at coordinate 1,052,009 of NZ_JAGXFF010000002.1, read as the reverse complement.
CCGCAAGTGGCTCGACGGCCACTACCCGCATGCCGAGCGCGTACCGGTGTCGTCGAACGCCGAGGCCGCGCGGCTGATCAAGAGCGAGTGGCACAGCGCGGCGATCGCCGGCGACATGGCCGCCAAGCTCTACGACCTCGAGAGAATCGCCGAGAAGATCGAGGACCGCCCCGACAACTCCACGCGGTTTCTGATCATCGGCCACGAGGCGGTGCCGATGTGCGGCGACGACAAGACCTCGCTGGTGGTGGCGATGCGCAACCAGCCCGGGGCGCTGCACGACCTGCTCGAGCCCTTCCACCGGCACCAGATCGACCTGACCCGTCTCGAGACCCGGCCCTCGCGGACCGGCGTCTGGAACTACGTGTTCTTCATCGACTTCAAGGGCCATCTCGACCAGCCGGAGGTGGCCGCCGTGCTCGACGAGGTGCGCCTGCGCGCCGCCGAGATGAAGGTGCTGGGTTCCTACCCGCAGGGTGTGCTGTAGATGGCATCGAGCCAGGCACGGCGGCGCCCGGCGGCGCCCGACGAGCCGCGCATCCTGATCGTCGGCCTGGGCCTGATCGGTGGCTCGCTGGCCGCGGCGCTCAAGGCGAACGGCTTCACCGGCGAGATCGTCGCCTGCGATCGCGACCCCGACGAGATCGCCCGCGGCATCGCCATGGGCGTGGTCGACGACGGCGGCACGCGGCTCGCCGACTGGGTGGCGTCGAGCAGCCTGGTGGTGCTCGCCGTGCCGGTGCTGGCCATGGAAGCGGTGATGCGCGAACTGGGTGCGCTGCTCACCGATCAGGTGGTCACCGACGTGGGCAGCACCAAGGTGGCGATTCGCGCCGCCGCCGAGCGGGTCTTCGGCGCGCTGCCGTCGCGCTTCGTGCTCGGCCATCCGATCGCCGGGTCCGAGAAGAGCGGGGTGGCGGCGTCCGATCCCGCGCTGTACCGCCATCACAAGGTGATTCTCACCCCCGCGCCCGACAGCGATCCGGCGGCGGTGAGGCGTGTCCGCGCCCTGTGGGCGGCCTGCGGTGCCGAGGTGCTGGAAATGGCGATCGAGCGCCACGATCAGGTGCTGGCGCGGACCAGCCACCTGCCGCACCTGCTGGCCTTTTCGCTGGTCGACACCCTGGCGCGCCAGGACGAACGTCTCGAGATATTTCGCTATGCCGCCGGCGGGTTTCGCGACTTCACGCGGATCGCCGGCAGCGATCCGGTGATGTGGCGCGACATCTTCACCGCCAACCGCGACGCCGTGCTGGCGGCGCTGGACGATTTCGAGGCGGGCGTGGCGCGGCTGCGCACGGCGATCGTCGAGAGCGACGGCGATGCCATGCTGGCGACCCTGGATCGGGCCAGCCATGCCCGGCACTATTTCGACACCCTTCTGAATCAGACGAGATATCAGGCGATGGAACAACGCAACATCCGCTACCGGGTCAGCCCCGGGGGAGCCGTTCAGGGCACCATTCGCGTGCCGGGCGACAAGTCGATCTCGCACCGTTCGATCATGCTCGGCGCGCTGGCCAACGGGGTGACCCAGGTCAAGGGCTTTCTGGAAGGCGAGGATAGCCTGGCCACCCTGCAGGCGTTCCGCGAGATGGGCGTGGCGATCGAAGGGCCGCACCAGGGCCGCGTGACCATTCATGGCGTGGGCATGCACGGCCTGCAGGCGCCCGCCGGGCCGCTCTACGTGGGCAATGCCGGCACCGCCATGCGGCTCTTTGCCGGGCTGCTCGCCGGGCAGGCCTTCGATACCGAACTCACCGGCGATGCCTCGCTGACCAAGCGCCCGATGGGCCGGGTCGCCGACCCGCTGCGCCGGATGGGCGCGGTGATCGAGACCGCCGAGGGCGGCCGCCCGCCGCTGACGATCCGGGGCGGTCAGCGGCTCGTCGGCATCGACTACGACATGCCCATGGCCAGTGCCCAGGTCAAGTCGTGCCTGCTGCTGGCCGGCATGTACGCCGAGGGCACCACGCGGGTGCGCGAGCCGGCACCGACCCGTGACCATACCGAGCGCATGCTCAACGGCTTCGGCTACCCGGTGCGGCGCGACGGCGATCTGGCCTGGCTCGAGGGCGGAGGCACGCTCAGCGGCGGGCCGATCGACGTGCCCTCCGACATCTCCTCGGCGGCCTTCTTCCTGGTCGCCGCGGCGATCACCCCGGGCGCCGACCTGACGCTCGAACACGTCGGCATCAACCCCACACGGATCGGCGTGATCAATATCCTCGAGGCGATGGGCGCCGACCTGGAACTGCTCGACCCGCGCGAGGTGGGCGGCGAGCCGGTGGCCGACATTCGCGTGCGTCATTCGGCCCTCAAGGGCATCGAGATCCCCGCCGATCAGGTGCCGCTGGCGATCGACGAGTTCCCGGCGCTGTTCGTCGCCGCCGCCAACGCCGAGGGCACCACCCGCCTGCGCGGGGCCGCCGAGCTGCGCGTCAAGGAATCCGACCGTCTCGCGGCGATGGCCGACGGCCTGACGACCCTGGGCGTCGACAACACGCTCCACGACGACGGCATCGACATCGTCGGTCGTGGCGGTTCGGGCGAGGGCGCCAACTACGGCGGTGGCCGGATCGACAGCCTGGGCGATCACCGCATCGCCATGGCCTTCGCCGTCGCCGCGCTGCGCGCCGGCGAAGCCGTGGTCATCGACGACTGCAACAACGTCGCCACCTCGTTCCCCAGCTTCGTCGAACTGGCGTGCCGCGTCGGCCTGCAACTCGAGGAGGAGACGGCATGACGGCATCCCGAGCGCAGCACCCGGTGCTCACCATCGACGGGCCGGGCGGCGCCGGCAAGGGCACGGTGAGCCGGCGGGTCGCCGAGCGGCTGGGCTGGCACCTGCTCGACTCCGGCGCGCTGTACCGGCTCACCGCCCAGGCCGCGGCCAAGCATGGCGTGGCGCTGGACGACGTCGCCGGGCTGGCGCGGCTGGCCGAGACCCTGGACGTGGCCTTCATCGCCGAACAGGGGCGCGCCAACGTGCTGCTCGAGGGCGAGGACGTCGCGCAGACGATCCGCACCGAGGCGGTCGGCGAGCGGGCCTCCCAGGTGGCGGCGATCCCCGAGGTGCGCAGCGCGCTGCTGGCGCGCCAGCGCGATTTTCGCCAGCCGCCCGGCCTGGTGGCCGACGGCCGCGACATGGGCACGGTGGTCTTTCCGGACGCCGCGCTGAAGATCTTCCTCACCGCGAGCGCCGAGGAGCGTGCCCGGCGACGCCTGCTTCAGTTGCAGGAAGCGGGCGTGGATGCTAGTCTACCGAGTCTTTTGAAAGAGATTCAGGCTCGTGACGCGCGCGATACCCAGCGCGCCGTGGCGCCACTCAAGCCGGCAGACGATGCCGTCGAGCTGGACACCACCGAGCTGACGATACCGGATGTGGTCGATCACATTCTGCGACTGCTTGAAGATCGGGGTCTCGCGACCCAGCTTTGACGTGTCCCGATGCGATAACGCTTCCGGCGCCCCCGGCCCGACGTGATGACGTGGCACCGGCAACCTGACGATTGCTTCCGAGAGCCGGTCCAGGTCGAACCAGCGCCAACGTCCCCGGGGATATGTAGAGTAGGCCCGCACTCGCTGGTGGTGCGGAGAGGGCGAATAATCGCCATTAACGTTGATCACGTAGGATGCTCATGAGCGAAAGCTTTGCTGAACTGTTCGAACAGTCCCTCCAGGACATCAACATGGAACCCGGTGCCATCGTCATGGCGACCGTGGTGGACATCGAAGGTGACTGGATTACCGTCAACGCCGGTCTGAAGTCCGAAGGGCAGATCCCCGCTGCTCAGTTCCGCGACGAGAACGGCGAACTGACCATCGGTGTTGGCGATGAAGTCAAGGTCGCACTGGAAGCCGTCGAGGACGGGTTCGGTGAGACGCGTCTGTCTCGCGAGAAGGCCAAGCGCGCCGAAGCCTGGAAAGAGCTGGAAGCGGCCTTCGAGAAGGACGAGATCGTCAAGGGCGTGATCAACGGCAAGGTCAAGGGCGGTTTCACCGTCGACGTGTCCTCCATCCGTGCCTTCCTGCCGGGTTCCCTGGTCGACGTGCGTCCGGTGCGCGACACCACGCACCTGGAGAACAAGGAACTCGACTTCAAGGTCATCAAGCTCGACCCGAAGCGCAACAACGTCGTCGTCTCTCGCCGTGCCGTGCTCGAAGCCGAGAACAGCGCCGAGCGTGAAGCGCTGCTGGCGACCCTCCAGGAAGGTCAGCAGATCCAGGGTATCGTCAAGAACCTCACCGACTACGGTGCGTTCGTCGACCTGGGCGGCGTCGATGGCCTGCTGCACATCACCGACATGGCCTGGAAGCGCATCAAGCACCCCTCCGAGATCGTTGCCGTGGGCGACGAGATCAACGTCAAGGTGCTCAAGTTCGACCGCGAGCGCAACCGCGTCTCGCTGGGCCTCAAGCAGCTGGGCGAAGATCCCTGGGTCAACATCAAGGATCGCTACCCGGAAGGCACCAAGGTCAACGCCCGCGTCACCAACCTCACCGACTACGGCTGCTTCGCCGAGCTGGAAGAGGGTGTCGAGGGTCTGGTCCACGTCTCCGAAATGGACTGGACCAACAAGAACATCCACCCGTCCAAGGTCGTTCAGGTCGGCGACGAGGTGCAGGTGATGGTGCTGGATATCGACGAGGAACGTCGTCGTATCTCGCTGGGTATCAAGCAGTGCACCACCAACCCGTGGGAAGACTTCAACGCGCGCTACAACAAGGGCGACCGCGTTGCCGGTACCATCAAGTCGATCACCGATTTCGGTATCTTCATCGGTCTGGAAGGCGGCATCGACGGCCTGGTGCACCTGTCCGACATCTCCTGGTCCGAGACCGGCGAAGAAGCCGTGCGCCAGTTCAAGAAGGGCGACGAGGCGGAAGCCGTCATCCTGTCGATCGACCCCGAGCGTGAGCGCATCTCGCTGGGCATCAAGCAGCTCGAGACCGATCCGGTTTCCGAGTTCCTGGCGGTCAACGACAAGGGCGCGATCGTCACCGGTCGTGTCGTCGAGGTCGACGCCAAGGAAGCTCACGTCGAGCTGGCGACCGATGTCATCGGTGTCCTCAAGGCCTCCGAGATCAGCGCCGATCGCGTCGAGGATGCCCGCAACGTGCTCAACGAAGGCGACAGCGTCGAAGCCCGCATCGTCGGTGTCGATCGCAAGAACCGCGCGATCAACCTGTCGGTCAAGGCCAAGGACCAGGCGGACACCCGTCGCAATCTGAGCCGTCTGCGCGATCAGGAGCCCGAGACCGGCGGTGGCCCGACCACCATCGGCGACCTGATCAAGCAGCAGATGGGTCAGGACTGATCGAACGCGCTGTTTGAACGCGAGCGCCGAGCGCTCCATGAAACCGCGGCCTACGGGCCGCGGTTTTTTTATGTGTGACGCTCGCCCGGGGGAGCTGCCAGTCTCGGGTGACGGGGCCGATTACTCCCCGTCGATATGGCGCTCCAGCGCGCTGAGCAGCCCGCGCAGCAGCGAGAGCTCCTTGCGGCTGGGCTGGGCGCGGGCGAACAGCGCGTGCAGGTGGTCCGAGGTGCGGGCGTGGGGCTGGTTGAGAAAACCGGCATCTTCCATGACCCGCTGCAGGTGCGCGTGGAAATGCGTCAGTTGCTGCTGGGTGGGCAGCGGCCCGCGGCCGGGGGACGCGCCGGTCAGGCGCTGGCGCTGTCGCCAGGTACGATGGACCTCGTAGGCCAGCACCTGGACCGCCTGGGAGAGATTGAGCACGCCGTAATCGGGGTTGGCGGGAATGCTCACCTGATGGGTGCAGTGGCGGATCTCGTCGTTGGTCAGCCCGAAGCGCTCGCGGCCGAAGACCAGCGCGACCGGCCCTTGGTCGGCGTTGTCGACGACCTCGCCGGCCATGAGGTCCGGTTCGTCGTAGTGGGGCAGCGGCAGGCTGCGCAGCCGCGCGCTGGCGCCGACCACCTGGACGCAGTCGCTCACCGCCTCGGCGAGGCCGTCGACGACGCGGGCCGAGGCCACGACGTCGTCGGCGCCCGCGGCCAGTCGGGTAGCTTCGTCATCGGGAAAGCAGCGCGGATTGACCAGCGTGAGCTGCGTCAGGCCCATGGTCTTCATCGCCCGGGCGGCCTGACCGATGTTGCCGGGGTGAAAGGTCTGGACGAGAACGATGCGGATGTTGTCGAGCATGAATCGGACTTGCCTTGGTCGGGGAGGGGCTCAGTTTACGCGAGGGTGTCGCCGGGCACGAGGGAGCGCCGGGTTGTCTCCGTGCGGGTCGTCCGGCTAGACTGCTTGGCCTTCCAAGGAGGCCCCATGTCACGTTCGCCGAAGTCGTCGCCCGCGACGTCCGAGAGCCGGCTCGCCCCCCGCGAGCTGCTGTTGTATTGCCGCGCCGGATTCGAAGGCGATCTGAGTGCCGAGCTGCAGGCCAAGGCCGAGGCGCTCGGCCATCCCGGCTACCCGATCGCCGCCGCGAACGAGTCGCACGTGCGCTTCGTGACCCTCGACGAACAACCCGCCAACCTACTGCACCGGCAGTTGCCGCTGGACGCGCTGATCTTCGCCCGCCAGTCGCTGGTGGCGTTGCCGGTGCTCGAGGCGTTGTCCCGCGATGATCGGGTCACGCCGATCGTCGAGCAGGTCGTCGCCAGCGGCTGGAGTTTCGAATCGCTGTGGCAGGAGACCCCCGACAACAACGATGCCAAGGCGCTGAGCGGCTTGACCAAGGCGCTGCAGCGCCCGCTCGAGTCGGCCCTGCGCAAGCGGGGCGCGCTGCGTCGCAAGGCCCAGGGGCGGCGCCTGCACCTGTACTGGACGCGCGGCGATCGGGTCCAGGCGGGCATGAGCTTCCCCGGCAATCGCAGCGAACAGCCCGGCGGTATTCCGCGGCTACGGTTCCCGCGCGAGGCGCCGAGCCGCTCGACGCTCAAGCTGGAGGAAGCCTGGCACGTCTTCGTGCCGCGTGACGAATGGCCGGCACGGCTGCACGAGGGCATGCAGGCGGCGGATCTCGGCGCGGCGCCGGGCGGCTGGACCTATCAACTGGTGCGGCGCGGCATGCACACCTACGCCATCGACAACGGGCCGATGGCGCCGGCGCTGATGGCCACCGGGCTGGTCGAGCACCTGCGCGAGGATGGCTTCACCTGGGAACCGCCCCAGCGGCTCGACTGGCTGGTGTGTGATATCGTCGACAAGCCGATGCGCGTGATCGACATGGTGGAGCGCTGGTTGATCCGGCGCTGGTGCCGCGAAGCGATCTTCAACCTCAAGCTGCCCATGAAACGCCGCTGGGACGAGGTCGAGCGCTGCCTGACGCGGCTGGCGCAGTCGCTGGAGGCGGTCGGCGTCGCCGCGGAGATCGCCTGCAAGCAGCTCTACCATGACCGCGAGGAAGTCACCGTTCACGTACGGCTACATTAAGACCGGATCATCAACGCGAGAATTGCGATGGAGTCTTCCCCCCGTTTCGATGCCGAACTCGATACCAGCGGGCTGTATTGCCCGGAACCGGTAATGCTGATGCACAACCGGGTCCGCGACATGCAGCCCGGCGAGGTGCTCAAGGTGATCGCCACCGACCCGGCGACCACCCGTGACATCCCCCAGTTCTGTACCTTCCTGGGCCACGAACTGCTGGCCCAGGAAACGCAGGCCGACAATACCTACCGGTACTTCATCAGGCTGGGTTGAGCGCCGCCCGGACGGGGTCAGTCGTCCTGAGCGACCATGCAGGCGAGGGCCTCCAGCGTGGCCGGATCCTCCTGGCGGATACGATTGGCGATGGCGCGCTGGAAGAAGTACACCACCGCATGGCGGCTGTGGCCGGCGTAGAGACAGTCGTCGCCGGCGACCACCGGGGTCGATTCGACGCGGCTTTCATCGACCAGAAGTGCCTCGACCTCGCCATTGCTGTAGAGCCGCCAGCCGAAGACCAGCTTGAGTTGCCAGGTGGACTGCTGGTCGTCGAGACACAGGGCATGCGTGCCCAGCGTCTCGGGAAGCTGCTGCAGCAGGGTGGTCTCGCCGCTCTCCTCGTAATCGAAGTAGGCGGCGGCGTGCTCGAGTTCGTAGATCTTGTGCTCGGGCGGGCTGAGGAAGACTTCCTCGGTCTCCGGGTCGCGATAGCCGACGAAATGCCCATGCTCAGGATCGTCGAGATCGTGACACGGGGTCAGCGCTTCCATCCACGGCACCATGCCGACCACCTCGCCGTCCTCGCGCAAGCCCCAGGCGAGCACGGGCATGCCGTAGAGCGTCTCCGGATCCGAGGCCAGATGGTAGACCATCTCGAGGCCGTCGAGTTCGGGCGCCAGTCGGATCAGGCGACGCTTGGCCCTCAGCCGGTGTCGCATGGCGTCCAGGTCGATGACCTGGGCGGAGCGGGGGGATAGTGGGCTACCCATGGTTATCCTCCTCATCGGCAATGTTTCGGCCAGGGCCTCGCCTCACTATTAGCACAGCTCGACCCGGAAAGTTAAGCCCCGCGATCGCCGCTCGGCCCGGCGGGGGCGAGACAGCGTTGCCGCAGGCGCTCACGCAGCGCGGCGTGCTGGGCCCGGGCGGTACGAAAGGCCGGCCAGGGTGCCTCCGGATGGGTGAGCGACAGCCAGTGACGGCGATAGGCGTCGATGGCCGGGCGCGAGACCGTGAACGCGCTCAGCAGGGCGTCCACGGCCGTCAGCCAGCGCTGCGCATCCCGGGCCAGGCTGTCGAGGTCGGCCCGCAGGCGCTGGCTTTCCTGCCCGTCGAGCGCGGCGGCCAGACGCTCGTCCACCGGGGGCTCGGCGGCGGTGTCGGGCGCGCAGAATGCCGGGTCGGCGAGCCGTGCGGCAATCACCTGGTCGAGGTCATCGAGGCGCCGCGTGGCGAGCAGCAGGCTGCGCAGGATCCGCGCGGTCAGCGGCGCGTCGCGCAGCGCCTTGAGGTGGTTCTCGAGCGTGGCGGAGTCGGGCGTCCAGCGCGGATCGTATTGATGCAGCACCATCCGTCTCAGATAGCCCAGCGCCGCCAGTTGTGCCTCGAGGGAAGGTATTCCACCGGGAGGCAGCGGTGCGCTGGCGCGCGAGAAGTTGCCCGTCCATTCGCTGGAGTCGAACAGGCCGTTCCAGCTCGCCCGTGGCAACTGGCGCGTCTTGCGCGCGAGGAGGTCGGCGAGTCGCTGGCGGTCGTCCTTCGCGAGGTCGTCGGCGCTGGTGTCGTTCCAGCAGGCCTGCAACTGGCGCCAGAGCGCGAGTTCGTAGAGCCAGCGCTGGCTGGGGGCGGCCACCTTGCCGAGCTGGCTGTTGCGCTGGGCGACCAGGCGGACGATGCCGCAGCGGCGCAGCGCGTAGACGTCGAGCAGCCCCTCGCGGATCTCGTCGATGGTGAACCGGCGTGCGTCTCGCCCGGGGAAGGCGGCGATGTTGCGGGGCGGCGGCGTGGCGGGCGCCTCGACCCCCAACGCCGCGGCCAGGCGCTGCTGGTAGTCGATGAGCCGGTGGTCGGCCTCGCTGCCGCCCTGACAACCGGCGAGCAGGGCACCGAGCAGCAGAACACCCGGCAGCAGGGCCGGCAGCCGGCGACGCCTCGGCCGTTCAATCGCCTGCCATGGCCGGCGCGTCATGGCACCACTCCCGACTGATGCGCCACAGCCGCCAGCCGAGCAGCACTGCGGCGACACTGAGTCCGGCGATCATGCCGATCCAGTAGCCGTAGACGCCCAGCGCGGGAATTCCCGGCCAGTGCCCGCCGGCCAGCAGATAGCCGCTGCCCAGCCCCGCCAGCCAGTACGAGATCAGGGTGATGGCCATGATGATCCGGGTGTCCTTGTAGCCGCGCAGCGCCCCCGCCAGGGTGACCTGCAGGGAGTCGGAGACCTGATAGAGCAGGGCCAGGTAGATCAGCGACAGCGCCAGTTCCTGGACCGCCGGATTGGGTGTGTAGAGCGCCACCACCGGCCCCGCGGTGAGCCACAGCAGCAGGTCGTTGATCAGCGCCACCAGCAGGCCGACCAGCGCGCCATTGGCGGCCACGAAGCGTGCCCGGCGCGGCGCGCCCCCGCCCAGGGTGTTGCCGACGCGGACCGTCAGCGCCATCGCCAGCGACAGCGGCAGCATGAACAGAATCGAGGTGTAGTTCAGTGCCACCTGGTGCGCCGCCACGGTGATCTCGCCGAAGCTGGCGATCAGCAGGGCGATCAGGGTGAACAGCGTCACCTCGACGAAGATCGCCACGCCGATGGGAATGCCCACATGCAGCAGTTCGGCCAGTTGCTCGCGCTGCGGACGATGCCAGGTCAGCCACAGCTGAATCGGGGCAAAGACCTTGCTGCGCCGGGTAAAGCCGATCATCGTCAGGCACATCACCCACATGGCGATCGCCGTGGCGATACCGCAACCCTGGGCGCCCAGTGCCGGCAGGGTCGCCAGCGGGGCGGGCAGGGCGTCGCCGAACAGCGCGACCAGGCCATCGCCGCCGTAGATCAGCAGGTAATTGCAGGGAATGTTCGCGGCCAGGCCCACCAGGCTGATCCACAGCGTCGGCCGGGTATGGTTCATGCCGTCGGAGAAGGCGCGCAGGGCCTGGTAGATCGCCACCCCGGGCATGCCCAGCGCGACCATCGCCAGGTAATCGCCGGAAAGCTCGGCGACGGGGCCGGGCACGGCCATCAGCCGGAAGACCGGCGCGACGCCCCAGACGAGCAGCACCGCGGCGAGCCCGCCGAGCAGCAGCGCCAGCCACAGGGCCTGATGCACGAAGGGGCGGATCGCCGTGTCGCGCCGGGCGCCGAGCAATTGCGCGACGATCGGCGTCAGGCCCATCAGCGTGCCGGTCATGAACAGCATCAGCGGCAGCCACAGGCTGGAGCCCACCGAGACCGCGGCGAGATCGCGGGCACTGGCCCGCCCGGCCATGATCACGTCGGCCACGCTCATCCCCGACTGGGCGAGCTGGGCGCCACAGATCGGCAAGGCCAGGCGCAGCAGGTCACGGGTTTCGCGGCGGCTCTCTCGCCAGTGTCGACGCCACGTTTCGGTCATGTCGATGCTCCCTATCGACGCAGGTCATGAAAGGGCCAGTCTAACAACCGCGGTACATTTCCGCGCGTCGCCCGGCGCCGTATAATGCGCGCCATGAACGACACGCCTTCCACCCCCCACCGCATCACGGATGCCGTGGCGCTCTTCGACGGCCTGTTCGCCGACACCTTCGACACGCGCCTGGTGCGCGGCGGTGACGAACCGCTTTATCTGCCGGCGGATGCCGACTGCCCCTGGCACCGGGTGATCTTCGCCCGGGGCTTCTTCGCCAGCGCGCTGCACGAGATCAGTCACTGGTGCATCGCCGGCGCCCGACGCCGCCAGCAGGAGGATTACGGCTACTGGTACCTGCCCGACGGGCGCGACGCCGATCAGCAGGCTGCCTTCGAAAACGCCGAGGTGGCGCCCCAGGCGCTGGAACTGCTGTTCTCGCGGGCCTGCGGGCGGCGCTTTCATGTCAGCGTCGACAACCTCGGCGACGTGCCCGTCGATCGTGATGCCTTCCGCGAGCGGGTCGAGGCGCGGGCGCTGCGCTACGAGCGCGAAGGACTGCCGGTCCGTGCTGCAGCGTTTCGCGACGCTCTCGACGCCTATTACCGGCGCGGGGCGCGCCGGGAGGCGGCGATCGCGGCGGGACGCGAGGGGCTGACGGTCGCCCTGGCCGAATCGCCGTGAGTCCCGCCGGGCCGCGTTTTTCGGCTCAGGCGTGGGACGCCTCCGCCAGCCGCTGGTGCAGGTAGAGCATCACCTGCACCTCGTGGTCGGGGCGCAGCGGCTCGAGACCCAGGTCGGCGAACAGCTCGTTGCGCGCCCGCGCCCATTCCCCCGGCGCCAGATCGGGATAGAGATCGTCCACCGGGGCCAGCTCGACGAACGGGTCGACGCCGAAGTCGTCGAACAGCCGCGAGAGCGCCGCCTCGTCGTCGCTGACGCCCGCCGTGTAGAGGGTGGCGCTGAAGTGATCCTGTTCGAGCTCCTTGAGCACGTCCAGGGGGCTCAGGCCGAAGGTGCGCAGCTCGTCGAGGCTGTAGTCGCCGAGCTTGAGCAGTTCGTCGTCGAGCCAGTCGTCGTCGGGCTGGATCAGGGTGTGCTTGATCAGGCCGTCGGGCAGCGCCCAGGCGATGGCCAGCGGCAGGGCGTCGTCCTCGCCGGTCTCGACGGCGATGAAGCCGGGAAAATCACTCATGGTGGCAAGCCTCGAGTCGGAAGAAGCGCCGGGCGGTGGCGGTGGTGGCCGTGGCGATGGTGGTCGCGTCGTCGCCGCGCCAGTGGGCGATCTCGTCGACGATCCAGGGCAGCAGGGCCGGTTCGTGGCGGCGCGCCCGGGGCTTGGCCGGCAGGTTGCGCGGCAGCAGGTAGGGGCAGTCGGTCTCGACCATCAGCCGTTCGAGCGGGATGTCGGCGAGCAGCTCGCGCAGATGGTGGCCGCGGCGTTCGTCGCACAGCCAGCCGGTCAGGCCGATGTGCAGGTCGAGGTCCAGATAGCCGTGCAGCGTCTCGCGGTCGCCGGTGAAGCAGTGCACCACCGCATCGGCGATGTCGTCGCGCCAGCTCGCCAGCATCTCGCGCATGCGTCGGCCGGCGTCGCGCTCGTGGACGAACAGCGGTAGCCCGGCCTCGGCGGCCAGGCCCAGCTGGGCCTCGAAGGCGCGCTCCTGGTCGGCCGGCGCGGAGAAGTTGCGGTTGAAGTCCAGGCCGCATTCACCGGCGGCGACCACTTCGGGGCGGCGATACAACTCGGCGAAGCCAGCGGCCAGCTCGGCGTTCCACTGGCTGGCCTCGTGGGGGTGAACGCCGGCGGTGGCGTAGAGCCCCGGGTGGGCGACGGCGAGGGCGACGGCCTCGCGGGCATGGCGCAGGTCGGTGCCGGTGACGATCAGCGTATCGACACCGGCGTCGCGGGCACGCTCGATCACCGCCTCGCGATCGCGGGCGAAGCTGTCGTGGGTCAGGTTGGCGCCGATGTCGACCAGCGGAGCCGGCGCCGTGAAGCGCAGCGCCTCCGGCAGGGGCGTCTCGTCGCGGGTGTCGGGCGTCGTTAGGGACATTCGCCGCTCCTCGGTGCGTGGGCCGACCATTGTAACGCGATGCAAGGCGGGGCCACAGCGCCACGGTGGCTGCGTTACAATGGGCTTTTGACATTCGCGAAGCGAGGTAGTGCGTGACGCTGCTACGTCTGGAACAGCTGCACCTGGCCTATGGCCCGCACGTGTTGCTCGATGGCGCCGATCTGGTGCTCGAGCGGGGCGAACGCCTGGCCCTGGTGGGGCGCAACGGTACCGGCAAGTCGACCCTGCTGGGGTTGGTCGCCGGCGACAACCTGCCCGATGACGGGCATATCTGGCGTGCCCCGGGGCTGCGCATCGGCGTGCTAGAACAGGACCTGCCGGTGGCCAGTGGCGAGACCATCTTCGACGTCGTCGCCCAGGGGCTGCCGGAGGCGGGGGCCCTGCTGGCCGAGTATCACCACCTGATCCAGGCCGACGACCCCGACATGTCGCGCCTGGCCCAGTTGCAGACCGAACTCGAGTCGATCGACGGCTGGTCGTTCCATCAGCGCATCGACACCGTGCTGACCCGCCTGGGGTTGCCCGCCGACTCAGCGATGAGCGGGCTTTCCGGCGGCTGGCGGCGGCGCGTGGCCCTGGCCCGTGCCCTGGTCGCCGAGCCCGATCTGCTGCTGCTCGACGAGCCCACCAACCACCTCGATCTGGATACCATCACCTGGCTCGAGGAGCAGTTGGCGAACTTCACCGGGGCGGTGCTGTTCATCACCCACGACCGTGCCTTCCTGTCGCGGCTGGCCACCGGCATTCTCGAGCTCGACCGTGGCCGGCTGGGCCGCTACCCCGGCGACTACGCCCGTTATCAGGAGCTCAAGACCCACGAACTCGAGGTCGAGGCCCGCGAGAACGCCGAGTTCGACAAGAAGCTGGCCCAGGAAGAGGCGTGGATTCGCCAGGGCATCAAGGCGCGGCGGACCCGCAACGAGGGGCGCGTGCGTGCCCTCCAGCAGATGCGCAAGGACCGTGCCGACCGGCGCGAGCGTCAGGGGCGGGCGACGATCCGTGTCGACACCGGCGAGCGCAGCGGCAAGCGCGTGGTGGAACTCACCGGTGTCAGCCAGCGCTATGGCGACGACTGGATCATCCGCGACCTCGACCTGGAGATCCAGCGCGGCGACCGGGTCGGCCTGATCGGCCGCAACGGCGCCGGCAAGACCACGCTGCTCAAGATCCTGCTCGGCGAGCTCGAACCCACCGAGGGTCGGGTGCGCCTGGGCACCAACGTGCAGGTGGCCTACTTCGACCAGTTGCGCGCGGGGCTGGAGCCGGAGAAGAGCGTCTACGACAACGTCGCCCAGGGCCGCGACCGGGTCACCGTGGGTGGCAAGGACAAGCACGTCATCAGCTACCTGCAGGATTTCCTGTTCACCCCCGAGCGGGCGCGCCAGCCGGTCAAGGCGCTCTCCGGCGGCGAGTCCAACCGCCTGCTGCTGGCCAAGCTGTTCACTCAGCCGGCCAACGTGCTGGTACTCGACGAGCCGACCAACGACCTCGACGTCGAGACGCTGGAACTGCTCGAGGAGTTGCTGCTCGACTTCTCCGGCACGCTGCTGCTGGTCTCCCACGACCGGGTGTTCATGGATAACGTGGTCACCGACGTGCTGGCCTTCGAGGGCGAGGGCCGGGTCCACCAGTACGTCGGCGGTTACAGCGACTGGATTCGTCAGGGCGGCAAGCTGCCGCCGGCGCCCTGGGCGTTCGACGCGCAGGGGATCGAGGGCTCGGCGCGTCAGGGCGCTCAGGCAGGGTCCGGCGAAGCGAACGACACGGCGAGCGACGCGCAAGCGGCGGACGATGGCAAGCGACCCAAGCGGCCGGTCAAGCTCTCCTACAAGCTGCAGCGCGAACTGGATGCGCTGCCGGCGACGATCGAACGGCTCGAGGCGGAGATCGCCGATTACGAGAGCACGGTCGGGGATCCGGGCTTCTACCAGCAGGAGGCGACCAGGGTGACCGCGACGCTCGAGGCGATGGCTGCCAAGCAGGCGGAACTCGATGCCGCCATGGAGCGCTGGATGGAACTGGAGGCGATGGCCGAGGGCGACGGCTGAGCGGCGGGCACCGGCGTCGATGCCGGTGCCCGCGACGGCGTTACTCGGCGGTGGTTTCGCCGTCCTTGCCGACGCGTACCGCCAGCACGTCGCACTCGGCGCCGTGCAGCACGCCGGTGGAGGTCGAGCCCAGCAGCAGGGCGAAGCCGTGACGGCCGTGGGAGCCGACCACGATCAGGTCGACGTCGTTCTCCTTGGAGAAGCGGTGAATCTCGGTGTCCGGCATGCCGACCACGACGTGCTGATCCTCGCGGGGGACGTCGTGGGGGTCGGCGATCTCCGCCAGGCGCTGCTTGGCATGATCATCCAGCTGGTCCTGGATGCTGGTCAGGTCCATGGGGATGTCGCCGCCGTAGGCGAAACCCAGGGGCTCCAGCGTATGGATGATGGACAGCTTGGCATGGTTGCGGCGGGCAATGGGGATCGCGCGCTCCAGGACCCGGGTGGAATCCTTGGTGAGGTCCACGGCCACCAGGACGTGATGGTATTCACTGCTCATGGGAAAGCCCTCCCTTTCGACGAAACATGCCTTCACTCTAAGGCGTGGTTTTGCGCTTCACAACGATCCATATCAACGTTTTAGGACATGTCGATGACATTCTGGCTGGTTCTGGCCTTCACCATCCTGGCGATCCTCTCGCCGGTCCTGTGGCTGCGTCCCTCGCCGCGGGATCGGCGGCTGATCGACCTGCGCCGGGCCGCGCGCGAGGCAGGGGTGAGCGTGGATTTCGGCAAGGCGCCGCTGCACGAATCGAGCGGGCTGGTGGCCTATCGCTGGCGCTACCCGCAGACCCGCCCGGGGCCGCGCTTCGTCGCGGTGCGCGATGCTCACGCCAGCGAGGCGCTCAAGCCCTGCGCCCACGGCTGGCGCTGGCGCATCGAACCGCTGCGGCCGATGGACGAATCGGCCCGTCATGCCTTCGAGGCCGTGCTGGCTGCGTTGCCGGGGGATGCGCTGGTGCTGGAGTCGACCCGCGATCAGCTCTGGGTCTGGTGGAGGGAATCATGGAACGCGACACAGTTCGCCCATCACGAGCCGGCGATCGCCGGGCTGCGCGATGCGCTGGAGGGCGACGCGCCTCGCTGTGGCGGGCCGGCGCCGCCGCCCTGAAAGAGGCTGGCGGGGCCAACAGGCCCCGCCGCCGGGCGGTCAGCAGTCGTCGTGATCGGGTGTCCGTGTCTGCAGGCGCAGGCCGTTCTTCTCGATGCGCGAGAGCAGGTCGTCCAGCGTGGCGAGTTCCTCCTCGCTGATGCCGGCGAAAATCTCGGTGCGCGCCTGGCTGGCGATGGCATCGATCTTTTCCAGCAGCGGCGTCGCCTGGGGTGTCAGGTAGACGCGCTTGGTGCGTCGATCGCTGGCGCAGGGGCGGCGTTCGATCAACCCCTGGTCGGTCAACTGGTCGAGCGTGCGCACCAGCGACGGTGCCTCGACGCCAATGGCGCGAGCCAGGTCGCACTGGGGCTGGCCGTCGCCCATCTGCCATAGATGGTAGAGCGTCACCCAGCGGGTCTGGGTGAGGTCGAGCGGCGCCAGGCGTTCATCGAGGATGGCGCGCCAGAGGCGAGGCAGGCGTGTGAGCTTGAATCCGATAGTCTCAGGCATTGGAGTTGTCGTTTCGCAGGCTAATATCATCCTAGATTGTCCGTGAACCACCGTGCATTGCAACCCCCTGCACGGTGCATGAATCAATCGCCGCCGGGCAAAAGCTGACGAACGTCAAGACCCGGGATCCCGGGCGGCGGACGGATGGCGCCATCGGCCCGTTCGGCGCCCTGGGGCGAGGTGGCGACACGAAAATGCATGACGCCGAGCCGCTGGCCGGTGGCGGTCATCACGTCGATACGCCAGTCACCGGCGGAATCGCCGGGGAAGTGCTGCTTGTGGGTCCAGGCACGATAGCCCTTGTCGCGGCCGCCGTGAATGATCAGCGGAATGCGATCGATCACCTCGCCCTCGTGGCGCCAGACGTGATAGATCTTCTCGCGCAGCCCCCGGGGGGCGCGAATCGCGGTATAGGCATACAGCCCCTGGGCCTGGAGGGCGGATTGGGTCAGTGTCAGGCTGCCCTCGGGCCGACGCTGCCCGGTGTCGAAGCCCGGCGACAGGGCGCTGCCGGTGATCCACAGCGTCGCCGGCGGGATCCAGGCACGCCCCGCCCAGGCGGCGCCACCCAGCAGCATGGCCAGGCCGATCATCGCCAGCCACCGCAACAGCCCCTTGGGACGCAGCAGATGGATCAGGCTGGGCAGGCTGAAGACCATGGTCGCCAGCACCGCCAGCAGCAGCGTCTCGCCGGTGGTCAACTGGAGCATGATCGGCAGGGTGACCAGGATCACCAGGAACACGCACAGCGCGTGAAAGCCGAAGTACAGCCAGCGGTGGCGTTCGGCCAGATGGAAGTAGAGCGGGTCGAGGATCGATACGATCCCGCAGGCGATCATCGCCAGGGTGAAAAACGCCTGGCCGCTGGCCCAGACCGTGGTCGCCAGCAGGAACGGCAGGGTGAAGAACAGCGTCTCCTGATGGATCATCTGGGCGATGAAGGTGGTCACGCCGCGTGGCAGCGTCGGGTAGCCGCGACGTGCCAGAAGACGGCCTATCATGCTCTCGGAGAGCAGCAGGATCCAGGCGACCAGCAGCCCCAGCGCCAGCAGGGCGCCGAGCGACTGCTGACGATCGACCAGAAAGAAGCTCAACGCGCCGATCAGGAAAGCCAGCGGCGGCCATAGCCAGGCGTAGGGGCGCAGCCGCTTTACGACCCGTTCGGTGACGCGTTGCAGGCGCAGCAGCCGCGAAAAAGTGGCGGTCGTCATCGATGAAGTCTCACTGCAGTCTCCGGGGCCAGGACGCAGCGCATGCTAACAGGTGTCGGGAAGCGGCGGGAGTCGCCGGATCGCTACACTCTCGCCGTGATCCGGCCGCGATGAAATCCGCGATCCGTGCTTGACGGCGTGGCCGGGCTTGGCTCAAGCTAGCCGTATTCAAACGCTTGTATGAATACCGTTCCCCTCCAACCCGTGGAGATAGGTCCATGATCTACCAAGGCAGTGCCCTCACGGTGGCCAAAGACAGCGATGGCATCGCCACGCTGACCTTCGACCTGGCCGACGAGTCGGTCAACAAGCTATCCAGCGGCGTCATCGGCGAGCTGCAGGAGGCCGTGACGGCCATCGAGGCCGACGAAGGGCTCAAGGGCCTGGTGATCGCCAGCGCCAAGCCGGCCTTCATCGTCGGTGCCGACATCACCGAGTTCCATGGCCTGTTCGCCAAGGGCGAGGACTATCTGGTCGACATGAACCAGCGGGTTCATGCGCTGTTCAACCGTATCGAGGACCTGGCGTTCCCCACCGTCACCGCCATCAACGGGCTGGCGCTGGGCGGCGGTTTCGAGATCACCCTGACCACCGATTTCCGGGTCATGGCCGACTCGGCGCAGGTCGGCCTGCCCGAGACCAAGCTGGGCATCCTGCCGGGCTGGGGCGGCTGTGTCCGCCTGCCGCGCATCACCGGCGCCGACAATGCCATCGAGTGGATCGCCGCCGGCAGCCAGAACGACGCCGAGGCGGCACTGAAGATCGGCGCGGTGGATGCCGTGGTCCCCGGCGAACGGCTCGAGGCGGCGGCGCGCGACATCCTCGCCCGCGCCAATCGCGGCGAACTCGACCATCGCGCCCGGCGCGCCGAGAAGACCGAGCCGCTCAAGCTCAACGCCATCGAGCAGATGATGGCCTTCGAGACCGCCAAGGGCTACGTGGCGGGCAAGGCGGGGCCGCACTATCCGGCGCCGATCGAGGCGATCAAGGTGATCCAGAAGGGCGCCGGCGAGAGCCGCGAGCGGGCCCAGGCGATCGAGGCCAAGGCCTTCGCCAAGCTGGCGCTCACCGATGTCTGCTTCAACCTGGTGGGGCTGTTCCTCAACGACCAGGCGGTCAAGAAGCGGGCGGGGGCCTACGAGAAGCAGGCCGCCGCGGTGGAACGTACCGCGGTGCTGGGTGCCGGGATCATGGGCGGCGGCATCGCCTACCAGAGCGCCTACAAGGGCACGCCGATCCTGATGAAGGACATCAAGGAGGAGGCGATCCAGCTGGGCCTGAAGGAGGCACGCAAGCTGCTCTCCAAGCAGGTCGAGCGCGGCAAGCTGGATGCCGATGGCATGGGCGAGCGGCTGGCCAACATCCGCCCGACGCTCTCCTACGGCGACTTCGGTGACGTCGACCTGGTGGTCGAGGCGGTGGTCGAGAATCCCAAGATCAAGGGCGCGGTGCTTGCCGAGGCGGAACAGGCCGTCGGCGAGAACACCGTCCTGGCGAGCAACACCTCGACCATCTCGATATCGCGGCTGGCGCAGAACCTGACGCGCCCCGAGAACTTCTGCGGCATGCACTTCTTCAATCCGGTGCACCGCATGCCGCTGGTCGAGGTGATTCGCGGCGAGAAGACCTCGGACGCGGCGGTGGCGGCGACGGTCGCCTATGCCCGCAAGATGGGCAAGACGCCGATCGTGGTCAACGACTGCCCGGGCTTTCTGGTCAACCGCGTGCTGTTCCCCTATTTCGGCGGCTTCACCAAGCTGGTCGAGCAGGGCGCCGACTATGAACGCGTCGACAAGGTGATGGAGAAGTTCGGCTGGCCGATGGGTCCGGCGTACCTGCTCGACGTGGTGGGCATGGACACCGCCCTGCACGCCAGCGAGGTGATGGCCGAGGGCTTCCCGGAGCGGATGGCCCAGGACGGCGAGAGCGTGATCAAGGTGATGGTCGACAACGACCGGCTGGGCCAGAAGAACGGCCGCGGCTTCTATCGCTACGAAGAGGACAGGAAGGGCAAGCCCAGGAAGGTCTCCGACGACGCGGCCCGCTCGCTGGTCGCCGAGCACGCCACGGGCAAGCAGGAATTCGGCGACGACGAGATCATCGCCCGATTGATGGTGCCGTTGTGCCTGGAAACGGTGCGTTGCCTGGAAGACGACATCGTCGGCAGCCCCGCCGAGGCGGACATGGCGCTGATCTACGGCATCGGCTTCCCGCCGTTCCGGGGCGGCGCGCTGCGCTACATCGACGCCACCGGACTCGCCGAGTTCGTGGCCCTGGCCGACCGTCTCGCCGATGAACTCGGCGCCCTGTATCGGCCCACCCAGCGCCTGCGCGACATGGCCGAGAAGGGCGAGCGTTTCTACGCCGACCCGGCCGACGCCTCGGCCTGACCACCACTTCGGATCCGATTTTCAGGAGAGCAACGATGAGTTTGAATCCCAGGGATATCGTGGTGGTCGACGCCGTGCGTACCGCCATGGCCAAGGCCAAGAACGGTGCCTTCCGTCACGTTCGCGCCGAGAACCTGTCGGCGGCGGTGATGCAGGCGCTGTTCGATCGCAACGACCGGCTCGACCCCGCCGAGGTCGACGACGTGATCTGGGGCTGCGTCAACCAGACCCTCGAGCAGGCGATGAACATCGCCCGCAACGCCGCGATCATGACCGGCATTCCGCGCAGCGTGCCGGCGCAGACCGTCAACCGGTTGTGCGGGTCGTCGATGAGCGCCCTGCACATCGCCAGCGCCAACATCCGCGCGGGCATGGGCGACTTCTACATCATCGGCGGCGTCGAGCACATGGAACACGTGCCCATGACCCACGGCGTCGACGTCAACCCGGCGGCCAGCAAGTACGCCGCCAAGGCGGCGATGATGATGGGCCTGACCGCCGAACTGCTGGGCAAGATGCACGGCATCACCCGCGAGGAGCAGGACAAGTTCGGCGTGCGCTCCCACCAGCGCGCGCTCGCCGCCAACGAGAAGGGCTACTTCGACGACGAGATCATCGGTGTCGAGGGCCACGACGCCGACGGCTTCCGCTGCCGGGTGGATCGCGACGAGGTGGTGCGCACCGACGCCAACCTCGACGACATGGCCAAGCTCAAGCCGGCCTTCGATCCGCGCAGCGGCACCGTGACCGCGGGGACCTCCTCGGCGCTGTCGGTGGGCGCGGCCGGCCTGGCGGTGATGAGCTACGAACGCGCCCAGGCGCTGGGGCTGGAGCCGCTGGCGCGGGTGGTTTCGACCGGCGTGGCCGGTTGCGACGCCTCGATCATGGGCTACGGCCCGGTGCCCGCCACCAAGAAGGCGCTCAAGGCGGCGGGGCTGAAGATCGAGGACATCCAGACCGTCGAACTCAACGAGGCCTTCGCCGCCCAGTCGCTGCCGGTGCTCAAGGATCTCAAGCTGATCGACCGGCTCGACGAGGCGGTCAACCTGCACGGCGGGGCGATCGCGCTGGGCCACCCGCTGGGCTGTTCCGGGGCGCGTATCTGCACCACGCTGCTCAACGTCATGCGTCAGCAGGACACCACCCTGGGCCTGGCGACCATGTGCATCGGCATGGGCCAGGGCGTGGCGACGGTCTTCGAGCGCTTGAAGTAATCCGCTGCGGCCTGTCTAGCCAGCCAGACCACCAACGGCGCCCCGCGGGGCGCCGTTGGCGTTCGTGGGGCGGCCTTGAATCGGTTTTTCTGATCCTCTGGCGTCGATAACTATCATTTAACGACCCGGGCGCGCCTTCTATGATGGTCGTCACCCAACGCCGGGGTGCCGGGAGACGAGCGCCGACGCCTCGCACCCCGCGCACGGTCGTCCGACAGTGCCGGGCGATGCCCATCCTGACCGCGTTCGAGGGGATATCATGGCCCGAGACACCGTCGTCGAGCTGCTTGCCGACCTGGTGGCCTTCGACACCACCAGCCAGCGTTCCAACCTGGCGCTGATCGCCTTCATCGAGGATTACCTGGCCCGTCACGGCGTGGCGTCACGCCGCGTGCCCGACGCGAGCGGGGAAAAGGCCAATCTCTATGCCACCATCGGCCCCGCGGATCGTCCCGGCGTGATGCTCTCCGGGCACACCGATACCGTGCCGGTGACCGGCCAGCAGTGGCGCTTCGACCCGTTTCGCTTGAGCGTCGAGGGCGAGCGCCTGTTCGGTCGCGGCACGGCCGACATGAAAGGGTTCCTGGCCGCCGTGCTGGCCGCCGTCCCCACGCTGGTGGCGACCGAACTGGCGGTGCCGGTGCACCTGGCGTTCTCCCATGACGAAGAGGTGGGGTGCCTGGGCGTGCGCACGCTGCTGGCGGACCTGGCTCAGCAGCCGGTGCTGCCGGTCGCCTGCCTGGTCGGTGAACCGACGTCCATGCGGCCGGCCACCGCCCACAAGGGGAAACTGGCGGTGCGCCTGCATGTGCGAGGCAAGGCCTGTCATTCCGGCATGGCGCCCCAGGGCGTCAATGCCATCCACGCCGCTGCCCGCCTGATCGGTTGGGTCGAGCAGACGGCCGCAACCAAGGCGAGCGAGGGCCCCTTCGACGCGCGCTTTGCGGTGCCCCACACCACCTTGCAGGTCGGCACCATCCAGGGCGGGGCGGCGCTCAATATCGTGCCGCAGGACTGCCAACTGGACATCGAGATCCGCAACGTCCCCGCCGACGACCCCGAGGCGCTGCTCGACAGCTTGATGGCCGTCGCCGCCACGCTGGAAACCGAAATGGCCGAGACCGCGCCGGAGGCGAACATTCGCCTGGAACGGCTCGGCGATTACCCGGGACTGTCGATGGCCGACGACCATGCCCTGGTGGACTTCATCATGGCGCTGCTCGACGACCGGGCCCTGACGCGCATCGGTTACGGCACCGAAGGCGGGCTGTTCCAGCGCGAGCTGGGGATTCCGACGCTGGTCTGCGGGCCCGGCAGCATGGACCAGGGCCATCAGCCCGATGAATTCGTGACCCGCGACCAGCTGGCCCGCTGCGAGCGCTTCCTGGCGCGGCTGGCGGCGACGCTGGCCGGCCCCGAGGCCCATCGTCTGGCAGTGGGCGAGTTCCCGCGGCCCGCGCCCGCGTGATTCGGCGCACGGCCCGCCCCGAACGACAAGGCGACACTCGTGACGGGTGTCGTCTTTTTCGCGGGACCGTATACCTATCGATGGCTGGCGTAGCAGGGCGACGAACTCGGTGAATCCCGGCTGGCGTCGTCCTCGTGTTCCAGGGCCTCGCTCACCATGTCGCGAAGGATCGGCAGGTGCGAGTCGTCGAGATCCCGCGCGGCACTGAGCAGGGTCAGCCGACCCTCCCGGGCCCAGCGCATCAACGGCAGCAGGCAGTCCGGCGCATCCTGGATCTCCCAGCGATAGCGCCGGGCGAAGACCGCGTCGCTGATCTCGCCCTGATGCTTCTGCCGCCGCAGGGTGTTGGAGGGCGAGGCGTCACGGTACCAGTCGGTGAGTTGCAGCGATTCGCGGCGCTTGCCGCGTGGCCACAGCCGGTCGACCAGCACCCTCGCGCCGTCCTCCGTATCGGCGTCAGCGTAGATTCGCTTGAGGCGAATGTCGTATCCCATGCAGGCCTCCTTGCTTTACGGTTCCCGCCCCGGCGTACCCAGGCTCGTCGTTATCGGGCGTTGGCCGCCTCTTGCGTCGTTGTTCTCCCATCCTAGCGCAAGGTTGCCCTTCGCTGGGGGTTCTTGCGGTGAGTCGCCATTCACGATAGCGCCAGGGCGAACAGGGCCATGGCGGCGAGAAAGCCGACGATGAACACCAGCGAGCGGGCCGTCGCCCAGTCGGCGGCGTAGCACAGGGCATGCAGCAGCCGGGCCACCACGAACAGCAGGGCGGCGCCCTCGGCCACGGCGCCCTGAACGCCGGCCAGCAGCGCGGCCGCGACCGCCGCGGTAAAGAGGATCAGCGCCTCCCAGGCGTTCTGCTGGGCGGCCCACAGGCGGGCGCCCAGCCCGGTGATCTCGGCATACTGGGCGCGCGGGTAGTGATTGTCGAAGCTGCCCAACTGACGGCGACGGCAGATCCCGCCGAGCATGGCGAGGGCGTAGGGAATCAGTGCCACCACCAGCAGGCACCCCAGCAGTACGGTCATTCGAGCCTCCTTGCTTGCGTTGCGATTGCCGAGCCCCGAGCTTAGTCATCGCAGGCGTTGCCGGCCAGTCACGGGGCTTGTCGCACGCGGGTGGTTTACACTGGCGCCTCACGGACTAAGCGGGAGGCTACCCTTGAGCGAGCGACTCATCACCGCCATCGATGAACGCGGAGACGTCTATCCCGTCGGCAAGCTCGAGGCACACCGTCGGGCCCTGCCGCATCTGGCGATTTCCGTGTTCGTCTTCCGCGGCGGGCAGACCCTGCTGCAACGCCGCGCCCCGGGCAAGTATCACTCGCCCGGCCAGTGGGCCAATGCCTGCTGCTCCCACCCGGACTGGCAAGAGGCTATCGCCACCTGCGCGGCACGCCGGCTGCGCGAGGAGATGGGGCTGGAACTGCCGCTGACGCCCGCCGCCGTGATGGATTATCGCGCCGAGGTGGGCGGTGGCCTGGTGGAGAACGAACGCGTGCATTTCTTTGCGGCCGACTGGCCGACGCCGGCGCCGACGGTGGCTCCCGACCCCGAGGAAGTCGACGCCTATCGCTGGGTCGACGTGACGACGCTGCGCGAGGAAGTGGCGATGAACCCGGACGCCTTCACGCCCTGGTTGCGTATCTATCTGGCGCGGGCCGGGGAGACCGGAATCGAGCGCCTGCGGGCTTCGGTCTAAATCTGGGTTCTTCGCGGACAGCGTGAAACGTCAAGGCCCCGCTACGGAGAATGAAATCCTTCCCGCGAAAACCAGCCTGGATGGCCCACTGGCGCATGGGGTCTCCTGTGGGAGGGAACTCGTTCCCGATTGGCGCCGCAGGCGCCCGGCATGGCCGGAGAAACTACAATGCCCGCCGCCATCGCGAATAAATTCGCTCCAACAGAGGCCAACCAATCGGCAGGGGACCTACCTCTAGCGGGGGGGTTCCTCGCTCAACATCCCGACGTCTTCCACGCAGTCGGTGCCGGTCACCGTCGCGCGCAGGGCGTTGCAGAAGCTGTCGAAGGCCTCGCTCATCTGCCCCGGGCTGCGGTGGATCTCGATCTCCACGTGGCCCAGCTCGGGCAGGCCCTCGTCGATACCCAGGACGCGACACCCGGCGGGGACGCTGCGCGGCGTCTTCACGGTCATCGCCAGGCCCGCCTGCACGGCCAGGTTGATGCCGGTAGGGGACGGGCTGGTGTAGCGCACGTCCCAGGTACGCGATTCCCGGCCCAGCGCGGCGAAGGCGTGGGCGCGGAAGATGCAGCCCTCGGGGTTCAGCGCCAGGGGCAGGCGTGACCAGCCGTTGGGGTCGACGTGCTCGGCGGCCACCCAGACCATCGGCTCGCGGCCCAGCAGCTCGCCGGTGTGCGTCGGGGCGTGGCGAATCGCCAGCACCACGTCCAGCAGGCCTTCCTGAAAGCGTTCCACCAGGCTGGCGCTGATGTCGCAGACGATCTCGATGCGCACGTCGGGATGACTCTCGGCGAACTGGGGCAGCAGCCCGGGCAGGTAGGCGCTGGCCTGTTCCTCGGAAATGCCCAGCCGAATCGACTGACCCTTGCGGTCGGCGCCCATTACCCGTTGTGCTTCGTCCTGCAACTTGAGGATCTGTCGCGCATAAGGCAACAGCCGCCCCCCGGCCGCGGTCAACAGCACGCTACGACTGGTGCGCTCGAACAGCGCCTCGCCCATGCGGTCCTCGAGGCGCTTGATCTGCAGGCTGACCGCCGACTGGGTCCGGCAGAGGATCTTCCCGGCGGCACTGAAGCCTTCGCACTCGGCCACGGTGACGAAGGCGCGTAGCAGGTCGGTATCCATGATCTATGAGACCCCGTAATTAATTATATCTTAATCATTCATTTTTATTATGAAACTGCCGGCTCTAGGCTGTCCAGGTGAAACCACGATGTAAAGGAGATTTCACCATGCACGCCACCGCCGGGGCAGAACGACGCGAGACGTCGCTGGACGGACTCGTCGACCTCGCGCAGTATCCCATCGCCCGGCTCGACCAGGCTGACGGTCAGGCGCTGATCGAACGCTGCCGCCGGCAACTCGCCGAGGATGGTTGCGTGGTGCTCGAGCAGTTCGTGCCGCAAGAGGCGCTGGCGCGTCTCGAACGCGAGACCGAGCGGCTCTCGCCCGAGGCGCACTACAACCAGAACGAGACCAACCCCTACAACTCGTCGGGCGATCCGAGCCTCCCGGCTTCGCACCCGCGCAACCGCTTCGACGATCGCACCAACGGCTTCGTCGCCGGCGACCGGATCGACGAGACCACGATCATCCGCCAGATCTATCGCAACCCGGACTTCCAGCGCTTCATCGCTACCGTGGTGGGCGTCGACGAGATTCACGAATACGCCGACCCGCTGGCCGACCTGGTGGTCAACGTGTTGCGCGAGGGCTGCCAGCACCCGTGGCACTACGACACCAACGAGTTCATCGTCACCATGATGACCCGCCAGTCGCAGGGTGGCGGACGCTTCGAATACGCCCCCGGCATCCGCAGCCCCGAGGGCGAGAACTTCGAGGGTGTGCAGGAGGTGCTCGACGGCGGCCGGTCGCGCCTGAAGTCGCTGGCTCTCCAGCCGGGTGACCTGCAGGTCTTCTTCGGCCGTTACTCCCTGCACCGTGTCACCCCAGTGGTCGGCGACCGCGAGCGCCACACCGTGATCTTCGCCTACGCCAAGGAGCCGGGCTTCGTCGGCCGGCCCGAGCGTGCCCAGCGCATCTTCGGGCGCATGGCACCGGTGCACGAGCGCCTGCTCGAAGAGGGCGCCACCCGGCGCAGCGACAGCCTCGCCGATTGATCCCCATTCCGGGACACCCGGCACGTCTTGCGGCGTGCCGGGTGTCTGTCTGCAAGGACCGACCATGAACACCATCGAATCCGATCGACTGACCGACAACGAACCGGACAGCATCCCGGTCGTGCCCTCCGCGCCGATGGCCAACGGCGACAGTATTCCCACCGCCTTCGATCCCAGGCAGTTGCGCGCCGGGCGGCTGGCACGCCTGCGCGCGATGATGGCCGAGCAGGGCTACGCCGCCGTGGTGCTGTTCGACCCCTACAACCAGCGTTACGCGACCGGCTCGCGCAACATGTTCGGCTACTTCCTGCGCAACTCCACGCGCTACATCTACGTGCCGCTGGAAGGGCCGGTGATCCTCTTCGAATACCCCGGCAGCGCCCACGTCTCGACCTGGCTCGAGACCATCGACGAATCGCGCACCTCCAAGGTGGTATGGTCGGCGGTCAACCAGCGCGACAACCTGTCCTCCGACCCGTTTGGCATCGAGATCGCCGAGCTGATGGAAGAACACGGCAAGGGCAACCGGAAGATCGGCCTGGACCGCTGCGCGCTGAACCTGGCCCGCTCGCTGGAAGCCCAGGGGCTGGACGTCTACGACTGCATGCAGGACACCCTGCACTGCCGGCGCATCAAGACCCCGGAAGAGATCGCCTGTCTGGCGCAGTCGATGGCCGGCAGCGAGGCCGCGGTGGCCGAGGTCGAGGCGGCGATCAAGCCGGGCGTGACCGAGAACGACCTGTTCGCGATCCTCTACGGCAACGTCATCCAGCAGGGCGGCGAGTTCATCGAGACCCGCCTGCTGTCGTCCGGCCCGCGCACCAACCCCTGGTTCAACGAGGCCAGCAGCCGGGTGATTCGCCCCGGCGAGCTGGTGGCGCTGGATACCGATACCATCGGCTGCCACGGCTACTATTCCGACTTCTCGCGTACCTTCCACGTCGGCCCGGGCCGCCCCAGCGGTTACCAGCAGAGCCTCTACCGGATGGCCTACGAGCAGGTCCATCACAACATGGCGATCCTCGCTCCGGGCATGAACTATCGCGAGATCGCCGAGCGCGCCTGGAAGATTCCCGAGCGTTTCCTCGACCGCCGCTATCCGTCGATCATCCACGGCGTGGGCATGCACGGCGAGACGCCGCTGGTCGCCCACCACATGGACTTCGACCGCTTCTCCAAGGACGGCGTCCTCGAGCCGGGCATGGTCGTCTCGGTGGAGAGCTACATCGGCGAGGTCGGCGCCGCCGACGGGGTCAAGCTGGAGGAAGAAGTGCTGGTCACCGAGACCGGCATCGAGAAGCTCTCGCGGTATCCGTTCGATGAGGCCCTGCTTGGCAGAGAATTCTAAGGCTGACCCGTACCCCTGACCGACACCAACGATTCGCAAGTTTTCTCGAGTATAAAGAGGCGCTATGACAGACGTATGCCACTGGATCGCCGGCGAACGCCTGGCGGGCCAGCGCACCATCGATGTGCTCAACCCCGCCTCCGCCGAGCCGGTACGCCGCCTGGCGATGGCCGACACCGCCACCGTGCAGCGCGCCATCGACGCCGCCCGCGAGGCCCAGCCCGCCTGGCGCGACATGCCGCCGGCCAAGCGCGCCCAGGTGATGTTCCGCTTCAAGAGCCTGCTCGAACGCGACGCCGACGAGATCTGCGCGCTGATCAGCGAGGAAAACGGCAAGGTGCTCGAGGACGCCATGGGCGAACTCAAGCGCGGCATCGAGAACGTCGAGTACGCCTGCGGCGTGCCGGAACTCCTCAAGGGTGAGTATTCCCACAACGCCGGGCCGGGCATCGACACCTGGTCCAACCATCAGCCGCTGGGCGTGGTCGCCGGCATCACGCCGTTCAACTTCCCGGCCATGGTGCCGCTGTGGATGTACCCCATGGCGCTGGCCTGCGGCAACGCCTTCATCCTCAAGCCCTCCGAGCAGGCGCCCTCGGCCGCCGTGAAGATGGCCGAACTGCTCGACGAGGCCGGGCTGCCCAAGGGACTGTTCAGTGTCGTCCACGGTGACCGCGAGGCCGTCGAGGCGCTGATCGAGGCCCCCGAGGTGCGGGCGCTGTCGTTCGTCGGCTCCACCCCGGTGGCGCGCAGGATCTACGAGGGCGGCACCCAACAGGGCAAGCGCGTGCAGGCCCTGGGCGGCGCCAAGAACCACGCCGTGGTCCTGCCGGATGCGGATATCGATAATGCCGCCAGCACCTTGATCGGTGCCGCGTTCGGCAGTGCCGGCGAGCGCTGCATGGCGATCTCCGTCGCCGTGTGCGTGGGTGACGCCACCGCCGATGCCCTGATCGAGCGCCTGGCCGCCCAGGCCAGCGAGCTGAAGATCGGCCCGGGCACCGAGCGCGGCCTCGACATGGGCGCGCTGATCAACGCCGGCCAGCGCGACAAGGTCGCCGGCTACATCGAGCAGGGCGCCGCCGCTGGTGCCGAGCTGGTGGTCGACGGCCGCGAGCATCCACTGGTGGACTGCTCGCCTGGCTACTTCCTCGGCGCCACGCTGTTCGACCGCGTCACGCCGGCAATGAGCATCTACCGTGACGAGATCTTCGGCCCGGTGCTGTGCGTGGTGCGCGTCGAAACCTTCGACGAAGCCATCGCCCTGATCAACGCCCACCAGTACGGCAACGGCACCTGCGTGTTCACCCGCGCCGGCGAGGCGGGGCGGCGCTTCGCCGATGCCATCGAGGTCGGCATGGTCGGCATCAACGTGCCGCTGCCCGTGCCGGTCGCCTTCCACAGCTTCGGCGGCTGGAAGGACTCGCTGTTCGGGGATCTGCACGCCTACGGCCCCGACGCCGTGCGCTTCTATACCCGCCGCAAGGCCATCTCCCAACGCTGGCCGCAGCACAGCGCCCAGGAAAGCGCGCAGTTCAACTTCCCCTCGTAACCCAAGCCCCGCAAGCCTGACCCCACGCCTGCGCCACCCAGACGGCGCGGGCGTTCTTGTGTGTACGTCTTTCGTGTAACGCCGTGTCACTCGGCGCGGATTCGCGATAGGTTAAGTCTGGTTAGAGGTTGCCGATACAACCTAATGACCCAGGCGGTGGAGCGTTCAGTGCTTCGCCTGGCGGTAGCGTGGGCGAAACGGTATCGGGCGAGTGGGATAGGGCGGAAGTCGGCCCGACGCCGGCATAGTGGCAAAGGTGGCAGGCGCGTTTATTGGTACTATATAGTGAAATCTAGCGGATAGCCGTGGAAAATCAATAGGATGGCCGTGAAAGTATAACAACTGAACGCATGCGCTTGTTCAAGTTGTTATCAGTGCAAACTATCTAATACCTGTTATAAATTAAAAATTTAGTCATGGGGTAAGTCATGGATATAATAAAGTTTGAGATTTTAGAAGACAATGACGAGGTGGTGAAAGTGGAAGCCAACCAAGTCCATGTGAGAAAAACAAGTGGCGAATATGTTATTTATACTCTAAAACTTGATGAAGAGAATCAGGTTGTAGACTTTAATGTTTTTGCAATAACAAAAGGGTTTGGCTCTATTGAGCTTGCGAAAGGTGCTGATCTAAATGATCTATCAGAACTGTGGGGAAGTTCTGATGAGTAAGGTCACGAAGAAAGAATCTCCAAATATTGCCCCTGATTCTAAAGTTACTGGTTCTGCTATTTATAGAATGATTTCACCTGAAGATAGGAAAAAACTTAAAGAAATTGCCAAGGAAAAGGCAAGGGAAATGGGCTTGATAATTAACATAATTGAGAAATGACATGAGTAAAAAGGATGTAATTATTCGTGTTTCTGGTTCTAATGAGTTAGCTGAAGATTTTTTAAGCCAAGTTCAAGAAGAAGCTCAGATTTTAGGTCTATTGCCAGATACCCAAACAGTTCGAGCTGTACCCGATAAAGTCAGAAAAGAAAAAGTTAAAAGCAAAAAAGCTAAAGATCTCAAAATATCTGTTACTGGTGATGAGAATACTGTTGAAACATTTCTCGAGTCCGTAATCGAAAGTGTTTCAGAAAAAACAAGTCTTCCTAAGCCTTCGTTAAATATAAAGCTGGAGTCAAGTGGAAATGGTAGCTAGACCTAGTGAACATAGAAAAGCAATAGCATTAGCAAAAATCCGAGAAGGGTATGGTTGCGAGTTATGTCCATCTGAATTAGATATTCATGGGCATCATATTTTGGACTATAGCTTTGGTGGTGAAGCTAGCCCCGAAAACATACTCGTAGTATGTAAGGTTTGTCATGATAAAGTTCATGCGGGAGAGATCATTGTAGACACCTACGATTACCGTAAGTAATTTATAACAAAGCTATCAAGTCGGATTCGTAACAATTTGCTCGGCTCCGCTTCGCTCCACACTTTATCAAACTGTTTCTCGCCGCTTATGGCGGCGTTATGTGCTATGAAAACGTACCGAGGTTCGTGTCACTGTGGCAGAATTCGTTTTGAGGTCGAAGCTGAAATTGACCACGCGCGTGTGTGACTGCTCCGTTTGCCGACGACGCGGAACTCTGAACTATCGAGTACGAAAAGAGTGTACAGTAACCGTATTCACCTGACATATGCCCCCGTGGACTCTCTCTAGTTAAGCAGTATTTTCTGCCGTTTTCTTGGGGGCTTTCTTCGTTGCCTTGGAGAGCCCTTTCTTGAAGACGGTATAGGATATCATCCCCTTCATGTTGCGGCCCTGTCAGGGCTGCGCGATTGGAAACGGGAGGCCGACCGCCACGCGGCTTGGGCTGAGGCGGTGGCAGTAGCGGCTCGACATAGACCAGAGTTCATCGGATACGATCTTCTTAGCCATGCTCAAAATCTAGGAAGGGCTGGAGCCGCTTTCAGGTTTTGAAAGGCGCTCTAAGCCTCTAACTCGTTTTTATTTTTTTCGGCATAATCATGTGTCAAAAAATATTTTCCGCTGATTTAGAAAGGAGCAGGGGAAATGGAAGTAAAAATACTAGGTGGGACTGGCCTTCATGCCAGCGAAAGAAAAGCTGTAGAAAGGATGGAGGCTGAGTTAAGAGCGAGCTGGTTTGCATATGCCAGCCTGTTAGTAGCTGATGACCAAGGGTCAATGGATGTAGATACACTAATAATCACTCATGATCGACTGCTTCTTGTTGAGCTCAAAGAGTGGAATGGGAAGCTTGAGAGTTCCGATGGGCAGTGGTACATAAATGGAAAATCCAGGGGGAAAAGTCCTTATGAAATTAAGCGTGTGCATGCCATACGGTTGCAAAACCTAATTAAGAGAGAGCTAGAGCACAAATTAGGCTATTTTCCCCAAGTTGAAGCCCACGTGGTGCTGTGTGGTACTGCAACACCAGATAATCTGTCTTCTTCAGAAAAACGGTACGTTCATAATCTTGAAGATTTCTTAGAGATATCTGGTAGAGACAAGTACGAGGCTTTAGTCGAAGACAAAAGCAAAGCAATATACTTCATTTTTGATAAAAGTGGCAAGCCAAGACCTAATAGTCAAGAATGCCTCCCCATTTTCCGTACTTTTTTTGGAGGGCATAGAGTTAAGCCAAAAGAATATCGCCCCCATCATTTTATTGCAGAAAATATACCTTGGTTTAACCATAGAAATGGTTTGTATAAAGAGTACAAAGGATATCATGAAGAACAGGCTAATGATATAGCCCTTATTCGGCGCTGGAACTTCACCCAGTTAGGGATAGGTAATGCTACTCAATCCCAGTGGGGTGAGATTGCTCTCCGAGAAAGTAGAGTAATTAGGCACGCAAAACAAAATAGCTCACCTTTAGAAGAGTACCTGCTTAAGCCGTTAGTTCCTCTGGGTGAGAGTGATATTACAGAAGATGTTACTGAACTTTATGAGTTGCGAAGAACTTTCGTACGATTAGACGAGTATGTAAGTAGTAAAGGCGCGAAATCATCCCCTGAGGTTCGCTTGGATTGGGTCCGTGCTTTACTTGCACCTTTTGCTGAGTTACATGGGTTAGGTATTGGCCATAGAGATATAGACCTGCATAACTTATGGTACGCCACTGAACAAAGCAGCATACTTGTCTCAGGGTTTTCTGCTTCTTTTTTCCCTGAGCGAGGCACAGTTAATGATTTGCGTATTCATCTTCAAGGCTCCCATTTGCACCTGCCAGAAGATGCATTGTGGGAAGATGGGGACATTATAGATCCATTTCGACTTGATGTTTTCATGTTAGCAGCTGTGGCATATCGGATTTGCTATCCTGAATCCAGCCTCGAATTTGAAGAAAATTCGGTTCCAACTTGGGCGCCTCCAAAGGAAGATCCTTACGATGGTCTCTTGGATGAATGGTTTAAAAAGGGACTTGATTGGAGTCCTGATGAACGCTTCTCAAGTGCTAGCCAACAATTGGCAGACTTTAATTCAATCACGAAGCGTGAGTATGAAGGTGAGGTGGATACATCCGACCTTCTTGCGTCTCTTTTTAAAGGTAATTTTATTAAAAGAGGGTGGAGCACGTTTAATATATACCAGTATTTTCCACCTTTGCCCGGTGAAAACCCAGGTGCAGGAAGTAAGTTGACATATAGATGCACTTTTGAGAATGAAAAAGCTTTGTGCAAACTTTGGCCTCAGGTTGTTGTCAATCCTAGTTTGCCTGGTATAAACCGTAGAGTCGTAAATTTTCGTTCTAGGGTGGAAAAAGTACAAGATAGCTTGCTATCAACACCTAAAGTTCTAGATCATGGGCTATTAGAGGCTGGGGGGCTCTATATTGTTACTAAATTTGAATCGGGTGAATCTTGGATTGAATGTTCAAAGAAACTCAGTAGTATTCAGATCTTTAAATTGGGGTTGTCCCTGATTAAGGTTGTTGAACAATGCCATGACCAAGGTGTCGCTCATGGTGATATCCATCCTGAGAACTTATTGATAGTGTCGGCTGTTGGACCTGAAGATGATTCCAATCAAGAGATTGATTATTTCCCAGAAGTTCTTCTCCTGGATTTATTAGATTTTGGTGGTTCATCTGAACCATATAATCTTGAATATGGCCCCGAAAATCCGGCTGCGGCTGATGCTATGGCAAGGGACCGCTACGCCGTATATAAGTTAGTGCGAGAAGTTGTTCCCGAGAGTGCCTCATCGACTGCCCTAAATGAAGAACTTTCACGAGGCCTTTCTCAGCCAAGGGGAATCCCTGTTTCATTATCTCCTCTACAAGAGGCTTTGGAAAATTCAATTAACCCTGTTGAAGATGCTAATAAATCTGAGGTTAAAATTGCGGCTGAGCCGCTTACTATTTTTTGGGGCGGACAGAACTTCCCTGATCAGCCAATAAATTTTGAAGCTGATGCGGGAATATATTACTTTAACTGCAAATGGGATCGTAGAGATCCAGATCTGATGTTTTGCTATATAACTGCTGTCAATGCCTCATTAACAGTTGTTATAAATCCTGAGGTCCGGCGAATTCATCAAATCCGTATAACAAAAAACTTACCTTTAAGTGACCTGATAAGTGCTGCTAGTAAATCCAGCGCCCAATTATCCACTCCAATAAAAGTTGGTCGCGGTAATCTTGATGCCAAAGCTTCAACAAACCTTTTGAACTTATTGCTAAGTCTTGATCCTGTTCTTACTTTGCTTGAAGAAAAGTATTCTTCTGGTAGCGATGGTGAGGACGAGGAATATTCCATTGATGGCATGATGCCTTCAATTCCCCCGCGTGTTATTTGGAATTCTCTCTTAGCAACTGAAGGTGAGAACTTATTAACTTTGGAAGTTAGCAAGGGGGAGGTTAATGAAAGCCAGACCGGGAGGATTGTTGTTCCTTATCAAACACTGGATGGTAAACCTCTAGATTTCGATAGTGATGAGAAAGTGTTTGTCACGTTAGCTGATGAAGATCAAAGCTTAGGTGAGCTTGATATTTCAGAAACTACTCCAGACCATGTGGCTATAAAGCCTTTCCGTTCACGTATTCAGAAGATGCTAAAAGAAGGTGTGTCCCTACAATTGGAGTCTTTACAGAGTAAAGCTTCACGGGATAGAAAGCAGAAGGCTTTAGAGCGGGTGCTTGAACATGCTTCTGTAATACCTCGGCTGTCACAATATTTCGATCCTTCAACCCCCCCCGAACTCGAAGCCAAAAATGAGCCGCCTACAAGCGAGTTTCTTAGGGAAAAATATGATGATGATGATAAAAAATTAAATGATAAACAGATAGAGGCCTTTCAAAGGCTAGTTAAATATGGACCAGTCGGTGTTCTACAGGGCCCTCCGGGTACAGGTAAAACCTCTTTCGTATCTCAGTTCATACACTATATATTTGATTCTTTAGGGGCTAGAAATGTTTTGCTCGTAGGCCAATCCCATACTTCCGTAGATGCTGTCGCAATTAAAGCGAGGGAAGTTTGTAGCGATAAAAATACTGACCTTTCTGTAGTAAGGATGGGACAGGAACGCATGGTAGCAACGGACATGCTGGATACTCATTCGAGTGCTCTTCAAAGACAGATGAGGCATGCTTTTCATAGAGAGTACGACCAAAGGATAAAAGTATTTTCGAATCGTTTCGGTCTTCCAGATTCCTTGGTTAATGAATTGCTTGCGGTGCACCGCACACTATCTCCCATTTTAACTTCGCTTAAATATTTTAAAGATGAGATAAGTAAAAGGCACCTTGATGTTAATGGTGGGGCTGGCGGCGAAGCTGCCCATGATCTTGATGGACAAGAAAAAAGCCTGAAAGATCTTGTTAGGAAAATATTGCTCAAGCGTTATCCTGATACTGCAGATGAATTATTAAAGCAAGATGAATTAATGCCAGGTATAGTGAGCCAATTGTGCAAGGAGTACAATGTAAATAATCCTGCTGCCGTATCAAAACTAACAAACTTGCTAGATCTTAGTCACGAGTGGCTTGATGTATTGGCAACTGGTGATGCGAATTATGATCAGTTTTTGATTCAAACCCGTCAGCTAGTTTGTGGAACACTTGTAGGCATGGGTAAAACTAGATATGGAGTTGCAAATGCCGAGTTCGACTGGGTGATAGTCGATGAGGCTGCAAGGGCTCAAGCAAGTGAGTTAATGATAGCACTTCAGTCAGCAAAGCGCGTCCTTTTGGTCGGTGACCATCGACAACTTCCTCCACATTATGAGAAACCTCACTTGCGAGCAGCTTCCCGTGAGGTTGGTAATGGTGCCGACACGTCCATTTTTAGGGTTACTGATTTTGAGCGTGCATTTCATGCGACAAAGGGGGTTACGCTTGATACGCAGTATAGAATGGTTGAGCCTATAGGAAAGTTAGTGTCCAGCTGTTTTTATCGTGACGAAGTGGGTTCATTAATAACTGGCAGAGGCCCTTCTCCGAGCTGGTTTAATAGCCTGCCCTCACCCTGGAACTCATCAGTGGTTTGGCTAGATAGTTCAAAAGGGAGTTTAGCAACAGGTGAATCCCAACTAGGGCAAGGGCGCTATGTTAATCACAATGAAGTTAATCAAATCATGGAGCTTTTAAAGCTTCTTTCTGGTTCTGAAACTGTAGGTTTTTTGCGTGACTCTGTTAGTGGAGAAAAGGGATTCCCTATAGGGATAATTACAATGTACCGTGCACAGAAAGATTTGCTTGAAAAGGAGCTTAGCAAGGCTGAGTGGGCGGTAGCAATGCGTGACTTTATACGTATTGATACAGTTGATTCCTATCAAGGACAAGAAAATAAAATAGTTATTCTAAGCTTGGTGAGAGATAA
Organism: Modicisalibacter sp. MOD 31.J; assembly: GCF_020147985.1. Classification (NCBI taxonomy): domain Bacteria; kingdom Pseudomonadati; phylum Pseudomonadota; class Gammaproteobacteria; order Oceanospirillales; family Halomonadaceae; genus Modicisalibacter; species Modicisalibacter sp. MOD 31.J. The sequence continues at coordinate 1,015,503 of NZ_JAGXFF010000002.1, read as the reverse complement.
CGCCAGTCAGAACCAAGGTTTTCTTAAAGATCGAGCGCGGATAAACGTTTCAATATCTCGCGCACAGGAAAGACTGGTAATAGTTGGAGCTGCTCATATGTGGGAAAAACGCAACGTGACAAGCGCTCTCGGTGAGGTTCTTTCTTACATTCGAGCTAGATCTGGCGAGGGTAATTCCAGCTACCAGATTGTTTCAAATTCTACATTTTTCGATCAGCTGAGCAACTCACAGGTGGAGATCATGAACAATGGATAATTATTCTGGTGATTTCCAAAGTAATGGTTCTGGTCTAAAGCGACATGTCAATACTGTTTCTTTGCTGCTCCCCGCAAAACAGTTTAGTCTAAATTGTTCGTGGACAACTGAGAGGCCGCTGCCGGCTATTGAAGAGTTTTCATGTAAACTGATACTTATTTTTGATAGCGTCACTCCCTTTGAAATTAGGGAGTTCTTTGGCTTATCTGAATTTGAGTTTAACGGTCTTCTAGATAGCCTATTAAAAAAACGTCTTGTAGAGATAGATCCTGAGGGCTTGATTAAAGCATCTTCAGTTCTTAGATTGAAGTCCAATGGTGGTCAAGGTGTTCCTACCCTAACAACGTATAGTATACGGGAGGAAAATGTTATTTTTGACATGTTGACGTTGAGTTTAATTCCTCGCCGGAACTACCAAGGTGTTAAATACGGTTTGCCAGAGATTCCTCCGCCTTCTAAGTTTGGATCTGTAAATATTGAATCTATTGTAGAGGAGTTTGGAAGGCAGTACAGGGCTCACTTAGATAGCACAAGAGGTGGGCGGGCCGATAATACACGATTATATAAGGTATCCCATTGCCGCCCTGTTAGAACAGTGCAAGTTCCTATTGATATGGAGATTTATCTTGACGTTGTACCCGGGGAGGGGGTCCGCGTTTATCGTGATGTTGTAGAGCGTGTTGGCGACATCCGAAAGCATGCACTTTCTAATGAATTAGAGGCACAAGTTGCAGACTATCTCGCTAGTCTTTCTATCCCAGAAAATAGCTTTAGTTTTAATGATTTCTGCGAGGCTATCGGTGACGAGGTATTGCTTAACTATGTCGATTCAAAGGGTTTTGATTTTGCGTCATGGTTAAGTGATAGAGATAAAAGAAAGACTGGTTATGGGTCTAGCTCTACAAGAGGAATTCTAGGTCCTGTTTACCTGCCGACAAATGCTAGAACAATATATCGATCTCTCGGTGAAGCAGCTAGCGAACATGCTGAAGATGTTCCTAATGCGTATTGGTATTCCGCTTCGGTCCCTTTATGGGGAGCTAGTGGCACAGACCTGGAAAATTTTGTTAGGAGTTTCGAAAACGAACTTAGCTCTTCTGCGGATAGAAAACAAAACTTAGTTACTTTATTCAATATACAAGATTCAAGTGAGATTAAAACAGTCAAAAAGGCGTTTAATGCCCGCCTTCCACATGGCGTTTCTATAAGAGACGGAAGTCCTCAAGATCGTGTTGAAATCCTTATCGTTCCTGGTTTGTTGGCAGTTGCCCAATACCATGTTCAGCCTAATAGTAACAGCAGTGTCACAGTGCCTGTCGGTCAGATAACTACAGATCCCGAGCGTATGGAAAAAATTGGAAGGCTTTTTCAGTCTAGAATTCGTGCGTCATCTGGCAGCGAAGTTCTCTGGTCTAATAATAGTTCTCATAACGAAAGCCTTCTTGATGAAGAGCTTCTAGGTTTAGAGTTAAAGTCAGGTAAAGGAATAAATACAGCGCCATCTAAAGTTAATAAAAAGGAGTCTGTTATTAAATATAAGACTAGTCGCGAGAGGTAATCGTTTTGTAGCATAAATAATTTATATATGTCTATGAAGGCGTCATTGCACGCCTTCGATGACACCATTTCTGGGGCCAAGGCGGATAGACAGGACCTGACGGCCGCCCTGGATTTCTTACGCGATGGAGACGTGCTGGTCATGTGGCGACTGGATCGGCTAGGACGCTCGCTGCCGCATCTGATAGAGGTGGTCAGTGAGCTGGAGACCCGTATTATCGGATTCCAGTCTTTGACCGATAATATCGATATGTACAGTGATGGTATTCGCCTGACACATGCCCCCGTGGGCTCCCTATAGTTAAGCAGTGTTTTCTGCCGTTTTCCTGGGCTCCTTCTTCGTCGCCTTAGGGAGTCCCTTCTTGAAGACGGCATAGGGCGTCGCCCCCTTCATGTTGCGGCCCTGATGCGGCCGTTGCGTGTTGTAGATGGCCAGATAGTCGTCCAGGTCTGGCGCTATCTTTACCAGCGTCTCAACCACACGGCGCCTTCCTTCGGGAGGCGCCGTGTGTCGTTTTGGGCCGCCTGTTCGGGCGGCACGACGAGCAAAAGCCGTGTCACCTCGATGCGTTGGGAAGGGGAGTCACCCCTTGAACGAAGTCGATTGCAAATGGTGATCGATCTTCTCACTCCGCAAAGGTGGGATCTTCGGCATGGAGAATCGCCTTCATCTCTTCGAAATGGGCGATCGAAAAGTCCCGAATCGACTCCCAGTCGCGCGCGGTGGCTTCGGCGACTTCATCGGGCAGTACGTTCAGCGGCTGGCCGGTCGCGTAGGCTTGCACCAGCGTGCGGCAGGCACGCTCCAGGGTGTACATGTCGTCGAATGCTTCGCCGACGGTCTCGGCCGCGACCATGACGCCGTGATTGCCCATCATCAGGCGGGTCTTGTCGCCCAGCAGCCCGGCGAGGCGTTCGCCTTCGGCTTCGCTGTTGGCCATGCCGCTGAAGCCATCGTCGATCGCGACGCGGTTGAAGTAACGCCCGGTGTTCTGGTCGATCGGCAGCACCCTGGGATCTTTCAGCGTGGCGATAGTGGTGGCATAAGGGGGATGAAGGTGCAGCACAACGCGGGCCTGCGGCATCAATCGATGCATCTGGCCGTGGATCGACCAGGCCGTGGGATCGACGACTTTGTTCAGATCCGGCGCTTCGCCATCGAGATCGAACAGCACCAGATCGCTTGCCCGAATGGTGGAGAAATGCTTCCACTTCGGGTTCATCAGAAAGCGCCGACCGTCGGCGGAAACCGCTGCGCTGAAGTGGTTGGCCACCGCTTCATGCAAACCCTGCTTGGCGACGATACGGAACAGGGCGGCCATGTCCACGCGCAACTGCCATTCGTCGGGGTGTGTCGATTCGGTCATGATAGGTCTTCCTGTTGGTGATTGTAATGTGAAGCCGGCTGATGAGTGATCGGGTTCGATATCCCCTGACAGAACCCTTTCTTGTTCATGGCGTTTCTTGAAGGTGTGATCCTGTGTTTAGCCGTCGGTCTCTTTCGGGGGCTTGTCGCCGTCGCTCATGAGGTCTACCAACTCGCTTTCCTTCAGAAAATCCTGCATTGCCTGGGCGACGGGGCTTAGGCGAATGCCTTTCAAGGTGGCGATTCCGACCGTCAGCGCCCGCACCTCGCCCTCCAGCGGAATGGCCCGAAAGGCCTTGCCGTCCAGCGCCAGGTGGCGGCCGGGAGGCACGTTCAGCAGCGTGAAGCCAAAGCCATTGGCGACGAGCCCCCTGACCATGCCGATCGATGTCGCGCGGTGGGCGATCTTTGGTTGATGCGGCGCGTCGACGAACAGCGAAAGGAAGTAGTCCCGGCTCATCGGCCAATCGAGCAGTACCATGGGGTAGTCGCTCAACGTCTCGATGGATACACGCTCGTGCGCGGCCAGCGGATGATCCGGCGCGACGGCGGCATAGGGCGGGAAACGGCACAGCGCCTGGAACTCGATATCGTCGGGGACCTGCATGTCGTAGACGATCCCGAGCTCGTAGCGTCCGCTGCGCAGCCCCTCGATGATGTCCATCTGATGGCCTTCGTCGCACTGTGGCTCGACCCGCGGGTAGGCTTTCAGAAACTCCTGCATGAGCCGGGGCATGAAAATGGGAGCAAAGGTCGGGAAGGCGACCATGCTCAATGGCCCGGCCACGTCCTGCCCCAGCGACACGGCGAATTGCATGAGCCCCTCGGCGTCGTGCAGCAGGGAGCGCGCCCGGGTCAACAGCAGCTCGCCCCCTCGGGTCAGCGACAGGCCCTGGGCATGGTGGCGCACGAAGAGCTGGACGCCCGCCATATCCTCGAGCTGCGCGATGGCGGCAGAGATCGACGGTGGAGACACGTTGATCTTCTGGGCCGCGCGCGTCACGCTCCCCAGCTCGCCGGCGATGACGAAATAGCGCAACTGCTTTAGCGTGGCATGAAGCATGGAAATTCCTTGATACGAGCTATCGCCGAGGCATCATGCGCTGGACCCGTAACAGCGTCCAGCCACGGCAGGTTCCAGCCCTCGACACGCAGTCGCTATCTCGCCGCCTTCGCATCGGCCGCCGGGCCGATCGCCTCAGCTCGCCGCATCCAGCCCCGATTGCTGAACGAAGAACGACGCCCCCTTCGGCTTCTGGGGCAGCCGGAGCACGTTGGCCGTGGTGCGTACCGTGCCGGTCTCCTCGCCACGCAGCAGCATGCCCTGATGCTGGCTCGGCAGCGGATTGTCGCCGTAGGGCAGGGCATCCTCGGCGGCGTACACGGTGATGAAGAGGGTCCGTGGCAGGTTCGAGGCATTCGGTGCGGAGGCGTGCAGCAACCGTGTGTGCATGAAGCACACCGAGCCCGCCGGGCCGATGCACTCGACCGGCGACTGGCACTCGCGCTCGACGACCTCGTCATCCACGCTGCCGGTGAAACGTCCCCCCTGCCAGTGCGAATAGAGCGGCTGCTTGTGGCTACCGGGGATGACCTGCAGCGGGCCGTTCTCGGCGGTCACTTCGCCGACCATCAGCAGCGCCGTCACCAGGTCGTCGTTGCTGTGCGGCGTGAACAGAAAATCCTGATGCCATTTCACCTGGGTTTCCGTGCTGGGCAGCTTGGAATTGACCTTGCTGTGATGCAGGCGCACGCCAGCGGCACCGATCAGCTCATGCACCATGTCGGTCATGCGGGAGTCGGCCGCCACCTGGAGATACGCCGGCGAGATCTCGGTCGGCGAGGCGACGCGGCGCAGCGAAGGGTGCTCGGCACTGTGGTCGCTGCCGACGTCGAAGCGGGCCCGGTGATCCAGCGTCTCGCCGTAGGCGGCGGTCTGCTCGCGGCTTTCGTCGACCCAGTGATTGAATGCCTCGTTCAGGGCGTTCAGCTCGCTGGCATCGAGCACGTTTTCGACGACGAGATAGCCATCTCGGTGGAACTGTTCGATCTGGGCTGCGTCAAGCATGGTGTCATTACCTTGTTGTTGAGAATTCACTTGTTGAATCGGTCCGCGCGGCGGGGCACGCCGCGTTACTGATCTCCCGGCACGCCGTAGCTGGGCGCCGCGTCGGGCTTTCTGGCTCGCGTCACGTAGTCCTCGAGCTGCGGGGCATAACGCGACCACAGCTCGCGGAGACCGGCGATGGGGGCCTCTGCCCAGTCGATGCGAAGGTTGATCACCGGCCACGGTTCGTCGGGACGAGCGACGACGAGCCCCGCCGAGTAGACCGGACCGGCTTCGCCGCCGGCAGCCAGCCCCGCCTCCATCGCGACCAGCAGTCGCTCCGCCAGCGGTCCTTCACTCTGCTCGAATGCCTCGACCATGGCCTGCGGCACCTTGGCATCGGCGAGCAGGTTGCCCGCCGCAACGCAATCCACGCCATCGCCACGACCGACCACGCCAAGCGCATTGTCGCCATCGTAGACCGCGGTGCGGCCCTGGCCGTCGATCAGCAACAGCTGCCGGTATTCGGGGGCCGCTTCGCCCGCCAGCAGTTGCTGTAGCGTCTCCTGCGGGGAATGTCCGCCCGCCATCAGCTCGAGCCCCTTGGGGCCCAGTGCCGGATTGGTGACATTCTGGGTCAGTACCGCGCCATTGGGGCCGGCAAAGGCACAGCGCGCCGCGACACAGATGCTCGACGAGCTGACCGCGCAGCCGGTCTCGCCGGTTTCGGCGCAGCGCGCCGCGATCGAAAAGGTCATGCGTCCTCCTCGGGAATCACCGCGATCACGTCGATTTCCATCAGCCACTCCGGCTGCGCCAGACCGGCGACGACCAGTCCGGTCGAGATCGGAAACACCCCGCGCAGCCATTGGCCGACTTCGCGGTAGACCGGTTCGCGAAAGCGCGGATCGGTGATGTAGGTGGTGGTCTTGACGATATGCGACAGATCGCTGCCCGCTTCCTCGAGCAGTTGCTTGACGTTCGCCATCGCCTGCTCGGCCTGGGCGCGCGGGTCGCCCAGGCCGACCAGATTGCCGTCGAAATCCGTGCCCACCTGGCCGCGGACATAGACGGTGTTGCCGGCGCGCACCGCCTGGCACAGGTCATTGTCCAGCGTCTGGTTGGGGTAGGTTTCCTGGGTGTTGAACATGCGAATACGCGTATGCGTCGGCATCAGCTGACCCTCTGAGGACGTGGCGCGGCGTGCGGGATCGTCTCGTCGTCCGCCGGTGCCGATTGTGCGAGTTCGGCCGCGTCGTAGTGGGCGAGATAACCGCGCATCTTGGCGATATGATCGGCGATGTGCTTGGCATCGTGCCAGACACCCCAGATGAAGCTCGAGCCACGACGGGAAAGCCACGGCAGCCCCAGGAAATAGACGCCGGGCTCGCTGGAGACGCCGCGCTGGTGGTCGGGCCTGCCGTCGCTATCGAACGCATCGACCTCGAGCCAGCCGTAATCCTGCGAGAAGCCCGTGGCCCAGATGATGGTGCTGATCCCGGCTTCGGCCAGATCGAGTTCGGCGAGTGGCTGCGTCACGCAGTCCGGGTCCGACGGGATGACCCGCGCCTCCGGCTCCGGCGGTAGATCGAGGCCATTGCGCTCGACATAGGCGTCGGCGCCATCGAGCAGGGCCAGGTAATTGGCGTCGCCGGCATCCAGATTGGCGCGCAGGTCCGGCGCGAAGCGTGCCACACCCGCCTCGAAGGCGTCGGTACGTCCGACCAGCGTCACCCCCTCGTGAGCGAGCCGCCGAAAATCGATGGTGTAGCCCCCGCGAGCGCCGGTCACCGCGATGGTGACGTGTTCCGAGCCCGGCTGGCGAACCTCGTTGTCCCACTCGCCGAGTACGCCGAGCCACCAGCAGAAATCGCGACCGCGGTAGGATCGCGGCGGGCGGTGGTGGGGGCCGACGGAGAGGTAGACTCGACGCCCCGCGCGATTGAGTTCGGCGGCGACCTGAGTGCCGGAGGACCCGGCGCCGACGACCAGCACGGCGCCCTCGGGCAGTTGCTCGGGGTTGCGGTAATCGGCCGTGTGCAACTGGGTCAAGCGCGGGTCCTGCGGGGCGATCGCCGGAATGACCGGCGTCTGGAAGGCCCCTGTCGCGGCGACGACGCGCTGCGCCTCGATCCTGCCCCGCGAGGTCTCCACCGTGAAGCCGGGGCGGCCCCGATTCGCCGTCACGCGGGTGACCTCGACGCCGGTACGCACGGGAACCTCGAATTTCCGTGCATAGGCTTCGAAATACGCTGCCACCTGCTCTTTCGGCACGAAGCCGTCCGGCGCCATGTCCGGGAATTCCATGCCCGGGAAGCGGTCATGCCACGCCGGCCCGTTGGCGACCAGCGAGTCCCAGCGCGCCGTGCGCCAGCGCTCGGCGATGCGGTCGCGTTCCAGCACCTGGTGCGGCACGCCATGGCGGGTCAGGTGCTCGCTCATGGCGATGCCGGCCTGGCCCCCACCGACGATCAGCGTGTCGGTCTTCGTTATGTCATTCATCATCTTCATGTCCTTGAGAGATCGCGCAATCGGCGGGTAACGCGCTGGGCCAGGCCCGTCGCTACGACGCCCCGCGGGAGACTGGCGCGGGATGGCGCTGTCGAGCGTCAACACGTGAGTGAAACCCCGCGGGAACGTCTCGGCTGCCGTCGTCGAAAGGGATGACGCGATGGGGCGGGGCCGGCTCGGCGGTGGGGCAGGGCTCGACGCTGACGGCCGGGCTCTTGCGCCGGAAGGTGTAACCGGTCGCCGGGCCGGCACCGTTAGGGTGCATGGCATCAGGCCATGGCGCCGAATCGCCGCTCGGCTCTGGGCATCTCTGCGCTGTCGCGCACGCCGGAGAAGGGATCATCTCAACCTCCGATATTGTTATTGGCAACGCGAGGCGAGTCGCGTGGTTCTCATAGTAGATAGGCCGGCTGGGTCATTAAAATATTGTTATCCGTTCTTTGGGTTCAGGTTTTTTGATTCAGCGGCCCTCGGTCCACTCAGGCCCGTTTGCGCAGCAGTCCGAGGCGGGGCCGATGCCGATCTCACCGATGCCACGCATGGCATGAGGGTTGCATTGAGTTTCTCGAGAAGGGCTATCACGACGGGCGGCGGGGCAGGCCATTGACGCGCTTGCGAAGCTTTAGCTTTACCTGAATCTGGTCTGGTTAGGTTTTTGCTAATCAGGAGTGTGGATAATCATTATTTAACTTGGCTACGACTTTCGGTTTAGTGGATTCCAGTGGTGGCGGTGTCAGGCCCTGACTGACCCATTGCAGTGCTCCACGGTAAAAGACCGCCATGCCCCTGGCAGATGGGCACGGCGACAAACCAAGAACAATGACTGCACAGACACCACCGGCGACGGCGGTGTCGGGAGAAACGACAAGATGCAAAAACCCTTCGAACTGACTCGCCGGGGGTTCCTCGCCGGTTCCGCGACGCTGGGTGCCGGCCTGATTGTGGGGCCGGGACAGACGTGGGCCGAGTCCTGGAAGCCGAAACCGGGCGGTCACTTTCGCGTCGGCATTGGCGATTTCTCGGCCACCGACACCATGGATGTGACCACCAACGACACCAAGTTCTTCAACGTCGCGCAGATGACCACGCGCAACTGCCTCGTGGAGGTGGACGGCGACGGCAAGCTGATCCCGGAGCTCGCGACCAGCTGGGACAGTGACCCGGCCGCCAAGGTCTGGACCTTCAAGCTTCGCCAGGGCGTCACCTTCCACAACGGCAAGACGTTCGGCCCCGAGGATGTCGTCTTCACGCTGAAGCGCCATCTGGAAGCGGGATCCACCTCGGGCATCAAGCCCTTCCTCGGCGACGTGGAGTCATTCGAGGCCACCGGGCCGGATGAAGTCACCATTACGCTGTCCAGCGGTAACGTGGATATCCCGGCCATTCTCTCGATCCCGATGTCCGCCATCATCGCCGACGGCACTCGCGACCCCAACGACGGCAACGGGACCGGCCCCTATATTCTGGAAAGCTTCAGGCCGGCCATCGGTGCGTCGTTCAAGCGCAACCACAACTACTGGAAAGAAGGGCGCGGCCACTTCGACAGCGTCGAACTGGTCGCCATCGCCGATCCGTCGGCACGCACGTCGGCGCTGATCGGTGGCAACATCAACACCTACAATCAGGTCGACCTCAAGACGGTGGAACTGCTCAAGCGCAGCTCCTCGGTGCGGATCATCTCGTTGCCCTCCAAGGCGCACTACTGCTTCCCGATGATGCAGACGATGGCCCCGTTCAAGAACCCGGACGTGGTCGACGCGATGCGCTATGCCATCGACCGCAAGGACATGGTCCAGCGGATTCTCAAGGGCTATGGCACGGTCGCTAACGATCAGCCGATCTCGTCGGCATACCCCTACTTCAATCCCGACATTCCCCAGCGCGAGTACGATCCGGACAGGGCAAGATCGCTGCTCAAGAAAGCGGGAATGAGCAACCTCAGCGTCGACCTCAACGTCTGCGAGGTGCCCTTTTCCGGGGCCACGGACGCAGCAGTCCTGTTCAAGCAGTACGCCAAGGATGCGGGCATCGACATCAACATCAAGCGCGTGCCGGACGACGGTTACTGGGACAAGGTCTGGACCCGGGTGCCGCTATGTACCGCGCGTTGGTCGGGGCGGCCGACCGAAGGAATCATGATCGGCGGTGCCTACACCAGTGCGGCGGCAGAAGCCGGCTGGAACGAAACCGGCATGCGGGATCCGCAACTGGATCAGCTGGTTTCCGCGGCGCGCCAGGAGACCGACGAAGCCAAGCGCCGCCAGATGTATTACGACATGCAGGAAATCATCCATACCCGCGGTTCGAACAACATCTTTGCGTTCGCGAACATCACCGACGCTACCAGCAGCAAGGTCGCCACGCCGAAGAAGATCGCCACCAACCGCGATCTGGACGGCTTCCGAGCCACCGAACGCTGGTGGTTCTGGCACTGATTTTCAAGTGATGACGGGCGTGACGTCTCGCGCGTCGCGCCCCCCAACTGCGTGGACCTGTCGTGAGCATTCTGACCAAGACCATCCTTCAGCGGCTGCTGATCGGGATCGCCATGCTGGCGGTCATCTCGGTAGTCATCTTCCTGGCCGTGGACCTGCTCCCGGGCGATATCGCCCGCGCCATGCTCGGCAACGCGGCATCCAACGAAGCCCTGGATGCCATGCGCGCCAAGCTCGGGCTCGACCAGCCGGCCATCATTCGCTTCCTTGACTGGGCAGGCGGCGTCCTGCACGGGGACTTCGGGGTTTCCCTCGCCACCCGCGAACCCGTCTCGGAGACCATTTCCACCCGCCTCTACAACACCCTGTTCCTGGCCGGCATGGCAGCCAGCATCGCCGTGCCGATCTCGCTGCTGCTGGGCATCGGCGCGGCCCTGTGGCGCGACAGCAAGTTCGACCGCATCGCGTCGCTGCTCACCCTGGGCGCGATCTCGGTACCGGAGTTCTTCGTCGCCTATTCGCTGGTGGCGCTGTTCGCCATCTACTTTCCGATCTTTCCGCCCATCGCGACGCTGCCTCAGGGTGCCGGATTCATGGACCGGATCGATGTGCTGATCCTGCCGGCGCTGACACTCTCGTTTTGTGTCATCGCGCACATGATGCGCACCATCCGCGCGGCGCTGATCGACGTGCTGGACAGCCCCTACATGGCGATGGCCGAAATGAAGGGCATCCCGATGCGCAGGCGGGTGCTGAGACACGCGCTGCCCAATGCCATGGCCCCGATCATCAACTCCATCGTGCTCAACCTGGCCTATCTGATCGTGGGCGTGGTGGTGGTCGAGGTGATCTTCGTCTATCCCGGCCTGGGCCAGGTTCTGATCGACAGCGTCGCCAAGCGCGACCTGCCGCTGGTACAGGCGGCCTGCCTGATCTTCGCCGCGCTCTACCTGTTCCTGAATACGGTGGCCGACGTGCTGGCCATCGCCTTCAATCCCCGACTCAGGTTCCCTCGCTGATGACCCTACCTTCCCGAATCTTCACTGCATTGCGCTGGCTGCTCATCGCGGCGGTCGTGCTCTGGCTGGCCGCGGCGCTGGCCGCCGGTCTGGTCTCGCCGTTCTCGCCCGACGCCATCGTCGGTGGTGCCTGGTCGGGGGCGTTCTGGCAGGACACCTCCGAACACGCCGGGCAGATCCTGGGTACCGACCAACTCGGCCGGGATATGCTCACCCGCTTGCTCTACGGCACGCGCAACACCATGTTCGTGGCCCTGACAGCGACCTTCGCCTGCTTCGTGCTGGGGATCGTCTTCGGCTTCTGGGCCGCCATCGTGCGCGGCAAGTTCGACATGATCGCCTCGCGCATCGTCGATCTGATCATCGCCGTACCGTCGCTGATCGTGACCCTGCTGGTGATCACCGCCATGGGACCGTCGATTCCCGTGCTGATCGGCGTCATCGCGGTCGTCGATGGCACCCGCGTCTACCGGCTCGCGCGCCTGGTCGGCATGAACGTCACCACCCTGGAGTTCTTCGAAACCGCCAAGCTGCGCGGCGAAAACAAGCTGTGGCTGATGACCCGGGAAGTGCTGCCCAATGTGGTACGGCCGCTGATCACCGAGTTCGGCCTGCGCTTCTGTTTCATTTTCCTGTTCATCGCCTCGCTGAGCTTCCTCGGCCTGGGCGTTCAGCCACCCACCGCCGATCTCGGCTCCATGGTGCGCGAGAATGCCCCGGCCATCTCCTTCGGGGTGCTGGCGCCGCTGTTTCCCGCCGCCGTGATTGCCACCCTCGCCATCGCCGTCAATTTCGTCACCGATGCCATCGCCGATCGTGTTCGGCCGACGCCATGAGCCATGCCATGAAGCCCAACCATCAGACATCCAACATCACCCCGTTCAGGAGCCGTGCCATGCGACCATCGGAATCCGATGCGGCGCTTCTCAGGATCGAGGACCTGCGTATCGAAGTCGACAAGGAGGGCACCTGGTCCGAGATTCTTCACGGCGTCAGCGTCGCGCTGAAGCGCGGGGAAATCCTCGGCGTGATCGGCGAAAGCGGCGCCGGCAAATCCACCATCGGCCTGGCCGCACTGGGCTACACCCGCAATGGCGGGCGCTTTTCGGGCGGCAAGGTCTTTCTCGACGGTGTGGAGATGCTCTCCGCATCGACCGCCACCCTGGAAAAGATGCGCGGCACCCGGGTGGCCTATGTCGCCCAGTCCGCGGCCAGCCACTTCAACCCGGCCCACACGATCGGCGCGCAGTTCGCGGAAGTGCTGCGGCTGCGCACCGGCATGAAGAAGCAGGACATCGCCCGCAAGGCGGCGGATCTCTATGCCGAGCTCGGTCTGCCGGATCCGGAAACCATCGGCAACCGCTACCCGCACCAGCTCTCCGGCGGGCAGTTGCAGCGCGCGATGATCGCGATGGCGATGGCCACCGACCCGGACCTGCTGGTGTTCGACGAGCCGACCACGGCGCTGGACGTGACCACCCAGCTCGATGTGCTCGGCTGCGTCAAGCGGGTGCTCGACCGCGCCGGCGCCGCCGCGCTCTACATCACCCATGACCTGGCGCTGGTCGCGCAACTGGCCGACCGCATCATGGTGATGCGCAACGGCGACATGGTGGAGACCGGCGCGACCCGCGAGATGCTGGCCAATCCCCGGCAGACCTATACCCGCGAGCTGCTCGAGGGCCTGCAGACCCAGCGCGATGCCGTGTTCGTGCCGGAACCCGACACCCAGCCGCTGCTGCGGCTGGACCACCTGAGTGCCAGCTACAGCGGCTCGGAAAAGGTGCTGGACGACGTCACCGTTCACGTGCATCGCGGCGAGACCGTGGCCATCGTCGGCGAGAGCGGCTCGGGCAAGTCGACGCTGACGCGCTCGATCTGCGGGCTACTGCCGCCGATGGCCGGCGAGATGCTGTTCGATGACGCCGTGCTCCCGCCACGGCTCGACAGGCGCCAACCCGACACGCTCAAGCGCATCCAGCTCGTCCATCAGCTACCCGATCTCGCGCTCAACAGCGCGCAGCGCATCGGCACCATCATCGGGCGGCCGCTCAAGGTCTTCCAGGGATTGACCGGACGCGCCCAGGCGCAGCGCGTGACCGAGCTGCTCGAGATGCTCGAACTGCCGGCCAGCTATGCCCGACGCTATCCCGCGCAACTCTCCGGGGGTGAAAAACAGCGCGTGGCCATCGCCCGGGCGCTGGCCGCCGATCCCGCGCTGTTGATCTGCGACGAGGTCACCTCGGCGCTGGACCAGCTCGTCGCGGCCGGCGTGCTGCGCATCCTGCGGCGGCTCAAGCAGGAACTCAGCCTCGGCATGATCTTCATCACCCACGACATGGCCACGGTGCGCGAGATCGCCGATACCGTCATCGTCATGCGCCAGGGCAAGGTCGTGAATCGCGGCATGGTCCACGACGTGTTGAACGATCCCGACGAGCCCTATACCCGGGAACTGGTCGCCGCGGCACCGGAGATGGACCCGGACTGGATCACGCGGGTGCGGCCGGATTTCAACAACAACAAGCGCCGAACCGGCACCTGAGTCTCGCGCCGAGGCGAGCGCCGGCGGTCGACGCGACGGCTGGCGCTCTTTCACCACTTCCTGTCATCGGAGACGTCCATGTCCGATCCCGGCAATCTGCTGGTCATCCTGTCCGACGAACACACCGCGGCGGCGCTTGGCGCGGCGGCCGCCGACGTCCAGGTTCACACCCCGAATCTCGATCGCCTCGCCGCGCGTGGGGTTCGCTTCACCAACGCCTATACGCCATCGCCCATCTGCGTGCCGGCCAGGGCCGCGTTCGCTACCGGGCGCCACGTGCATGACATTCGCCTGTGGGACAACGCCATGCCCTACGTCGGCGATCCCCGGGGCTGGGGCCATGCGCTTCAGGACAAGGGGATTCGGGTCGAGTCGATCGGCAAGCTTCACTACCGCGACGACGAGGATGACACCGGGTTCGACGCGCAGCACGTGCCGATGCACGTCGCCAACGGTCACGGCATGGTGTTCGGCTCGATCCGCCGGCTGGAGGATCGCGTATTGCAGCGCGAAACGCGCATGCTGGGCGACTACATCGGACCGGGCGACAGCCCCTATACCCAATACGACGCCGCGGTGACCGACCTGACGCGGGAGTGGCTGGCGGCGAGAGCGCAGGAAGCGCGCCAGGACCCGTGGTGTCTTTACGTCGGGCTGGTCGCGCCGCATTTCCCGCTGATCGTTCCCCAGGCGTTTCTCGACCTCTACCCGGAAGGGAGCCTGCCGCCGATCAAGCTGCACCCCCGCGATGGCTACCAGCAGCACCCCTGGGTCCATCTGGAGTCCATCGCCTTCGTCGGCGACGAGGGAATGCGCGACGAGGCCGAGCGGCAGATGGCGCGCCGCGTCTACTACGCGCTCTGCAGTTACCTGGACCACAACATCGGCTGCATCCTGGACGCGCTGGAAGCGAACGGGCTGGACCGGAACACCACGGTCATCTACAGCAGCGACCACGGCGATAACGTCGGTGCCCGGGGTTACTGGGGCAAGGGCAACTTCTACGAAGAATCCGTCACCGTGCCGCTGATCGTGGCGGGGCCTCGGTTGCCCCGGGGCAGTGTATGCCGCACGCCGGTGTCGTTGATCGACATCTCGGAGACGATCATCGATCACTTCGACGCACCGCTGGCCGGCGAGCGCCCCGGGCGCTCCCTGTATCGGATTCTCGCGGAGGCGGACGATCCCTCGCGGGTGGTGTTCAGTGAATATCACGCCGTGGGTGCGGTCTCCGGCGCCTTCATGGTGCGTCAGGATGGCTGGAAGCTGATTCACTACCAGGGCTTCGAGCCGGAACTCTTCGATCTCAACACCGACCCGGGCGAGTTCAACGACCGCGCCCACGACCCCGCCTGCGCCGACCGGCTCGCCGCGCTTTACGAGGTCCTTTACGGCATCTGTGACCCGGCAGAAGTCGATGCGCAGGCCTTCGCCGACCAGGAAGCGTTGATCGAAGGGTACGGCGGCCGCGAAGCCGCGCTGCAAATCGGCTCGCGCGGCGCGACCCCGCCGCCAAGCCGTTGATAACGGCGCCATCGAAAGACGCGCTGTTCGGCAACCCGCACCTCGATGGCTCCGACGCCGTGCGCTTCTCCACCCGCCGCCAGGTCATCTCACCAAGTTTGTCGCAACGTAACGCCCAGGCAGTCGTTCAGTTCAACATCCCCGTGTAAGCCACTCACACGCCAGAAACCACGCCCGCGCCGCCCCGACGGCGCGGGCGTTTTCGTGTAAGCACCGTTCATGCGACGAACTGTCGCTCGACGCCGGACCGCGATAGGTTAAGTATCGTTTGATCTGGCCGATGCAAACTCTAACGACCCAGACGGTGTAGCGTTCAGTGCTTCGCCTGGCGGTAGCGTGGGGGAAATGGTCTCGGACGAGTGGGCGAGGGCAGAAGTCGGCCCGAGGTCGACAGGGTGGCACAGGTGGCAGGCACTTTTATTGGTACTATATAGCGTGATCGGGTATATAGCCTTGGAAAATCAATGGGTTGACCGTGCGGTATAAGAAGCTTGAAAGAGCGTGCGCGCTCAAGTTGTTATCAGAGCGGGCTATCTAATACTTGTTAAGACATTCTTCGGTATCACAAGGTCTGAATAATGGGATTTCCAAAAGACGTAAAGAGTAGAATCTTAGTTGACACTGCTCGGCACTGTTGTGCTTGTCATCGATATAAAGGCGTAAAAGTAGAGGTGCACCATATACTTCCACAATCTGAAGGTGGGCCGAATACGTATGAAAACGCTATTGCCCTTTGTTTTGACTGCCATGCTGATGCTGGACATTACAACCCCAAGCACCCTAAGGGGACAAAGTATTCTCGAGAGGAATTAAAGAAATCCAAGAGTCAGTGGATTGAAATGGTAAGAAACAATAATATTGAAATTCCAAGGGTGGATGAGGAGTTGAAGTTTACGATTATGGAAGAAACTGCAACATACGAAGAGAAAATAATAAGTTTGCGTAGAGATGTCGTTAAAATATTTGCCACAACGCACCCTGTAGGAGTTGGGGCTGAGTATCATTGGATAAAAAACACGTATCCAGGTTGCGACATAAAGATGCAGTTAATTACAACATTAGGTCACATTACAGATAAAGCTATGGAAAAAGATATTTATTTTGATGTGATTGAAATCGAGATGGCAGATAGTCGCACTAAAAAGATATATTTTGACATAAGCGATTTCGTAAGCCATGGAATGGTCTCCTCTTCTCTTAATGAGGATGAGTTCTTTGCTAATAAATTAGATGAGTTATATTCTTAACAAAGCCAGTCGCGGCGACGTCTACTGCATTGCGGCTTCGCCTCCATTCCGTAGACGCGCGTGCTGAGCGGCGTTAGGCTTAAATACGGAGTTTCTAGGAAAGCTGCATGGCATTTAGTGAAAAAGTGAAGACATTGGCGAAACAAAATTCATCGTTTCGGTGTTGTGTTTGTTACCGCCCCTTTGTCGAAATACATCATATCAAGCCCCAAAGCGAGGGAGGTTCCGATGATATCGAAAATGCTGCGCCTCTGTGTGCATCTTGTCATGATTTGTATGGGGGGAACCCTGAAAAGCGCAAGATGATTCTGCAAATGAGAGATCATTGGTGGAAGCTTATGGAAGAAAGAAGAAGTAAAATCACCGAGAATCCAGACTTTATTGATTACTGTAGTATCGATCATGATGGTCATTTTGAAGGAAAGTTAAGAGGAAGCAGTATAGTTTTATATCATGCTGTTCTCGAAAATGAAGAATTTGCGGTGAGTGCTAAGATTTTGCATGAACTAATTCGAAGTAGCCAAGATAAGTACCCTAACCGAACGAGAAAGCTCTATGTTGATATAGACGGGCACCGCAGCAAAAGCGGTGGCTTTGACCACGATATGTATGAATTACAGCGCCATTTCTTGCTGGGGCTTATGTTCCAATATCTATCAGAACTAAACATGCCGTTATGCCACGTTAAGAATAAGATACAATCGAATGACATTCCAGAACGAGTTGATATTTTAGATGAGCTAAATACAGAGGTCATCAACGACAATATTGATAAGGGCGTTGACGGTATTTGGTTGGCAGATAAAGACAAACTGTTGAAACTTTAAGCCTAACAAACAATTTAAGAGGGGGGCTCAACGCTGGGCATTTTTTGCTTCTACTTCAGATTTAGTGTTTATGGCAAAATGCTTTAGTTTGGGTGTTGGCGTTGTTAACCCTTTAATTGGGCGTTAGGACAAGTTGTAAATGGATCGAAATATGAAAGATTACTATAAGGCATTATCTGTTAAGTGGTTGACAATTGGTGCTCTTTCTAGCTTTACGTTATCTGCTTTCACTATATTCAATATTGAGCTTGATGACTGGACAATTCAGGATAAGTGGGGAGTTGTTTCATTTTTTTTACATTGTTTGGATCCGCACTATTTTATGAATGGCATATGAGTCCAGAAACTTCTAATTTTGGGCGCTGGCATAAGAGAATATTTGAATATTCATTTGAGAGGGCGAAGTTTCTTAGTTCCCTGGATTCATAGAATGTACAGTGATGGTATTCGCCTGACACATGCCCCCGTGGGCTCCCTATAGTTAAGCAGTGTTTTCTGCCGTTTTCCTGGGCTCCTTCTTCGTCGCCTTAGGGAGTCCCTTCTTGAAGACGGCATAGGGCGTCGCCCCCTTCATGTTGCGGCCCTGATGCGGCCGTTTCGTGTTGTAGATGACCAGATAATCGTCCAGGTCCTGCTGCATCTCTTCCAGGGCCTCGTACCACTTGGTGCGCCCCTGGATGCGGAAGTGCTCGTCCAGCAGGGTACGGTGCAGCCGCTCGACGAAGCCGTTGCTCTGCGGTCGCCGAACCTTGGTGGTGCGATGCTCGATCTCTTCGAGCTGAAGGAACAGCTCATACGGATGCTGATCCTTCCGGCCGCAGAACTCTCGGCCGTTGTCGCTGAGCACCGTGCTGACTTTGGCGTTGTGGGCCTCGAAGAAAGGCAGCACGTCGTTGTTGAGCACATGTACTGCCGTGATGGGCAGTTTGCTGGTGTAGAGGCGCCCCCAGGCGTAGCGGCTGAAGCAGTCGATGACGGTCTGCAGATAGACCTTGCCGACTCCCTTGAGCGTGCCGACGAAGAAGGTATCGACGGCGACCAGCTCGCCGGTGTGGTGGACCTCGATATGGCGTTAGCGGAACTCAGGGCTGAAGCGTTCCAAGTGGCGAACCTGATCTTCGGTCAGCTCGATCTTCTGCTCGCGTGTGGCCTTCTCGAGCCGCAGCAGGCGCTCATGACGGGTCAGCAAATCATGGCGTCCCCAGACGCCTCGGACGCCCGTAGAGCTGACCTGAATGCCACGTAGCGCCAGTTCTTGAGCGACGCGAACCGGACCGTGGGTGGGGAAGGCCAGGCTGTGCTCGAGAATGGCCGTTTCGATCTCTTCGCTGACGCGGTTGGGGTGTGGTCCCCGCGGCCCGGGAAGCTTGTCGACGAGCCCCACGGAGCCGAACGTCTGATAGTTGCGACGGATCTCATAGAACTGCTGCCGGGAGTAGCCCATGACCTTGCAGGCCTTGCTGACGTTCTGCAGATCCTTGGCCAGTTCTAGGAGACTGAGCTTGCGTCGTGCTACCTTTTCTTCGGTGGTCATAGTCGTTGCCTCATGGTGTTACAGCCGAGCGTCAGACACTCGTTCTATAACCCACGGGGGGCACTATGGCCACTTTGCTTTTCAGCGGCCGACTGTCAGGTAAATACCGTCACACCTCACGCAGGCCAATCAGAGTCACAACGGCGTGCCTCCATGCACCTATGGACTGGTCTTGTGGGCGTGTAACAATCGGTTCGTTCGCATACCGCTTCGCGGTACCGAACAATCTTTGCGTTATATGTTTTTCACCCATAGCCGATGGAAGCCTTTTGATGACTGATTATTTCGGTTCTTGCCTGTGTGGCACCGTAAGCTTTGAGGTGAAAGGTGAATTTGACAGTTTTTACCTGTGCCATTGTCACCACTGTCAAAAGGATACGGGGTCGGCTCATGCGGCAAATCTGTTCTCGCGGTCAGCCGAATTGACCTGGTTGGCGGGTGCCGATGCGGTGACTTCCTTCACGCTTCCTGGCACTCGGCATGGCAAGAGCTTTTGCAAGCTTTGTGGTTCGGCCTTGCCGAGCGCTCAGGTCGCCGGTTTGCTCGTCGTCCCTGCGGGGTGTTTGGACACTGACATCACCATGTTGCCAACGGCACACATCTTTTCAGCCAGCAAGGCTGCCTGGGACCGGGGGCTAGGGGAAGTGCCGGAATTCGGCGGGCTGCCGGATTGAGTGAGCCTCTTCATGACCGGTGGCTGGTGGTCATTACAGGTGGACGCACCTGGGCGATACGCCGCAAAGCCAATTGCCATGTAAAGAGCGAAGGGAGGAAGGTATACGGCGCTGATCGGTGACCCTCAGGCATGTAGTGGGTTGAATCCGCCACTGCCGCCACCACCTTCCAGGGATAAGCCGTCGTGATGGCATTATCCGGTTTTATCGTTTCACCACACTCCACGGGAGGAACTCCATGCCCTTTGCACCGTCCAGCATGCACGTCGAAAGCCCCGCCTTCGCGCCGAATGGGGCGATTCCCAAGCGCCATTCGGCGGAGGGCGAGGATCTGTCCCCGGCCCTGAGCTGGAAGGACGCGCCGGCGGGAACCCAGGGGTTCGCGGTGATCTGCCACGACCCGGATGCGCCGCTGGTCAAGGATGGCAGCTATGGCTATGTGCATTGGCTGCTCTACAACCTGCCGGCGGACGTCACCTCGCTGGAGGAGGGCTCCAAGCTGGGCACCGCCGGCGTCAACGATGGCGGCGCGACCGGCTACGGTGGCCCCATGCCGCCGGAAGGGCACGGGGTGCACCAGTACTATTTCTGGGTGCTGGCGCTGGATACCCTCACCGAGCTGCCCGAGGGGCTGACGCAGCCGGAGCTGCTCAACCAGCTCGAGCCGCACATTCTGGGCATGAGCCGTCTGGTCGGGACCTATCGCCGCGACTGATCGGCTTTTGACGGTTTAGATGCCGCTCCAAACGCACACGGCGCCTCCCCTCGGGAGGCGCCGTGTGTCGTTCAGGACCCGCGAATTTGCCGTGTCGCCGCTGGCCCGTTGTACGTCGGTAGACGCTGACAGGCGGGCTTTTGCGGCCCCTCTCGTTCGGCAAAAGGCTGACAAGACTGGCAAAAAAGGGCCGGTCAGTGGTCGATGAGTGATCTATGGTAGGGATGAGGCTCTGGCCCTGATGAATACTTGTCGATAGAGGAGGTGTTACATGCTCACTCATGTTTGGGGTCTATTGGCGCATCCGAATCGCGAATGGAAGCAGATCCACGACGAGAAGGAGACGATCACCCACCTCTACGGTCATCACGTGCTGATCATGGCGCTGATCCCGGTGGTGTGCGCCTTCATCGGTACCACCCAGGTCGGCTGGGACTTCGGCGGCGGCCATACCATACGGCTCAATTACTTCGATGCCTTCGCCGCGGGTGTCGCCTTCTATCTGGCGATGCTGATCGCGGTGGGCTTCATGGGTACGGTGATCCATTGGATAGCGAAGCGCTATTCCAGCCGCCCCAGTCGGCGGCGCTGCATCATCTTCGCCGGATACGTGGCCACGCCGATGTTCGTCGGCGGTGTCGTCGCGCTCTACCCGCTGGTGTGGCTGTGCATGCTGGCGGTGGTGCTGGGGCTCTGCTACAGCGCCTATCTGCTGTATCTGGGCATTCCCAACTTCCTGGATATCAGCCGTGAGGAGGGCTTCGTGGTCACCGGCTCCACGCTGGGCATCGGCGTGCTGGTACTCGAGGCGCTGCTGGGCGTGACGGTGCTGCTGTGGGGCTACGGCGCCAAGCTGCTGGGCATCGAACTGTAGCGACCGGCGCTCGCCGTCGCCGTCACAAGGACCGGGCCCGGGGGCCCGGTCTTTTCGTTATGGTCTGTCACAGCAGCGCGAGCAGGTCGCTGGCCGGTCGCGTTTCCAGGGTCTCGACGGCGTGGCGAATCGCCGTCGCGCGTTCACGCCCCAGCGCCGGTTCGGCCAGGGCGTGGAACTTGGCCTCCAGCTCGGCGTCGGCGAGCGGGTTGGTGGGGTTGCCGCGCGCCTCGCGGGGCGTGCTTTCCAGCACGCGACCATCGTTGAGCTGCAACCGCGCCCGGGCCCAGCGCTCGGCGGGGAAGCGTGCGTTGAACGTCGCGTCCTCGCGGGTCTCGACGCGTGCCGCGATGTCGCGCACCGTCGGATCGGTCAGCGCCGCCGTGATGCCATGCACGTCCACGGTGCCGAAGTACACCGCGCAGGCCACCGGCCAGGGCAGGCTGTACTGGGCCTGCTCGGTGTCGGCGGGGTGCACGGTATGCAGCCGCTTGGCCTCGTGGAAGGTGTCGATCTCGATGCGTGCGATGTCCTGGGCCGCGAAGGAGCCGTCGACCAGCTCGAGTACCGCCTCGACGGCGGGCTGGGCCCAGCGGCACACCGGGTAGGCCTTGAAGTATTGCTCGAACAGGTACCAGCGCTGGCCGAGATCGACCCAGATCGGTTCGACGGCGGCGTCGGTGAGCGTCACGGCCGGCGCGCCGGTGAAGCCCTCCCGGGCCAGTAGCGCCGCCGAGACGCCGGTCATCGCGCCCCAGCCGGAGCCGTCCTTGACCATGGTGGGGTGATCGATGCAGCGCATCATCTGGCTGCGCGGCCCGTAGAACTCGGCGATGCCCAGCGCCTCGCGCAGTCGCGAGGCGTCCAGGCCGAACAGGCGCGAGGCGATCGCGGCCACGCCCAGGGCGTTCCAGGCGCCGGAGGTGTGGTAGTCGCACGCCGTGTCGTGCAGTGCGATGCCGGCGCGGGTGGCGATCTCGTAGCCCAGCGTCAGCCAGCCCAGCAGCGCCTTGCCGCTCAGCGCCTCCACCTCGGGCAGGGCGAGCAGCCCCGGCAGCACCGCCACGCCGGCATGGCCCTTGGTCAGCACCTGGCCGTCGTGGGCGTCGAGGGCGTCGATCAGCCAGCCGCCGTGGAGTGCCACGCCGGTCGACGAGGCGCGCGCCGTCGAGAACAGCAGGGGCCGGTCGCCGCCGTGCTGCGCGGTGACGAAACGTTCGGCGATCGTCGCCAGCGGTGTTCGGGTCGCGCCGGCGGCCACGCCGAGCAGGTCGAGCAGGCAGCGCCTGGCGTGCCGGTAGTGGGCGTCATCCAGGCTCTCGGGGTTGAAATCCTGAATCCAGTCGAAGGGCAGTGGGCTCATGGGGCGGTTCCTGAAGCGGAGAGTGGGCGGCTCAGCGGTAGCCGTCCATTAGCTGGCGGATCAGCGGCGTGTCGGCGTCGCGCAGCGTGGGCAGCTCGAAGCGGGCCCGGGCGATGGCGGTCCGCGAGACGTCGGCGGTGATCAACTGCTCGCCGGCGTCCGCCTCGGCCAGTGATTCGCCGCGCGGGCCGAGAATGCGCGATCCGCCCCAGAAGTGGCTGTCGCCCTCGGGGCCGTAACGGTTGGCCATTACCACCGGGGTGCCGTAGGTCATGGCGTAGAAGCGCACGTTCAGCACCCAGTTGTCCTCGTTGGAGAAGGACTCGCTGACGATGCCCGAGGCCGAGTTGATCGGCGCGCAGAGGATCGTCGGCCGGGCGAGCAGGGCGGCGTGAACCAGCGCCGGGTTCCACAGGTCGGCGCAGATCAGTTGCGTGGCCGTCCAGCCGGGGCGGATGGTGGTGTGGGTGAGCCGTTCGCCGTGGCTGAACCACTTGCCTTCCTCGAGGCCGCCGTAGGTCGGCAGGTTGAGCTTGCGGTGCACGCTGACGACCTCGCCGTGCTGGAGCATCGCCAGGGCGTTGTAGTATTCGCCGGGGCTGGCTTCCTCGACGAAGCCGACCACCGTCTGCATGTCGCCGGCGGCGTCGGCCAGCGCCTGCAGTCGCGGGTCCTCGCGCGGGAAGGCGACGTCGATCACCCGGGCGCCGAGCCCGTAGCCGGTCAGCGAGAGTTCGGGAAAGACCAGCAGTTCGAGGCCGCGTCGGCGGCCTTCGTCGATGATCGCGTGGTGGCGCGTCAGGTTGGCGTCGACATCGCCCAGCGCGGCGTTGATCTGCGCCGCGCCCACGCGCAATGTGTCCTGGTAGTGCATGCCGTCCCCTTGCTGCGTTGGAAACGTTGCTACGTTAAAAACGCGATGGCCGCCTCGCAGGCGGCCATCGTGAAGCGCGCTTACAGCAGGTCGTGTTCCTCGAGGAAGTCGTGGGCGACCTTCTCGATGGCCTGCTTGTCGACATCGACACTGGCGTTGAGCGAGGCCATGGTCTCGTCGTCGAGCAGCTCGGAGAGCTTGGCCATCTGCGCGTCGAGTTCGGGGTTGGCGTCGAGGGTCTCCTGGCGTACCACCGGCGTCAGCGAGTAGGCCGGGAAGAAGTTCTTGTCGTCCTTCAGGACCCGGAAGTCGAAGGCCGGGATGCGCCCGTCGGTGGCGAACACCAGGGCAACGTCGACCTGGCCGTCGCGCAGCGCCGGGTAGGTCAGGCCGGAGTCCATGCGCTTGACGTTGGGGCGGCCGAAGCGGAAGCCGTAGGTCTGCTGCAGCGGGCGCAGGCCATCCTCGCGGGCGTAGAACTCGGCGTTGGAGGCGAAGGTCAGCGCCTTGCCGTCGTTGACCGCCTTGGCCAGGTCGGAGATCGTCTCGATGCCGCGCTTGTCGGCGTCAGCCTCGCGCATCGCCAGGGCGTAGGTGTTGTTGGCGTGGGAGGGCGCGAGCCACACCAGCCCCTTCTCGGCGTCGAGTTCCTTGACCTTCTGGTAGGTTTCCTCGGCCGACAGGCCCTCGGCGGACTCGTCGTTGTAGTTGATCAGCGAGGTCCCGGTGTATTCCCAGTAGAGGTCGATCTGGCCGTTCTCCTGGGCCTGGCGCAGCACCGCCGAGCCCATCCCGGCGCGCTTGTCGACGTCGTAACCCAGCCCCTGCAGGTACTGGGTGGTCATGCTGGTGAGGATCTGCTGCTCGGTGAAGTTCTTGCCGCCGACGACGATCTCGTCGGCCTGGGCGGTGGCGGCGATGCCGGCGCTCAGGGCGAGTCCGGCCAGTGTTGCGGTCAGGGTGCGAATCATGGGCTTGGTTCTCCTTGCGGTTATTGTCGGGCGCGCGGATGGCCGCTCTCGATCAGGCGCGCGCCGGGTTGACCCCGCGCGGCACGACGAGGAAGGCGACCAGCGCGATCAGGGCATCGACGACGATGGCCAGCAGGGCGGTGGGAATAGCCCCGGAGAGCATCATCACGGTGTCGTAGAGGTCGATGCCGGTGAAGATCAATTCCCCGAGTCCGCCGGCGCCGATCAGAAAGGCCAGCGGCACGGTGCCCACGTTGATCGCCAGCGCCGTGCGAATGCCGGCGAAGATCACGTAGAGGGCGTTGGGCAGCTCGACCCGGAAGAGACGCTGCGCGGGTGACATCCCCAGCCCCGCGGCGGCCTCCATCAACGCCGGCGACACGCCTTTCAGGCCAACGTAGGTATTGCGGGTGATCGGCAGCAGCGTCGCCACGGTCAGCCCGAAGACGGCCGGCGTGGTGCCGATGCCCAGAAAGCTCATCGACAGCGCGAGCACCGCCAGGGTCGGGATGGTGGTGCCGACGTTGAGCACCTGCATCAGCGATTCCGCCCAGCGGCTCATGCTCGGCCGCGAGAGCAGGATGCCCAGCGGTACGGCGATGGCGATGGCCAGGCCGCCGGAGACGGCGGTCAGGAACAGGTGCTGGACGGCCAGGTAGCGGATGTCGGGAATGTAGTAGGCGAACTCCCCGATCATGCCGCTGCGCTGGGCCCAGACGCCGGCCGCGAAGAGCAGCACCGCCAGCCCCCAGCGTCCGGCGCTTTTCAGCGAGCGAATCGGCATGCCTTACTCCTTGCCCGCGGGTTGCGAACGCAGCGCGGCGCTCTCTTCCGAGCGCGAGCGATAGCGGGACCCCAGGTGGTGGGTCATGGCGCGCTGGGTGATGTGGCCGCAGACCCGACCGTCGTCGTCGACGCAGGGCATCCAGGTGGTGTCGTTGGCGAACATCTGCGAGGCGACCTTGCGCAGGTCGTCGTCGAGCCGGGCCACCGGCGGCGCCGCCTGGAAGTGATCGCGACAGTAGCCACGGGTGGTGCGGGCCACCGCCCGGGTGACCATCCCGGCGGGCTCGTTGCGGTCGTTGATCATCAGGATGGCGTTCTGGTAACCGAAGTCGTCGATGCGTGACAGGGCGGTTTCCAGGGTGTCATCGGGGCGCACCGTGCCCAGGTCGTCGGAGAAGACCTCGCGCACCTTGACCAGGTTGAGACGCTTGAGCGCGCGGTCCTCGCCGAGGAACGACTCGATGAAGGCGTTCTTGGGCGCCGAGAGCAGGTCGTCCGGCGCCGAATACTGGACCAGCCGGCCTTCGCGGAACACCGCGATGCGATCGCCCATCTTGATCGCCTCGTCGATGTCGTGACTGACGAACATGATGGTCTTCTTGAGTTCCGCCTGCATCTTGAGGAACTCGTCCTGGATCACCGCGCGGTTGATCGGGTCGATGGCGCCGAAGGGCTCGTCCATCAGCATCACCGGCGGGTCGGCGGCGAGTGCCCGGGCGACCCCGATGCGCTGCTGCTGACCGCCGGACAGCTCGCTGGGATAGCGCTTGAGGAACGCCTCGGCGTCCATGGCGATCATGTCCATCAGCTCGCGGGCGCGCTGCTTGTAGGCCGCCTTGTCCCAGCCCAGCAGGCGCGGCACCACCGTGATGTTCTCCTCGATGGTCATGTTGGGGAACAGCCCGATCTGCTGGATCACGTAGCCGATGTTGCGGCGCAGGTCCTGGGTGTCCATGCCGGTGGTGTCCTGGTCGTCGAGGAACACCTTGCCCGAGGTGGGGCGCACGATGCGGTTGATCATCTTCAGGGTGGTGGTCTTGCCGCACCCGGACGGGCCGAGCAGGATGCAGATCTCCCCCTCGGGCACGTCCATGGAAATATGGTCGGCGGCGACGACGGCCCCCTTGGGCGTATCGAAGACCTTGGTCAGGTTGTCGAGTCGTATCATGGCAGAACCTTGTCGATTGGGCGTTGTCGCGCTCAGGCAGCGGTGGCGTCGCGTTCCATCCCCTTGGGGGTCAGGCGCTTCTGCAGCGCCAGCAGGGCGTAGTCGACGACGATCGCCAGCAGGCTCACGGCCACCGCGCCGACGATCAGCTGGCGCGGAT
The DNA here is from genome assembly GCF_020147985.1 of Modicisalibacter sp. MOD 31.J. Taxonomy (NCBI): domain Bacteria; kingdom Pseudomonadati; phylum Pseudomonadota; class Gammaproteobacteria; order Oceanospirillales; family Halomonadaceae; genus Modicisalibacter; species Modicisalibacter sp. MOD 31.J. The sequence continues at coordinate 989,050 of NZ_JAGXFF010000002.1, read as the reverse complement.
CGGACTGCGAGATGCCCCGGCTGATCAGGGTGCCCAGGCCGCCGGCGCCGATGTAGGCGGCGATCGCCATGACGCCGATGTTGAGCACCACGGCGGTCCGCACGCCGGCCATGATCACCGGCACCGCCAGCGGAATCTCGACCATGCGCAGGCGCTGGTTCTGGCTCATGCCGATGCCCCGGGCGGCCTCGCGCAGCGCCGGGTCGACGTTGTTGATGGCGGTGTAGGTGTTGCGGATGATCGGCAACTGGGAGTAGAGCAGCACGGCGATCACCGCGGGCACGTAGCCGATGCCGTAACCGAAGATCGACAGCAGCGGGATCATCACCCCGAACAGGGCGATCGAGGGAATGGTGACGATGATCGAGGCCAGGTAGAGCACGCCCTTGGCCAGGCTCTCGTTCTTGGTGATGGCGATGCCGATGGGAACGCCGGTGAGCGTGGCGATCCCCACGGCCACGCTGACCAGGCTGATGTGTTCCAGGGTCAGGGTCCCCAGCAGCTCGAGATTATCGAGCACGTATTGCAGTAATTCCACGGGCTTGGTCCTCGCACTGGCGAACGAGTATGTCGTTTGAGTGCTTAGAAATTTCTTATCTGAGAGGCGTTTTATAAGTTCGAATTATGAAGTGAGCATAACATGCTTTTCCCGGGCGCCCGCCGCCGCGGGCATTGGGATGTGCAATGCCAGTCATTTGAGGTGGCAATGAGCCCTGGATAGGAAATCCCCCGGCTTCGCCGTATCCTCGTCGACGATAATTCCGTGTTTTCATGCACCTCCCAGGAGGCCCTCACGTGAGTGCTCACAGGGCGAATTACCGACTCGCCGCCGCCCAGATCAACTGCTCGCTGGCCGATGTCGCGGCCAATCTCGAGACCCATCGTCGCCTCATCGCGCAGGCCCGTCAGCGGGCTGTCGATGTGCTGCTGTTTCCCGAGCTGTCGCTGACCGGCTACGACCTGGGGGAGCGGGTCCCGGCGGTGGCGATGCGCCGTGACGATCCGCGACTCATCCGCTTGGCGGAGGCGGTCGGTGACATGCTCGTCGTGGTGGGCTTCGTCGAGACCGTGGGGCGTGGCGAGTATGCCAACGCCATGGCGTGCCTGTGCCACGGCCGGGTCGTCGCCGTGCATCGCAAGCTCAACCTGTGCACCTACGGCGGCCACGAGGAAGGCAAGCATTTCGGCAAGGGGCAGGCGCTGACCGTGGCCGACGCCGACGGTCTCGCCTGTGGCGTGATGATCTGCGCCGACCTGTGGAACCCGGGGCTCGCCCATGCGGCCATGCTGGAGCGCCCCGACGTGATGCTCGCGCCGGTCAATGCGGCGACGGGGATGGTCGATGGCGATTTCGACGACGAAGGCAACTGGCTGCTCTGCCTGAAATTCTACGCCATGATGTACGCCACGCCGCTGGTCATGGCGCACCGCTACGGCGCCGAGGGCGATGCCTGGTTCTGGGGCGGCAGCTGCATCGTGGGTGTCGACGGCGGCGTGCTGGCACGGGCCGACGACGGCGAGGGGCTGGCGGTGGCCGCGATCGACACCGCCGATATCGCTCGGGCCCGCTTCGCCATGCCCACCCATCGCGATGCCGATACCCCGCTGGTGGCCTCGCTGCTGGCGCGGCGGCTCGAGCGCGAGCGGCAGGGCTGACGTCGTGCGTGGGCGCCGCCCGTCAGTGGCGATCCTGGCGCACATAGGGCTTGCCGAGGGCGGCGGGTTCCACGCCCTTCTTCGCGCCGGAGACGGCCGCCACCAGCAGCACGGCGATGGTGAACAGGTAGGGCAGCATGTTCATCAGGTAGATCGGCGCGGGTACGCCGATCGCCTGAAGCCGGGGTAACAGGGCCTCGATGGCGCCGAACAGGAAGGCGCCGGCCAGTGCCTTGAGCGGGTCCCAGCGGGCGAAGACCACCAGGGCCAGGGCGATCCAGCCGCGCCCGGCGACCATGTTTTCCACCCAGATGCTGCTGCTCGCCACCGACAGGTAAGCGCCGCCCAGGCCGCACAGCGCGCCGCTGGCGGTGATTGCCAGCAACTGCTGCACCTGCACCTTGACGCCTGCCACGTCGGCACTCGCCGGGTCTTCGCCCACGGCGCGGATCTTCAGGCCGGCGCGGGTCTTCTCCAGCAGCCACCATAGCGCCACGCCGATCAGCACGGTGAGATAGACCAGCACGTCCTGATCGAACAGCAACCGGCCGATCACGGGGATCCGATCCAATGGTGGCAGGTGCAGCGGTTGCAGCCCGTCGAAACTCTTGTGCACGTAGGGACGTCCGACCACGCCGGCGATCCCCAGGCCCACGGCCATGGTGGCCAGCCCGGCCAGGATCTGCTCGCAGCGCAGAATGACCACGGCGACGCCGAACAGCAGCGCCAGCGCCGCCCCGGCCAGCACGGCGCAGACGATACCGATGGTCGGGTTGCCGAGTGTCAGGGTCAGCACCGCGGCGGTCATGGCGCCCAGCGCCATGTAGCCCTCGGCGGCCATGTTGAGGATGCCGGCGCGCTCGCAGAGCACCAGCCCCATGCTCGCCAGCGCCAGCGGAATGGCGAATGCCGGGGTGCTGCCCAGCCAACTCGTGATGAACGCTTCCATGGTGTTTCGGTGTCCTCAGGCGGGCCGTTGGCGTGACGGGCGCAGCAGCGAGACGCGGTAGCCGCGGAAGAACTGGATCATCAGCAGCGTCAGCAGCACGATGCCCTGGATCAGCACCACGATGGCGTCGGGAATGCCGTAGAACACCTTCAGGGTGCCGCCGGCGTTGTAGATGCCCGCCAGCACGATGGCCGTGGGCAACACCGCCAGCGGATGGAAGCGAGCGACGAAGGCGATCACGATGCCGCTGAAGGTGGTGTTGATGCCGATGGTCTGGGTCAGGCGGTGCTCGACGCCGGTCACGATCAGCCCGCCCGCCAGCCCGGCCAGCGCGCCGGACAGCAGGATCATCAGCGTGACGGTGGCGGTCACCGGGATGCCGGTGGCCAGTGCCGCGGGGCGGTTGTGGCCGATGACATCGACGTAGAAGCCGGTGCGGCTCTTCTGGACCAGAATCGCCATCAGCAGCGTGATGCCCAGGGCGATGTACAGGCCTGAATGGAGGTTGCCGAACCCCAGGCTGGCGAGTTGCTCGTTGGCGTCGTAACGGGGCGAGACCGGAAAGCTGTTCACCGGATCCTTCCAGGCGCCGAACAGCAGATGCTGCAACAGCAGGTAGGCCACGTTGGAGAGCAGCAGTGTGACCACCAATTCGTTCACCCCGGCTTTCAGTTTCATGATCAGGGGTATGGCGATCCACGCCGCGCCGGCGAGGGCGGACACGATCAGCATGATGGGCAGCCGCAGGGCGTCGCTGCCGACATCGTGGATCGCCACCAGGGTCGCGCCGATGGCGCCGAGCCACAGCTGGCCTTCGATGCCCACGTTCCAGAAGCGCAGGCGCATGGCAGCGGTGGCCGACAGCCCGACCAGGATCAGCGGCACCGCCAGCGTCAGGGTCTGTGCCAGGCCCATCGCGCTGAAGAAGACCTGGATCACCAGGTCGTCGAGGAGCGTCGAGGCGGGCGCACCGGCGGCGAGCAGGACCAGCAGGCCGCCGGCCAGCCCGACCAGCAGGCCGAGCACGTAGGTGGTGGTCGAGCGCAGCGTGCTGACCTGCTGGCGGCGCTCGAGGGTCAGCCGGATGCTATTCATGGCCAAGGATCAGCCTCCCGATATCGGCGGCGCAGGCATCGCCGGGCAGTTCGCCGGTGATTCTTCCGGCGCTGATGACGCAGATGCGGTCGGACAGCGCCATGATCTCTTCCACGTCCTCGCTCACCAGCAGGCAGGCGGCGCCGTCGGCGGCGGCCTCGCGCAGTCGACGATGCACGGCCGCCGCGGCGCGGATGTCCAGCCCGCGTGTCGGTGAGTGGGCCAGCAGCAATTTCATGCCGGTGTCGATCTCCCGGGCCAGCAGAACTTTCTGGGCGTTGCCGCCGGACAGCAGCCCCATGCGGCCCCGGGGCCGGGCACCGGCGATCTCGTGCTGTTCGATGCGGCCCCTGGCGTCGCGCGCCATGCGGCGGCGGTCGAGCCACAGTTGCCCGAAGCGGCCGTCGACCACCGAGGTCAGCGCCAGATTGGCGGCGATGTCGAGTTCCGAGACCAGCGCCGTCGCCATGCGGTCGGCGGGAATCACGCGCAGGCCCAGCCGGCGTCGCTTGCGGGGTGACAGCCCCAGCGCATCGGCACCATCGATCATGACGCTGCCGGCGCTGGCCGAGCGCAGGCCGCACAGCGTTTCCACCAGTTCGTGCTGGCCGTTGCCGCCCACGCCGGCCAGGCCCAGGATCTCGCCGGCGCGCACCCGCAGGCTTACGTCGGCGAGTGCGGGGGCGCCGTCATCACGCCGCGCGTGCAGGTGGGCGACGGCGAGCAGATCCGGGCCCTGGGCACGAACGTGGCCGGGGGCCTTGTCGGGAGCGACCCGCGAGGCGTTGGTCCCCATCATCAGGCTGGCGATCTTCTCGATGGAAAGGGTGGCGGTGTCGAGCCCGGCGGCCACGGTTTCACCGCGGCGCATGATCGTCACGCGATGGCTGAAGCCGACCACCTCGCGCAACTTGTGGGTGATCAGAATGATGCTGCGGCCCGATGCCGCCATGCGACGGATGGCGCCGAGCATGGCGGTGGCCTCCGCATCGGTCAGCACGGCGGTGGGTTCATCCAGGATCAGGATGCGCGCGCCCAGCGCCAGGACCTTGCAGATTTCGGCGCGCTGCTTCTCCGCCACGGAGAGTTCGCCCACCGGGCAGTCGGGATCGAGCGTGAAGCCGACCTCCCGGGCGGTGGCCAGCAGGGTTTCGCGGGCGGCGGAGCGGCGTTGCAGCGCGGGGCGATCATCGGCGGCGAGCAACAGGTTCTCGGTCAGCGTCAAGCGATCCACCAGCCGAAAATGCTGATGGACCATGCCGATGCCCTGGCGCGCGCTGTCGGCGGGCCCGGCGATCCTCAGCGGCTGGCCGTCCAGGGTCAGGGTGCCGGCATCGGCGCTGTACACGCCGATGAGGATGTTCATCAGGGTCGACTTGCCCGCGCCGTTCTCGCCGAGCAGGGCGTGCACCTCGCCCTCGGCGAGTTCGAACGAGGCCGCGTCGAGCACCCGATGGACATCGAAGCGCTTGTCGATGGCGCTGAGTGTCAGCAGGGCGGAACCCTGGCTCATCGACCGCCCCCGAGCGTGCCCTGGACCAGGTAGTCCATCGCCCAGAGCTGCGCGTCGGTGGGGGCCTCGCCGCGGGGCAGTTTCTCGGTGCCGTCCTGGGCGATGAGCGGCCCGTCGAACGGGGTCAGCTCACCGGCGATGATCGCGGCGCGCTTGGCGGCGACGGTCTGCTTGACCGCGTCGGGCACGCTGTCCGGCAACGGGGTGATATCGACGACGCCGTCGGCGAGACCCGGGAAGGCGCCATTGGGCTCGGGCTCCCAGGTGCCGGCGACGATCGACTCGATGGTGGGGATCAGGTACTTGTCCCAGTGAAACACCACCGAGGTGAGGTGCTTGTCGGGGGCCTGCGCGCTCATGTCGAGCTGGAAGCCGACGCTATAGGCATCCGCTTTCTCCGCTTCGCTGAAGGGGGCGGCGGAGGACAGGTTGTTGGCGATGACCGAGGCGCCCTGCTCGAGCAGCGACTGGGTGGCCTGACCCTCTTTCACCGGGTCCCACCAGGAGTTGGTGTAGAGCACCGAGACGGTGGCCTCCGGGTTGGTGACCTGCACGCCACGGGTGAAGCCGTTGATGTCCCAGTCGACCACGCTGACCGGAAACCCGGCCAGCATGCCCAGCTTGCCATCGTCGGCCACGGCCCCTGCGGCGATACCGGCCAGATACCAGCCTTCGTAGGTGCGGGCGTAGAAGCTTTCCAGGTTGTTGGCGTGGGTCGTGCCGGAGGCGTTCATGAAGGCCACGTTGGGGTATTTCTCGGCGGCTTCGGCAATGCCGTCGGAGTAGCCGTAGGTGGTGCCGACGATGATGTTGAAGCCGCGCTGCACGTAGAGGTCGATGGCGTTTTTCAGGGCGCTGGCGTCTTCGGGAATGCTCTCCGCCACGGCGATCGGGTAACCCAGTTCATCGGCGACTTTCTGGCGGGCGTTGTCGATCGCCTCGTTCCAGCCGCCATCGCGGGCGGTGGCGGCATAGATGAAGGCGATCCTGGGCTCGCCATCCAGATGGAAGGGGGCGGCCAGGGTCGGGGTGGCCAGCAGCAGGCCGCCAGCGATGGCGGTCAGGGAAAGCACGGATGTCGAAATCGGGTGAGGCATCGATGAGGTCTCCGATAGGGGCAGGCTCGATGGCGGCATCGCTCAGGACGGGGCGTCCGCGCGACGGTGGGCGTAGGTCTCGTTGAAGCGCGACTGGATGTAGTCGCTGGCCTTGATCGGCGCGAACTGCGGGGGCCAGTTCTCGTTCTGGCACGAGGGCAGGACCTCGATCATGGCGTCGGCGTCGGGGCCGTAGAAGAACGGGATGGAGTAGCGCTGCTTGCCGGAGCGGTTGATGGCGCGGTGCAGGGTGGAGGCGAAGTAGCCGTTGGTCCAGCGCGCCATCAGGTCGCCGACGTTGACGATGAACGCACCGGGGATCGGGGGCGCCTGGATCCACTCACCGGCGCAGTTCAGCACCTGCAGCGAGGGGATGTCATCGGTACACAGAATGGTGAAGCACTCGTAATCGGAGTGCGGGCCGATGCCGATCTGATTCTCGTCGATGGGGCCCTCCTGGCTCGGGTAGGAGAGCACCCGCATCTGCGCCATCGGCTTGGTGCTCATCGGTGCGAAGAAGTCCTCTTCGAGATCCAGCGCCAGTGCGAAGGCGGCAAAGATGGTCTGGCCGAAATCCAGCACGGCACTTTGATAGTCCAGCAGCGCGTCCTTGAAGCCGGGCAGGTCGTCCGGCCACTGGTTGGGGCCGTAGCCGAACTTGCCGGCCACGACGTCGGGGTCGTCGGCCGGCAGGTCCAGGGCGATATCGAAGCCCTCGTGGAGATCGCCCAGGCCCTCGGCATTGGTGTTCTCTTCCAGCAGGCCGGTATAGCCGCGCAGATTGGGCGACCGGGAAATATCGACCTTCAGCTTGTCTTCCAGCGGCAGGGCGAAGAACTGCCGGGCGGCGTCGAACGTCCGCTCGATCACCGGCTGCGGGACACCGTGGCCCTTGGCGTAGAAGAAGCCCACTTCGGTACACGCCTTGCGCACCGCGTCGCCGACGGCCCGCCGGGCGTCCGCGTCAGCGGTGCGCATCGCGGAGAAGTCGATGACCGGTATGGCGGAGAACGGGACGACGAGGCTGTCGAGGTCGTTGCTGTTGACGGCGCGCGGGCCGTTGCCGGTGATCACTGTGGCCATGCTGGGTTCCTGCTGGGTTCTTGTTCGAGGTCCGGTCGGTCCGCCGGCTGTGCACCTTGGTGGTCTGGCGCCCGGCCAGTCGGATGGCTTCAGACTTGTCCGAGCAAGGGGCGTACCAAAAGCGCAAAGGGCGAGCTTGAAAAATCCATCGGTGGCCATTGAACAGTCGGGCGCCGCCTGGACGGTGCACCTTGCACAAACAGGCGGCGTCGGCGGGGCGGCGCGGGGACCGGCTGAGCGGGCACGGCCGCTGCGACGGAGAGTGGTTTGCACGAAAAGGGGGCGTCGGGGACGGGGATGGGCCGGCATCGAGCGCCGGCCCCGGCGGGCTCACGCGCCGACATGGCGCTCGCTGATGACCCGTGCGGGCTGGCGCTGCATGATGATCTCGCCGTGGCGGACCGAGAGCCGGACGTCGCCCTGGCGGCGCAGCACGCTGTAGTCGTCGTCGCCCTCGAGCAGGATGAAACTGCCGGGCTTGCCGACCTCGATGCCGTAGCGATCCGCAATGTTCAGGGTCCGGGCGCTGTTGTCGGTGATCAGGTCCAGGGCGCGCTCGAAGTCGCGATGGCCCATCATCTGGCAGATATGCAGGCCGAAATCCAGGCTGCGCAGCAGCTTGCCGTTACCCAGCGAGTACCAGGGATCGACGATCGAATCCTCGGCGAAGCAGACGTTGATCCCGGCCTCGCGCAGCTCCTTGACCCGCGTCAGGCCGCGGCGTTTCGGGTAGCTGTCGAACCGGCCCTGCAGGTGGATGCTCTCCGTGGGACAGGCGATGAAATTGATGTCGGCGTTCTTCAGCAGGCGGAACAGCTTGGAACAGTAGGCATTGTCGTAGGAGTGCATGGCGGTGGTGTGGCTGGCGGTGACGCGCGGCCCGAGTTCCTTGAACAGCGCCTCGCAGGCGAGGACTTCGAGGAAGCGGGAATGCGGGTCGTCGATCTCGTCGCAGTGCACATCCACCAGACGGTCGTATTTCGTCGCCAGCGCGATCACCGTCTTCATCGATGCCACGCCCAGTTCGCGGGTGTACTCGAAGTGCGGGATACCGCCGATCACATCGGCGCCGAACTCCAGCGCTTCTTCCATCAGTCGCAGGCCGTCGGGAAAGGAGAGCAACCCCTCCTGGGGGAAGGCGACCACCTGGAGGTCGATCTTGTCCTGCAGTTCGTCGCGCAGGCCGCACAGGGTCTTCAGTCCCACCAGCCCGGGATCGGAGATGTCCGCGTGGGTGCGGATGTGCTGCACGCCGTTGCGCACCAGCAGCTCGAGGGTCTCCAGCACGCGGCGACGGATATCGGCCTCGTTCAGTAGCGGCTTGCGCTGGCCCCAGCGCTCGATGCCCTCGAACAGCGTGCCGCTGTGGTTCCAGTCGGGCTCACCGGCGGTCAGCGCGGCGTCCAGGTGGATGTGCGGCTCCACGAACGGCGCGCACAGCAGTTGGCCCTCGGCATCGAGGGCGCCGTCGGGGCAGGCGAGGGTGTCGGTCTGTGCGTCGATCCGGGAGAACCGCCCATCGGCGATCTCCAGGGTGTGGAGCTTGGGGGTGTGTCTCAGACGGGCGTTGACGATTTTCATGGGTCCCTCTTCAGTGATCCCTGGACGTGGAGAGCTGGCTGTCGATGGCGTGATGCTGGAACAGGATCTGCTCGATCAGTAGGGCGTTCTGCAGGTTGAGCCTGACGAAGGCATCCCCCAGGCGGTGGCCGATCAGTTGCTCGATCCGTTTCAGGCGATGTCTCAAGGTGTTGCGATGAATGCCCAGGCTTTCGGCGGTCTGCTGCTGGTTGCCGAACCGGTTCAGGTACTGGGTCAGGGTGTCTTTCAGCTGCAACGACGGGGCGTCGCGGGCGAAACACAACTCGCCGAGCTGCTCCTGGCAGAACTGGGCCAGCAGGTTGCGCTGGGGGATCGCCGCGAACAGCCGGGCGATCCCCAACTGGTCGTAGAAGAACAGCCGCTGACCACCGTGCTGCACGGCGAATTGCACCGCCTGTCGGGATTGTTCCACGGCGGCCGACAACTGGCTGAGGCCGGGTTGCAGGTCGCTGGCGCCGGCATACAGCGTCAGCTCCGGCAGCTGGTTCTGCAGCAGGTCCAGCGCGGCATGCAGGTCGTCGGACAGGGCACTGGCGTGGTCCTTGTCCGCGGGCCAGATGGCGATCAGGTCCTGTTCCAGCACCAGTACCGGCCAGTCGATGCCACGGCGTTTCAGCAACTCGCCAAGGTGTTGTTCCAGTTGGTTGCGCTGATGGATCAGTTGCCAGCGTTGGTCGGGATCCTCGCTGAGCAGGCGCTGATGGAAGGCCGACAGCCGCACGCAAACCGCCGCATAGGGGCGTTCATCGTTGAGGCCCAGTTCGGCGGCACGCAGGTGGATGAGCTCGGGGGCGTCGGCGAAGCCGTTGATCAGCCGGGTCAGGAACAGCTTGATGGATTGGCCGATCAGGTTGTCCTGCACGATGGCGTTGCTGATCACCTCGGTGACCAGCACCATCTTCAGCGAGTAGGGCTGCTCGAGAATCGGGAAACTCAGCGAGTTGGCCAGATCCAGCACGCCGGCGGGGATCTCGCGGATGTACTCGGGGCCGGTGAGGATCACCAGGCCCGCTACCCGGTGTTCCACCGCCTCGCTGACCAGTTGCTTGAGGTTGGCCTCGCTGCGGGGCAGGTTGATGCCGGTGACGAAGACCAGTTCGCCGCCCCGGACCCAGGGAACGATGGTGTCGTTCTCGGCCACGTAGGGCCAGCGCACGGGGCGGTTGCCGCCTTGCAGTCCGGCCCGGAAACGGATCGCCTCCAGGCCGGGCAGCCGCGGTATCTCGGCACAGGTGATCGCCATGTCAGTCCTTGGCTGGGCTTGGCAGCGTGGCGCGCAAGGGCAGTTTCAGCAGCACGGCGTAGCTCGCCGCCGCCACGATGACGCCCACCAGCGGCGGGATTAGCGGAGAGAGGTAAGCCGCCGTGGAAGCGATCGCGTAGGCGGCCAGCCCGGTCCCGTTGAAGGCGGGCAGACGGACCTCGGCCAGCGCCGGGTAGCGGCCTTTGTGCTTGAGCCAGAAGTCCGCCATGATCACGCCGCCGATCGGCGGGATGAAGGTGCCGAGCAATACCAGGAACGGAATCAGCAGATTATACATGCCGCCCACCGCCAGCACGGTGCCGATGGCGGCGCCGGCCACGGTGACCACCCGGCGCTTGTCGGTACGCAGCAGGTTGCAGCCGGCCACGGCGAAGTTGTAGATGGTGTTGTCCTGGGTGGTCCAGATGTTGAGGAACAGCATCAGCACGGCCAGCGTCACGAAGCCCTGGGCCAGCAGCACATCGACGATATCCGCCTGCTGATAGATCATCGTGCCCAGCGCTCCGGTCAGCACCATCAGGCCATTGCCGACGAAGAAGGCGCCCAGCGTCGCGATCACCGCAATCCTGGGGGTACGGGCGAAACGGCTCCAGTTGGTGGCCTGGGTGCCGCCGCTGATGAAGGTGCCGATCACCACGGTGATGGCCGCGGCGACGCTCATGCTCTCGCTGGGTGTCTGGCCCGCCAGGCCGGCGAGCCCGCCCACGTCCACCATACCGGTGTAGAGACTGATCAGGATGAACAGCAGCATCGCCGGTACGGCGATCCGGGACAGCAGGTCGAGCCCGCGAAAGCCGATCATCGCGGTGATGCAGAAGGCCAGGCCGAACAGCACCATCAGCGGCGTCTCGAGCGCTGCCGACAGGCCCAGCGTCTTGACCAGCACCACGGCGATGGTGGCGGTGCCCCAGGCGTACCAGCCGATCTGAGTAAAGCCGAGGAGGGCGTCGGAGAGCTTGCTGCCCACCTCGCCGAAGCAGAAACGCCCCATCAGCACCGAGTTGAGACCGCTCTTGCAGGCGATATAGGCCAGGGCCGCCGCATAGGCCCCCAGTAGCAGGTTGCCGACGAGGATCACCCACAGCAACTCACCGAACGAGAAGGCGCTGCCGAGGGAGCCGCCCGCCCACATGGTGGCAGTGAAGAAGGTGAAACCGAGTAGCACCGCCGAGGTGGAAAGCAGCCCCTTGCGTTCGCCGTTGGGCACTTCGCTCAATGGGTAATCCGAGGTTTCCATGACGTCCTCCGCATGACGTTCGTCTGAGCAAAGGGGGCCCCCTTGCCGTATCACCCAGTAAGCAAGGCGCGTTCCACTATTTCGGCGGACGGGGAAAGAGGGCGCGTGTTTGTCGGTTTTCGCCCCTAACTATGTCGATAATCGGTGCAGCCTGCACAATCGGGTCGAGGCGGCGTGCCAGCATTGCGAGGGCACGCTTGGTTCGTGCCCCGTCCTGGTTCATGGCATGCGCCTTTCGGGGGCGGGATGGGTAGAAGGGCGACCCCGGCGTTTCCGAATGACACAGTCGCTGGCCATCACACCCAGCGGCGGGGGCGCCGCGTGATCCAGCGTCGATCGATGAATCGTTCGCCGTTCTCGAAGGCCTGCAACCGCGCTTCCAGATAGAACCCGTCGGCGTCGCAGTGCAGTTGTGCCCAGGTCTCGGTGTGGGCGCACCAGTCGTCGCGCCGGAAGGTCTGCCGCCAGCTCTTGCTCATGGTCGCGGTGGCCGGCGCGTCGGGGTGGATGGCGTAGCGTTCGTCCGCCGAGGCGACGTTGCGCAGGCCATGGTCGTAGGCGATCTCGCCGAAGTCGTCGACGATGGCGTGCCGCGTCCAGCCGTCGGTCAGCGAGTGGCTGACCTCCCGGGACTGGCCGCCCGCGCGCACCACGCGATGCTGCACGGGGCCGGAGAACACCGCCGGCGCGAAGCTCACCGGCGGCGTTTCGTGCGCGTTGCGCTCGGGCAGGACGAGGCGGCAGCCCGCCTCGTGCAGGGTCAGGGTGACCGGGTAGGGACTCGGCCAGACCAGCGGCCAGTAGGCGGTGGTCACCGAGACGCGCAGCCGGTGGCCGGCGACGAAGCGGTGACAGGCCTGGTTGAGGCGCACGGTGACGTCGAGCGGGGTATCCGGGGGCACGTCGGCCGGGGCGGCGTGGCTGTCGCGGTGGCAGAGGTTGAGCACACCGTAGGAGACGCGCTGCGACACGCCATCCGGCGATACGTCGCAGAGCCGCACGATCAGGTTGGCGCGGGGCTGGTCGACGCTGACGCGCAGCGCCAGTTCCGGGCGTCCCAGGATCACCGTGTCGCTTTCCAGCGGCGGAGTGTCGTAGACCAGCGAATGGGCGTCGTCGGCGCGCTGGTCGCCGGCGATCTCGGGGCCGCTGCTGTGAGGGATGTACTCGCCGCACTGCAGGCCGTTGTCGGCGGGTGCCCACAACCGTGCCTCGCGGTGGGTGGCGTCATCGTCCGGCGCCTGCAGACGGCCGTCGCCCAGCGCCAGGGTGTGCGAGCGCACGTGCGGGCTCGGCCACTGCGTCTCGGCTAGCCACTCCCCGGGAATGTCGCGGCGTTGCGGGTCGGCGCCGGAGAAGCCCTGGCAGTACACGCGGTAGAGCGGCTCCGCCATGATCCCGGTGTCGCGATCCTTCAGCCAGTGATCCCACCAGCGCAGCGCTTCCTGGAGGAAGCCGATGGTCGGTCCCGGCATCGCCAGATGCGGGTAGGCGTGGGGCCAGGGACCGACGATGCCGCGTCGCGGCCCCGGGGCGTGTTCGAGAATCTCGGCGACGAAGTTGACGTAGGCGTCGGCCCAGCCGGTGACCGCCAGGATCGGCGTGGTCAGCCGCGCATAGTCCTCGCACACCGACCCGTGGCGCCAGTAGGCGTCGCGTGTCTGATGATCGAACCAGTGCTCGGCGACGAACGGCTGGTGGGCGAGCCGGTGTCGCCAGAGTTCGCGCCAGTCGTCGCGCAGGGCGGGATCGGGCGGACGCGACATGAACGACAGCGACGACGCCGCCCAGCCGAAGTTCTCGTTGAGTACGCAGCCGCCCTTGTAGTGGACGTCGTCGTGGTAGCGGTCGACCGTGGCGCCGACGGCGATGATCGCGGCGAGCGCCGGCGGCCGGCGAGCGGCGACCTGCAGCGAATTGAAACCGCCCCAGGAGATGCCCAGCATGCCGACGCGCCCGCTGCACCAGGGCTGCGCGGCGATCCAGGCGATCGCCGCGACGATGTCGTCCTGCTCGCCGCTCAGGTATTCGTCCTCGAGCACGCCGTCAGAGTCGCCGCTGCCGCGCAGGTCGATGCGCAGCGCGGCATAGCCGTGGCCGGCGAAGTAGGGGTGCATGCGTTCGTCGTCGGCGCTGGTGGCATCGCGCTTGCGGTAGGGAATGCACTCGATGATCGCCGGGACCGGGTGTGCGTCGGCGTCCGCCGGTCGCCACAGGCGCGCCGCCAGGCGCGTGCCGTCGGGCAACGGAATGAAGAGCGCCGGCTCCTCGACGATGGCGTGCGGAAAGTCGCGGACTTCCCGGGCGTCGGGTTGGCTGCCGCTGGGAAACATGGCCTGTCCTGTCGTCGGAACGGGGCGATGCCGGCATCGCCCCGACGGTGAAAGACGGAAAAGGGTGGGAGAAAGAGGAGATCAGATGAGGTCGTGTTCGGTCAGGAAACTCCGAGCCACCTTGTCGATGTCCTGATCGTCGATGTCCACGCGGCTGTTGAGATCGATCAGCGTCGTGTCGTTCAGGGCGGCGGACATGCGGTTGAGCAGTGGCTTCAGGTCGGGATGCGCCTCGAGGGTTTCCGCGCGGACCACCGGCGCCAGCTGATAGACCGGGAAGAACTGCTGGTCGTCGTCGAGGACCTCGAAATCGAAGGCGCCGTTGCGACCATCGGTGGCGAACACCAGGGCCACGTCGACCTCGCCGTCGCGCAGGGCGTTGTAGGTCAGCCCCGAATCCATGCGCTTGACGTCGGCGCGCGGGAAGCGAAAGCCGTAGGCCTCCTGCAGCGGCCGCAGGCCGTCGTCGCGGGCGTAGAACTCGGCGTTGGAGGCCAGCGTCAGCCCGGCCCCGTCGTTCATCGCCGCGGCCAGGTCCGAGAGCGTATGGATGCCGCGCTGCTCGGCGTCGGCCTCGCGCATGGCCAGGGCATAGGTGTTGTTGGTGTCCGAGGGATCGAGCCAGACCAGGCCCTTGTCCGCATCCAGCCGCTTGGCGGTGGCGTAGGTCTCGGCGGCAGTGTCGGGTTGCGGCTGATCGTTGAACAGGATCACCGAGTTGCCGGTGTATTCCCAGTAGAGGTCGACCTGACCGTTCTCCTGGGCCTGGCGCAGCACCGAGGTGCCCAGGCCGTCGCGCTTGTCGACATCGTAGCCGTGGGCGTCCAGCAGTTGGGCGGTGGCCGAGGTGAGAATCAGGTGTTCGGTGTAGTTGAGGCCGCCGACCACGATCGGCTCGTCGGCGGCCTGGGCCGTCGCGGCCGCGCCGGCAAGGCTCAGCCCCAGGGTGGTCAGCAGTGTCGCGATGGGGTGCTTCACAGCGAGAGTCCTCTGTTGTTATCGGATACGACTTTCGTCGCCGATCCAGAGTAACGCACCCCGCCGCGTCGATTGATGAGTATCCGTGATACCTGCGATAGCGGATCCCACGGATGGGGCGGAGGCCACACGGCACTCCGGGGAGTGCCGTCGGGGGTCACCGGGAGGCGGGGGCCGGCGACGGGGCGTCGCGGTTGCTGACGATGGCGATGCCGGCCAGCGCCATGGCGATGGAGATCAGTGGCACCGTGTAATTGAGCACCGCGTAGGGCGCATAGGCCCAGGCACTGACGCCCAGCGCGCTGTAGACGAAGATCGCGTCGGTGCTCCACGGCACCAGCGCCGAGGTGATGGTGCCGCCGTCCTCCAGGGCCCGGGACAGGTTCTTGGGGTGCAGGTCCTTGTCGCGGAAGGCGTGGGCGTACATACGCCCCGGGATGATGATCGAGATGTACTGCTCGGCGGTGATCACGTTGGTCAGGAAGGAGGAACCCACGGTGACGGCGCACAACGAGCGGCCGCTTCTGGCCAGCGCGACGATGCGCCCGACGATGGCGTCGAGCATGCCGGTACTTTCCATGATGCCGCCGAAGGTCATGGCGATGATCGCCAGCGAGATGGTGTACATCATGGCGTCGAGCCCGCCCTGGCTGAGCAGCTTGTCGACCCCGGCGTTGCCGGTATCGGCGACATAGCCGCCCTGGAGGATCGTGAACAGCGATTCGACGTCGCCGCCCTGCACCCACAGGTAGGCGAGGCTGCCCATCACGATGCCCAGGATCAGCGTCGGCACGGCCGGCACCTTGCTGATCGCCAGCAGCGGGATCGCCAGCGGGATGACGAACAGCCAGGGCGTGATCACGCTGTTGGCCTCCAGATTGGTGATCACGGTGGTGATGGCCCGGTCGATGTCGGCGCCGCCATGCCCGCCGGCCATGATCCAGAACACGATTAGCGCGATCACCAGCCCCGGCACCGTGGTGTAGAGCATGTGCCGGATGTGGGCGAAGATGTTGGCGCCGGCGATGCCCGAGGCGAGGATGGTGGTATCGGACAGCGGCGACATCTTGTCGCCGAAGAAGGCCCCGGAGACGATCGCCCCGGCCAGGGCCGCCGGTGACAGGCCCATGCTGGTGCCCGCGGCCATGCCCGCCACGCCCAGGGTGCCGATGGTCGACCAGGAACTGCCCATCATCAGCGTGCTGACCGCGCAGATCAGCATCAGGGTGGGCAGGAAATACTCCGGCGACAGGAACTCGAGCCCGTAATAGATCATCGTGCCGACCACCCCGCCGGCGACCCAGGAACTGATCAGCAGGCCGACCAGCATCAGGATGATCACCGCCGGCAGCACCTTCTTGATGCCGTCGTAGACGAACTG
This sequence comes from Modicisalibacter sp. MOD 31.J, assembly GCF_020147985.1. NCBI lineage: Bacteria > Pseudomonadati > Pseudomonadota > Gammaproteobacteria > Oceanospirillales > Halomonadaceae > Modicisalibacter > Modicisalibacter sp. MOD 31.J. Next base: position 972,862 of record NZ_JAGXFF010000002.1, on the reverse strand, counting down.
TTCGATGTCCGCCCAGGCATAGCCGTAGCGCCAGGCCACCAGACCCGCGGTCACGGCGCCGATCAGCAGGGGAACGTGAGGACTGCCGTCGAACATCATGATCGTCGTCATCATGGTCATGATCATCACGGCGAAGGGCAGCAGGGCGACGAGAAAGGGGATGGGACGTCGTTGTTCGGACATTAAAACGACCTTGGAATGCGATGACTGTAGACGCCATCGCCCGCGACGCGGGCGTGGGGTCAGTGACTGGGCAACAGGCCGGGGTCGAGCAGCGCGTTCAGCACGCCCGCGGCGAGCAGCGTTTCGGCCTGCTCGATGTCGGGGGCGAAGAAACGGTCCTCGGCGTAGTAGGGGACCCGCTCGCGCAGCCGCGTGCGAGCCCGTTCCAGCGCCTCGGTGCTGCGCCGGCCCTCGCGGAAGTCGAGGCCCTGGCAGGCGGCCAGCCATTCGATGGCGACGATGCTGCGCACGTTGGCGGCCATTTCCCACAGCCGCCGACCGGCGGCGGGGGCCATCGACACGTGATCCTCCTGGTTGGCGGAGGTCGGCAGGCTGTCGACGCTGTGCGGGTGCGCCAGCGCCTTGTTCTCGCTGGCCAGGGCCGCGGCCGTCACCTGGGCGATCATGAAGCCGGAATTGACCCCGCCGTTCTCGACCAGAAAGGGCGGCAGCTGCGACATGTGCTGATCCATCATCAGCGAGATGCGCCGCTCGGTGAGCGAGCCGATCTCGGCGATCGCTAGTGCCAGGTTGTCGGCGGCCATGGCCACCGGCTCGGCGTGGAAGTTGCCGCCCGAAATGATATCGCCTTCGCTGGCGAATACCAGCGGGTTGTCGGAAACGGCGTTGATCTCGACGGCCAGTACCTCGGCGGCCTGACGCAACTGGGTGAGTACCGCCCCCATCACCTGGGGCTGGCAGCGCAGCGAGTAGGGGTCCTGGACCTTGCCGCAGTCGGCGTGCAGGTCACTGATCTCGCTGCGCTCGCCGAGCAGCCGGCGGTAGGCCGTGGCGGCGTCGACCTGGCCGCGCTGGCCGCGTACCTCGTGGATGCGCGCATCGAACGGCGAACGCGAGCTGAGCGTGGCCTCGACGGTCAGCGCGCCGCACACCGTGGCGGCGGCGTACAGGTCCTCGGCCTCGAATAGCCCCTTGAGGGCGTAGGCGGTGGACACCTGGGTGCCGTTGAGCAGCGCCAGGCCCTCCTTGGGGGCCAGCGTGAGCGGCTCGAGGCCGGCGACGGCCAGCGCCTCGCGGGCCGGCAGCCACTCGCCGCGATGGCGTGCCTGACCCTCGCCGAGCAGCACCGCGCTCATGTGCGCCAGCGGGGCCAGGTCGCCGGAGGCGCCCACCGAGCCCTTGGCCGGGATCCGCGGGTAGACCTCGGCATCGAGCAGCGCGATCAGTGCATCGAGCACCACGCGGCGGATGCCGGAGAAACCGCGCGCCAGGCTGTTGACCTTGAGCGCCATGATCAGCCGCACCAGGGCGTCGTCCAGCGCCTCGCCGGTGCCCGTGGCGTGCGAGAGCACCAGCGAGCGCTGCAGATCCTCGAGCCGGTGCTGGGGGATGCGCGTCTGGGCGAGCAGGCCGAAGCCGGTGTTGATGCCGTAGACGGTGCGGTCCTCGGCGACCACGCGGTCGACGCAGGCAACGCCGGCGGCGATCGCGGCATCGGCCTCCGGCGGCAGGGCGAGGGACACCGGCGCCGCGAAGACCCGGCGTGCCTGCGCCAGGGTCATCTCGCCGGGTTGGATTTTAAGGGACATGCAGTGGCTCTCCTGAGCAGGCCTGAGCAAATATGTTGGGCATGGCGCGATGCGCTATACCGGCGACCAGCCTGAGCGAGGGCGCTGTAAACCCGTCCCCGGGCGCTACCGATGCCTTCCCTGGCATCGAACCCTCGCTTCGACTCGTCCCCGGCGCTCATCGCGCGAATGTCTGGGGGCGCGTCATGACTGGTCGAGCATCGGTAGATCGAGCTCGTTCTCCGCCGCGCAGCGCCGGGCGATAGCGTAGCCGGCGTCGGCATGGCGCATCACCCCGCTGGCCGGGTCGTTGCGCAGTACCCGGCCCAGACGGGCATGCGCATCGTCGCTGCCGTCGGCGACGATGACCACCCCGGCGTGCTGCGAATAGCCCATGCCCACGCCGCCGCCGTGGTGCAGCGAGACCCAGGTGGCGCCGCCGGCGGTGTTGAGCAGCGCGTTGAGCAGCGGCCAGTCGGAGACCGCGTCGGAGCCATCCTGCATGCCTTCGGTCTCGCGGTTGGGGCTGGCCACCGAGCCGGAGTCCAGATGGTCGCGGCCGATCACCACGGGCGCCTTGAGTTCGCCGTTTCTGACCATCTCGTTGAATGCCTGGCCGAGGCGCGCGCGATCCTTGAGGCCGACCCAGCAGATGCGTGCCGGCAGCCCCTGGAAGCTGATCCGTTCGCGGGCCATGTCCAGCCAGTTGTGCAGATGCGGGTCGTCGGGAATCAGCTCCTTGACCTTGGCGTCGGTCTTGTAGATGTCCTCCGGGTCGCCGGACAGTGCCACCCAGCGGAAGGGGCCGATGCCCTGGCAGAACAGCGGGCGGATGTAGGCCGGCACGAAGCCGGGGAAGTCGAAGGCGTCGTCGACGCCCTCCTCGAGGGCCATCTGGCGGATGTTGTTGCCGTAATCGAAGGTCGGGATGCCCTGCTTCTGAAAGGCCAGCATGGCGCGCACGTGCACCGCCATCGACTGCTTGGCGGCCTGGGTCACCACCCCGGGGTCGGTCTCGCCGCGGGCCACGTAGTCGTCCCAGGTCCAGCCGGCGGGCAGGTAGCCGTGCAGCGGGTCGTGGGCGCTGGTCTGGTCGGTGACCATATCCGGCTTGACCCCGCGCTCGACCAGCTCGGGCAGCACCTCGGCGGCGTTGGCGCACAGGCCGATGGAGATCGCCTTGCCCTCGGCGGTGTAGCGCTCGATGCGCGCCAGGGCGTCGTCGAGATCGCTGGCCTGCTCGTCCAGATAGCGGGTGCGCAGGCGGAAGTCCAGACGCGACTGCTGGCACTCGATGGTCAGCGAGCAGGCGCCGGCGAGCGTCGCCGCCAGCGGCTGGGCGCCGCCCATGCCGCCCAGCCCGGCGGTGAGGATCCAGCGGCCGGTGAGCTTGCCGTCGTAGTGCTGGCGACCGGCCTCCACGAAGGTCTCGTAGGTGCCCTGGACGATCCCCTGGGAGCCGATGTAGATCCACGAGCCGGCGGTCATCTGGCCGTACATCATCAGGCCTTTTTTATCCAGCTCGTTGAAGTGCTCCCAGTTGGCCCAGGCGGGCACCAGGTTGGAGTTGGCGATCAGCACCCGCGGCGCGTCCTTGTGGGTCTGGAACACGCCCACCGGCTTGCCGGACTGGATCAGCAGCGATTGATCGTCCTCCAGACGCCGCAGGGTCTCGACGATCCTGTCGAAGCATTCCCAGTCGCGGGCGGCGCGACCGATCCCGCCGTAGACCACCAGGTCCTCGGGGCGTTCGGCGACGTCGGGGTGCAGGTTGTTCATCAGCATCCGCAGCGGCGCCTCGGTGAGCCAGCTCTTGCAGGAGCGCTCGGGCCCGGTGGGCGCGGCGATGCGCCGGCTGGGGTCGTGGCGCCGGGTGATCGGACGCTGGCCGTCGGGCAGGGTGTGATGCTGGTTCATGGTGATGTCCTCGTTAGCGATGTCGGGCGTGAAACGGTGTTGTCCCCGAGGGCAGCCCCTCACGGCGAGCCCCGGATGTGCTGCTCTAGGTGCTGTCTGAAAAGTCGACGAGCGAAGACAAGACAAGGCAAAAATCGGCGAAAGAGCGGAGTTTACGGGGTGTAAATGAGCATCTTGAGTCAATTTTTAACGCAGTATTGTCGAGCGCAGTCCTTTTCAGGCAGTTCCTAGCCAGTCAGGGTCAGGGTGTGGACCAGCCGGGCGGCGACCTTGGCGGTCCGGCCGTCGATGTCGTGTGTCGGGTTGAGTTCGGCGATATCGGCCAGGGCCAGCTTGCCGCTGTCGCGGACCGCCTCGACCAGCGGCTCGAGCAGCGCCAGTGGCACGCCGCGGGCGGCCGGCGCGCTGACGCCAGGCGCCTCGGCGGCGGGCAGCACGTCGAGGTCGACGGTCAGGTAGAGCCGGTCGCAGCGCACCATGAAGCGTTGCAGGTCGCGCCGGATCGCCGGCAGCGTGGCGTGCGTGATGTCGCGATCCTCGCGGCTCAGCACGCCGAGCGATGCGGCCCGCGCGAACAGCGCCCGGGTGTTGCTGGCGCGACTGACCCCCAGACAGGCGTAGTGGAACGGCCAGCCACGCTGCCGGCAGTCGGCGGCGATCTGGGCGAAGGGGGTGCCCGATGAAGGGCCGTGCTGCGGGTCGCGCAGGTCGAAGTGGGCGTCGAGATTGACGATGCCGACCCTCGGCGTTCGTTCGTCGGCGGTTCGCCGGCGGGCTTGCAGATGCCGGGCCAGGCCCTGCCAGCTGCCGAAGGCGATCTCGTGACCGCCGCCCAGCACCAGCGGCGAGTGACCGGCGTCGAGCAGCGTCGCCACGCGCTCGCCGAGGCGTCGCTGGGCGTCTTCGAGGGCATCGCCGTCGCAGCGGACGTCGCCGGCATCGTAGGCCGGGCCTCGGCGGTGCCAGGCCAGTGGCGCCAGGGCCCGGCGGATCGCCGATGGCCCGTCGACGGCGCCCGTCCGGCCGTGATTGCGTGCCACGCCGGCATCCGAGGCGAAGCCCAGCAGGGCGCAGCCCGGTGCGTCGCTCTCGGCGAGCGGTCGGATCCGCTGGTGCCAGCGTTCGCTGTCGGGCTCGGGGTCGGTGCGTCCCTGCCAGAGGCCGCGGTCGAGGGTCTCAGCCATGGGTGAGTTCCCCTTTGAAGAGGCGCTGGCGCAGGCGACCGGGCTGCACGGCATAGGCGAGTTCGGCCGGCGATTCGACGTCCCACACGCACAGATCGGCGGGCGCGCCGACTTCCAGGCGGCCGAGCTCGGTCCGGCCCAGGGCGCGGGCGCCGTGGGCGGTCATCCCGGCCAGCGCCTCGCGGGGCGTCAGCCGGAACAGCGTGCAGGCCAGGTTGAGCATCAGGGTGGGCATGAACAGCGGCGAGCTACCCGGGTTGGCGTCCGTGGCCACCGCCATCGGCACGCCGGCACGCCGCAGGGCGTCGATCGGCGGCGCTTGCGTCTCGCGCAGGGTGTGAAAGGCGCCGGGCAGCAGCACCGCCACGCTGCCGGCCGCGCGCAACGCCTCGACGCCGGCCGTGTCGAGGTATTCGATGTGGTCGGCGGACAGCGCCCCATGACGCGCCGCCAGGGCGCTGCCACCGAGATTGGAGAGCTGCTCGGCGTGGGCCTTGATCGGCAGCCCGTGTGCCTCGGCGGCCCGGAAGACCCGCTCGCACTGGGCGGGGGAGAAGGCGATGGTCTCGCAGAACACGTCGACGGCGTCGGCCAGGCCCTCGCGTGCCGCCGCGGGGAGGATCGCCTCGCAGACGTGATCGATGTAGCCGTCGGCGTCGTCGGCGAACTCCGGCGGCAGTGCGTGGGCGGCCAGCAGCGTGGTGACGACGCGAATCGGCAGCGCCTCGCCGAGGCGGCGCGCCACGCGCAGCATCTTCAATTCGTTGGCCAGGTCCAGGCCGTAGCCGGACTTGATCTCGACACAGGTCACGCCGTCGTCGATCAGGGCCTGCAGGCGCGGCAGGGCGCGTGCGAACAGGGTCTCCTCGCTGGCCTCGCGGGTGGCGCGCACGGTGCTGATAATACCGCCGCCGCGGCGCGCGATCTCGGCGTAGTCGACGCCCTCGAGGCGCTGCTCGAACTCGTCGGCGCGATTGCCGCCGAACACCAGGTGGGTGTGGCAGTCCACCAGGCCCGGGGTCATCACGCCGCCGCGGCCCATCTCGCGGCAGTCGGCGAACGCCGCCGGATCGAAGCGTGACATCGGGAGGCGTTCGGCGATGCGGCCGTCCTCGACGATCACCGCCATCGGCTCGGGCAGGGTGGCGAGGCCGTCGAAGAGGGTCATGTCTCGCCATGCCATGCGTGTCGACCGGGTCATGAAAGTCTCCGTTATCCGTAATGTATATACATTTAAGCGGTCGCCCGATACGCGTCAAGGTCGGCGACTCGCAGGCCACCGCTGCGGCGTGCATCGACTCTTTCACAAGCCTATGGTTTTAAATGGATTTCTTGAGCTTTCACGACGGCGGCGAGGCGTTATTAGACCTTGGTCCAACTGACGCTGGCGGGAAAAGGGCGTGACGATGGGGGGCGTCTTAATGTATATACATTAAAAAATCACAACGAGAGGCAATTCCCATGTCCCATTCCGACGAAGCCTTCGAGGGGGCCGATGAGACGCGAGCCGACGGTTCGCCGAGCAACGTCCTGCGTCTGTTCGTGCCCAGCCTGCTGGGTATTCTGATCTTCTTCGTGCCGTTGACCATCGACGGCAAGACCACCATTCCGCTCGATCACATGGTGACCGGAGCGCGTCATCTGCTGGGGGCGCTGGATGGCTGGTACGCGCTGGCGCTGATCGTCGCCGGGGCGCTGTATCCGGTGATCAGCGGGCAATGGCGGCGCAGTCTCACCGACCGGGTGTTCACCGTGCTCAAGTGGCTGGGGGTCGTCGCGGCGGTCATGGCGCTGTCCGGCTGGGGGCCGGCGGCGCTGTTCGAACCCGACATGCTGCCGTTTCTGTTCGACAAGCTGGTGATCTCGGTGGGGCTGATCGTGCCCATCGGCGCGGTGTTCCTGGCGCTTTTGATCAGTTACGGGCTGCTCGAGCTGATCGGCGTGCTGATGGAGCCGGTGATGCGGCCGGTGTGGCGCACCCCCGGCAAGTCGGCGATCGATGCGGTGGCCTCGTTCGTCGGCAGTTATTCGATCGGCTTGCTGATCACCAACCGCGTCTACCAGGCGGGCCAGTATTCGGCGCGCGAGGCGGCGATCATCGCCACCGGCTTTTCGACGGTCTCGGCGACCTTCATGATCATCGTCGCCAAGACCCTGGACCTGATGGCGGTGTGGAACCTGTATTTCTGGCTGACGCTGCTGATCACCTTCCTGGTCACGGCGGTCACCGTGCGCCTGCCGCCGCTGTCGCGCCTCGACGATAGCAAGTCGGTCACGGAGGACGCGGTCCCCGCCGGGCAGCGCCTGAGCACCGCCTGGCGGACCGGGCTGGCGGTGGCCGCCCGGGCGCCGGGGTTGCGGCGCAACGTGGCCTTGAACGTCAAGGAGGGGCTGCTGATGGCGATCGGCATCCTGCCGTCGATAATGTCGGTGGGGCTGATCGGGCTGCTGCTGGCCAAGTACACGCCGCTGTTCGACTGGCTGGGCCTGGTGTTCTACCCGGTCACCGCGCTGTGGGGGCTCGACGAGGCCCGGGCGCTGGCCCAGGCGGCGTCAGCCGGGCTTGCCGAGATGTTCCTGCCGGCCCTGCTGATGGGCGATGCCGGCTTCGCGGCGCGCTTCGCCACCGGGGTGGTCTCGGTCGCCTCGGTGCTGTTCTTCTCGGCTTCGATCCCCTGCATCCTGTCGACCAGCATCCCGCTGTCCGTGGGACGCATCGTTGTGGTGTGGTTCCTGCGCACGCTGCTCAGTCTGCTGCTGGCGATTCCGGCCGGGTACATGGTGCAGGCGCTGGCCGGCGGCTGAGCCGCGCCGGGCCCAGCGATCAGGCGCGGCGCCGCTGCATGGAGGAACGCAGCTTGTAGCGGTCGCCGGGATGAAGCAGCCGCGCGTAGCTGATCAGGTGGTCGTCCGACCACGTCCGGCGCACCATGCTCAGGCAGGGGGCGCTGGCGGGGATCTCCAGCCATTCGGCGGTGTGGGCGTCGACCAGCACCGCCTCGACCACGTGCTCCATGTCGGAGATCGGGCAGGCGGCGACCAGGACTTCGTTGGGCGTGTGCCGGGCGAAGTCGGTGTCCAGGTAGTCGGGCACCCAGCGGGGATTGACGTAACGATCCTCGAGCTGGATCGGCACGCCGTTCTCGCGATGGATCAGGATGCTGTGGAAGACCCGGGTGCCGAGGCGCACGCCGAGGCGCAGGGCGACCTCGTCGTCGGCCTCGATCGCCTCGCGGCGCAGCACGTCGTTGCTGTAGGCATGGCCGCGGGCCTGCACTTCCTCGGCGATGTTGTGGATCTCGAGCAGCGAGGACTCCGCCTTGAGGTCGGTGACGAAGGTGCCCAGCCCCGCCTGACGCACCAGATAGCCTTCGTGGACCAGGTCGCGGATCGCCTTGTTGGCGGTCATGCGGCTGACCTCGAACTGCGCGGCCAGCTGCTCCTCCGGGGGGATCTGGTGGTGGACGGGATACTCCCCCGTGCGGATGCGCTCGAGCAGGTACTGCTTGATCTGCTGATAGCGGGGCGCCCGGGTCATGAGGGTGTCTCCATCAGGCGCTGCGATAGGCCTGGGGCATCTCGGCGAGCAGGCCGCGGCCGCCGGCGAGGGTCAGGGCGAGATCGTTGAGGCCGTCCCAGACGGGCAAGGGCAGGCCGCCCTTGATCGCCTGGTCGATGCGCTGGGCGAACAGCAGCAGCTTGTGCAGGCGGCGGTGGGGCAGCCGCTGCAGGGCCTGCTGGTAGTTGGGGCGCCGCTTCTCGGGGATCATCGGGCGCTGGGCCTTGCAGGCGTGTTCGAGGCTCTGGCCCTGATCGAGATGCTGGCGCAGCGAGAGCAGGGTGCGCATCTCGCGGGTCAGTGCCCACAGCACCACCGGCGCCTCGATACCCTCGCCGCGCAGGCCGCGGACGATGCGTACCGCGCGCTCGCGTTCGCCGCGCAGGCAGGCGTCGGTGAGGGTGAAGACGTCGAAGCGGGCGTTGTCCTCGACGCCGCCGGCGATCGCCTCGACCCCGAGACGCGCGCCGGGCGGGTGCAGCAGGGCGAGCTTCTGCAGCTCCTGGTCGGCAGCCAGCAGGTTGCCTTCGGTACGTTCGCCGAGCAGGCGCGCGGCGTCCATGTCGAGCTGCAGGCCGTGGCGGCCGGCCCGGTCACGCATCCAGAAGCCCAGCCGCGCGTGATCCACCGGCCACACCGGCACGAACAGGCCGAGCTTGTCGAGGGCCTTGAACCACTTGCTCTGCTGCTGGCGGCGGTCGAGCCGACCGGCGGTGATCAGCAGCACGTCGTCGCTGCCCCCGGCCTGGGCGGCGTAGGCTTCCAAGGCCTTGCCGCCTTCCTGGCCGGGGGCCTGATCGCCCAGGCGCAACTCGATCAGCTTGCTGGTGGCGAACAGCGACAGGCTGGCGGCGGACTCGGTGAGCCGCCCCCACTGGAAGCCGTTCTCGACGTGCAGGACCTCGCGCTCCTCGACGCCGCGTTCGCGAGCGACCCGGCGCACCTCGTCGCAGGCATCGCGATGCAGCAGCGGCTCGTCGCCGGCGACGATCACCACCGGCGGCAGGGACTTGCCGAGCGCCTCCGGGAGCTTGTCGGGAAAGACCTTCATGAGCTCGGATCGAGACTCTGCAGGCGATCGAGCAGACGCGACGCGGCCTCGCGGCGCAGGTCCTTGATGGCCGCCTCGCGGCGGTCGCCGCGAACCAGCAGGTCGCTGGCGTTGGTCTGGTAGATCGACGACACCTCGAGGTCCTGGCGTTCGAGCAGGTAGGCGTCGTCTTGCACGCGCTGGACCGAGAAGGGCACGGACAGGCGCAGCTCGATGTCGCGGCTGCCGGCATCGTTGGTGGTCAGCGGCGTCTCCACGAGTCGCTCGGTATCCAGGTTGAGCCGCCAGGGCGCGTCATCGACCGTGTCGACGCCGCTGCGCCGCAGGGTCTGGCGGACCGCGTCGGTGAGCGGTGCGGCCGGCCCGGCGAGCGTCAGGCGGTCGAGGCGCATCGCCACCTGGTCGCGGCCGCGCAGGTGAAAGCCGCAGCCCGCCAGCGAACCGGCGGCGAGCAGGGCGAGCGACCCGCCCAGCGAGCGGGTCAGGAAGGTACGACGGTTCATGGCGGTCTCCTTGCCTCGACTCACGTCGATCTCAGTTGGCGACGATGTTGACCAGCTTGCCGGGGACCACGATCACCTTGCGTACCGTCTTGCCCTCGACATGACGCTGCACGTTCTCGGCGGCCATGGCTTCGGCCTCGACGGCATCCTTGGCGGCGTCGGGGGCGACCTCGATGCGCGCGCGCAGCTTGCCGTTGACCTGCACGGCGAGTTCGACGCTGTCCTTGACCAGGGCGCTCTCGTCGAGCCGGGGCCAGCGAGCGTCGATCGCCGGTTCGTCATGGCCGAGCTGCTGCCACAGGACATGGCAGGCGTGCGGGGTGATGGGGGCGAGCAGCAGCACGCAGGCCTCGACCGCCTCGCGGGCCACCGCCAGCCCCTGCGGGCGGGTATCCGTGAAGCGGCCCAGCGCGTTGGTCAGCTCCATCACCGCGGCGATGGCGGTGTTGAAGGTGGTGCGCCGGCCGATGTCGTCGCTGGCCTTGGCGATGGTCTCGTGGGTCTTGCGGCGCAGGGCCTTCTGGTCGTCGTCGAGCGCGTCGACGTCGAGCGCGGCCGGGGTGCCGGCGTTGACGTGGTCGGCGACCAGCTTCCAGAGGCGCTTGAGGAAGCGGTGGGCGCCCTCGACGCCGGCATCGGACCACTCCAGCGACTGTTCCGGCGGCGCGGCGAACATCATGAACAGCCGCACGGTGTCGGCGCCGAAGCGATCGATCATCGCCTGCGGGTCGACGCCGTTGTTCTTCGACTTGGACATCTTCTCGATGCCGCCCATCTCGACCGGCTGGCCGTCGCCGCGGTAGACGGCGCTGAGCGGCCGGCCCTTGTCGTCGCGACGCACGTCGACGTCGGCGGGGTTGAACCAGTCCTTGCCGCCGTCGGGGGATTCCCGGTAGAAGGTCTCGGCGATCACCATCCCCTGGGTGAGCAGGCGCTGGAAGGGCTCGTCGCTCGCGACCAGGCCAAAGTCGCGCATCAGCTTGTGGAAGAAGCGCGCGTAGAGCAGGTGCAGGATGGCGTGCTCGATGCCGCCGATGTAGAGATCCACCGGCAGCCAGTAGTCGGCGCGCTCGTCGAGCATGGCGTCGGGGTTGTCGGCGCAGGCGAAGCGGGCGTAGTACCAGCTCGATTCCATGAAGGTATCGAAGGTGTCGGTCTCGCGGGTCCAGCCGTCGCCCAGGTCGAAGAAGGCGGGCATCTTCTTGAGCGGCGAGCCGCTGGCGTCGACCTCGACCTCCATGGGCAGGGCGACCGGCAGCTCGTCGTCGGTGAGCGGCACGGTCTGGCCCTCGGGGCCGTACTTGATGGGAATCGGCGCGCCCCAGTAACGCTGGCGGGCCACGCCCCAGTCGCGCAGGCGGAAGTTGGTCTTGACCTCGCCCCGGCCGTCGGCCTCGAGGCGCAGGGCGATCGCCCGGAAGGCGCCGTCGAAGTCCAGCCCGTCGAATTCGCCGGAGTTGATCAGCTTGCCGTGCTCGGCGTAGGCGCCCTCGGACAGGTCCGGCGCGTTACCGTCGGCATCGGCGATCACCGCCTCGATGGGCAGGCCGTACCTGGTGGCGAACTCCCAGTCGCGCTGGTCGTGGCCGGGTACCGCCATCACCGCGCCGGTGCCGTACTCCATGAGCACGAAGTTGGCCACGAAGATGGGCACCTCGCGGCCGGACAGCGGATGGATCGCCTTGAAGCCGGTGTCGCGGCCGCGTTTTTCCATGGTCGCCAGGTCGGCTTCGGAGGTGCCGCCACGGGCGCACTCCTCGAGGAAGGCCGCCATCTCGGCATCGCCGTCGGCGGCGGCACGGGCCAGCGGATGCCCGGCGGCGACGGCGACGTAGGTCACGCCCATCAGGGTGTCGGGGCGGGTCGTGTAGACGTGCAGGGCATCGTCGTGGCCGGCGACGTCGAAGGTGAGCTCGACGCCGCGCGACTTGCCGATCCAGTTGCGCTGCATGGTCTTGACCTGCTCGGGCCAGTCGACATGCTCGAGATCGGCCAGCAGTTCCTCGGCGTAATCGGTGATCTTGAGGAACCACAGCGGGATTTCCTTGCGCTCGACCAGGGCGCCGCTGCGCCAGCCGCGGCCGTCGATCACCTGCTCGTTGGCGAGCACGGTGTTGTCGACCGGGTCCCAGTTGACCGTGGACATCTTCTTGTAGACCAGGCCCTTCTCGACCAGCTTGGTGAAGAACCACTGTTCCCAGCGGTAGTAGTCGACGTCGCAGGTGGCGAACTCGCGGTCCCAGTCATAGGCGAAGCCCAGCGCCTTGAGCTGGCTGCGCATGTAGTCGATGTTCTGGTAGGTCCAGTCGCCGGGCGGCACGCGGTTCTTGATCGCCGCGTTCTCGGCGGGCATGCCGAAGGCGTCCCAGCCCATCGGCTGGAGCACGTTCCTGCCCTGCATGCGCTGAAAGCGCGAGACCACGTCGCCGATGGTGTAGTTGCGCACGTGACCCATGTGCAGCTTGCCGCTGGGGTAGGGGAACATCGACAGGCAGTAGAACTTCTCGCGAGCGGCGTCCTCTATGGCCTTGAAGCAGGCGTTCTTTTCCCAGTAGTCCTGGGCGGCTGACTCGGTGACGTGGGGCTGGTACTGAGTGTCCATCGTTTGCGTGGTGCACCTTGCATGTGGGCTTGTGACTGATGGCACCGAACGCCTCGATGCCGGCGTGACCCGGGCTGACGGCTCGACCCGCGATCGGGGAGCGCGGTCCGGCCCCGGGAGATAACACCCTGCCGTACAATATGTTAGAAATCGGTCAAGGCGGTCACGGATACCGTTCGTGTTCGCCCAAGGATACCCTAGACGTGCATCGGCAGGTAGGGGCCGCCCCGCCCCCGCGCCGCTTGCCGCAACGCCGTGGCGTCCGGATGATGCTACGGCCACCCGATACAGCCATTTGAGGAGAGGCGCGATGAGTGACGACCAGCAACAGGACCGGCGTTTGCACGATGCCTACGAGCGCGTGCTCGACCGCATGCGCGACGGCGCCGACGAGCTGTCCTGGGACCGGCTGCAGCACGAGCTCGACGAGGCGGTGGCCTTCGAGGCGGACGTCGAGGAGTTCACCAAGGACGAGATGGCGCTGCTGCGCGCCTGGGTGGAGCGCGACCTCAAGGATCTGCGCCATTACCTGGCCGCGGGCGGCGCCGGGGTCGCCAGCTGGCTGGGGATCGATCTCGACGTGCTGTCGCGCAAGGTGACCGACGCGCTGTTCTCGATCGCCGATCGCAGCGTGGTCGAGCGCGAGCGCTTGGAGGACGATCTCGAGGCGGCACGCGCCGACTATGTCGAGGGCGAGCTGGCCGTTCCCGGGCGCATGGCCTGCGTGCACTGCGGCGAGACGGTGGTGCTCGACGCGGTCACTCGCCTCGAGCCCTGCCACGCCTGCGGGCATCGTTACTTCATGAGGGCCCCCAGCGACGCCGCACCGACCTAGGCACTTCTGAAAACTGCCTGCGCTCGGTCATACGGCGTTAAAAATCAGCTCAAAATGCTCATTTACACCCCGTAAACTCCGCGTTTTCGCTGATTTTTGCCTTGTCTGACCTTCGCTCGTCGACGTTTCAGACAGTGCCAAGGACCCGAAGGTGATCGGTCGGACGGGTAAGCGCACGACGGGCAAGTCAATCACGCGAACGCGATCACCGGGCCGTGTCGCGCTTCCGGCCCGGCCGACGCAGGCCGGGCAGCAGCATCAGCCCGGCGAGCAGCCAGGCGGGCCAGCTGCCGGTGCGGGTGAAGGGCGTCTCGCCCTGCATGGCGCTCACGTCGCCGCTGACCAGGGTGGTCTCGAACTGCGGGGCGCGGGTGGTCACCCGGCCCTGCGGGTCGATGATCGCGGTGACGCCGTTGCTGGTGCCGCGCAGCACGTAGCGACCGTTTTCCAGCGCGCGCAGGCGGGCCATCTGGATGTGCTGCAGCGGGCCGATCGAACGGCCGAACCAGGTGTCGTTGGACACCGTCAGCAAGACGTCGGCGCGGCGCGCGCGGCTCGCCACCAGGTCGGGATAGATGATCTCGTAGCAGATCGCTGTGCCGATGGTCAGCCCGGCGGCGTGGATCGGTGCCTGGTCGCGCTCTCCCGCCGAGAAGCTCGACATGGGCAGGTCGAAGAAGGCGATGATGCCGCGCAGCAGGCTCTCCAGCGGCATGTACTCGCCGAACGGCACCAGGTGCTCCTTGCGGTAGCTGCCCCGGGTGTTGCCGAGGCCGATCACCGCGTTGTAGTAGCCGCCGGCATCGCGCTCGACGATTCCGGTCAGCAGGGCGGCGTCCGGTGGGAGCGTCGTTTGCACGCGCTCCAGATAGGGCCGGGCCTGGGACTCGAACATCGGCAGCGCGGTCTCCGGCCAGACGATCAGGTCGGTGCCGTCGGGCACCTCGCGGGTCAGCCGCGCATAGGTGTTGACCGCATTGCGCTGGCCCTCGGCGCTCCACTTCATCAACTGCGGCAGGTTGCCCTGCAGAAGTGCCACCTGCCGCGGTTCGCCCCGGGGCTGGGTCCACTGGGCGGGCAGCAGCAGCGGCAGGCCCCACAGGACGACGAGCGGGGCCAGCGCCCACCAGCGCCGGCGCAGCAGCAGGTCGGCACCCAGGGTGCCGGTCAGCACGGTGACCAGCGACAGCAGGAAGACCCCGCCGAGCGGTGCCAGCGGGGCGAGTGGCGAGTCGACGTGGGCGCTGCCCAGCAGCAGCCAGGGGAAGCCGGTGAACAGGTAGGTGCGGGCGACTTCGCTGGCGATCCACAGGCCGACGAAGCTGAGGCAGGCCAGACGCGGCCCGGTGAAACGACGGTAGAGCCAGAACGGCACGGCGTAGAACAGCGCCAGGGTGACGGCGAACAGCGCGGTCAGAAAGACCGCCAGCGGCACGCCCGTGTAGCCGTAGTCGTGGATCGAGACATAGATCCACGAGGTCCCCGAGGCGAACAGCGCGAAACCGTAGCACCAGCCGCGCAGTGCGGCCTGCCCCGGGGTCAGGTCGTGGATGCCCACGTAGACCAGGGCCACGGCGACGGGGCCGAGCCACCACAGATGAAAGGGGGCGAAGGTGAGCGTGGTCAGGCAGCCGGCGATCAACGCGGCGATATAGCCCATCCACGGGCGGTAGACGGTCGGCATGGGGCACTCCTTGTCGGGACGTGCCCCTTATACCAGAGCGTGGCGACAAACTCGACGCGGGGGTCAGTCGTCGGTTTCGTCGGCGGACACCTCGGCGAGTTCCTCGGCCTGGAGCAGGCGGATACGGCGGTTGTCGGCGCCCAGCACGGTGAAGCGCCAGCCCCCCAGGTCGGCCTGCTCGCCGCGACGCGGCAGGTAGCCGAAGCGCTGCATGACCAAGCCGCCGACGGTGTCGAACTCCTCGTCGGAGAAGGCGGTATCGAAGCGCTCGTTGAAGTCGTCGATGGGCGTCAGGGCACGGATTGCGAAGGTGCCGTCGCCCATGTCGCGGATGTCGTCTTCCTCGTCGGTGTCGTGCTCGTCCTCGATGTCGCCGACGATCTGCTCGAGGATGTCCTCGATGGTGACGATGCCCGCCGTGCCGCCGTATTCGTCGACCACCACCGCCATGTGGTTGTGGGTGTCGCGGAATTCCTTGAGCAGGCTGTTGAGCCGCTTGGATTCGGGGATGAACATCGCCGGACGGATGACGTCGCGCAGTGCCACCTGGCGGCGTTCGCCGTCGTTGACCTGCAGCAGCGGCAGCAGGTCCTTGACCAGCAGGATGCCGAGCACCTCGTCGAGATTCTCGCCGACCACCGGATAGCGGGAGTGGCCGGTCTCGAAGATCACCGGCAGATAGTCCTCGGGGGACTGGTCGATGCTGATGGCCGTGACCTGGGAGCGCGGGATCATTACCTCGCGGGTCTGCTGGTCACTGATCTGGAAGGCGCCCTCGATGATCGTCAGAGCATCCGGGTCGAGACGCAGCCGGGCGGCGGCCTCGCGGAGAAAGACCAGCAGTTCGTCACGGGAGCTTGGCTCGTCGGCGTCGCTGGAAAAGGCGCTGAACAACTTCTCGAGCCAGGACTTGTTGTTCTGGCTACTCGATCGGTCTTCGCTCATGCGTCGGGTCTCGTGTCCTCGCTGTCTCGTTCGCCGGGGTCGGGCGCATAAGGGTCGGGAATGTCGAAGTCGGCGAGAATCCGGCGCTCGAGCGCCTCCATCTCCTCGGCTTCCGCGTCATCTATATGGTCGTAGCCCAGCAAATGCAAGGTGCCGTGAATCACCATGTGCGCGTAATGATGCGCCAGCGGCTTGGCCTGTTCGCGGGCCTCGCGATCGACCACGCCGTGACAGATCACCAGGTCGCCGAGCAGGGGCAGATCGAGGCCGGCCGGAGCCTCGAAAGGGAAGGATAGCACGTTGGTGGGCCGGTCCTTGCCGCGGTAGTCGTGATTGAGGCCGCGGCTCTCTTCGTCGTCGACGAAGCGGACGGTGAGTTCGACCTCGCCGCCGCCCGCGCTGCCGGCATGGCGCCGATGGTGGGCCAGCGCGCCGGCGACCCAGCGCGCCAGCCGGGCCGCGTCGGGCAGGGCGTCGTCGGCGCCGTCGAGCGCTACCTGGCGATCGACGAGGACCCGGGCGTCGTCGTTCATGTGCCGGATTCCGAACCGTCGGACGCCGCCGCCTGCTGTTCGCGACGCGCCTGTTCGCGGGCCTCGCGGCGCGCCCGGTCCTGGGCTTCCTGCTCGGCCTCGAACAGGTCGTAGGCCTCGATGATGCGCTGGACCAGCGGGTGGCGGACCACGTCCTTGGCGGCGAAGTGGGTCACGCCGATCCCCGGGGTGTCCTTGAGCACGTCGAGGACCTGAATCAGCCCGGAGTTCTGGCCGCGGGGCAGGTCGACCTGGGTGATGTCGCCGGTGATCACCGCGGTGGAGCCGAAACCGATGCGGGTCAGGAACATCTTCATCTGCTCGCGGGTGGTGTTCTGGCTCTCGTCGAGGATGATGAAGGCGTTGTTGAGGGTCCGGCCGCGCATGTAGGCGAGCGGGGCGATCTCGATCACCTGCCGCTCGATCAGCTTGGCCACCTGTTCGAAGCCGATCATCTCGTAGAGGGCGTCATACAGCGGGCGCAGGTAGGGGTCGATCTTCTGGGCCAGGTCGCCGGGCAGAAAGCCCAGTTTCTCGCCGGCCTCGACCGCCGGACGCACCAGCAGGATGCGGCGCACCTCCTGCTGATTGAGCGCCTCGACGGCGGCGGCGACGGCCAGGTAGGTCTTGCCGGTCCCCGCCGGGCCGATGCCGAAGTTGATGTCGTGCTTGCGGATGCTGGTGACGTAGCTCTGCTGGTTCAGCCCGCGCGGCTTGATCAGGCTGCGCGGGGTGCGGATCACCACCTCGGCCTCGTGATCGCTGCCTTCCTCTTCCTCGAGCGCCTCGATGCCCGATTCCTGGAGGAACAGGTGCACGGTGTCGGGTTCCAGCTCGCTGGCCTCGGTCTCGCGATAGAGGTGTTCGATGACGTTGGCGGCGGCCTTCACCCGCGGGCCGGGGCCGGCGAGCTGGAAGGTGTTGCCGCGATTGCGCAGGGTGACCCCGAGGCGCGATTCGACCAGCTTGAGATGCTCGTCCCGCTGACCGCAGAGATTGGCCAGCCGCATCGGGTCGTTGGGCTCCAGGGTCAGGGTGATGACGCGGTTCGCCTGAGTGCTTTGTTGGCTCAAGAACAGAGAATCCGTGAGTTGAGGATGATGAAGTCAGCTTAATGCCCCGAGCGAGGTCGGGGCAATCGGGAAACGGCCGGGGGCGTTCCGCCGACGCCCGCCGAGGGCGCCGACGAGCGCGTCAGTAGCAGACCGGCGAGGCCAGTTCGCCACGCAGCGAGTTGGGCAGCGCCTCGTTGATCTCGACGTCGACGAAGGTGCCGATCAGTTCCATGGGATTGGCGGCGCGGAAATTGACCACGCGATTGTTCTCGGTGCGCCCCGAGAGCTGCCCCGGATCCTTGGGCGAGAAGCCGGTCACCAGGATGCGCTGGGTGGTGCCGACCATGCGCCGGCTGATCTGCATGGCGTTCTGGTTGATGCGCTCCTGGAGGATCGCCAGGCGCTGCTTCTTGACCGCTTCAGGGGTGTCGTCCTCGAGGCCGGCCGCCGGGGTGCCCGGGCGTGCCGAGTAGACGAAGCTGAACGAGACGTCGAAGCCGATGCGGTGGATCAGGTCCATGGTCGCCTCGAAGTCGGCCTCGGTCTCGCCGGGGAAGCCGACGATGAAGTCCGACGAGAAGCTGATGTCCGGACGCAGCTCGCGGATGCGCTCGAGCTTGGCGACGTACTCCTCGGCGGTGTGGCCGCGCTTCATGGCCGCCAGGACGCGGTCCGAGCCCGCCTGCACCGGTAGGTGGAGGTGGCTGACCAGCTCGGGGATCTCGCCGTAGGCCTCGATCAGGCTGTCCGAGAATTCCACCGGGTGCGAGGTGGTGAAGCGGATGCGGTCGATGCCTTCCACCGCCGCCACGCAGGCGATCAGCTCGGCCAGATCGACCTCGTCGCCCAGGGCGTTCTCGCCACGGTAGGCGTTGACGTTCTGCCCCAGCAGGTTGATCTCGCGCACGCCCTGGTCGGCGAGGTGAATGACCTCGTCCATCACCGCCTCGAAGGGCCGCGAGACCTCCTCGCCGCGGGTGTAGGGCACCACGCAGAAGGTGCAGTACTTCGAGCAGCCCTCCATCACCGAGACGAAGGCGGTGGCGCCGTCGGAACTGGGCTTGGGCAGGTGGTCGAACTTCTCGATCTCGGGGAAGGTGACGTCGACCACCGAGATCGGCTGGGCGCTCTTGCTGCGCTGCTCGAGCATGTTGGGGATGCGATGCAGCGTCTGCGGGCCGAACACCATGTCGACGTAGGGCGCCCGCTTGCGCAGGTTCTCGCCCTCCTGGCTGGCCACGCAGCCGCCGACGCCGATCACCAGGTCGGGGTTGCGCTCCTTGAGTTTCTTCCAGCGTCCCAACTGGTGGAAGACCTTCTCCTGGGCCTTCTCGCGGATCGAACAGGTGTTGAGCAGGATGACGTCGGCTTCGCGCTCGTCGTCGGTCAGCTCCATTTGGTGCGATTCGCCGAGCAGATCCGCCATGCGTGCGGAGTCGTACTCGTTCATCTGGCAGCCGTGGGTCTTGATGAAGAGTTTCTTCGTCATAGCGTCGTGTCGGCGTCGGGCGCGACAAGTCCGTGTAAAGAGGGATGAATGCGTGCGGGAACGGAAATGGCGCGATTATACGGATCACCGGCACGGCTTGGCCAGCCCGCCGCCTTCGAAGGCGATGTGTCTGTGATATTCTTGGCGGCTGGACGGACCCGGCGGGGCCTTTGATTCTCATTGCGTGACGGGAGCGGTATGGCGAAATCGATCTACCGGGTGGTCTTCTACAATCAGGGGGAGATCTGGGAACTCTATGCCCGGGACATTTACCAGAGCGATCTGTGGGGGTTCATCGAGGTCGAGTCCTTCGTCTTCGAGGATGCCTCGAAGCTGGTGGTCGACCCGTCGAGCGAGAAGCTGCGGCGCACCTTCGAGGGCGTCAGCCGCAGCTATGTGCCGATGAACGCCATCGTGCGCATCGACGAGGTCGAGCGCGAGGGTACGCCCCGGGCGGTCAAGGCCGAGGGCAAGGTCGCGGAGTTCCCGCGGCCCTTCAACATGCCGCCCCGGGACGACGGATGATGATCAAAAAATGACCGATTTGTTGCCCTGGCAGGTCTCGCGGCCCGTCTGCTGATTCAACCACCCGGTTTTCCCAAGACTTATCCACAGAAAGTGTGGATGGGGACCAAGAGCCGGGCCGCCGACACGAACGGAATCGTGTCGGCGATGTCGACACATCGCGTGGAGCCAGCGCTCCCAGAGCCTTCCGACAGCTGAAGACAGCCGAAAAAAATGCTCAAGATCAAGACGTTGATGTCAAGCCTCGCACTGGGGCTGAGTCTCACCGGGGCGGCCGGACAGGCCGATGCCCAATCGACCGACGACACCCGCTGGGTGGCCGACGACCTCAAGGCCTTCGTGCGTAGCGGCCCCACCGACAACTATCGCATCGTGGGGGCGCTGACCTCGGGCGAGCCGGTGACGGTGCTGGGTACCCAGGGCGACTACACCCGGGTGCGCGCCGAGAGTGGCGATGTCGTGTGGATCAAGAACGACCAGCTGCAGGACCAGCGCAGCCTGAGCGAGCGGGTGCCGGCGCTGAAGGAGAAGGTCGCCACGCTCAGCGACAAGCTCGACGGCATCAACCAGACCTGGCAGTCGCGCACCGCGAGCATGACCGACACGCTCGAGGCCCGCGAACAGCGCATCGCCGAGCTGGAGCAGCGCAATGGCTCCCTCGACCAGCAGCTCGCACAGGCCCAGACGACCCTGCGCGAGCTGCAGGCGCGTCTGGACACCCAGGAACAGGATCTGCTGATGCGCTATTTCATGTACGGCGGCGGCGTGGCCGGTGCCGGTCTGGTCGTCGGGCTGCTGGTGCCGCACCTGCCGCGCCGCCGCAAGAAGCGCGACCGCTGGTTCTGAGGACGAGAGGCGAGACATGCCCAACGAATGGCTCGACCGCTGGCGGGAAGGCCGGATCGGCTTTCACCGCGAGACGGTGCATCCGGCCCTCGAGCGTTACTGGCCGACGCTCGAGATCGATACCCCCGGCAAGGTCCTGGTGCCGCTGTGCGGCAAGAGCCTCGACATGCGCTGGCTGGCCGACCGGGGCCACCCGGTGCTGGGCATCGAACTCGCCCGTCAGGCGGTCGAACAGTTCGTCGCCGAAGGCACGGGGGACGTGTCGCGCTACCGCCACGGGGTGTTCGAGGTCTACCGCCAGGCCAGCATCGAGGTGTGGTGCGGCGATTTCTTCCATTTCCACATCGATCAGGCGCTGGAGATCCAGGCCTTCTACGACCGGGCCGCGTTGATCGCGCTGCCCCCCGCCACCCGTCAGCGCTATGCCTTCCACCTCGCGCAATTGCTGCCGCCCGGGGCCAGGGGGCTGCTGATCAGCCTGACCCGGGAGCGCGACATGGAGAAGGGGCCGCCCTATTCGGTGGCGGCCGAGGAGGTGGAGCGGTTGTTCGCGCCGAACTTCGAACTCACCCAGTTGGCGGTGTCATCGCCGGACGAGGCGGGCCTGGCGGAGCAGGTGTGGCGCCTGGTGCGGCGCGGCCCGGGCCGCTGGCGCGCGTAGGGCAAGGTGCGGCGCCGGGCGCAGGGATCGAGAGGCGGGGTCAGCGTGACAGCAGCTCGCCGATCGCGGCGTCGCCGAAGGTCCGGTCGAGAGCGTCGCTGAGCAGCTCGGTCACCATCTGGTTGTTCTTGTCGTAATCCGGGGTCAGGGCGTAGCTCTGCGAGCGCCGGGAGGTGTAGACGCCGGTGTAGGTGGTGCCGTCGTTCTCGGCCACGGCCTGCAGCTTGGCGACCAGTTGCGCCTTGTCGAGCATCGCCTGGGCGTTGCCCTTGGCGTAGCTCAACTGGGTGAGGGTCAGCGTCAGGCTGGGGCGGCCCTCGGCGGGCTGGGAAGTCGGCTGGAAGCCCATCTGGCGCAGGGCGGCCTCGGCCTGGGACTCGAGCTTGGGGATCACGGTGTGCGCGGGCAGGGTGATGGTGTCGGTGGACATGCGCTTGCCGCTGCGTGTGCCCAGTACGTCCGACTCGCGCCCGTCGACCGTGGCCAGGGTGACCATCTGGCCGTCGCCGGCCCGTGGCAGGTTGCCGGAAACCGTCGGGTTGACGTCGAGATACTGCGGGCTCTGGGCGCAACCGGCGAGCAACAGCGTGGCCAGCAGCCCCATCAGGCCCAGCGCCCGGCGTGTGATTGGCATCGTGATTCCTCCCTTGTCGATGGCGGGCCGCCGGATCGAGACGGCCCTTCGGGCTGCAGTATAACGCCCCGGCTACCAGAGGGAGAGTCGTCAGGAGGCGCCGGCGGTGACTCGCCGAGCGGCGGCGCCATCGAAGCGATGCCAGCGATGCGGTTCGACGAACAGGCGCTGACCGCGGCGGATCGCCAGGCGCTCGAAGTCGGCGTGGCGCACGGTGGCCAGCCACGGCTCGGCGAGCCAGTCGGCCTCGAGCTCGACGCGCACCTCGGCCCCCACCGGCGATACCGCCGTCACGCAGACCGGCATGTGGGCGCGCTCGCTCGGCGCCTCGGCGAGGCGCAGCTCGTGGGGGCGCAGCAGCAGTTCCTCGCGGCCATCGTCGAGATCCACCGTCAGCCGCGCCGCGCCACACACGAACTGGCCGTCGCGGACGTCGCCCTCGAGGCGGTTGACGTCGCCCAGGAACTCGAACACGAAGCGGTTCGCGGGGCGGCGGTAGAGCGTCTCGGGCGCGTCGATCTGCTCGATGCGGCCGTCGCTCATCACCACCACCCGGTCCGATAGCTCCAGCGCCTCCTCCTGATCGTGGGTGACGAACACGCTGGTGAAGTTCAGCTCGTCGTGCAGGCGCCGCAGCCAGCGGCGCAGGTCCTGGCGTACCTTGGCGTCGAGCGCGCCGAACGGCTCGTCGAGCAGCAGCACGTCGGGCTTGAGCGCCAGGGCCCGGGCCAGCGATACGCGCTGCTGCTGGCCGCCGGAGAGCTGGGCGGGGTAACGGTCGGCGAACGCCTCGAGGCGCACCATCTCCAGCAGGCGCTGGACCCGGGCGCGGATCTCGCCGCGACTCGGCCGCTCGCGACGCGGCAGTACGGTGAGGCCGAAGGCGACGTTGTCGAACACGCTCATGTGCCGGAACAGCGCATAATGCTGGAAGACGAACCCGATGCGCCGGTCGCGCACGTGCACCCGGGTGACGTCGCGCTCGCCGAAGCGGATGGTGCCGCTGTCGGCGCGCTCCAGCCCGGCGATGATTCGCAGCAGGGTGGTCTTGCCCGACCCCGAGGGCCCGAGCAGGCCGACCAGCTCGCCGTCGCCGATCTCGAGATCGAGCGGTTCCAGCGCGGTGGTGCGGCCGAAATGCTTGGCGACATTGCTCAGTTGGATGCTCATGCGGCGGTCTCCCGGCGCGCGGCGCGCCATTCCAGCCCGGCCTTGGCGGCCAGGGTGAGCAGGGCGATCAGCGCCAGCAGCGATGCGGCGGTGAAGGCGCCCACGGTGTTGTAGTCCTGATAGAGCAGTTCGACGTGCAGCGGCAGGGTGTTGGTCTCGCCGCGGATCGAGCCGGATACCACCGACACCGCGCCGAACTCGCCCACCGCCCGGGCGTTGGTGAGGATCACCCCGTAGAGCAGGGCCCAGCGGATGTTGGGCAGGGTCACCCGGCGGAAGATCGTCCACCCCGAGGCGCCGAGGGTGACCGCGGCCTCTTCCTCGCGGGCGCCCTGGGCCTGCATCAGCGGGATCAGTTCGCGGGCGACGAAGGGGCAGGTGACGAACAGGGTGACCATCACGATCCCCGGCCAGGCGAACATCAACTGGATGTCGTGGCTGTCCAGCCAGCCGCCGAGCCAGCCGTTGCGGCCGTAGAGCAGCAGGTAGACCAGACCCGCGACCACCGGCGAGACCGCGAACGGGATATCGATCAGGGTCTGCAGCAGACGCCGCCCGGGGAACGCGAAGCGGGTGACCAGCCAGGCCAGGAAGACCCCGAACACCAGGTTGACGGGGATGGTCAGCAGGGCGACGAACAGCGTCAGGCCGATCGCCGCCAGCGTGTACTCGTCGCTGAGGTTGGCCCAGAAGGTCGTCACGCCCTCGGCGAAGGCCTGGGCGAAGATCGCCACCAGCGGCAGCAGCAGGAACAGCGCCGCGAGCAGCACGGCGAGACCGATCAGCAGCCGGCGCGTACCGGGCGTGTCACCGATGCGATGCATCATCGACCTCCATGCAGGCGCCGGATGAAGCGGCCCTGCCACAGGTTGAGCGCCAGCAGCAGGACCAGCGACGTGGCCAGCACCACCGAGGCGATCGCCGAGGCGCCCACGTAGTCGTATTCCTGCAGCTTGACGAAGATCATCAGCGAGGTGATCTCGGTCTCGTAGGGCATGTTGCCGGCGATGAAGATCACCGCGCCGAATTCGCCCAGCGAGCGCACGAAGGCCAGGCCGGTGCCGGTGACCAGCGCCGGCCACAGGTGCGGCAGGATCACCCGCCGAAAGGCCTTGGCGTCGCTGGCGCCGAGGGTCAGCGCCGCTTCGTCGACCTCGCCGGGCAGGTCCTCGAGCACCGGCTGCACGGTACGCACCACGAAGGGAATGCTGGTGAAGGCCATCGCCAGGGCGATGCCTACCCAGGTATAGGCGATCTCGATGCCCAGCGGCGCGAGCAGCCGCCCCATCCAGCCGTTGCTCGAATACAGCGTCGCCAGGGTGATGCCGGCGACCGCGGTGGGCAGGGCGAAGGGCAGGTCCATCAGCGCATCGAGCAGGCGCCGGCCGGGAAACTCGTAGCGGACCAGCACCCAGGCCATCAGCAGGCCGAAGACGGCGTTGATCAGCGAGGCCACGGCGGCGCCGCCGAGGGTCACCAGGTAGCTGGCGACCACCCGGCCTTCGCTGATGATCGCCCAGTACTGCGCCAGGCTGAGCTGCGACAGTTGTCCGACCAGGCTGGTCATCGGCAGCAGCAGAACCAGCGACACGAACAGCAGGGTCACGCCCAGCGAGAGCCCGAACCCCGGCAGTACCCGCTGGGACGCTGCCCCGGTCAGCACGGCGAGTCGGCTCATCGACGCTGCAACTGGTCCAGCACGCCGCCGCTGGCGAAGTGGGTGTCCATCACCTGTTTCCAGCTACCGAAGACGTCCTCCACCCGCAGCAGTTGCGTGTCGGGGAAGCGGTCGGCGAATTCGGCCTTCACCGTCTCGTCGTTGACGCGATAGTTGAAGCCGGCCAGCAGGCGCTGTGCCTCCTCGGTGTAGAGGTAGTCGAGGTAGTCGTGGGCCAGCTCGCGGTTGCCGTTGCGTTCGGCGTATTCCTCGACCACCGCCACCGGGAACTCGGCGAGGATGCTCACCGGTGGCACGACCACGTCGTACTCGTCGCTGCCGTATTCCTGGCTGATGTTGTTGACCTCGGATTCGAAGCTGATCAGCACGTCGCCGATGTTGCGCTCGACGAAGGTGGTGGTGGCGCCGCGACCGCCGGTATCGAACACCTTGACGTTGCCGAGGAAGCGCTTCATGAAGTCGCGGATCTTCGCCTCGTCACCGTCGAACTTCTGGTCGGCGTAGGCCCAGGCGGCGAGATAGGTGTAACGCCCGTTGCCCGAGGTCTTGGGGTTGGGGAAGACGATGTCGACGTCGTCGGCGACCAGGTCGTCCCAGCTCTCGATGTGCCTCGGGTTGCCCTCGCGCACCAGGAAGGCGGTGGTGGAGAAGTAGGGGGAGGCGTTGTTGGGGAACTGCTGCTGCCAGTCCTCGGCGACCAGGCCGGCGTCGGCGAGCACGTTGACGTCGGTGACCTGATTGTAGGTCACCACGTCGGCCTTGAGGCCCTGGAGGATGGCACGGGCCTGCTTGGACGAGCCACCGTGGGACTGCTTCACCTCGACGCTCTGGTCGTGGCTGGCTTGCCACCAGTCGACGAACTTGGGATTGATGGTGGCGAAGAGCTCGCGGGCAATGTCATAGGAGGAGTTGAGCAGTTCGCGATCGGCGGCCATGGCCGGGGAGGCGATCCCGCCGGCCAGGGTGGCGGCGGTGGCCGTGGCGACGACGCTGCGCCGCAGGAAAGTGAAGAACGGCATGTCGGCTCCAGGAAACGTGTGAGTTGAGCGAAGGCTAATCCAACTCCAATGGAATGACAACAATGCCGGTTATTCGTTATTTGAATAAGCGTGTCGCGGCTCTCTCATATCGGCCTCAGCGCGGTGAGGCGTCACGGGGCGCCGACAGGGGGCGGCTGACCAGCCACAGGCCGATGGCCGGGCCGGGCAGCAGCAGCCAGCTCAGCCACACGCCACTCACCGGCCACAGCGGCATCAGCAGGATCAGCGAGAGCACCGAGATACCGAAGCCGATGGCGTTCTGCAGGGTCAGGCCGGTGCCCAGCAGTGCCGCCGGGCAGGCCCGCGCCGAGAGCGCCGAGAAATGCGCCGAATCGACGATCGCCAGCGCGCTCCAGACGCCCAGCAGGACCACGTGCCAGGAAGCGGGCAACTGACTCAGCCACGGGTAGAGCAGACAGCAGCCCGCCGAGCCGGCCAGGCCGGCGGCCGCCACGGCACGGCTGCCGACGTGCTGACTCAGCCAGCCGCCCAGCCAGCAGGCCGGGCCGCCGATGGCGATCAGCGCGAAGCTGCCCAGCGCCAGCGTGACGGCGTCGGTGCCGGGCAGGGCGTGAGCCAGCAGCAGCGGCAGCAGGGCCCACAGCGTGTACAGCTCCCACATGTGACCGAAGTAACCCCCGGCGGCGCGTCGATAGCCGGGAATCCGAAACACGCTGACATCGAGCCGGATGCCGGGGCGTGAACGCCCTCGGTGGTCGCGTCGTGTGGCGCGCATGGTCTCGGGCTCGCCGAGGGTCAGGAGCATCGCGCCACCGCCGAGCGCCAGCAGCGAGGCGCCCCACACCGCGCTGGCCCAGGGCAGTTGCCAGCGATCCAGCAGGCTCAACCCCTGCAGGGCATGGGGGAGCGCCGTGCCCAGCACCAGCATGCCCACCAGCCAGGCCAGGCCCAGTCCGGTGCGTCCCGGTGCCCAGCCGACCATCAACTTCATGCCGATCGGATAGATGCCGGCCAGCGTCATGCCGGTGATCAGGCGCAGGCCGACCGCCGGCCACAACCCGCCGGCGAAGGGCAGCAGGGCATTGCTGACGGCGCCGATCAGGCAGGCGAGCGCGAACAGGCGGCTGGCATCGAGGCGGTCGGCCAGGCCGCTCAGGCCGATGCCCAGCGTACCCAGCAGAAAGCCGACCTGCACCGCGCCGGTCAGCCAGCCCAGATCGGTGGGATCCAGCGACCAGACCGTCTGCAGCGCGCCGATCACCGCGTTGGGGGTGAACCACAGGGCGGTGCCGAACCATTCGGCGAGGGCGATCACGAGTATCGGCATGCAGCGTCTCCGGGCGGCGTCGGCTTCCGATTGGCCCATGGCGGTGCCGATGTGTCGATGACACCTTGGTCGCGGCGTGGCGTTTCGCGGGGGCGGGCGGGCCCCGCTACGGGCCCGCCCGGCGAGCGACGGGTCAGAGGCCCATCGCCGAGGAGGTCGAACGGCGCGGGTCGGCACCGCCGTAGAAGACGCCGTCGTCGATCAGGATCGACTGCGCGGCGCCCATCGCGTCCTGCTGGCTGACGGTATGCCCCATCGCCTCCAGCAGCGCGATGGTGTCGGGGCTCACGCCCTGCTCGATGCGGATCTCGTCGGGCAGCCACTGATTGTGGATGCGCGGCACGCTGACCGCGGTCTGGACGTTCATGTCGTGGTCGATGACGTTCATCAGCACCTGCAGGGTGGTGGTGATGATCCGCGAACCGCCGGGGCTGCCGGTGATCAGGAAGTTCCGGCCGTCCTTCTTGACGATGGTCGGGGTCATCGACGACAGCATGCGCTTGTTGGGTTCGACCTTGTTGGCCTCGCCGCCGATCAGGCCGTAGGCGTTGGGCACGCCGGGCTTGGCCGAGAAGTCGTCCATCTCGTTGTTGAGCAGGAAGCCCGCCCCGTCGACGACGATCCCCGAGCCGTAGCTGAAGTTGATGGTGTAGGTGTTGGAGACCGCCAGGCCCTGGTCGTCGGCGATCGAGAAGTGGGTGGTCTCGTTGGATTCGTAGGGCAGCGGCTTGCCGGGGGCGATCTCGCTGCTCGGCGTGGCCCGGTCTAGCGGGATCTCGGTGCGCAGCGCCTCGGCGTAGGCCTTGGAGGTCAGCCCCGCGAGCGGCACGTCGACGAAGTCGGTGTCGCCCAGGTACTTCGAGCGGTCGGCGTAGGCGCGCTTCATCGCCTCGGCCATGAGGTGGATGGTGCGCGCCGAATTGAAGCCCATGGCGCCGATGTCGTAGCCCTCGAGGATGTTGAGCATCTGCACGATGTGCACGCCACCGGAGGAGGGCGGGCTCATGGCGTAGACGTCGTAGCCGCGGTAGCTGCCGTGGCTGGGCTCGCGGATCGTCGGCTGATAGGCGGCGAGATCCTCACGGGTCATCAGGCCGTCGTGCTTTTGCATCTCGGCGGCGATCAGTCGGGCCGTCTCGCCCTCGTAGAACTCGCGCGGGCCCTGGGTGGCGATACGCTTGAGGGTGGCGGCGAGCTGCGGCTGGCGGTAGATCTCGCCCACCCGGTAGCTGCTGCCGTCGGCCTTGAAGAACTTGGCGCGGGTCGCCGGCCACTTCTCGAGCCGGTCGCGGGCCTGTTCGACGCCGTCGACGAAGCGCTGCGGCAGCGGAAAGCCGTTCTCGGCCAGGTCGATCGCCGGCGCCAGGGCCTCGGCGAGGCTCAGGGTGCCGTACTCGTCGAGCGCCAGCGCCAGCCCGGCCACCGTGCCGGGCACCCCGGAGGCGTTATGGGTATAGCGGGACAGTTCCGGGACGGCCTCGCCGGCGTCGTTCTGGAACATCGTCTCGTAGGCGTGGGACGGGGCCTTCTCGCGGTAGTCGATGGCGATCACCTTGTCGCGCTTCTCGTCGGAGATCAGCATGAAGCCGCCGCCGCCGATGTTGCCGGAGCGCGGCTGGGTCACCGCCAGGGCGAAGCCCGCGGTCACCGCGGCATCCACGGCGTTGCCGCCATCGGCGAGCACGTCGTGGGCGACCTGCGAGGCCAGGAAGTGACTGGTGGCGACCATGGCGTGGCTGCCGACCTCGGGGTGGAAGCGTTCACCCTCGAGGATCGCCCGGGAATCGGCGAGGGCGGGCGGAACGCTGGTCACCAGCGTGGTGGTGACCAGCAGGCTGAAGAGATGGCGTATCGGACGGTGCGATCGACGAGGGGCGGTCGGCATCGGAAGCTCTCCCTGGCAGGACGGATGAAGGATCCCTTTAACTATCGACGCCGCTGCACGGGCCTGCAAACCCGGCGCCTACAGAGCCGGACGTTGTCGGTTAGAATGTCGACTTTCGCCAACCCGACGAAGAGCCATGCCCGACGTGACCAACGACTTCAAGATTGCCCCTTCGATCCTTTCCGCCGACTTCGCCCGGCTGGGTCAGGAGGTGGACGACGTGCTCGCCTCCGGTGCCGACATCGTCCACTTCGATGTCATGGACAACCACTACGTGCCCAACCTGACCATCGGGCCGATGGTCTGCGAGGCGCTGCGCAAGCACGGCGTCACCGCGCCCATCGATGCGCACCTGATGGTCAAGCCGGTGGACGACCTGATCCGTCAGTTCATCGACGCCGGGGCGAGCTACATCACCTTCCATCCCGAGGCTTCCGAGCACATCGACCGCTCGCTGCAGCTGATCCGTGACGGCGGCTGCAAGGCGGGTCTGGTGTTCAACCCGGCGACGCCGCTGCACTACCTCGACTACGTGATGGACAAGCTCGACATGGTGCTGCTGATGAGCGTCAACCCCGGCTTCGGGGGGCAGTCGTTCATTCCCGGCACGCTCGACAAGCTCCGCGAGGCGCGCCGGCGCATCGATGCCAGCGGCCGGGCGATCCGCCTCGAGGTCGACGGCGGGGTCAAGGCCGACAACATCGCCGAGATCGCCCGGGCCGGCGCCGATACCTTCGTCGCCGGCTCGGCGATCTTCAAGGCGCGCAACGCCGACGACCCGCATCGCTACGACAGCGTGATCGAGACGCTGCGCCGCGAGCTCGCCGGGATCTGAGCGATGACCGAGAGCACGGCCGAGCCGCAGTGCTGGTGGCTGTACGTCGTCGAGACCGCGGCGGGGGCGCTTTATACCGGTATCTCGACCGATGTCGAGCGGCGTTTTCGCGAGCATCGGCACGGCCGACGCGGGGCCCGCGCGCTGCGTGGCAAGGGGCCCCTGCGGCTCGTGCACTGCCAGCGGGTGGGCGATCACGGCGATGCCCTGAGGCTGGAAGCCTGGCTCAAGCGCCAGAGCGCGCCGGCCAAGCGCGCCTGGCTGGCGACACGCGGTGGCGAGGCGGCATCGCCGCCTCAGTCGGCGGCGGCCAGTGCCGCGAAGACCCGTGCGACGGCCTCGGCGCCCGGGTCGACGACGCCGTCGAGCGACTCGGGCGGCACGTAGGCCGAGCGCCCGGCCCGGGCCTGGTGCATGTCTGCCGTGGCGTCGGCCCCCTGGCGGGCGGCGCGCGCGGCCGCCTGCCATCCCTGCCCGTCTTGCAGGGCCTCGATCGCCGGCAGCAGGGCGTCGAGCATCGTCCGGTCACCGGCGCCGGCGCCGCCGTAGACCTGCAGGCGCTCGATGCCGGCGGCGAGCCGCGCAGCGGGCGTGGCGTCATCGCTGGCGGCTGCCGCGGTGAACAGGATCGACAGCAGCACGCCGCTGGAGCCGCCCATGTCGCGGGCCAGGCACTGGCCGATACCGGCCAGCAGCGCCGCAGGATGGACCGTATCGAGGCGCCGTGACGTGAGGGCCCGGCGCACCGAGGCGGCGCCTTCCGCCAGGCTGCTGCCGGCGTCGCCGTCGCCGCTGCGGGCGTCCAGGGCGTCGAGTTCCTCGCGCGCCGCGTCGAGCGCGTCCAGGGCGCGGCGCAGGGGCGCCGCCAGACGCTCGTCCTGGGGGGCGTCGTCGCGCAGGGCCTCATCGTCGCTGTCCAGCCTCGGCGAGAAGGTCGCGGGTGGTTGCAGCCGGGCAAGACCCGGCCAGGCCGGCGCCGTGGTGGGCGCGTCCAGTGCCGCCAGCAGGTCGTCGTCGGCGGGGGCGAGGGTGACCGAGAAGCCGGGCATGTCCAGTGAGGTCATCAGCGCGGCCGGGCCGATCAGGTCGGTGGCGTCGTCGCCCAGGCGCGCGATCAGCGAGGCACCGAGTACTGCCATTTCCTGGGTCGAGCAGCCGCCCAGGTTGTTGAGCAGCACGACCCATGGCGGCGCCGCGTCGCGGCGGGACAGGGCCTCGCACAAGGGGCCCAGCACCAGTCCCATCGCCTCGTCGGCGTCGTTGGGGGCGACCCGGCGGGCGCCGGGCTCGTTGTGGATGCCCAGGCCCAGCTCGGCGTCGTGCCGGGTCTCTGTCTGGCCGGGCAGGGTGGCGCCGCCCAGGGCCATGCCCAGCGAGGCCATGCGACGACAGAGCGTCTCGGCGCGTTGCCGGACCGATTCCAGCGATTCGCCCTGGCGGGCGTGATGGCCGGCGACCTTGTGCACCAGCAGGGTGCCGGCGAGGCCGCGCGGCTGGGCGGTATCGGGCAGGGCGATGTCGTCGCCGACGATCACCATGGCGACCTTCAGGCCCTCGCCGCGGGCACGCTCGGCGGCCAGGCCGAAGTTGAGCCGGTCGCCGGTGTAGTTCTTGACCACCAGCAGGCAGCCGGCCTCGCCGCAGGTCTCGCGGATCGCCGCGAGGACCGCCTCCACGCTGGGCGAGGCGAACAGGCTGCCGGCGATCGCGCCGGTCAACATGCCGTCGCCGATGAAACCGGCGTGGGCGGGTTCGTGACCCGACCCCCCGCCGGAAAGCACGGCGACCTGCTCGCGGCCGTGGCTGTCGCGGCGCCAGTCGGCGCGGACCAGGATGCGCACGCCGCTGCCGGGCTCGGCGATGCGCAAGGGCGCCGCGTGGGCGGTGGCGGTCAGGGTCTCGTCGACGACCCGTGACGGCGCGTTGAAGAAATGCTGCATGGTGGTCCTCCCCGCTCGCTGTGCCATCGAGCATGGCGGGGCGAACCGCTCAGTGCAACTTCATCTTGGGCCGCAGGAAACGGTTGAGGCCGTCGACGATCACGGTCATGCCGGTCTTGACGGTGCCGTGGATCGAGCGCTGGTGCATGCGGTACAGCGAGGCATAGAACAGCTTGGCCAGCCGCCCCTCGACGAACAGGCTGCGCGCCGAGGCGCCGCGCATCAGGCTGCCCACGGCGTCGAAATGCGCCAGCGAGATCAGCGAGCCGCGATCGCGGAACACGAACGCCTTGAGCGGCTTGTCGGCGAGCGCCGCGAGCAGATTGCGATAGAGCCGGCTGGCCTGCTGGTGGGCCGCCTGGGCGCGCGGCGGTACACGCTTGCCGTCGGCCTGGGGACAGGCCGCGCAGTCGCCCAGGGCGAAGATGCGCGGATCGTCGACGCTCTGCAGGGTCGGCTCGACGCGGATCTGGTGGTTGCGCTCGGTGGTCAGGCCCAGCTCGGAGAGAAAGGCCGGCGCGCGGATACCGGCGGCCCAGACGTTGAGCGCGGTCTGGATGCGCTCGCCGTCGGCGGTGACGAAGCCCGATTCGTCGGCGCAGGTGACCCGGGTGTCGACGTGGATGTGCACGCCGAGCTTTTCCAGTTCGCGATGCACCGTGCGTCCGAAACGCTCCGGCAGGGCGGGCAGGATGCGCGGGGCGGCCTCGATCAGGTGGACGTCGAGCTTGCCGCTGTCGAGCGAGGTGAAGCCGTAGTTGTGGAGCATCTTCGAGGCATCGAAGAGTTCGGCGGCGAGTTCCACGCCGGTCGCCCCGGCGCCGACCAGACCCACCGACAGCGTGGGATGGCTGCGCCGCTCGGGATCGCTGTAGCGCATGAAGGTCTTGAGCATGTCCTTGCGGAAGGCCTCGGCCTGCTGCGGGCTGTCGAGGAAGTGGCAGTGCTCGGCGACCCCGGGGGTGCCGAAGTCGTTGGACACGCTGCCCAGCGCCAGCACCAGGTAATCGTAGTCGATCCGGCGCGCCGGCAGCACCACGCTGTCGTCGTCATCGAGGATCGGCGCCAGGGTGAGGGTGCGCGCCTCGCGATCCAGGTCGCTCAGGGTGCCGCGCTGGAAGCGGTAGCCGTGGGCCTTGGAGTGGCCCTGGTAGGAGACCTCGTCGAGCCCCGAGTCGAGCACGCCGGTGGCGACTTCGTGCAGCAGCGGCTTCCAGATGTGGGTGGGGTTGCGGTCGACGAGGACGATGTCGGCGCGGCCTCGCTTGCCGAGGCGATGACCCAGGCGGGTCACCAGCTCCAGCCCGCCGGCGCCGCCGCCGACGACCACGATGCGTGGGATGGCCATGTGTGGCTCCTTGGAAGGTGGGAAAGGACGAACGAAAGCACGGTGTCGCCAGGGTCAGGGAGCGGCTCGGGTCCGGAGGACGAGGGCGTGCGCCTGGAGTCGGCGACGAATGGGGCCTAGGATAATCCTCCCCATGAAGGATTCCTACGCTTTGGGGCCCCAAGGCGGGGTGTTTTTTTCGTAATATTACATGCGTGATCGGCAATAGCTGCCGCCAACCGACCGGGAGAGCGTGATGACAGACCCCCTCGAAGGCATCCGTCTGGTGGTCTTCGACCTGGACGGGACACTGGTCGACTCGGTGCCTGACCTGACCGTGGCCGT
Organism: Modicisalibacter sp. MOD 31.J; assembly: GCF_020147985.1. Taxonomy (NCBI): domain Bacteria; kingdom Pseudomonadati; phylum Pseudomonadota; class Gammaproteobacteria; order Oceanospirillales; family Halomonadaceae; genus Modicisalibacter; species Modicisalibacter sp. MOD 31.J. The sequence goes on along the minus strand of NZ_JAGXFF010000002.1, from coordinate 939,580 downwards.
CGATGCCATGCTCGGCGACATGGATCTGCCCGCCGCCGGCGAGGCGCGGGTGCGCGACTGGGTGGGCAACGGCGCGCGCAAGCTCGTCGAACGGGCCCTGGCGCACGCCTTGGGCGGAGACGTCGACGAGGCGCGGCTGGAAAGGGGGCATCAGGCCTTTCTCCGCCATTACGGCGAGGCGCCCTGCGTGCACACCCGACTTTATCCGGGGGTGCGCGAGGCCCTCGAGGGGCTGCGCGAGCGCGGCCTGCGCCTGGCACTGGTGACCAACAAGCCGCACGCCTTCATCGCGCCGATCCTCTCCGCGCTGGGTGTCGAGGGACTGTTCGAGTTGACGGTGGGTGGCGATTCCCTGCCGCGCCGGAAGCCCGACCCGCTGCCGCTGACATACGTGGCCGAGCGTCTCGGGATCGCCCCGGGGCAGGCGCTGATGGTCGGCGATTCGCGCCACGACATCGAGGCCGGCCGCCGCGCCGGTTTTCGCACGCTGGCGGTGCCCTACGGCTACAACCACGGTGAACCGGTGGGGCTTGCCGGTCCGGACGGCGAAGTTGAATCGCTGCGGGAACTCGTTTAGGGTGATTTCGCCCGCCCAAGAGGGGGCCCCACCCCCGAGATTCGGCAAACAACGGACCCGTACCATGCTGAATGCACGTCAGTCTTCGAAGGCCCTTTTCGCGCCCTGGCGCGCGCCGACCGCCGACGCCCGTCGCTGGCGATGGTGACGCCCGACCGGCCGTGACGCCGCGGTCCCGCGACAACCGAGACTTTCCACGCCTTCGAAGGAACTGACGGGTATGATGACTCCCGAACGCTTTGCCGAGCTGGCCGAGGCCGGCTACAACCGCATCCCGGTCACCCGCGAGGTCCTCGCCGACCTCGATACGCCGCTGTCCACCTACCTGAAGCTGGCCGACGCGCCCTGGACCTTCCTGCTCGAATCGGTGCAGGGCGGCGAGAAGTGGGGCCGTTACTCGATCATCGGCCTGCCGTCCCGCGAGCGCATCGAGGTGCGCGGCTTCGAGGTCCGCCACCTCGTCGACGACGAGATCCTCGGCGCGGGCGAGGTCGACGATCCGCTGGCCTGGGTCGAGGAGTTCCAGGGGCGTTTCAAGGTGCCCCGGCTCGATGATCAGCCGCGCTTCGACGGCGGCCTGGTGGGCTATTTCGGCTACGACACCATCCGCTACATCGAACCGCGCCTGCGCGGGGCGCACGTCGCGGACAAGCCCGATCCCATCGGTGTTCCCGACGTCCTGCTGATGGTCTGCGACGACCTGGTGGTGTTCGACAACCTGTCCGGGCGGCTGACGTTGTGGACGCACGTCGATCCGTCTGACGCCGGCGCCTACGAACGGGCCACCCAGCACCTCGAGGCGCTCGAGGTCCGGCTGCGCAGCGCCACGCTCAATACCGTCAGCCCGGGCACCGGCCGCGACAGCGTGTCGGAGGACGACTTCCATGCCAGTTTCAGCGAGCAGGGCTACAAGGACGCGGTGGCGCGCATCAAGGAATACGTGCGGGCCGGTGACGTCATGCAGTGCGTGCCCTCACAGCGCATGTCGATCCCCTTCCAGGCGCCGCCGCTGGATCTCTACCGCGCGCTGCGCAGCCTCAATCCGTCGCCGTACATGTTCTTCCTGAACCTCGACGATCATCACGTGGTGGGCTCCTCGCCGGAGATCCTCACCCGTCTCGAGGAGGGCGAGGTCACCGTGCGGCCGATCGCCGGGACCCGTCCGCGTGGCGCCACGCCCGACGAGGATCGCGCGCTGGAGGTCGACCTGCTCGAGGACCCCAAGGAGATCGCCGAGCACGTCATGCTGATCGACCTGGGTCGCAACGACATCGGCCGCATCAGCGAGACGGGCTCGGTGACCGTCACCGACAACATGGCGGTGGAGCGCTACTCCCACGTCATGCATATCGTTTCCCAGGTCACCGGCCGCCTCAAGCCGGGGATGAGTGCCATGGACGTGCTGCGTGCCACCTTCCCGGCGGGCACGCTCTCCGGGGCGCCCAAGATCCGCGCCCTGGAGATCATCGACGAGCTCGAGCCGGTCAAGCGCGGCATCTATTCGGGCGCGGTGGGCTATCTCTCCTGGCACGGCAACATGGACATGGCGATCGCCATCCGCACCGCGGTAATCAAGGATGGCGAACTGCACGTGCAGGCCGGGGGCGGGATCGTCGCCGACTCCGATCCCGACAGCGAATGGCAGGAGACGATCAACAAGCGTCGCGCGCTGTTCCGTGCCGTGGCGATGGCCGAGCGCGGGCTCGACAACCTGTCCTGAGACGTTCCGCGGGACCTTCGTACAGGCGGCTCACCTCGGTGGGCCGTTTTTCATTGCAGGGATTTGTCGGCTTTCGGTTAATTACACTTAATTTTTCCCCTGGCGCGCCGATTGGGAGGGCAGGTGGTTTCACCACATCCACGCGCGTTCGAAGGGAAAGATACCTATGCATGACATATCGATTCGGCGAAGTCTGACCTTCGCCCTGGCGGCCCTGGTGATCATGATCGGCTTGATCAGTGCCCTGGGCATCTATGCCAATAACGCCAGCTCGACGGCGGTGGATGAGTTGTCGGAGATCAACGTCGAGCAGGCCAACACGATCAACCGCACCCAGGTCAATCTGCTCAACACCGCCTCGGCGCTCAAGGAGTACGCGACACTCAGCCAGCAAGGCGATACCCAAGGGGCACAGCTCAGCAAGACACAGGCCCGTGACTATCTCGCGCGGGCCCGCGAGCGTTTCGCCCAGTTCCAGGCGGTGCCGGTGGCGGCAGACTCGCAGCGTGCGCCTTACGTCGATCGGATCACCCAAACCTATCAGACGATCGTGACGGACTCGCTGGAGCCCTTGCTGGCGGATCTCAGTCCGGATGCCGTGCGGCAGCGGGCGGTTGCCATGAACGACGACTTCGCACGCTTCGACGAGGCCGTGCGTGACTTCGTGCGCTATATCGAGTCCCGCGGCGATGAATTGATCGGCGAGACATCACGCATGGGCGGCATCGTCACGCTCGTCGCCGTCGGCCTGCTGGTCGTCGCGGTGCTGCTCGCGGTCGTCCTGCGCCAGGGGATGATCCGCCTCGTCGTCGGCCCGCTGGAACAGGCGGTCGCGCATTTCGAGCGCATCGCGCAGGGCGATCTCACCGCGCGCATCGAGGCGCGGGGGCGTAACGAGATCGGCCAGTTGTTCGCCGCTCTCCAGCGCATGCAGCAACGGCTGATGGAGGTCGTGAGCTCGCTGCGCGAGAGCAGCGAGAGTGTCTTCACCGGGGCTCGTGAAATCGCCGCGGGGAGCCAGGATCTGTCGTCGCGCACCGAGGAGCAGGCGTCGGCGATCCAGGAAACCGCCTCGAGCATGGAGGAGATGGCCTCGACGGTGCGCCAGAACACCGACTCGGCGCTCGAGGCGGATCGCTTGTCCAGTCAGGCATCGACATCCGCCGAGAGCAGTGGCGAGGAGGTCGAGCGTACCGTGACGCTGATGCGCGAGATCGCCGAGAACTCGAAAAAGATCAACGACATCATCCAGGTCATCGATTCGATCGCCTTCCAGACCAACATCCTCGCCCTCAATGCCTCGGTGGAAGCCGCACGGGCCGGCGAGCAGGGGCGTGGCTTCGCCGTGGTGGCCGGAGAGGTCCGCTCGCTGGCGAGCCGCAGTGCCGACTCCGCCCGCGAGATCCGCGCCATGATCGAGGCCTCCACGTCGCGCATCGAGAAAGGCGCCCAGCAGGCCGAGCGCAGCGGCGAGACCATCTCCCAGACGGTGGAGTCGATCCGCCGTGTCGCCGAACTGATGAGCGAGATCTCCCACGCCACCCGTGAACAGAACGGTGGTATCGAGCAGATCAACGACGCCCTTACCCAGATGGATTCGGCCACCCAGCAGAATGCCGCCCTGGTGCAGCAGTCCAGCGCCGCGGCGAGCTCGCTCGAGGATCAGGCGCAGCATCTACAGGCGATCGTCGGAACCTTCCAGCTCGACGCCGCCGTGGCCAGCCTGCCGGCATCCCGCAGCGCCGCCCCGGGCTCGCGCGCCGAGGCCGACGCGACCACCGGCCGGGGGGCGGCGGGCCGGCATGTCAGGTCCGTCACCGCGGAGGCGGACTGGAGCGAGTTCTGAGCCTGTCATCGCCAGTCGGGCCGGCAGCGTCGCTATTGGCCCGACCGGCGGACTTGCCTGAATGGCATCGTGGCATCAGGCGGCGTTCTCGTCCTCCCTGGCTGGCAGCAGGCGCTGCCTGATGCGCACGAGCCCCGCCGCCACGTCGAGCTGGATGAGCAACAGCACCGGGATCAGGATCAGGGTGATCAGGGTGGCGAACATGATGCCGTAGCCCAGCGAGACCGCCGCGGGGATCAGGAACTGGGCCTGATGCGAGGTCTCGCCGAGCAGCGGCATCAGCCCGGCGAAGGTGGTCAGCGAGGTCAGCAGCACCGCTCGCAGGCGGCTGCGACAGGCCTGGCCGATGGCCTCGCGGCTGTGTCGCGCGTCGGGGCGGAGCTCGTTGAAGCGAGCCACCAGCAGCAGGCTGTCGTTTACCACCACCCCGCTGAGGGCGATGATGCCGTTGAGCGACAGGATGCTCACCGGCAGACCGTTGAGCCAGTGACCGAGGATCGCCCCGACCACGCCGAACGGGATGGCGGTCATGATCAACAGCGGCTGGACATAGGACTTCAGCGGCACCGCCAGCAGCATGTAGATCACCAGCAGGGCGATCAGGAACTGCGTCAGCATCGACGACTGGGTCTCGGCCTGCTGCTCGGCCTCGCCGGCGAAATGCACGCTGAGCGTCGGGTACTGACGCTCGAGTCGGGGAATGATGGACGCCTGCAGCTGCGCCACCAGTTCCGTCGACGACAGGCGCTGCTTGTCGACGTCGGCGGAGACGTAGACGGCCCGCTCGCCGTCGATGCGGGTGATCGAATCGCGCGTGTAGCCGTAGCTCGCCGTGGCGACGCTGGACAGCGGCACCACGTCGCCATCGGGGGTGCGCAGGCGGGCGCCGAGGACATCCGTGGCGTTGCGACGGGCGGCTTCGGGATAGCGCACCTTGACCTCGACTTCGTCGTCGTTGCGCTGGAAGCGCTGGACCACCCGGCCCTGAAAGGCGGTGAGTACCTGCTCGGCGAGCATCTGGGTGGTGATGCCGAGTGCCCGCCCCTGGGCGGTGAGCGACAGGTTCAGCTGTGGCTGGCCGGGGGTCAGGTTGTCATCGATGCCGTTGACCGCGGGAATCGCCTGCAGGGCGGTCTTGAGTGCCTCGCCGGCGCGGTTGAGCACCTCGTCATCGCTGGCGCGAAGCTCGACGCGCAGGGCATCGACCATCGCCCGGTGGCTCTGCACGCTCAGCGTCTTGCTGCCCTCGGGGACGCCGGCTAGCGCGCGCCAGCGACGGGTGAAGGTAACCAGGTCATAGGGGGCGTCGTCGTCGAGCTCGACGGTCACCTTGCCCGACTGGTCCGCCTCCGAGAGCAACTGGAGGTGCGCGATGGCGCCGGGCGCATCGCCGCGCAGGGCACGGTCGGCTGCGTAGGCCTCGTCCTCGAGGCGCCGGAGGGCGGCGTGGGTCTGACCGAAGCTGGCATCTCCCTGCATGGTCAGCGTGGCGCGCACGGTGTCGCCCGGTACCGAGGGAAAGAAGCTGATGCGGACCGCGCCCGTGAAAGGCATCGCCATGACCAGCGCGAACAGCGCCACGAACAGCAGCGTCACGGCGTAGCGGTGTTCGAGGGCGCCGCCGATCAAGGGCCGGTAGCAGCGCTCGCTGAACAGGCTCAAGCCACGGTCGGCGCCCTGCTGAAGCGTCTGCCAGCCGCGCATCAAGGGGTGCCTGACGCGGCGTCGACGGGTATTCAGGTGGGCCAGGTGGGCCGGCAGGATCAGCTTGGACTCGATGATCGACAATACCAGGCACAGCGCGACGATGATCGCGAACTGGGCATAGAGCTTGCCCAGACCGCCGTCCAGCTGAGCCAGCGCGGCGAAGGCGGCGACGGTGGTGAAGACGCCGAACAGCGTGGGAATCGCCACCCGCTGCGTGCCCCTGATGGTATTGGCCAGGCTGTCGCCCTCGCTGGCGCGGACCGTGTAGACGCTTTCGCCGACCACCACCGCGTCGTCGACGACGATGCCCAGCGCCATGATGAAACCGAAGGTGGTGAACTCGTTGAGCGACAGGCCCAGCAGGTTGTCGCCCATCAGGAACAGCGTGCCGAAGACGATGAACGGCAGGCCCATCGCTACCCAGAAGGCCACGGTGAGATTGAGGAACAGCGCCAGCAGGACGAAGACCAGCAGGATGCCGACGATGGCGTTCTCGATCATCAGGCTCAGGCGCTGGCCGATCGCGACGCTGCGATCGTGCCAGGTGGCCAGCGAGACGCCGTGCGGCAGACGTCCCCCCTCCTGCCACTGCTTGACCACCGCACGGGCATCGCTGACCGAATCGCTGATGTCGTCCTGACCGGTGGTGATTACCTCGAGGGCGATGCTGTTCCTGCCGTTGAAGCGCGACAGCACGGCCGTGTCGTCGTCGAAGGTGTCGCGAATCCGCGCGACGTCGCCGAGGTGCACCCACTTGCCGTCGGTGGTGGTGATCAGCGGTATCGCCGCAAACGCTTCCTTGAGATAGGCCTGATTGGAAGCCTTGAGCTGGAGGTAGAGCTGGTCGTTGCTCATCACCGCGGTCATGGTGTCGGTGGAGCCGGCATTGATGGCGTCCTCGACGTCGGCGAGCGCCAGGCCGAGCGCCTGCAGCCGCGCCTCGTCGATCTCGATCGCCATCATCGGGTCCAGGTCGCCGGCGATGTCGACACGGCTGATGGCACCGCGGTCGAGCAGCCCCGCCTTGAGCGACTCGGCGAGCTGCTGCAGCGTGTGGCGGTCGGCATTGCCGTAGAGCTGCAGCCACAGGGCGTGAGCCTCGCGTCGGTCCTTGGCGATGACCGGCTCGTCGGCCGCGACGGGAAAGTTCGAGATGGCATCGACCTTGGCCTTGACGTCGCGCAGCAGGGTGTCGAGGTCGTAGTCGCTGCGTTTCTCGACGGTGACGGTGGTGCCGCCGCCGGTGGAGGTGCTGGTGATCGAGTCGATGCCGACGACGTCCTGCAGGGCGTCCTCGATCTTGATCGCCAGGCCCTCCTCGGACTGCCGGGCGGAGCCGCTGTCGTAGTTGACCGAGATGCTGAGACTGTCGGGCTCCATGCTCGGGAAGGCTTCCTTGCGCAGCGACCCCATCTGGGTGATGCCCAGGGCGATGACCAGCAGCATCAACAGGTTGGCCGCGACCGGGTTGGCGGCGAACCAGGCGATGGGCCCACGATAGTGCGGGGGCGTCGGGTCACTCATCGTCGCCGCCCTCGCTCGCTGGCGTCCCGGCATCGGCCAGGGCCGCGCTGCCATCCGGGGCGTCGGGGCGCACCGCGTTCACGGCCATGCCCGCCAGGTAGCTGCTCAGCGGGTGGGTCAGCACGCGCTGGTGGCGATCGGTCAGATCGTCAGGCACGGGGACGTAGATCGCATTGCCGTCGCGGAATGCCGGCTCGGCATCGACATCGGCCAGCGTGCCGTCGGCGGTGACATACCAGAGCTTGCCGCGCTGGCTGAGTGCCGAGGCGGGGAGTTTCCACAGACCGGCGACCTCGCGTCCGGCGAGACGGACCTCGAGGAAGTTGCCCGGCAGCAGGGCCGGGGAGCGGTCGAGCGGCTGATCGACGGCCACGACCAGGGCGCGCTGGCGCGTGGTGTCGTCGAGGTGGCGTTCCACGCGCACCACGCGGCCCTGCCACTGTTGGCCCGTCTGGTCGTCCCGGAGCGTGACCGGCCAGTCGCCGCGGGTCAGGATCGCGGCGTCGGGTAGCTGCTGCCAGTCGCGCTGCGGCAGCGAGACGGTGACTTCCACCCGGTCGGTGCTGTAGAGCGTTGCCAGGGTATCGCCGGCCTGCACGTAGCTGCCGGGCGCGACATCGCGTTCGACGACCAGGGCGTCGAAGGGGGCGGCGATGCGGGTCTGGTCGAGATCCTTCTGCGCGCTGGCCATGGCCGCCTCGGCGTTGTCCGCGGCCGCCTGGGCGGTGGCGACCTGGGGGCCGTGCAGTACCAGCGGCGAATCCGGCTCTCCGGAAAGGCCGGACGCCTGCCACTCCTGGCGGGCCTGGCGCTGTTCCTGCCTGGCTTCGAGAAGCGCCTGCCGGGCGCTGGCCAGATTGTAGCGGGCCTCGGCGAGCGCGGCGGCATAGTCACTGTCCTCGAGGGTGACCAGTGCCGTGCCCCGGGCGACGCGCTCGCCGCTGGCGAAGCCGTCGTCGAGCGCGGTGACCCGACCGCTGACCTGTGCCGTGAGTGCCAGCGAATAGCGCGGCTGGGCGGCACCGTAGCCGGTCAGCCGGGCGCGATAGCTGGCCGGTTCGACGTCGATCACCGAGACGTCGGGGGCCTGGTGCTCGGTCTGGGAGGGGGCCGGCCCGCGCTGCCCCCGAGACTGGATCTGCCAACGGTCGTAGGCGAGTACGCCGAGCAGTACCGCGGCGGCGACGGCGATCAGGCCCCACTGGCGAAAACGCCTCATTCGTTGACTCCCAGGCCTAGTGCCAGTCCGAGGTCGATGCGATTGGACAATCGCTGGTAGGTGAGCTCATCGAGCCGGGCTTCCAGGTCATAGGTCGTCTCCTGCACGGCCAGCAGATCGAGAATGCCGACCAGACCGGCACGATACTGGCGCTGGTACTGGTCGAGGTTGTCGCGGGCGTTGGCCAGCGCCTCGCGAATATGGCGCTGACGCTCGGCAAGACTGCGTTCCCGGCCGAGGGCATTCTCGACATCGCTGACCGCGCTCAGCAGCGTCTCGCGATAGGCCTGGTAGGCCCGGGCGGTCTCGAGTTCGGCGGCGCGGGCCCGGGCGCGCAGTTCGCCGCCCTGATAGAGCGGCGCGGTCAACTGACCGAGCAGCGACCAGACCGGGTCGGTGAGCAGCGCCGCCCGGGGCGATGACGCGGCATCCTCGAGTGCCGCCTGCACGCTGAAACTGGGCAGCAGTTCCTGATAGGCGACGCGGGTGCGCAGGGCCTCGGCCTGGATCGCCAGATAGGCCGCCTTGAGATCCGGGCGGCGTCTCAAGGTCTGCTCCGGCAGCGCCGCGAGCGGCAGCGTTACTGCCGGATAGTCGTCGGGGACGCTGATCGCCTGCTTGTCGCTGCGCCCCAGCATCTCGCGCAGCGAGCGCTGCTGCTCGGCCAGCGACTCGCGGTATTCGGCGAGGCTGGCACGCGAGCTGGCCGCCGACTGGCGCGCGCTGGCGAGATCCTCCAGAGTGCCGATACCGCTGCGGTAGCGCTGCAGGATGAAACGCTCGTTCTTCTCCAGGGTCGCGAGGCGGTGCTGCTCGATGGCGATGGCGTGACGGTCGGCGATGATCTCGAGCCAGGCCTGCATCACTTCGGCGGCCAGCGTGTCCCGCGAGGACTGGTAGATCGCGCGCTGCTCGGCGACGTCCTTGCCGGCGGCGCGGTAACCGTTGGCCAGCTTGTGCCACAGGTCGAGCTCCCAACTGATCGTGGCCGAGCCGGTATAGACCGTGGCGTCGCGGTCCTCGCCCCGCGAGGCCTCGAGCCCGGCGGACACGCTGGGCAGGCGCTCGGCCCCGGTCTCGTCGCGCTCGGCCTGACGGATCCTGAGCGCCAGCAAGGTCTGCTGCAGCGACGGGTTGGCGGCCAGCGCCTGATCGACCAGTTCGGTCAAGGGCGGCGCGCCGATCAGCTCGGTGAGCCCGGTGGCCGGCTCGCCGCCGGAGACGGCCGACCAGTCGGGGACCTGCGTGATGTCCTGTTCGGCATGCGCCGGGTAGTCGTTATCCGGAGGCAGGGCGCTACAGGCACTGAGAAGCAGGACCAGGCCGAATGAGCCGGCCAGGGGGAGTCGCGAAAGAGACATCCAGGATTTCCGCATGACGACCCGGCGTGGCGGCCGGGCGAGAGAATCACAAAAGGTATACGCTTCGAATGGTAATCATCATCCGGTTAACGGTGCGAGTGGCCGGCGGCGCTTATCACGTTTTTCCTCATTCCTGATTTCCGCGTTTCTCTTTTCCGCCTCCCCTGCAGCGGCGTTTGCTTGACACGTCCGGGCACCCGCCGCAGTATTGTGGCCATGAACGCACCCGATCTCTCCGACTCACGCATGCGGTGGTGGCGCCTCTAGAGCGAGGCGGCACGTGCATGTCTGGGACGTCCAAATGCCGCCTGCGGGGCGGCATTTTTGTGCCCGGAGACTCCGCACGGCTGGCATGGGACCCGACGAACCGGAAGACGCGTCTCATGATCGCGACTCACTCTCAACCGAAACAGGACCCTGGTGCCATGTCCGTGCTGATGATCGACAATTACGACAGCTTCACCTTCAACGTGGTGCAGTACCTCGCCGAGCTCGGCGCCGAGGTCGAGACCCATCGCAACGACACCATCACCCTCGACGCCATCGAACGGCTGGCGCCCAGTCACATCGTGGTCTCGCCGGGCCCCTGCACGCCCAACGAGGCGGGCATCTCGATGGACGTGATCCGCCATTTCGCCGGTCGCCTGCCGATCCTCGGGGTCTGCCTCGGCCACCAGGCGATCGGCCAGGTATTCGGCGGCGAGGTGGTCCGGGCACCGCAGGTCATGCACGGCAAGACCTCGCGTGTCCGTCACCGCGGCGAGGGCGTGTTCGCCGGGCTCGACGATCCGCTGGAGGTCACCCGCTATCATTCGCTGGTGGTCGAGGCGGCGAGCCTGCCCGACTGTCTCGAGGTGACCGCCTGGGTGGATGACGACGACGTCACGCCGGGGCTGATCATGGGGCTGCGCCACAAGACGCTGGATATCGAGGGCGTGCAGTTTCATCCTGAATCGATCCTGACCCGCCAGGGTCACGAACTGTTGGCGAACTTCCTGAAACGCCGGGCCTGAGGGGGACACATCATGCAGATGCGAGAGGCGATCGACGCGGTCATGCGCGGCCGCCATCTGAGCTACGCCGACACCCACGCGGTGATGAACGCGATCATGACCGGCGAGGCCTCCGACGCCCAGATCGGCGCCTTCCTGATCGGCCTGTCGATGAAGGGCGAGACGGTCGACGAGGTGGCCGCCGCGGCGCAGGTGATGCGCGAATTGATGACCCCGGTGACGGTGGCCCGCGACGACCTGGTCGACATCGTCGGCACGGGCGGCGACGGCGCCAACCTGTTCAACGTCTCCACGGCGTCGAGCTTCGTGGTGGCGGCGGCCGGCGGCCACGTCGCCAAGCACGGCAATCGCAGCGTGTCCTCCTCCTCGGGGAGCGCGGATCTGTTCGATGTCGCCGGGATCAAGCTCGATCTCGCCCCCGCTCAGGTGGCGCGCTGCATCGAACAGGTGGGGGTGGGCTTCATGTTCGCGCCCATGCATCACCAGGCGATGCGCCATGCCATCGGGCCGCGCCGCGAGATGGGCGTGCGCACCGTGTTCAACATTCTCGGTCCGCTGACCAATCCCGCCGGCGCCCAGCACCAGCTGCTCGGCGTCTACCAGCCGTCGCTGGTGGGGCTGATGGCCGAGACGCTCAAGCGCCTGGGTAGCCGCCACGTGCTGGTGGTGCATGCCGAGGACGGGCTCGACGAGATCTCGCTGGCGGCCCCCACCCGGGTCGCCGAACTGCGCGAGGGCGAGATCCGCGAATACACCATCGTCCCCGAGGACTTCGGCATCGAGCGGGCCTCGCTGGAACCGCTCAAGGTGGTCACCGCCGAGGACAGCCTGCGGCTGGTGCGCGAGGCGTTGCGCGGCGAGGGTGAGGCGGCGGATATCGTCGCGCTCAACGCCGGGGCGGCGCTCTACGCCGGCGATATCGCCGACACTATCAAGGAGGGCGTGGCGCTGGCCCAGGACGCCATGGCCTCCGGCCTGGCGCTGGAGAAGATGAAGGAGCTGGCCGATTTCACCCGCGTCTTCGCCGATCAGGGAGGGACGACGTCATGAGCCAGGAAGGCCTGCCGACCATTCTTGCCAAGATTCTCGCCCGCAAGGACGAGGAAGTCGCCGAGCGCCGCGGGCGTGTCAGCGAGGCCACGCTGCTCGAGCGGGCAGCCGAGCAGTCCTCGCCACGCGGTTTCGTCGCCGCCCTCGACCGGACCATCGCCGATGGCGACCCGGCGGTGATCGCCGAGGTCAAGAAGGCCTCGCCGTCGAAGGGCGTGATCCGCGAGGCCTTCGACCCCGAGTCGATCGCCCGTGCCTACGCCGAGGCCGGCGCCAGCTGCCTCTCGGTGCTCACCGACGCCGACTACTTCCAGGGCCACGAGGATTACCTGATCGCCGCCCGTGGCGCCTGCGACCTGCCGGTAATCCGCAAGGACTTCATCGTCCACGGCTATCAGGTCAGCGAGGCACGGGCGATCGGCGCCGACTGCATCCTGCTGATCGTCGCCGCCCTGGACGATGCGCGTCTCCAGGACCTGCATCAACAGGCCCACGCGCTGGGCATGGACGTGCTGGTCGAGGTCCACGACGCCCTGGAGCTGGAGCGGGCGCTGGCGCTGGATCTCACCCTGGTGGGAATCAACAATCGCGATCTGCGCACCTTCGACACCAGCCTCGAGACCACCTTCCAGTTGCTGTCGCGGGTCCCCGAGGGGGTGACCGTGATCACCGAATCGGGCATTCATACCCGCGGCGACGTCGAGCACATGCGCGAGCACGGCGTCAACGGCTTCCTGGTGGGCGAGGCGTTCATGCGCGAGGCCGACCCCGGGGCGGCGTTGCGAAGCCTGTTCTTCTAGAGAGAGAAACCGGTTCTTCTCGATCGACACCGGCCGCCCCACGGGGCGGCCGGTGTCGTTTCAGGCCGCCGCATCCTCGCTGGTCTCGCTGTCGCGGCGCGGCGGGTCGTATTCCGGCGATGTCGGATAGATCAGGCTGATCAGCGTCTCGCCGGCCTTGGGGGTGAGGGGCTGGCGGTCGCTGGCGATGCGGATGCGGCCGCTCTGGCCGATGCTGAACAGTTCCAGCAGGTGGCCGGCGTGTATCTGATAGTAGTCGTCGCGACCGAAGCTGTCGGTGAGTCGTGCGCTGCGGATCTCCGCGCCCTGGGCGACCAGGCTCGAGAGCTTGGCGTAGGTGGCGTCGTCGGCGAACAGCAGCGGCAGATGGGCGATCGCCTGTTCGCGATGCCGCCGGGTACTGCGCGTGGTGTCCTCGGCGAGCCGGAAGACCCGGCCGTGGCCCAGGATGTGCTCGAAATGCAGCGCGGCCAGGTTGTTGAGCTCGCGGTAGGGCGACAGCGGCAGCAGATGGCCGATCCCCGTCAGTTCCAGGTGCTGGGCGGCGTGCTCCGAGAGGGGGTTGCCGTAGTAGACCGGCAGCCCCGCCATGCGCGCTTCCTGCACGGCATCCCAGTTGGTGTCGGCCAGGCGTACGGCGAAGCCCGCGTCGGTGAGCGCCCGGGCCACCGCGCGGGCCAGCGGATTGGCGCCGAGAATCAGAAAGCCCGACGGCGGCGGTTCGCTGACTCCCAGCAGGCGGGCGATGGGCCGCGATAGCAGACTCTGCACCACCACCGTGCTGATGATCACCAGAAAGGTCACCGGGACCAGCATCTCGGCGTCGGCGACGCCGCTCTCCTCGAAGCGCAGGGCGAACAGCGAGGCCACCGCGGCGGCGACGATGCCGCGCGGCGACAGCCAGGCGAGCAGGGCCTTCTCGCGCCAGTGCAGGCCGCTGCCCCAGGTGCACAGCCAGACCGCCAGCGGCCGCGCGACCCACACCAGCACCACCAGGAAGGCCCAGGCCGGCCACGAGAGCATCGCCAGCTGCTCGGCGGTCAGGCGAGCGGCGAGCAGGATGAACAGCCCCGAGATCAGCAGCACCGAGAGGGTTTCCTTGAACTCGATGATCGGCTGGGTGGGCACCGCGCGCATGTTGGCCAGCCACACGCCCATCACCGTCACCGTCAGCAGGCCCGACTCGTGGAACAGCAGGTTGGAGGCGCTGAACAGCCCGAGCATGGTCATCAGCGTGCCGAAGCTGTGCAGGCGCTGGGGAAGCCAGTGGTGACGCAGTACCAGCCCCCACAGGTAACCGCCGACGATGCCCAGGCCGAAACCGATCAGCGCGGTCTTGGCGAACAGCACCAGCGTATGCGAGATCGCGCCCTGGGCGTGGCCGAGGGCGACGAACTCGAAGACCAGCACGGCGCCGATCGCCCCGACCGGGTCGATGAGGATGCCTTCCCAGCGCAGGATCTGGGTAAGATGGGCCCGGGCGCGCAGCGTCTGCACCAGGGGCAGGACCACCGTGGGGCCGGTCACCACCAGGACCGCCCCCAGCACGCTGGCGATCTGCCAGCTCAGGCCGAGGATGGTGCGGGCGGCCACGGTGCCCACCACGGCGGTGATCAATGCCCCCCAGGTGACCAGGCGGCGCACGGTGCGGCCGTGCCCGCGCAGGTCCTTGAAGTCCAGGGTCAGGCTGCCCTCGAAGAGGATCACCGCCACCGCCAGCGAGACCAGCGGAAACAGCAGGTCGCTGAGCAGGGCGTCGGGCTCCAGCCAGCCGGTGACCGGCCCGACGACGATGCCGCCGAGCAGCAACGGCAGGATGGCCGGCAGGCGCAGGCGCCAGGCCGCCCATTGGCAGAGCAGGGCCAGCAGACCGATGCCGGTCAGTGCGAGGGCGGGATACTGCATGATCGAGGGTCCTGGAACGGCGAACGACCGCGAAGCCTAACCGCCGGCCTTGCCGGGTGCAATCCTCGTCGATGTGTCGCGGTCAGCGCTGGAACAGCCAGACCAGCAGCGACAGCATGACGCTGACGAGGATCATGGTGGTGATCGGGAAATAGAATGCGACATTCTCGCGCTTGATGACGATGTCGCCGGGCAGGTGCCCCAACGGCAGCTTGGAGACCCAGGGCCAGAGCAGGCCGACGGCGACGATCGCCAGGCCGATCAGAATCAAGGTACGCGACATGGGTCCTCCGGAGGCGAAGGTCAAAGGTTAGAGTTCTTTAGCGGGTGTTTACAAAATGCCTGCGCTCGACAATACGGCGTTAAAATCGGCCTCGTACGCAAGCCCGGTCAAAATGCTCATTTAACCCGTGTAAACTGGAGCGCCAGCCCGGTCCGTTTTTCGGTCGATTTTGCCTTAGCTACGCGCCCCGGTCTGGCCTTCGCTCGCCAACGTTGTAAACACCCTCTTAGTATGCCCGTCTGTCTAGTCATTCATAGGTAGGTGTTCCAGTGGTGTCTTTGGCTTGCGATTTCACGGTACGCTGATAAATTGAATAGTAAATTCACTATTCGCTTATGGCTGAATATGAGGAGACACCATGGTGTCGGATCAAGTCAGTACGTATAGGGATGATGAGCTCGCCCGCCTGGACGCCACGTCTCAGGCGCAGCTGGTCGAGCGCGCCGAGGTATCGCCGCTGGAGCTGGT
The DNA here is from genome assembly GCF_020147985.1 of Modicisalibacter sp. MOD 31.J. Classification (NCBI taxonomy): domain Bacteria; kingdom Pseudomonadati; phylum Pseudomonadota; class Gammaproteobacteria; order Oceanospirillales; family Halomonadaceae; genus Modicisalibacter; species Modicisalibacter sp. MOD 31.J. The sequence continues at coordinate 924,107 of NZ_JAGXFF010000002.1, read as the reverse complement.
GGAGGCCGCCATCCGCCGTATCGAGCGGCTGGACCCGACGGTCAATGCGGTGGCGGCGCGCGACGCCGAGCTCGCCCGGGAGAAGGCCCGCCATGCCAAGACGACGGGCCCCTTCGCCGGGGTGCCCACCCTGCTGAAGGATCTCGTCACCTACCCCGGCCTGCCGCTGGGGATGGGCTCGCGGCTGTTTCAGGGGCAGGTGCCACCGGCCGGCTCGGCCTACACCGAGGCCCTGGACGCCAGCGGGCTGATCGTGCTGGGCAAGAGTACCACCTCGGAGTTCGGCCTGCTGGGCACCACCGAGACCCTGGCCTGCGGGGCCACTCGCAATCCCTGGGATCTTTCCCGCTCACCTGGCGGCTCCTCCGGCGGGGCGGTGGCCGCCGTGGCCGCCGGCATGGTGCCCGTCGCCCATGCCTCCGACGGCGGCGGCTCGATCCGCGCTCCGGCGTCCTTCTGCGGGTTGTTCGGCTTCAAGCCCAGTCGAGGCCGGCATCTGTCCACCGGCCAGGCCGCCGATACCCCCTTCACCCGCATGATCAGCGAGCACTGCGTGTCGCGCAGCGTACGCGACAGCGCCACCTGGCTGTCCGTGGTGGAACGCGACGAGGCAGGCCTGCCGGGTGGGAAGGTCGGCCGGGTGACCCAGCCGCTGCGCCGCCGGCTGCGCATCGGGCTCTATGACCGCACCGCCGACGGCACCCGGCCCGAGCCGGAGGTGGCGCAGGCGCTGGCGGAGACCCGGCGGCTCTGCGAGTCGCTGGGCCATGAGGTGGTGGACATCGAGGGCCCGCGGCATGACGCCCGGGCCGCCGCGGACGCCTTCTTCACCTCGGCATCGCTGACCCTGGGTGGGGCCTGCGAGCAGCTGCGTGCCCTGATGGGCCCGGCGTTCGACGAGGCGCGCCTGGAGCCCTACACCCGCGAGCTGATCGCGCGCTCCCGGGCGCTGCCGCCCGAGGCAGGCGCGCAGGCGGCCACCGCGCTGCAGGCCGCCGCCGACGCGGCGGAGCGTGCCATGGCCGGGTTCGATGTGCTGCTGTGCCCCACCGTGGCCTTTCCCGCCTTTCCGCTCGGCCGCCACGGGGGCACCCAGCCCTATGAGGCGGCGGCGGCCTTCACCGAAGCCCTGGCCGGCTACACCGCCATCGCCTCCATCGCCGGCTGGCCGGCCATGTCGGTGCCGCTGCACGTCTCGCCCACGGGACTGCCGATCGGCTCGCACTTCGCCGCCCCGTTGGGCCAGGAGGCGCGGTTGCTGGGGCTGGCCCTGGAACTCGAGCAGGCGGCGCCCTGGCACCATCGCTGGCCGACGGGGGCGGAGTAGGCCCATGGCACAGACGCTCAAGACCGCCGTTCGCGCCCGCATTCTGGCCGCCGCGGCCGAGGCCTTCGCGCGCGAGGGCTTCGCCGCGGCGCGGCTGACCGATATCGCCGCCGAGGTCGGCGTCTCGACCGGCAACCTCTACCGCTACTACCCGAACAAGGCGGCGCTGTTCGAGGCCGTGGTGCCCCGGGGCGTCGCCGCCCGCTTGGTGCGGCTGATCCGCGCCCGGGTCCGGGAACTGGGCACCCTGGCGGAGTGGCGCTCGGCAACGCCGCCGGGCTCGGCTCGGGCGAAGGCCTTGCTGGACTTCTGGGTCGAATGGCGCCTGTCCGTGGTGATCTTGCTGGCCGGCGCCGAAGGCTCTTCCCTGGCCCATGTGAGGCCGCTGGTCGTCCGCGAGCTGACCCGCCTGGCTCATGCCTACCTGGCGTCGCAGCCGGGCGGTGAGGGCGCGGCATCCGTGCCGCGGGTGGTGCTGGTGCAGTTGTTCTCGAGCACCGCCGACATGATCGTCGCGATCCTGCGCTCGCATGACGATGAAGCCGATATTCGGGCGGCCTTCGAGGCGTTCTGGCGCTATCAGCTCGCCGGGCTCGAGGCCCTGCTGGCGAGGCGATAGCGGGGTGACGCCACGAGCCTCGGTCGAAGGGGAGACCGGATCCGGCGTTGCCTATCGGCCGACGGGGCTGTCATCCCCGTTCTCATGGACGCTATCCCGAAGGTCCGTAGCCAGTTGCCCAGCTTGTGACTCCTCGAGTTCCGATACCGTGAGCCGTAAACCATGCACGGGTTCGCCGACGCTGAATCCCTCGCCCCCGCGCACGAGCCAGCCCCGCTTGGCCATGGCGAAGGCGAGGGGGCGGCTGTGCTGCTGGAGCGGTATCCACAGGTTCAGGCCATCGGCAGGCGTGGCAACGGCAATGCCACGCTCGGCCAGGGCGGTCGTCAGGTAATGGCGCCGTCGAGTGTAATCCTCGCGTGCCAGGGCGATTTGCGATGCCACGACCTCGTTGGTCAGGCAGGCATGGGCGATGTCTTGCAGCAGGTGGCTGACCCAGGTAGAGCCCGGAGCGAGACGCAATCGCAGGCGCTCAGCCGTCTGCGGGTCGCTGGCGATGAGCGCGATGCGCAGATCCGGTCCGAGGGCCTTGGAGAGGGAGCGCACCAGTGCCCAGCGCTGCGCCGACTCGGGAATCACCGAGTGGTACAGCGTGTCGGCCAGCAGGGCGAAATGATCGTCCACGACGATCAGCACGTGCGGGTGGCGCTCGAGGACCCGCCTCAACGCCTGGGCGCGCTGGGCGCTCAGGCCGCATCCCGTCGGGTTGTGCGCACGCGGTGTCAGGATGACCGCCTGCGCCCCGGCGGACAGGGCGTGCTCGAGGGCGTCGACGCGCATGCCTTCGCGGTCGACCGGCACCCCCACCGGCTCCAGGCCTGCAACACGCAACACGTTGAGGCTGCCCAGGAAGCAGGGGGTCTCCACCACCACTCGATCGCCGGTCACGAGGTGCGCGGCGAGGAGTCTCTCGATGGCATCCACGGCGCCGTGGGCCAGTTCGAACTCGTGTCGCTCGGTGACGTCCCCCGCGAACCATTGGCGGGCGTAGTTGGCCAGGCTCGGATTGACGGTGGCCTCGCCGTACAGCCGCGGCCGGTAGCCTGCTCGCACCACCGCCTCGCTGATATCCGGCAGCCAGTCGGGATTGGGGTTACCACTCGCGACATCGCTGAGGCGCGTGTCCGGGGTGGCGCCTTCCTGTTCGCCCAGTCTGGGCGGCTCGCGAATGACCGTGCCCAGGCGGCCTCGCGTGACGGCGATCCCGGCGGCGACCAGCCGCTTGTAGGCAGCCGCCACCGTGTTGCGGTTGACCTCCAGCCTGGTGGCCAGGTCGCGCACGGGCGGCAGCGACTGCCCTGGTTGCAGTTGGCCCGACTGAGCCAGCAGACGAACGCTGTCGAAGATTTCGGCGGCGGATGTTCCGGTGATTTGCATTTTGTCCTATGACATATTTAAATCTGACATAGTAAGATTCTAGAGGGCCGCCACGAGCCCGTACAGTCTCACTTCGTTCCATCAGGGAGGCCCCGGTCTTGAGTGATTCGTTCCCCCAGAGTGCCGACGTTCCGTCGCCATATCCGCAGGCCAGAACGGTCGAGGACTTCACTCGTAATCTGGCGAGTGTCCGTGAGCGCATCGCTGATGCCAGCCGACGCGTTGGCCGCGATCCTGCCGAGGTGCGCCTGCTGCCGATCAGCAAGACCGTGGATGAGGCACGAATCCGTCTGTCCGTCGAGGCGGGATGCCGGGAGCTGGGCGAGAACAAGGTGCAGGAGGCGTATCGCAAGCGGGAGGCGTTATCCGACCTGGAGGGTTTGCGATGGTCTCTCGTCGGCCACCTTCAGACCAACAAGGCCAAGCTGGTGGCGCGCTTCGCTTCCGAGTTCCAGGCTCTCGACAGTCTGCGCGTGGCCGAGGCGCTGGACCGTCGCTTGCAGGCACTGGGGCGTGGTCTCGACGTCTTCGTTCAGGTCAACACCTCGGGGGAGTCGAGCAAGTACGGTTTGGCGCCGGATGCGGTCGAGGCTTTCTTGCGTTGTCTGCCGGCGTACTCCTCCCTACGCGTGCGTGGCCTGATGACGCTGGCCCTGCTGTCGTCGGACGAGTCTAGGGTACGGCAGTGCTTCGTTCGGCTCAGGGAACTGCGGGACCGGATTCGGCAGGCGCTGCCTGAAGGCGAAAGAGTGGCCGAACTGTCCATGGGCATGTCCGGCGACTTCGAGACCGCCATCGAGGAGGGCGCCACGATTGTCCGAGTGGGGCAAGCGATCTATGGCGCCCGGCGCCTGCCCGACAGCCATTTCTGGCCCTCTGCATGAGCCATCTTTTTTCATTCACGGCTAAGAATATTCACTATGAAGACAGCATTAGCACTCCGTCACATCCACTTCGAGGATCTCGGCACCCTGGAGCCCGTGCTGCTCGAGCGTGGTTATGCGGTGACGTATCTCGACCCCGGCCTGGACGACCTCGACGATCCCGAGGTGCGACAGGCCGATCTGCTCATCGTGCTGGGCGGTCCCATTGGAGCCAGCGATGACGCGCGTTACCCCTTCCTCGAGCGGGAGCTGAACGTCGTGCGCCAGCGCTTGGCTTCGGGTAGGCCTTTGCTCGGCATCTGCCTGGGAGCCCAATTGATCGCGCGTGCAGGCGGGGCGACGGTGTCGCCCCTGGGCGTCAAGGAGATCGGTTTTACCCCTCTCACACTGACACCCGAGGGCGAGGACTCCGTGCTGGCTCCGCTCGGCGAAATGCCGGTGCTGCATTGGCACGGTGACCAGTTCGAAATCCCGGAGGGCGCGGCCCGGCTAGCCAGCACCGTCATCGGCCACAATCAGGCCTTCTCGATCGGGCGCAACGTTCTGGGGCTGCAATTCCACCTGGAAGCCGACGTGAACGGGATCGAGTGCTGGCTGGTGGGGCACGCTTGCGAACTGGAAGGAGTCGGCATCGACCCGCGCACGCTGCGCAATGAGGCAAAGCAGTTGGACGAGCGGCTGAAGACGTCGTCGCGGACGGTTTTCTCGGCGTGGCTGGATGGCCTGGTAGAGGAAGACATCTCCTTTGCTGCGGATACCGGTGAGGCCGTGGCTCATGCCCCGGCTCGCTAAGAAGGAGGAGCTTTGATCATGTCGATGTATCGCCTCGTCGTTCGGCGGCACGGTCGCCTGCTGGGGCATTTCGATACGGATGTGCCCGGCGCATTTGCCGTGGTCCAGGAGATCGCCGAGTTGCTTGCCGGTGGCGAGAGTATCGAACTGGCGCTACTGGCTGCCGAGGATGAACGGCGCTGGTTGGAAACGGGACCCGATGGCATGCGCGTCATCGGCAGGGAACCTATCTTCAGGACCTTATCATGAACTCGATCCTAGACCCCGACGTGACGTGTGATGACTCACGACAGGAGGCTGAGCCTTCGCCCTACCTGATGCCGGCCTATGCACGCGAGCCCGTCGTCTTCGAACAGGGGAAGGGAGCCTACCTCTGGGATGCTGAAGGAGAAGCGTACCTGGATGCAATCGCCGGGGTTGCCGTCACGAACCTGGGGCATGCGCATCCGGAAATTGCTGAAGCCATCGCCGATCAGGCCAGCCGTCTGATACATACGTCCAATCTCTACAGCATCGAGTGGCAGGAACTCCTGGGGCAACGCTTGTGCGCGCTCTCCGGCATGCAGCGTGCTTTCTTCTGCAACTCGGGTGCCGAAGCCAACGAGACGGCGCTGAAGCTGGCGCGCTTGCATGGACACTGCAGAGGAGTGGTGTCACCCAAGGTGCTGGTCATGGAGAACAGCTTCCATGGCCGCACCCTCGCAACCTTGGCCGCAACCGGCAACCCTGCGGTGCAGCGGGGCTTCGCGCCCCTGGTGCCAGGGTTCGTGCGCGTGCCATATGACGACATCGAGGCGCTGCAACAGGCTGCGCAAGAGACCTGCGGCATCGTGGCGATTCTACTCGAGTCCGTGCAGGGCGAAGGGGGCGTACGGGGCGCTTCGATGGAATATCTTCGCGACCTACGGCGGCTGTGCCAGGAGAACGACTGGCTGCTCATGATGGACGAGGTCCAGGCGGGGCTTGGCCGTACCGGTGCCTGGTTCGGCTATCAGCATGCGGATGTGCTGCCGGATGTCGTGACCGTGGCGAAAGGGTTGGGCAATGGCGTTCCCATTGGGGCATGTCTGGCGCAGGGCCAAGCGTCAGAGCTGTTCATGCCGGGCAACCATGGCTCGACGTTCGGCGGCAACCCCTTGGCATGCCGGGTGGGCTGTGCAGTGCTCGATATCATCGAGCGTGAACGGCTGTTACCTCATGCGGCAGCAATGGGCCGGCGGCTGCTTGAGGCACTGCAGGAAGGCTTGGCCGATCAACCGGCCGTCGTCGCCATTCGGGGGCATGGTTTGATGGTGGGCATCGAGCTGGATCGCTCCTGCATGGAGTTGGTCACCCAGGCATTGACGGATCAGCGGTTGTTGATCAGCGTCACACGGGATAAAACCATTCGGCTGCTGCCGGCGCTGATTTGCACGCAGGCCGAGATCGATGACATCGCGGGTCGTGTCGTGCGCCTGGTGCGTGGCTTTCTGCGCGTAGCGCCGGCGTAGCCCAGGGGCGGCCTGCCCCGATTCAGGGGCAGGGTAACCCCTCCCTTGGCGTTAGCTCGGAAGGCCTGTCGATCCGGCGCGAAGGGATCGGGCATTCATCCGATGGATAAGAAATTGCCATGCGAGTTCGCGACAGTGGCGCAATCCAGCTCGTGTCGTTAGGTCGCGTTCTTCGTGTCAGCGGTGTCTCTCATGGAGGCCATGCGGCGGGAGTTGCCGATACGGAATGGTTTCCAGCGAGGCCCACATTTCTGCACCACACTTGTGGATCGTGAGGAAGAGATGTCTCAACCTTCCCGGCTGGAACGGGTCGCTGCCGATATCTGGATAGCGGAAGGGCCCGTCGTCAGTTTCTATGGTTTTCCCTATCCCACCCGCAGTGTGATCGTTCGCCTGCCGAATGGCGCCTTATGGGTGTGGTCGCCCATTCCCTTGGACGACGCACTGATGACCGAGGTGTCAGGGATAGGGCCCGTGGCACATCTAATCAGCCCCAATAAGCTTCATCATCTAGGCCTGGCGGATTGGCGGGCGGCGTTTCCGGCGGCTCGATTGTGGGGCTTGCCATCGACGGTCCGGAAGCGCCGGGATCTGCGCTTCGATGGCGTTCTGGAAGACACGCCACCGGATGCCTGGCAAGGCACTCTCGACCACGTCATGTTTCGCGGTTCCCCCTTGCTCGACGAGATGATGTTCTTCCATCGGCCGTCGCGTACCGTCCTGTTGGCCGATTTGAGTGAGGCCTTGAGCCGTGAATTCCTGGTACGCCGCTGGGCGCCATGGCAGCGGTTCATTGCCCGCCTGTGGAGCATCACCGAGGCGGCGCCGAAGGCCCCACTCGAGGTTCGGTTGTCCACCATCCGCCGGCGCGCTGCGCGAGCGGCCATCCAGCGCCTGCTCGCCTACGACCCCGAGAACGTCATCATGGCCCATGGTGCTTGGCAACGGGGCCATGGCCGCGCCTTCCTGGAGCGGACGTTCTCGTGGCTGTCGCCAGAACCTCCCCAGGCATTGGGTGATGAGCATCGATAAGGAGCGTTGAATCATGATGCTGAGCAGATACGCGTCGCTTCTGACGCTTGGAATGATCACGTCGATGCCCGCTCATTCGGTCGACCGCGAGCAAGGGCTCGAGCGGGTCAGGGAACAGTTGGCACAGTCCTGTTCGGCGGGGGGAATGGCCTCCTGCCTGGGCGTCGAGACGTCCCGGTGTGAACGCCTCGCGGAGGAGGTGGTGAAAGCCTGTTCGGAGCACTTCGCGCCAGCAGAGCAAGAGCCCATGGCCGCCTTCGGCGATTGCATCGCTCGCCAGACCCGACAGCGTACCGGCGTAACAGAGGCCAAGTTGCAGTCGTGCCGGTCCCAAGTCGAGGGCGTAGCGCATGCCCCGCCTTCCACCGAGGAAGCGGTGCGTGGACTCGAGGACGCCAAGGCCGCCATGGCCCAGGACGCCAAAGCGACGCGGGACGCGGTGACCCTCCCGTTATATCCGGATCATGAGCTGACGGCGCATCACCAGGATGCGAGCGGCATTCCCGGAATCGACAGTGAGCCGCTAGGGGAGGAAGCGGTACCCGTCGTCATGATGACGACCTCAGATACTGTCGAAGACGTCGTGGCCTTCTATCGGAACCGGTTGGACGGGTTCACGTTGTACAGGACGGCGGCGGACGACGTCACTTTTGCCAAGGGGATGCCGGATGACGTGACACCATCCGACTTTCGCCATTGGATGAAGGCACTGCCGTTGCACGAACACGTCTCGATCTATCGATTGTCGGGCAAGACACATATCGAGGTTGGATACCGCACGGATTAGGTATTTTGTGCCACGAAGAAGGGGGTCGGGTCGTCGCCGAACTGCTACATACGCTGTGGCATATTCGGCGACATCCCGAGATATTGCTGGTACTTGGCGCAGTGTAGAGGCGCTGGCTGGCGGAAAATGAGCGTTGAATAATGGGACCAAGTGTTTGGTCCCATTATAAGGCGCTTTCAGACGCCCTTCTGGCTGCGCTTGAGCGCGGCCAGCAACCCCTGCAGCGGGTGGGCCAGCGCGGTGTCCGACAGGCGCCTGGCCTGGCTGCGGCAGGAGTAGCCGGTGGCCAGCAGGCGTCCGGCGTTGGCCGGATCCTCGACTGGCTCGCGCCAGGAGAGGTCGTAGATCGCCTCGGAGGTCGCGCGGTTGCGGGCCTCGTGACCGTAGGTGCCGGACATCCCGCAGCAGCCGCTGGCGAGCAGTTCGAGGTCCAGCCCGGCGTTGGCGAACACCTGTTGCCAGGCCTTGGGGCTGCCGGGGGCGGTGGTCTTCTCGGTGCAGTGCGCGAGCAGCCGGAAGCCGGGGTCGTCGAGACTCACGCCGGCGGGCAGCAGCCGCGGGCCCAGCGAGACCAGCCACTCCTGAAGCAGCAGCACCTCGGGCACCGCCTCGGCGCCCAGCGCCTTGACGTACTCCTGACGGTAGGTGAGCGTCATCGCCGGGTCGACACCGACCAGCGGCACGCCGGTCTCGGCCAGCGCCGACAGGCGCCGGGCCTGCTTCGTGGCGGTGCGCTGGAAGGCGCCGAGGAAGCCCTGGACATTGAGCGGCTTGCCGTTGGGCCCGAAGGGGGCGACGAACACCCGGATGTCCAGGCGCGTGAGCAGCTCGACGATGTCCATCACCAGTTTCGCCTCGAAGTGGCTGGTAAAGGCATCTTGCACCAGGATCACGCTGCGCGCCTTATGGGCGTCGCTGAGCAGCCCCAGCGTGGTCGGCGTGGCCTCGGCGATGCCCCAGGCCTCGAGCTGCTTGGTCAGGCTCGCCCGCGACAGCCGCGGGCTGTCGACCATGCCGATCGGCCCGGCGAGCAGGCGGTCGACCAGCCGGTTGCCGAGCAGGGCATTGTAGAGCGGGGCCACCGGCTTGAGATAGGGCACGAAGAATTCCAGCCCGCCGATCAGGTAGTCGCGGGGCGGGCGCAGATAGCGGCCGTGATAGACCTCGAGGAAGCGCGAGCGGAAGTCCGGCACGTCGACCTTGACCGGACACTGGCCGGCGCACGACTTGCACGCCAGGCAGCCGGCCATGGCGTCGTAGACCTGATGGGAGAAATCGGCTTCGCCGCGACGCTTGGCCAGGGTGTTGCGCACTCGCTGTGGCAGGCGGCGAACGAAGCCCCAGGTGCCCTCGGCCCGCTGCTGGCGCGATGCTTCGAGCACGTCGCCACCGGCCCGGCCCTGCAGGCGCAGCCATTCGCGCATCAGGCTGGCGCGCCCCTTGGGCGAGTGAATGCGCTGTCGAGTCGCCTTCCACGACGGGCACATGGCGTCCTTCGGGTCGTAGTTGTAGCAGGCGCCGTTACCGTTGCAGTACACCGCACTGGCGTGGGCCTGCCAGACGCGCTCGTCGATCTGACGGTCGAGTTCGCCGCGGGTCGGCACGCCGTCGATGGTCAAAAGGCCCGGATCGGCCGACTGCACGGCAATCGGATCGCCAGTCCGTGCCGGTTGCGTCTCGTCGGCTCGGGCCGGGGTGGCGATCTTGCCCGGATTGAGCTGATTGCGCGGGTCGAAGGCCGCCTTGAGACGCTGCAGACTGGGGTAGAGCTCCCCGAAGAACCGGGGGGCGTATTCCGAACGCACGCCCTTGCCGTGTTCGCCCCACAGCAGGCCGTGGTACTGCTTCGTCAGCGCGGCGACCGCGTCGGACAGCGTGCGGATCAGCGTCGCCTGGTCGGGATCCTTCATGTCGATCGCCGGACGCACGTGCAGCACGCCGGCATCGACGTGGCCGAACATCCCGTACTTGAGGCCGTGGGCGTCGAGCAGGGCGCGGAACTCGGCGATGTAATCGGCGAGGTGCTCCGGCGGCACCGCGGTATCCTCGACGAAGGGAATCGGCCGCTTCTCGCCCTTGACGTTGCCCAGCAGGCCCACCGCGCGCTTGCGCATGGCATACACCCGGCCGATCTGGCCGCGGCCCTCGGCCAGGGTGTAGCCCAGCCGGTCGACCCGCTGATCGCTCTCCAGGTGGCGACAGAAGGCGGCGACCCGTGCGGCGAGGCGTTCGGGATCGTCGTCGTTGAATTCGACCAGGTTGATGCCGCGCGTTGCCGTGGCCTGGCCGGCGTGCGCGGCCGTGGCGGTCTCGCCGTCGCCGGTGGGCGCGTTGTCGGGGAAGAACTCGGCGACGCTGTCCCAGACGAAGTCCTCCATCGCCAGCAGCAGCACGCTGTCATCGATGGTCTCGATCGAGGTGGGTCGGGGTATCGCCGGCTCGCCGTCGGTCGCATCGCCCCCCATCAGCGCCTTGGCATCGCGCAGCGCGTCCATGAAGCCGGCGTAGCGCACGTTGACCAGCGTCGAGTGCCTGGGGATCGGCAGCACGTTGAGGGTCGCCTCGGCGAGCAAGCCCAGCGAGCCCTCCGCGCCGCACAGCACGCTGTTGAGGTCGAAGCGCCCGTCGGCGGTGCGCAGGTGCGCCAGATCGTAACCGGTCAGGCAGCGGTTGAGCGGCGGGAAGACGGCGGCGATGCGCTCGCGCTGGGTATCGATGATCTCGCGCGCGGTGCGGTGAATATCGCCGACGACGCCCTCGCGGGCGCACAGCGTGTCGAGTTCGGCGTCGTCGACCGGCCGGCTGGTGAAGTGCTCGCCGCCGAGCAGCACCGTGTCGAGTTCGAGCACGTGATCGCGGGTCTTGCCGTACTCGCAGCTGCCCTGGCCGCTGGCGTCGGTGGCGATCATCCCGCCGATGGTGGCGCGATTGGAGGTGGACAGCTCCGGGGCGAAGAACAGCCCGTGGGGGGCCAGCGCGGCATTGAGCTGATCCTTGACCACCCCGGCCTGGACGCGCACCCGACGGTTCTCGACATCGATCTCGAGGATGCGGTTCATGTACCGGGAAACGTCGACCACCAGGCCGTCGGTGAGCGACTGGCCGTTGGTGCCGGTGCCGCCGCCGCGGGGGGCGAGCACGATATCCTGAAAGTCGGTCTGGCTCGCCAGGCGGGCGATGCGCTCCAGGTCGTCGGCATCGCGCGGGTAGAGCACCGCCTGGGGCAGGCGCTGGTAGATCGAGTTGTCGGTGGCCAGTACCGTGCGGTTGGCGTAATCCGGGGCGATGTCGCCGGCGAATCCCGCCTCGGCGAGGGCCTGCAGGAAGTGGCTGTAGCGGGCCTCCCCGGCTTCAGCGGGCGTAAGGCGCTCGATCATGGAGCCTCCAACATGGTGTGCCAATACAAGACCCGGAACCCGGGGGTCTCATGTTCCTGCCACGGACGATGGCCAGGGGTTATACGAAAGTCGGCGCGCGCAGGCCGTTTGCGTACAGAGCCTAGAAGCCATAGAGCCTGGCGGGGTTGTGCACGAGTATCCTGTCGCGCGTGGCGGTGTCGGGAACCAGACGCAGCAGCTCGTCCACCAGGTCGCCGTCGTCGGGCATGGTGCCGGGCAGTTTGACGTGCGGCCAGTCGGTGCCGAAGACGCAGCGCTCGGGATTGGTCGCCACCAGGGCCTGCAGGAAGGGATCCACGTCGCTGTAGGGCGGGGCGGCAGCGCCCAGCGCCGTTACCCGATCGGGACCCGAGAGCTTGACCCAGGTCCTGCCCTCGGCGAGCAGTGACAGCAGGCTCTCGAAGCCGGGGTCGCCGATGCCCTTGGGCGTGGGCACGTGGCCCATGTGATCGATGACCCGGGGGACCGGCAGCGGCTCGAGGATGGCCCGCAGATCGCCGACCGTCGAAACGTCGACGAGGCACTGGACGTGCCAGCCGAGTTCGGCGATACGTTCGCCGAGTGCCCGGATCGCACGGAAATCCACGCCGCCCGGGAACAGCAGGTTGACGCGGATGCCGCGCACGCCGAGGTCGTGCATGTCCCGCAGTTGGGCATCCGTCACCGAGGCGTCGACGACGGCGATGCCGCGTCGTTCGAGACCGGCCTCCCGGGCCTCGCGCAGGGCGTCGAGCAGCCGCCGGTTGTCGGTCCCGTAGACGCTCGGTTGCACCAGTACCGCGCGCTCGAAGCCCAGGGTGGTCAATAACCGCTGATACGCCTCGGCGCTGGCGTCCGGTGGCGTATAGCCGCGGTCGGGGTGGTAGGGGTAGCGGGTCGCCGGGCCGAACAGGTGGGCATGGCAATCGCAGGCACCGGCGGGCAAGGCCTGGTGCGGTGTTCGGGGGGCCGGGTTGGGGCCGGGTATGTCGGGTCTGTGCATGGTCACGGATCTATCCGGTGGGAGACTGCAGGCCGAGGCGGCGCATGGCGTTGGTCAGGTGCAGGCGCATGGCGGCGCGGGCATCCTCGGGCTCCCGGTTGAGAATACTGTCGACGATGTTGTGGTGTTCGGCCTGGGCGATCTGCTCGAGGGTGGCATCACGGGCCGAATTGTGCCGGGCCGTGCTGATTGCCGTCGACATTCGGTTATAACAAAAATCAATGAAATCAGAGAAGTAGTGATTTCCGGTGGCCTGCGCGATGGCCTGGTGAAGCGCCAGGTCGTGGGCGTCGCCGGGATCGCCGTGTTGCAGGCTTTCCGCCAGCCGCGCCAGGGCCCCGGCGATCGCGTCGCGATCTTTCGGTGTGGCGTGGGTCGCGGCGAGCGCCGCCGCGCCGGCCTCGATCTCGCGGCGCATCTGGTAGATGTAGCGCAGTTCCTGCTGGTCGACGGCGTCCGCCGTCATCGCAAACACCGAGCGTTCGGGTAGCACCGAGGCGACATAGGTGCCGCTGCCCTGCTGGGTGACCACCAGGTTCGCCTGTCGCAGCTCGGCGATCGTCTCGCGGATCACCGCGCGGCTGCTGCCGAAGCGGGCCATGAGCTTGGCCTCGGTGGGGAACCGGGAGCCCAGCGGATAGTGGCCCTCGCGGATTTCCCGCTCGAGCGTGGCGACGATCGTGGCCGACAGGCGTTGACCGCGCCGCGCGGCGGTCGGGGCCGGTTTTCGTGCGTGCGTCATTGGGCCAGCCCGGGCAGCCATAGCGTCACGGCCGGCACGTAGGCGATCAAACCCACGACGATCAGCAGCACCGCCAGGAAGGGCAGCAAGTGCCTGGCGATGCGCTCGATGCTCATGCCGCTCACCGAGGAGGCGACGAAGATCGAATAGCCCAGCGGTGGCGTGACCATGCCGACGGCGAAGTTGATCACCACCATGGCGCCGAGCTGGATGGGGTCCAGGCCGATCTGCGTGCCGAGTCCGATGAGAACGCCGCTCATGATGACCATGGCGGAAATATTGTCCATTACGGCGCCCAGCGCCAGCAGCAGCAGGTTGATGAACAGCAGCAGGAGGATCGGATTGCTGGTCAGCCCCAGGATCAGCTCGGTGATCCGGGTCGGCAGTTGTTCGCTGGCGATCACCCAGGCGAAACCGGATGCCGTGACGATGATGAACATGATCACCGCGGTGGTGCGCATGGCGCCGATCAGCAGGCCGGGCAGTTGCCGCAACTGCAGGTCACGATGCACGAACACCCCGATGATGGCGCTGTAGAGCGCCCCGACCATCGCCGCCTCGGTGGGCGTGAAGATCCCGCCGTAGATGCCCCCCAGGATCACCACGGGCGCGATCAGTGCCCAGATGCCGTCGCGCAGGGCGTCGACGATCTCGCGACCGGAGGCGCGTGGCTGGCCCTGGATCCCCTGGCGCCTGGCGTAGAGGACGCTGATCACGCAGAAGCCGGCAGCCGCGAGAAGACCCGGGATCACGCCGGCGAGGAACAGCTGGGAGATCGATTCCTCGGAGAGCACGCCCCAGATCACCATGGGAATGGATGGCGGAATCATCTGGCCCAGGGGGCCGACGGCGGTGGCCAGGGCGGCGGCATAGCCCCGCTTGTAGCCCCGGGTTTCCAGCTCGTCGATCATGATCGAGCCGATCGCCGCCGTGGTTGCCGGCGCCGAACCGGAAATCGCGCCGAAGAAGGTCCCCGCGCCGACGGTGGAGATCGACAGGCCGCCGGGAAGATGGCCCACGAAGGCCGATGCGACTTTCACCAGGCGCCGCGATAGACCGCCGGCGCCCATCAGCTCACCGGCGAAGATGAAGCCCGGGATGGCCAGCAGTGCCGTCGAGCTGCTGCCCGCGATGAAACGCTGGGCCGCGATCAGCGGGTTGAGATCCGCCATCCAGATGCCCACCAGGGTCAGCAGGCCCAGGGCGATGGCGATGGGCGCGCCAAGGGCGAGCAGGCCGAACAGGCCCAGCGTGAGCACGAGTCCCGTTTCACCCATGTTGCGGTGTCCTCAAGTCGTTCAGCGAGTGGGGGCGTAGCAGCAGCACGGCGGCGTGGAAACTGATCAGCAGGCCGCTGACCGGCAGCGCCGCGTTCCTGAGCCACAACGGATAACGGATCGCCGGCGAGACCTGGCCCAGGGTGAACTCCATGAAGCCATAGCCCGTCCAGAGCATGGCCATGCCGAAGAGCAGCACCAGCAGCACGTTCAGGCGCTCCAGCAGCCCCGCGAGACGACCGGGAAGCCAGCCGAGCAGGAGGGTGACGCGCACGTGCTCGAAGCGCCGCACCAGCTCGCTGGCGAACAGGAAGACCGTCCAGGAGGCGGCCAGCAGGGCGACCTCATCGGACCAGGCCAGGGAGTCCTGCAGCACGTAGCGATAGAAGACGCCCAGCAGCAGGGTGAGAATCATGATCGATGCCGTGATGGCGCCCAGGTATCGGGTCGCCCTGGCCAACAGCCGACTGGCGTCGTCGAGATAGCGGTACATGACGGGGAGTCCACGCAGGAAGGCCCGGCGCCAGGCCGGGCCTCGAGGGATTACTGAGTCGTGATCTGCAGGGCGCGATCGAGCAGGTCACTGCCGATCTTGTCGCGATACTCCTCGTACACCGGCTTGACCTTGTCGCGGAAGGCGGCGACGTTCTCGACCCGGTTGACCTGCATGCCCTGGTTCTCGATCTGATCCAGGATCTTGTCGTTGTTGCTGGCCACCGTCTCGCGCTGGCGGGCGATCGCCTTCTGCGCGGCCTGGCGGACGGTCGCCTGCTGGTCGGCGGAGAGGCTCTTGAAGGTCTGCTTGGAGATCAACAGCCCCAGGGCGTTGTAGGTGTGCTGCGTCAACGAGAGATACTTGGTGACTTCGGGATACTTGTTGGCATAAATCACCGGCAAGGGGATTTCCAGGCCGTCGACGGTGCCCTGCTGTACGGCAGTGAAGGCCTCGCTCCAGGCCAGCGGCGTGGGATTGGCACCCAGCGCCCGGAAGCTGGCGATGTACAGGTCACTGGGCTGGACGCGCAGCTTGATGCCGTCGAAGTCGTCGGGAGTCTGGATGGCACGCACGTTGTTGATGGTGTTCCGGAAGCCGGCTTCGGCGAAGCCCAGCCCGACGATGCCCTGGGCGTCCAGGCGGTCCATCAGCGCCTGGCCGATCTCGCCGTCGAGCACTTCGTGGGCCTGTTCGCTGTTGGCGTAGAGGAAGGGCAGGTCGTTGAGCTGGAAGGCCGTGTCCAGAGTGCTGATCTGCGTGCCGGTGATCACGCCGGCGTCGAGAATGCCCAGTTGCATCCCCTGCAGCATTTCCGTGTCATCGCCGAGCTGGTGGTTGGGGAAGAACTTGACCTCGAATTCGTCGGGGGCGGCCTTGTCCAGCTCTTCGGCGAAGTAGTGCGCGGTGATCGCGTAGGGGTCGACGTCGCTGTCGGCGGTCGTCCAGCCCAGGCGGATGGTGGTGGCGGCCAGCGCCTGACTGGTGATGGCCAGGGTGCCGGCCATGATCAGGCCGGAGAACAGGGATCGCTTTGCGGTCGGGGTCATCGTGATGCCTTTGTGAAAGAGGAGAGGGCTGAATTTGTCTTACGAATTCGTTCGAATAAGGCCTTATGGGCCTTTTTGTCAGACCGATCATAGACGATAGGCCATGAACCGGCTAGACATACGTGCTATCGGCAGGAAGGTTCATCGATTCAGCCCGATAAGCGAGTGGGCGCGTGGCTCGCGTCCGGCGAATTCTTTACAATGGCTGGCCTCGCCGTCCGCCGCGCTGCTGTCCGCGGGCGACGGCCGTTCCCATCGCTATTTGTCAATGGAAAGGCTCTTATGCTCGATCCCAGGCTGCTTCGCAGTGAGCTCGCCCACGTGGCGCAACGTTTGGCCACCCGCGGCTTCACGCTGGACACCGCGCGGTTCGAGTCGCTGGAAGGCCAGCGGCGCGACCTCCAGACCGAGACCGAACGGTTGCAGAACGAACGCAACGTGCGCTCCAAGGCGATCGGCAAGGCCAAGGCGGCGGGCGAGGACATCCAGCCGCTGCTCGACGAGGTCAGCGACATGGGCGAGCGGCTGGATGCCGCCAAGGCCAGGCTGGCCGAGGTCAGCGGTGAACTCGAGGCGCTGCTGGCCGGGCTGCCCAACCTGCCCCACGAGAGCGTGCCGCCGGGCGACGACGAGGCCGACAACGTCGAGCTGCACCGCTGGGGCACGCCGCGCACCTTCGACTTCGCGGTGCGCGACCATGTCGATCTCGGCGCCAAGCATGGTTATCTGGACTTCGAGATGGCCGCCAAGCTGACCGGCTCGCGCTTCGCGGTGATGCGCGGCCCCATCGCGCGGCTGCACCGGGCGCTGGCCCAGTTCATGCTCGACAAGCAGACCCTCGAGCATGGCTACGAGGAGTGCTACGTCCCCTACATCGTCAATCGCGACTCCTTGACCGGCACCGGCCAGTTGCCCAAGTTCGGCGAGGATCTCTTTCGCCTCGAGGGCGACAACGAGTATTACCTGATCCCCACCGCCGAGGTGCCGCTGACCAATTTTGCCCGCGACCACATCTTCGAGGCTCGCGAGCTGCCGGTGCGGCTGACGGCGCATACGCCGTGTTTCCGTAGCGAGGCCGGCGCCTATGGCAAGGACACGCGCGGGATGATCCGCCAGCATCAGTTCGACAAGGTCGAGATGGTCCAGATGGTCGATCCCGAGACCAGCTATCAGGCGCTCGAGGAGATGCGCGGCCACGCCGAGGCGATTCTCCAGGCGCTGGAACTGCCGTATCGGGTGGTCACGCTGTGTGCCGGCGACATGGGCTTCGGTGCCGCCAAGACCTACGATCTCGAAGTCTGGCTGCCCAGCCAGGAGACCTATCGCGAGATCTCCTCGGTCTCCAACTGCGAGGACTTCCAGGCACGCCGCATGCAGGCGCGCTTCCGGCGCCCGGAGCAGAAGAAGCCGCAACTGCTGCACACCCTGAACGGGTCGGGGCTGGCGGTGGGGCGCTGCCTGCTGGCGGTGCTCGAGAACTACCAGCAGGCGGACGGTTCGATTCGCGTGCCCGAGGCCCTGCGCGGTTATCTGGGCGGCCTCGAGGTGATCAACGTCGATTGAGGGTCACCCGGCCCCGGCGTCGATCGCCGGGGCTTGCGGCTACGGTGTTTCGGCGCTCTCGATCGACCACACCACCGACACTCCGGCATCGAGTTCGATCTCGCCGGGGCGGTATTCGGCGGTCGTCTTGCGCTCGGCGCCGTCGGCACGCAGGCTCATCATCTGCGGGGTGTAGCGGGGCACGCCGGTCTCGTCGACCTGCAGCACCTCACCGAGTTCGACGCCCAGCGTCCGGGCCATCAACTGGGCCTTGTGACGGGCCTTCTCGAGGGCGTCCTCGAGGGCCTGGTCGGTGGCGGCGTCGCGATCGGCCAGGTCGTAGCTCACGCCGTCCAGGGCATCGACGCCGGCTCGGGTCAGGGCGTCGAGGATCGCCGGCAGCCGCGAGAGGTCGTCGATGCGCAGGCTGATCGGGCGTTCCAGTTGCGTGCGCACCAGGGTTTCCCCAGGGCCATCGCCGTCGCGACGCTGGACGCTGTCGGGGCGGACCACCAGCGAGCCCGCGTTGATCGCTCCGTCGTCGATACCCTGTTTCTCCAGCGTGCGGATCAGTTCGGCGGTGCGTGATTCCAGCCGCTCCCTGGCCTTGGCCAGCGCCTCGGGATCGGCATGCCGGGCGTCGCTCTCGGCCACCGCGGGGGTGCGCTCCCAGAGCCGTGCGTTCAAGGTGGCGATGTCCGGGGCCACGGCCAGCGTTGCCTGGGCCTGGACGCTGAGCCGGTTGGGGGGCGTGTCGGGCTGGGCCTGGGCGAGCAGACTGGCGCCCATCAGGCCGGCGAAGATCATGGCTCGCGACAGCGAGCGGCGAGGGATGGCTGACAACATGAGACCTCCTGTCTGGAAAAGAGCGGCCGAACACCGCGCCGACCGGGGCCGAGGCGATCGTCGGGTTAGCGCCGCGGCACGGTATCCTGATGGGAGCCCGGGAAACGCCGACGGTTCCCGGCGGCTCCGGCGTTGCACGTTTCTTTCACGAATCGGGCCCGGGCCTTGCCTGCTGCTGGCCCTGGTGCTGAGTGCCTGCCTGCCCGAGGCTCGGGCCAGTGTCTCCGCGGTGGACGCCACTGGCAAGCGGGTGACGCTCGAATCGCCGGCGACGCGGGTCGTCGCCCTGGCCCCGCACGCCGTGGAGATGCTCTATGCAGTGGGTGCCGGCGACGCCCTGGTCGGTGCCATCGCGGGCAGCGACTATCCCCCGGCCGCCAGGGCGCTGCCCCGGGTCGGCAGCTATCGAGGCCTGTCGGCGGAGGCGATCCTCGCCCGGCGCCCCGATCTCGTGGTGACCTGGCTCAGCGGCACGCCCTCGGCGCTGGTGGCTCGGCTGCGCGAACTGGGGGTGGCCGTCTACGCCAGCGAGCCGCGGCGTCTCGCGGACGTCCCCGAGGAACTGCGCGAGCTGGGCCGCTTGACTGGACACGCCGCCGGCGGCGAGACGCGGGCCAGGGCATTCCTGGCACGCCTGGCAAGCCAGCGCCAGCGTCTGGCCGAGCCGCCTCGCGTGTTCTACCAGCTCGGCCATGAGCCGTTGACCACCCTGGCCGGCGGTCAGATCGTCACCCAGGTGATCCGCGCCTGTGGCGGCGAGCCGTTGTTCGCCGACCAGCCGGTACTGGTGGCCCAGGTCAGCCGGGAGGCGTTGATCGCCGCGCACCCCGAGGCGATTCTGGCCGCCGCGCCCGATGATGGCTGGCAGGCGGCTTGGCAGCGCTGGTCACTGCTTCCGGCGGTGCGCGAGAACCACCTCTACACGCTGAGCCCGGATCTGATCAGCCGTCCCGGGCCGCGGCTTCTCGACGGCATGGCCGAGGTCTGCGCGGCGCTGGCGGACACCGCCGCGACTCAGTAGTCGATACCCCGCCGGGCCTGGATGCCGGCGTTGAAGGCGTGCTTGACGTCGTGCATCTCGGTCACGGTATCGGCCATCTCGATCAATTCGCGATGGGCGTTGCGCCCGGTGACGATCACCGTCTGCTCGGCAGGGCGCTGCGTGAGGGCGCGGGTCACGGTATCGATATCCAGATAGCCGAACTTGAGCATGTAGGTGATCTCGTCGAGTACCACGAGATAGGTCCCCGGGTCCGCCAGCATGCGCTCTGCGTGCTGCCAGGCCTGCTCACAGGCCCGGGTGTCGCTGTCGCGATTCTGGGTTTCCCAGGTGAAACCGGTGGCCATGACCGCGACGTCGAGGTTGGGGTCGTCGTGCAGTCGCTCGCGCTCGCCGCATTCCCACAGTCCCTTGATGAACTGGACCACCCCCACCTTGTAGCCATAGCCGAGTGCCCGCGTCACCGTGCCCCAGGCCGCGGTGGTCTTGCCCTTGCCATTGCCGGTGAAGACCAGCAGCAGGCCGCGTTGCTCCTGCGCGGCGGCGACGCGTTCGTCGACGCGGTGCTTGAGTTTCTGCATGGAACGCTGGTGTCGTGTGTCGCGATCGCTCATGAAAAAGCCTCTGAAAAAAAACGCCTGATTGAAACGATTGAATTTAAGGACGGTGATAAGAGAACCGGGCAGGTCTTTGATCGCAATGGCTTTCATGCCGGTCAAGAAATGCGGTGAAAATGCCCGTCGATACTGCATCAGGATTATGCCGTCATGTCGCCGGTTTTTCCCTCGATTTCGGTTGACGTAAGGCCCCCGAATGACAAGTATTGGCCCAGATACCCGAAGAATGTCTGAATCCGTCAGGGACGAGGGGACAGGCAACATCGAGCGGTGACGTGAGTCGACGCCAGCGCCGGCGGTTTCACCGCGATGCGGGTACACACGACAAGGAGACCCCCGTGCTGCCCGACACGCTCAGCCAATCCCTCGAACGTTGCTCGACGCTTCCCTCGCTGCCGACGGTGGTGATGCGGGTCATCGAATTGGCGCGCGCTCCCGATGTCAACACCCAGGAGATCGTGACCACGCTGGGCAGCGACCCGGCGCTTTCGGCGCGCCTGCTGTCGCTGGCCAATACCGTCATCTATGCGGGCTATCGGCCGGCCGAGGACCTGTCTCAGGCGGTCCACCGGGTGGGGCTCGAAGGCACCCTGTCCATGGCGTTGGGCTGCAGTCTCGTCTTCACCGCCACGGAGCACGATGCGCAGGCGCTCGATCTCGAGCGTTACTGGCAGCGTTCCCTGATCGGCGCGTTGATCGCTCGCTCGCTGGCCGAATCGCTGAGTCTGCCCGATAGCGGGGCGCTCTTCACGGCTGCCCTGCTGCAGGACATCGGCATTCTGGCGCTCCATGCCAGTGTCCCGGCACGCTATCGGGCATTGCACGCCGAGGCCGGCGACCATCGCCGCCTGGTCGAGGCCGAACGGCAAGCCTTCGGCGTCGACCACGCCATGGTCGGCGCCTGGCTGGCCGAGCGTTGGGGGCTGTCCCAGCGCATGCGCGACTGGATCGCGGGCAGTCACGACCCGCTGATCGAGGATGCCGGACCGGCCGCTCGGGCGGCCAACTGCATCATCGCCGCGGGCGGGATCGCCGATGGCTGGCTGCAGGGTGAAGCGGCCCTCAGTCTCGAGATGGCGGCGGTGGAGGCCTGCTTTTCCCTGGATACCGAGAGCCTGATCGAGCGCCTGATGGGGTTGCAGGAACAGTTGCCCGGCGTGGCGAACCTCTACGACGTCGCCGTGCCGGAGCGGCTCGACCCCCAGCAGCTGATGCTCGAGGCCAAGATGCTGCTGGCGGAGCGCAACGCGCAGTTGCAGCAGGATCTGCTTCGGCAGCGCCAGGAGCTGGAAGCCCTGCGCCGCGAACATGCCGAGCTGGCGCAGCAGGCACGCCGTGACGCCTTGACCGGCCTCGCCAATCGCCTGCAGCTCGAAGAGGCGTTGGCCGGCGCCTTCGACGACGCGCAGCGGGCCGAACGGCCCCTGTCGCTGGTGTTCATCGATCTGGACCGTTTCAAGGCGGTCAACGACCAGTACGGCCATGCGGTCGGCGACGAGGTCCTGCGCCGCTTCGGGGCCTTGCTGGCGGAACTGACCCAGGGCAACGAGGCGCCGGCCGGTCGCTACGGCGGTGAGGAGTTCGTGGTGCTGCTCGGCGGATGCGACACCCATGGCGCTCAGGCCTTCGCCGAGCGGCTGCGTGCCCGGCTGGCGGTGACCCCCCTGGCCAACCTGGAGAGCGGGCCACTGTTCGTGACGGCCTCCTACGGGATCGCCACCCAGCAATGGCACGCATTCAGCGATGCGAGCGAGCTGCTGCGCGCCGCCGACGCCGGCATGTATCAGTCCAAGCAGAGTGGTTGCGATCGCGTCACGGTGCATCCCGGCCGGGCCCCGCTGGCCGTCGGCGACGGAGTCGATCCCCTTCAGCGATAGCCCAGCTGGGTGGCGATCGACTCGGCATGGCGTTCGACCCAGGCCCTGTCGATCGGCCCCCAGTCGCGAATCACGTAGCGGCCGATGTGGTGGCGTTCCCCGGGGCTCTGTTCGAAGACGCAGTGGATATCCAGCTCCGCGAGGGCCTGTATCGTATCCTGGGCGGTGCGCCGCGGCATGCCGGTGGCGGTGACGATCGCCGGCACGCTGGCGGTGCCGGCGTCGATCAGATGCGCGACATACAGGCGGCGAAGAAAACTGCTGCGGGTCTTGCTGAGGGTCATGGGGTTTCTCTCGACATCGACAGGCCCCCATCCTACCCGAACAGGTCGCCCTGGCGATGCGGTGGCCGGAAATCCCCGCACTCGAGCCCCATCCCGGCACGCCGCCCCAGGCCGAGCCGGCGGCTGGCCCGCTGGAAGCGCTGTTCGAGCATGTCGACGAACACGCCTTCGCCGCGCTGACGGTGGCCGAAGCGCGGGTCGTTGGCGCGCCCGCCCCGGCTCTGGCGGATCAGGCTCATCACCTTGGCGGCGCGCTGTGGGTAATGCGTGGCGAGCCAATCCTCGAAGAGCGGCGCGACCTCGTGAGGCAGGCGCAGCAGCATCCAGGCGGCGGTGCGTGCGCCGGCGTCGCTGGCGGCGTCGAGCAGGCGTTCCATCTCGTGATCGTTGAGTGCCGGGATGATCGGCGAGAGCAGGGCGCCGACCGGCACGCCGGCGGCGCTCAGCTCGCGCATCACCTTGAGGCGCGCCGCGGGCGAGGCGGTGCGCGGTTCCAGCGTGCGCTTGAGATCGTCGTCGAGACTGGTGAGGCTGACGAACACCCGCACCAGGCGGCGTTCGGCCATCGCCGCGAGCAGTTCCCGGTCGCGCAGAATCAGTGCGCTCTTGGTGACCAGCGTCACCGGATGGCGGCACTCCAGCAGCAGTTCGAGCACCCGGCGGGTGGTGTGACGCTGGGCTTCCAGCGGCTGATAGCAATCGGTGTTGCCCGACAGGTTGATCGGTCGGCAGACGTAGCCGGGCTTGCACAGGTCCTCGCGCAGACGTTCGACGAGGCCGGTGCGGGCGATCAGCCGGGTCTCGAAATCGATCCCCGGTGACAGGTCCCAGTAGGCGTGGCTGGGGCGCGCGAAGCAATAGATGCAGCCATGCTCGCACCCCCGGTAGGGGTTCAGGGAGCGATCGAAGCCGAGATCGGGGGAGTGGTTCCACGACAGCGCGCTCTTGGCCGGTTCGTCGCGGACCTCGGTGGCCATGTGTTCGGGGGACGCTTCCTGCCACCAGCCATCGTCGACGGCCTCGCTGACGCTGGGGGCGAAGCGGTTGTGCGGATCGAAGGTCGCGCCGCGGCCCTTGCGGGCCTGGCTGGGATGTTTCATGGTCATGGCGGGACTCGCCCTATACTGTATTCATGTACAGTATAGGGCGGTGCCGCGTGACGGCAAGGGCCATGGATTCAGGCCATGAACTCAGGAAAGGTGCCCGGGGTTGTGCAGTTCGCGATCCTCGGCGGGCGGCGGCGTCCACTGGTAGACCCAGGTCTCGGTCAACGGTTCGTCGCCGGCCTTGAGATAGACCCGCAGGTTGATCGGTTCGCTGCCGTCGTCGGGAGGCACGACGTCGAACATCGCCCGATAGCCATTGATCGAATGCAGCGGCCGGGCGGAGGTGATCTCGATGCGTCCGGCGGAGTTCTCGATGACCGGTACCACCTCGACGTCCTGGTCGGCGTCGAAGGGGAAGGGACCGCCCTGGAAGTCGATCGCGAATCGCCAGCTGAAGTACTCGCGCTTCTGGCCGACCTCGCCGCCCAGCCCGGTGCGGGTTGCCACGCAGCGCGCCAGCTCCGGCTGCGAGGGCGGATAGTCGCACCAGTAGATGCGATAGCCGAACAGCAGTTCGTCGCCGGGCTGGACGGGTTGGTCGGGATTCCAGAAGGCGACGATGTTGTCGAAGGTCTCGTCGAGCGTGGGAATCTCGATGAGATCGATGGCGCCCTTGCCCCAGTCGGACTTGGGTTCGATCCATACCGACGGTCGGCGATCGTAGAACACGCCGTCGTCCTGGTAATGATCGAAGTTGCGATCGCGCTGGAGCAGGCCGAAGCCCTTCGGGTTCTGGTCGGCGTAGGCGTTGAAGCGCAGTTGACGGGGATTGAGCAGCGGCCGCCACAGCCATTCACCGCTGCCGGTGTGCATCGCCAGGCCGTCGCTGTCGTGGATCTCGGGACGCCAGTCCCAGTAGGCGGCCTGGTCGTTCTCGCCGACCATGTACATGCTGGTCATCGGCGCGATGCCGAGTCGCTCGATCGCCTTGCGCGGGTAGAGGGCCGTGTCGACATCCATGGTCACGCCGTCGTCGATGTTGATCGCGAAGCGGTAGGCGCCGGTGGTGCTCGCCGATTCGAGCAGGGCATAGACGGTGACCACGTTGCTCTGCGGGTCGGGACGCTCCAGCCAGAAACGGGTGAAGTCGGGGAATTCCTCGTCACGCGGCAGGCCGGTGTCGATCGCCAGGCCGCGTGCCGACATGCCGTACTGCATCGAGTCGCTGACGGCCCGGAAGTAGCTGGCGCCGAGGAAGGCCACCATGTCGCGCTTCCAGTCGTTGTCGTGAAACAGTCGGAACCCGGCGAAACCGAGGTCCTTGGGAAGGGCGTCGCCGTCGATGCCGGACTTGCCGTAGTCGAACATCGCCGGGTCGTAGGCGATCTCGCGGGCCTGGCCGTCGACGATCTCGTAGATCTTCACCGGCTTCCTGAAATACAGGCCCAGATGGAACAGTTCGGCGCGATAGCGGGCCCGGTCGATATCGGCCCAGAGATCCTGGTCCTTGCGGAAGCTGATCGCCTGGTACTCGTCCCAGCTCAGGCCCTGGAGCTCGGCGGGGAGATTCTCCTGGGCGCCGTCGTGCTTCTGTTCGGAGAGGTGACGGGCCAGCCCCTTGAGCCAGGCATAACTGAAGGATTCGCTGGGGCCGATGGTCTTGGCGGGGGCATCGACGGCGGCCAGCACCGATGACAGGGGGAGAAAGGCGCCACCCAGGACACTGGTGGCCTTCAAGAAATCGCGTCGGTTCATCGTGTCTTCCCTGGAACGTGATGGGGCCGGGTGCCTGTGCGTTCGGCACGTGGCCGGTCCGTAGCCGGGACGCCGCGATGGCGACTCGCTTCCCCGTCGGGCGTCCGGTAACCGCGTCAATATAACGAGGCGCATACGCCCCCGGCAATCCATGCCGGGGGCGCGGGACTCGCTTACAGGCGCACGGTGACGCCGCCCTCCAGATAGCGGCCCCGGGTATCGTAGCCATCGACCAGTTGGTAGTCGTGGTCGAGCGCATTCTCGAGCTTGGCGGAGAGCTCGACGCGCGGCGTGACCTGCCAGGCCGCCCTCAGGTCGAGCCGCCCATAGCCGCCGACCTCGCCGCCGCCGTAGGAGCTGCGCTCGCTGTAGGCCCAGAGGGTCGAACCCATCCGCCAGTCGTGGGTCAGCGCGTAGTCCAGATCGAGGCGGGCATAGCGCTCGGCCCGGTTGATCAGCCGGTCACCGGGCTCGATGCCGGCGTAGTCATCCGACCAGCGGCGCACCTCCGGATCCTGGACGGTCAGCGAAAGCTGGCCGGTCAGGCGCTGCCCCTGCCAGCCACCGCTCAGTTCGAGACCGCGAATCCGCGTCTCGTCGACGTTGCGGTAGCTGGCGTCGGGGTAGACGCCGGTATAGACGATCAGGTCGTCGATACGGTTCTCGAAGGCCGTGACGCGGGCGTTCCAGGCATCGCGTTCGAAGGCCCAGAAGGCTTCCAGGTTCTTCGAGGTCTCGGCATCCAGGTCGGGGTTGGGATTGAAGGTGCCGTAGAGGTCGCTCAGGTTGGGCGCCTTGTAGCCGGTACCGTAGCTCGCGCCGATGCGCTGCGCGGCGCTCAGGCGATAGCCGTAGCCGAGGTTGCCGGTGGTCTGGCCGCCGAACAGCGAGTCGTCGTCGTGGCGCAGCGATGCGCTCAGCGAGTGCGGGCCGTAGTCGCGCTGGACCCGGGCATAGACGCCGACGTTCTCGCGGCTGTCGCGCTGGTAGTCGGCGCCGGCGCGATTGTCGAAGTCGATCCAGTCGTGGCGGTAGTCGACGCCGATCAGGTCGACGCCGTTGTCGCGAGTGAAGCGATGCTGCAGGCCGAGTTCGTCGCGATGGGTCTCGGTCAGGCTCTGACGCTCGCCCGCGTAGCGCTCCTCGCGCCGCTCGTCGAAATGCCCGGCGGTGACCTGCATGTGCCAGCTGTCGTCGACGGCGACATCCAGCTGGCCGCTGAAGGTCTGCTGGTAGCCGGTGGTGAGGCAGTCCTGGGATTCCGGGGCCGAGAAGTCGCCGCTGCGATAACAGCTATCGTACTCGGCGTCGACGTTCTGACGCAGGGCATCGAGCCGCAGCGAGGCGCTGTCGCTCAATTGCTGGCTGAAGCCCAGCTGGCCCCCTTCGCGGTCGAAGCCGTCGCGCTCGCCGCTGGTATCGGCGCGGGTGGCATTGAAGCCGTCGCCCCGGCGGTGAAAGAGCGTGGCATCGAGGCGAGTGTCGTCATCGCCGGTGGCGACCCAGGCCGACTGGCGCGTCGTGTCGTTGCCGCCGGCGCGAACGCTGAGTGCGCCCTGGGTCCCGGCGCCGGTGCTGCGCCGGGTGAAGATCTGGATGACGCCGCCCAGCGCATCCGCGCCATAGGCCGCCGCCCGGGGGCCGCGCACGATCTCGATGCGGTCGATGGCGGAGAGCGGCAGGAATTCGAGGCTGGCACCGCCGCTGGTCGCCGAGTTGATCCGCACGCCATCGACGAGCACCAGGGTGTGGTCGGACTCGCTGCCGCGCAGGAACAGGCTTGACTGGGTGCCGGGCGGACCGTTCTGGGTGAGTTCGATGCCGGCACGGGCCTGCAGCAGGTCGACCACGGAGTCGGCCTGCAGGCGTTCGATCTCGTCGCGGTCGATGACCGTGGTGCTGGCGAGCACGTCGGTTTGGGTCTGGGGCAGGCGGTTGGCGGTGACCTGCAGGGTGTCCAGGCGCTGATCGGCCTGGGCGCCGGTCGCCGCGGTCAGGCCCAGGGCCAGCCACAGCGGATTCTTCTTGAACGGCATGGAATGATCCTCAAGCGCGTATTGTGTGATCGCTACGCGATGAGGAGGACGGGTGACGACGGCCCGCCAAGGGGCCTCGGGGGATCGCCCGGGACGACACGGTAAGCGCCGCCGGGCAGCCACGCACCGGTCGCCACTGGTGAAGCCCTCCGCATCAGCCAGTGAAGAGACGCAGGCCGGTCTCCGGACTGACGCGTGCGGACGAAAGGGGGCTTTCGACTCGACAACCGATGACGCCTTCCCGCCGTGGGGCAGTGGCTGGCCTGAGCCTGTCATCGAGGGACGCGAATACCGTTGCGGGGGCAGTGCGGGAGTCTCACCCGCTTCCCGAGCACCTGTGACTCGACGGTGGGGGATTCTGCGGGGGTGGTGAGGGCAAGTCAACGCCGCGACCGGGAGACAGGGCCATGGCGGGTTCAAAGTCCCGGTCGTCCCTGACCGGGCGTGCGCTGTGCATCCCTGCTGTCCCGTTGGGCGTATCCATGCTCAACATCTTTAACATGGCACGGGACTCGGGGTTTGCGTTTAACACAGGTTATGAAAACTCAAAAAAATCGATAGCTTAAAAAGACTATCGGGCCTCAATTGCCGCTATCGCGCGGGTTTTTCTCGTGGATCAGCAGTTCCACGCGCCGGTTCGCCGCCCGACTTTCGGCGTCTTCGCCCGGTTGCAGGGGACGGGTCGCGGCATAGCCGATGGCCCGCAGGCGCTCGCCACGAATGCCGCGCTCCAGCAGATAGCGCAGCACGGCACTGGCGCGGGCGCTGGAGAGTTCCCAGTTGGACGGGTAGCGGGCGGTATGAATGGGAATGTCGTCGGTGTGCCCTTCGATGGAGATCTCGCCCCGAACGTCCGACAGGAAGGGAACCAGGCCTTGCAGGATGCGGCGGCCGTCATCGGTCAGCTCGGCCTGGCCGCTGGCGAACAGTAGACGATCCTGGATGCGCAGGTTGAGACCCGCGGCGCTGCGCGAGACGTCGACCCCCTCCAGTTGGGGCAGCAATCCCGAGTGCCGTGGCTGAACACCGCTCGTGGCGGGGCGTCCGGGGTCGGCCGTCGCTGCCGAGGGTGGCCGGTCGTCGGTGGCCGGGTCGCTCAGGCTCAGCAGCAGGACGAACAGCGTGATCAGCAGCGTGAGCACGTCGAGATAGCTCATCAGCCAGCTTTCGCCATCCTCGCTCGGCCCGCCCTGGCCGGGCAGCAGGTCCTGATGCGTTTCACTCATGGGCGGCACCGTCAACCGGCACGGTGGTGTCCGATACGGGGCGATGGTCGCGGATCTCGTCCCGATAGCTGGCCATGAAGGAGTTCAGGGTCTCTTCGATGAAGGAGGGCAGGCGTCGCCGGCAAATCAGCGAGATGCCCTCGAGCACCATGTTCATGGCGATCAGTCGCTCCTCGGTACGCCGTTCCAGCTTGACCGCGATCGGCTTGAAGACCAGGTTGGCGAGCAGGATGCCGTAGAAGGTGGTGAGCAGCGCCACTGCCATGCGCGGGCCGACCTGGGCGAGACTGCCGCCGTCCATGACCTCGAGCATGTTGACCAGCCCCACCAGGGTGCCGAGCATGCCGAAGGCCGGTGCATAGGCGGCCATGGTGCGGAAGATCTGCGCCTCGGCATGTTCGCGGGCCTTGAGCCGGGCGATGCGCCAGCGCAACAGGTCGATGATCTCCTGCTCCTTGGTGTTGGCGATCACCAGTTGGATGCCGGTACGCAGGAAGGGATTGCGGGTGGTTTCCAGGGCGCGTTCGACGGCGCGCACGTCTCCCTTGAACCACAGGCGTGCCATGTCGACCAGTTCCTGGATATCGTCGCGTACGTAGGTGTCCTCGCGGCGAAAGACCAGCCCCACCAGCCGGACCACGCGCACCACCTCCCGCAAGGGATAACTGATGAAGGTGGCGGCCAGGGTGCCGGTCAGCACGATCGCCAGGCCCGGCAGGTTGATAAAGCTGTCCGGGGATTCGGCGGTGAACAGCAGCACGCAAGCCAGCAGCAGGCAGCTGGCCACCATGCCGATCAGGGTCGAGGCATTCATCGGGTCTCCTTGCCAATGGAAGGGTCATTACCCTCCTATCGGCAAGGTGGCTCAGGGGTTGAGGGCCGCCGACGGCGTTGCCCGCGTCAATTGACCTCGGTCAAGTCGCGGAGGATCGTCGCTGATCAAGGCGGCGGCGCCCCAGTCGCGAAGTCGGCGGGCGGCCAGTGGATCGTTGACGGTGTAGCAGACCAGCCGGTAGGGGCTGGCGGCGATCGTTCGGGCGAGCGGCTCGCGCAGGCGGCGGTAGTCGACATGCACGCTGAAGGCCGACAGCGACGCCGCCTGAGCGGCCCACTGGCGGGGCGCTTTCTCGTAGAGCAGGCCCAGGCGCAGTCGCTCGGGGTCGGGACGCAGGCGGCGCAGCGCCTGCAGGGCGGTGCGCTCGAACGACGAGGCCAGCCAGCGCTGGGGATCGAGCCGCCGTTCGACCCGGGGCAGTACGCGCTCGACCAGCGCCCGGGCATCGCGGCCGCGGTTGACCTTGAACTCCAGATTGAGGCCCAGGTCGAGGTCGACGATCAGCTCGAGCATGGCCTCGAGGGTGGCCATCCGTTCCCCGGCAAAGGCTTCGGAGAACCAGCGGCCCACGTCGAGCCGCTGTGCACCGGCCAGATCGAGCGTGCTCAGTCGCCTGCGTTCGCCGCTGCAACGCCGGGTCCCCGCGTCGTGCCAGATCACCGGCGTGCCGTCGCCGAGCAACTGGACGTCGAGCTCGACCCAGCGGCAGCCGGCGGCGTGGGCGGCACGCACCGCCGCCAGGGTGTTCTCGGGGGCCCGGGCCGAGAGGCCGCGGTGGGCGATGAAGGCGGGCAGTGTGTCGCGCGTAGCGGTGGAGGACATGGCGTTTCCCTGGCAGGCATGACCGGAAGTGACGATTGTCGATCGGGCGGCCGCGGCCGTCCATGGCCCAGTCTCGTCAGTGTGGGTGTCAGCGGCGTTTCAGGCGTTTCTGGAGTTGCGCGAGCGTGCGCGTGTTGAGCACGTCGTCGGGCTCGAGCCAGCCGCGCCGTGCCTGATCGATGCCGTAGGGCATGTTGCCCAGTTGCCCGGTGGCATGGGCGTCGGTGGAGATGGCGAGGGTCACGCCGGCCTCCTTGGCCTGACGCGCGTAACGGTCGCCCAGGTCGAGCCGCGAAGGCTGGGCGTTGAGCTCCAGGCAACAGTCGCGCTCGCGGGCGCCGTCGATCAGGCGTTCGAGATCCAGCGGGTAGGCGTCGCGACGATTGATGATCCGCCCGGTGGGATGGCCGATGATGTGTACCCGCGGGTTGTCCATCGCCCTGAGCAGGCGTTCGGTCTGCTTCTCGCGGGATAGCTCGAACCTGGAGTGTACCGAGGCCACGCACAGATCGAGCGCGTCGAGCACCTCGTCGGGCAGGTCGAGTGAGCCATCCTCGAGAATGTCGACCTCGAGGCTCTTGAGGACACGAATGCCCTTGATCCGCTCGTTGAGCGCATCGATCGCCGCCATCTGCTCGCGCAGGCGCCGGCTGTCGAGGCCGTGTGTCATGCGCAGCCGCTGGGAGTGATCGGTGATGGCGATATAGGCATGGCCGCGACGCTTGCCGGCATCGGCCATCTCCTCGAGGCTGGCGCGGCCGTCGGTGTCTCGGGTGTGCATGTGCAGGTCGCCGCGGATATCGTCCAGCGTGATCAGGCGGGGCAGCCGGTCATGGTAGGCGGCATCGATCTCGCCGGTATTCTCGCGCAGCTCCGGCGGAATGAAGGGCAGGCCGACCTGGGCGAAGACCGCTTCCTCGTCTTCCCCGGCCAGGTGCTCGTCGCCCTGGCTGACGCCGTACTCGTTGATCTTGAGCCCCTTGTCGACGGCGATGCGACGAACCGCGACGTTGTGGGCCTTGGAGCCGGTGAAGTAGTAGAGTGCCGCGCCGTAACTCGCCGCCGGGACCACGCGCAGGTCGATCTGCAGGCCGTTGCCGAGGCGCACGCTGGAGCGAGTCTTGCCCCGCGAAATGACCTCGTCGACCTCCTCGTGGCCGGTGAAGCGCTGCATGATCGCCCGGCTATCGTCGCATACGGCGAGGATGTCCAGATCGCCGACGGTAGCCTTGCGGCGGCGGTAGCTGCCGGCGATGGTGACCCGGCTGACGCCGTCGGTCTCGCGCAGGTACTCGACCAGCGGTTCGGCGACCTGCTGGGCCTCGTGCAGCGGTGTGCGGCGTTCTTCGCTGTCGAGCCGCTCGAGGGCATCGAGGATCTTGTCCTGGGATTTCTCGCCGAAGCCGGAAAGCCGGCGAATCTCATCGTTACGTGCGGCTCGTCTCAGGTCGTCGAGATCCTGAATGCCGAGTTCGTCGTAGAGCGCCTTGACGCGCTTGGGTCCCAGCTGGTCGATACGCAGCAGGTCGCGCAACGCCGGTGGCACCCGTTTCTCGGCATCGCCGAGCCCGGGCAGTCGGCCGTCGCGAACCAGGGTGGCGAGCTTGTCGGCGAGATCCTCGCCGATGCCCTCGATGTCGGTGAGATCCTCGCCGGCCTCGAGCATGTCTGCGATCTGGCGCGGCTGGTTCTCGACCGCCAGGGCCGCCTGGCGGTAGGCGCGGACCCGAAAGCCGTTGGCGCCGTCGATCTCCAGCAGGTCGGCGAGTGTCGTGAGACGACGGGCGATCTCGGCATTGCGCATGGTGGCCACTCCTTGGCTGTCGGTCGAACACGTCGGCGGGTCCGTCGCGGCAGACGAAACCCCACCGGCTCGTCAACAGCATAGTCGTCGTTGGCGCGGGGGAAAGCGTAGGGGCGAGGGGGCGGGATATGCTAGGCTTCGGCGCCGATCATCGAGCGAGGAAACCACGCATGAGAGTCGTGCACGTGAAAGAGTCGCAGCCCCGCGAGGCCTGTCTGGCGCGGCTGTGCGCCGAGGTCTATGGTCACCAGGCGGGTCTCGCCCCGCTGGCGACCTTCGCCGGGACGCTGGGCGTGCTGTTCCGTCAGGAGGCGGCGCGGGTGGTGGCACTGGTCGACGATGCCGCGCGGCCCGTGGCGCTGGCGCTGCTGGTCTTCGACCGCGAGGGGCGCAGCGTGGAGCTGGCGCTGATGACCGGTCTCGAGGAGGCCGACGTCGACGCCCCCGCCGAGCGCCTGGTCGCGGCGCTGGCCGAACGCATGCCGCTGCGCGTCAATGCCACCGACGCGACCCAGCAGGCGATGTTCGAGCGTTGTGGCATCGCACGCTGGCTGGACGCGCCGGGCGACCTGCGCATCGGCCTGGCCCCCGGGCATCCGCCGACCGACCTGGCCGATCTGCCGACCAGCCTGAATTTCGACGGCAACGCGGTGATGCAGTCGTTCAAGCAGGACCGCGCGTTGTTCGACGGCTACAAGACGCGTTTCGTGCGCGGGCTCGAGGCGTTCCCGGCGACATTGTGACGGCCTCCAGGCCGGTGATGCCTGGCTGGCGTCCGGCCCGGGGCGGTTGTAGGGTGAAGCGGTTTCGTTCGCTGAATAAGGAAAGTCGGCCATGGCCAAGTCTATCCAGTTTTCCCGTACCGGCGGCCCCGAGGTACTCGAGGTCGTCGACGCGGCCCCCGCCGAGCCCGGCCCGGGCGAGGTGCGCATCGCCAACCGGGCGGTGGGGCTCAACTTCATCGACATCTATTTTCGTACCGGGTTGTATCCGGCGCCGAGCCTGCCCTCCGGGCTGGGTACCGAGGGCGCCGGGGTGGTGGATGCCGTCGGCGAGGGCGTGTCCCACCTCGCGGTCGGCGATCGCGTCGCCTACGCCCAGGGTCCGCTGGGCGCCTATGCCGAGCTGCACGTGCTGCCCGCCGAGAAGGTCGTGGTCTTGCCCGATGGCATCGACTTCGAGACCGCCGCGGCCTCGATGCTCAAGGGCCTGACGGTGCAGTACCTGCTGCGCCAGACCCATCGCGTCGAATCCGGCGAGACGATTCTCTTTCACGCCGCGGCCGGCGGGGTCGGCTCGATCGCCTGTCAGTGGGCGAAGGCGCTGGGCGTCAAGCTGATCGGCACCGTCAGTTCTCCCGAGAAGGCCGAACTGGCGAAGGCCAACGGCGCCTGGGCGACCATCGACTACACCCGCGAGAACGTGGTCGAGCGGGTCCGCGAGCTGACCGGCGGCGAGATGGTGCCGGTGGTCTACGACTCGGTGGGCAAGGACACCTGGGAGACCTCCCTGGACTGCCTGCAGAAGCGCGGCCTGATGGTCAGCTTCGGCAATGCCTCGGGGCCGGTCGAGAACGTCAACATCGGCATCCTCAACCAGAAGGGCGCGCTCTACGTCACGCGACCGAGCCTCAATGGCTACGCCGATACCCGCGAGCGTTTCGAGTCGATGTGCCGCGACCTGTTCGAGATGCTCGAGAGCGGCCAGGTCGAGGTCGCCATCGGCCAGCGCTACCCGCTCGACAGGGCCGGCGAGGCGCAGCAGGCACTGGCCTCGCGCCGGACCACCGGCTCGACGATTCTGCTGCCCTGATGCCGGGGCCACGAACCTGCCGGGCGGGGCTTGCCGTGGTGGCCCTGACGCTGCTCGGCGGCTGTGCCGGGGTCGACTCCCGCAGCGGGGAAGGCACGACCCTGCAGAGCGGCCGGGCCGCCTATTACAGCGATGCCTATCAGGGCTCACGGACCGCCAGCGGCGAGCGCTACGACCGCGCGGCGCTGACCGCGGCCCACCGGCGCCTGGCGTTCGGCACCCGGGTACGGGTCACCAACCTCGACAATGACCGTGAGGTGGTGGTGCGCATCAACGATCGCGGCCCGTTCACGCCGGGGCGGGTCATCGATCTGTCCTACCGGGCGGCGCAACGCCTGGGCATGATCGCCAGCGGCACCGCCCCGGTGCGCCTCGAGGTCGTCGAACGACCCCGCTGAACCCTCCGGCGACGTGAAGGTTCCCCCGCGAAACGACAGCGCCCCGGCCGATCAGGCCGGGGCGCTGCACTTTTGCGACAGTGGCAAGGGATCAGGCGGCGTCGTGCCAGACCACCTTGTCCTTCTCGGTCGCGAAGGCGTCGAAGGGGAACGAATCGACGGTGAGCATCTCGAGCACTTCCGCTTCATAGGCGCGCATGAAGGCGGCGTCCTCCTCGCCGATCAGCCCCGCCTCGAGGGCGGCATCCAGACGTTGTTCGGGATGCAGGGCCTCGGCGGGCAGCTCGCCCTTGGCATAGGCCTTGTTGATAGTCCGGTAGAGCGGCTCGGCACGCGGGTAGTCGGCGAGCAGCGCGTTGTAGCGGGCCAGCGGGTTGTCCTGCTCGCCTTCCTGCTGGGTATCCCAGGTGTCGAGCAGCATCTTGCCGCGCAGCGCCGTGGCGTTGGAAATCGCCTGGGCGATCTCGCGGGTCAGGGCATCGTCGGGTTTCTTCCAGCGCCGCCCCAGCGGCATGACGACCGCCGCCAGGCCCGTCGCCAGGCCGCGATTCGGCAGGTTGTCGAACAGTTCGATGAAGGCCTGTTCGGCACGGTAGAGCAGGGTCCGGCAGCTGTAATGGAACAGCGCCGCCTCGTGCTCGACGGTATCGGTCTCGTGCCAGTGCTTGATCACCATCGAGATCAGGTAGAGGTTCGACAGCACGTCGCCGAGTCGCGCCGAGAGCATCTCGCGTTTCTTGAGACTCGAGCCCAGGCTGGCCATGGCGGCGTCGGCGCACAGGCTGAAGCCGGCCGACAGACGGGCGACGTCCCGGGCGTAGGGCGCGGCGACCTCGTCGAAGGGCACGCCGGGGCGACCCAGGCCGAACGCCTGGGTGAAGGCGCGGGCGGCGTTGCCGAAGATCAGCCCGACATGGCCGAAGAACGCCTTGTCGAAGGCCGCGGCATCGTCGGCGTCCTTGGCGGCGAGTTCCTCGAGCACGTAAGGGTGGCAGCGGATCGCCCCCTGGCCGAAGATCATCAGGTTGCGGGTCATGATGTTGGCGCCCTCGACGGTGATCGACACCGGCACGGCGCTCCAGCCCAGCCCCAGGTAGTTGCGCGGCCCCAGGGTCACCGCCTTGCCGCCGTGAACGTCCATGGCGTCGGCGAGGATCTGGCGCTGGAATTCGGTCAACTGGCTCTTGAGGATCGCCGAGGGCACCGCCGGCTTGACGCCGTGGTCGATCATGTTGGCGGTCTGCATCACCGCCGCCTGGGCGATGTAGGCATGGGCGGTCATGCGGGCCAGCGGCTCCTGGACGCCCTCCATCTCGGCCACCGGCACGTTGAACTGACGGCGCACGCGGGTGAAGCCGCCCGACCAGCCGCTGGCGTAGCGGCCCACCCCGGCGGCGCCGGAGGGCAGGGTGATGCAGCGGCCCACCGACAGGCATTCGACCAGCATGCGCCAGCCGTGGCCGGCCATCTCGGGGCCGCCGATGATGAAGTCGAGCGGGATGAAGACGTCCCGGCCGACGATCGGGCCGTTCATGAAGGGGCTGCCGATGGGGTGGTGGCGGCGGCCGATCTCCATTCCCGGGGTGTCCCGGGGGATCAGCGCGCAGGTGATGCCCAGGTCGCTGTCGTCGCCGAGCAGCTTGTCGGGGTCGAACATGCGAAACGCCAGGCCCACCACGGTGGCGATCGGCGCCAGGGTGATCCAGCGCTTCTCGAAGGTCAGCTTCAGGCCCAGGACTTCCTCGCCCTGGTACTCGCCACGGCAGACGACGCCCACGTCGGGCAGCGACGTGGCGTCCGAGCCGGCGCGCGGGCCGGTGAGGCCGAAGCAGGGGATCTCGCGGCCGTCGGCGAGCCGCGGCAGGTAATGGTTCTTCTGGGCCTCGGTGCCGTACTTGAGCAACAGTTCGCCGGGGCCGAGCGAGTTGGGCACGCCCACCGAGATCATCAGCGTCTCGTTGACCACCAGCTTCTGCAGCACCGCCGACTGCGCCTTGGCCGAGAAGCCCAGTCCACCGTACTCCTTGGGGATGATCATGCCGAAGAAGCGTTCCTTCTTGAGGTACTCCCACAATGCTTCGGGCAGGTCGGCGCGCTCGCGGGCGGTCTCCCAACTGTTGCACATGCCGGCGGCCACCGAGCACTGGTGATCGATGAAGGCGCGTTCCTCGTCGCTGAGGCCGTCGTCCCGATAGCTCAGCAGGCTCTGCCAGTCGGGACGCCCGGAGAACAGTTCGCCGTCCCAGGCGACGCTGCCGGCCTCGAGAGCCGAGCGCTCGGTGTCCGAGACCTTGGGGGCAACCTTGCGAAACAGCGCGAAGGCGCGCGGCGACAGCCATTGCCGGCGCAGCGCGGGAAGCCCGCAGGCGGCGATGGCGGCGGCGATCACCAGCAGTACCACGCCGGTGACCGGTGCCCCCGCGACGAGGCCGACCAGGCCCAGAAGGCCGGGCACGGCAAGCGCCGCGACGGCGCCGGCTTCACGGCGCATGACGACGATCAGACCGATGACGGTCAGGATGACGAGTAACAGGGCAGTCATGGGCATCTCCGAGGATGGCGGCAGACGGATTCGAACGTGCGTTTGAATACGCTTCAGCCTAGTGCATTTATCCCCGTCTGACCAGCCCCGGGCGTATCGCTCCCCCACAAAAAAGCCCCGCATGGGCGGGGCAGGCAAGAGAACCCTGGGCTGTCAGGCCGGGCGCCGGGGTGCCTGGCGGGCCGGGGCGTCGCCGGCGACGTAGTAGGGCACCTCGGCCCTGGGCAGCGGCTCGCGGCCGCGCACCTTGTCGGCCATCTTCTCGGCGATCATGATCGTCGGCGCGTTGAGGTTGCCGGTGGCGATGACCGGCATGATCGAGGCGTCGATCACCCGCAGGCCCTCGAGGCCGTGAACGCGGCCGGCACCGTCGACCACCGCCATCTCGTCATGGCCCATCTTGCAAGAACCGGCCGGGTGATAGGCGGTCTCGGCATGCTGGCGGACGAAGGCGTCGAGCTCGGCGTCGCTCTGCACGTCGGGGCCGGGGGATATCTCGCGGCCGCGATACTCGTCCATCGCCGGCTGAGCGATGATCTCGCGGGTGAGGCGAATGGCGTCGCGGAACTCCTGCCAGTCCTTGTCCCTGGACATGTAGTTGAACAGGATGCTGGGCGCCGCCTTGGGGTCGCGGGACGTCAGGCGGATACGCCCGCGGCTCATCGAGCGCATCGAACCGACGTGGGCCTGGAAGCCGTGCGCCTGCACCGCGCTCTTGCCGTTGTAGCTGATGGCGATCGGCAGGAAGTGGTACTGCAGGTTGGGCCACGCCTCGGCATCGTGGGTACGGATGAAGCCCGCCGCCTCGAACTGGTTGCTGGCGCCGATCCCCCTGCCCAGGAACAGCCATTCGGCGCCGATCTTCGGCTGGTTGTACCACTTGAGCGCCGGATACAGCGAGATCGGCTTCTTGCATTCGTACTGGATGTACATCTCCAGGTGGTCCTGGAGGTTCTCGCCGACGCCGGGCAGGTCGTGGACCACGGGAATGTCGAATGCCGCGAGGTGCTCGGGGTTGCCGACGCCGGAACGCAGCAGGATCTGCGGCGAGGCGATGGCACCGCCGCACAGCAGCACCTCGCGGCGCGCCCGCACTTCCTGCGCTTGCCCCTTGCGGGCGTAGCTCACGCCCACCGCGCGCTTGCCCGCGAAGAGGATGCGGTCGGTCAGGGCGTGGGTCTCGATGGTCAGGTTGGGACGCTGCCTGGCGATGTCCAGATAGCCGCGCGCCGTGGACGCCCGCCGCCCGTTCGGCGTGGTGGTGCGGTCCATGGGGCCGAAGCCTTCCTGCTGGTAGCCGTTGACGTCCTCGGTGGCCGGGTAGCCGGCCTCGATGCCGGCCTGGATGAAGGCGCCGTAGAGCTCGTTGTTGCCTGGCTTGGGCGTGGCGACCGAGACCGGCCCGTCGCCGCCGTGATAGTCGTTGGGACCGATGTCGCGCGTCTCGGCACGCTTGAAGTAGGGCAGGCACGCGAGATAGTTCCAGTCCTCGAGGCCCGGTGTCCTGGCCCAGTTGTCGTAGTCGAGCGCATTGCCGCGCAGGTAGCACATGCCGTTGATCAGCGACGATCCGCCCAGCCCCTTGCCGCGTCCGCATTCCATGCGGCGGTTGTCCATGTAGGGTTCCGGGTCGGTCTCGAAGGCCCAGTTGTAGCGCTTGCCCTGCAGCGGGTAGGCGAGCGCCGCCGGCATCTGGGTGCGGAAGTCGAAACGGTAGTCGGGGCCGCCGGCCTCGAGCAGCAGGACCTGCACGTCGGGGTCCTCGGTGAGACGGGTGGCGAGCACGTTGCCGGCGGAACCGGCGCCGATGATGATGTAGTCGTATTCACGAGCCTGCGTCATGGGTGGCCCTCCTGCGAATGGTCGAACGGATCAAGGCGAGAGCGGGCGCAGGGGCCGGCCATGACGGCCGGCCCGGGCCGGATCAGAACACGGCCGGGAAGGGGCCCATCTCGATCTGCACGGACTTGATCTGGGTGTACTGATCGAGCGACGACAGGCCGTTCTCGCGCCCGATGCCCGATTCCTTGTAGCCGCCCACCGGCATTTCGGCGGGCGAGTCGCCCCAGGTATTGATCCAGCAGATCCCCGCCTGCAGCCGGTGAATGACCCGATGGGCGCGGTTGAGCCCCTCGCTGAACAGCCCGGCGGCGAGACCGTAGGGGGTGGCGTTGGCGCGCCGGATGACCTCTTCCTCGTCGTCGAAGACCAGGATCGACATCACCGGGCCGAAGATCTCCTCGCGGACGATGCGCATGTCGTCGCGGCAGTCGGTGAAGACCGTGGGGGCCGCCCAGGCGCCCTTGGCGAAGTCGCCGTGGTTCCAGCGCTCGCCGCCGACCAGCACGCGGGCGCCTTCCTGCTTGCCGAGGTCGATATAGCCCTGGACCTTTTCGAGATGCTCGAAGCTGACCAGCGGGCCGAAGTTGACCCCCTCGTCGAGCGGATCGCCGGCCTTGATGCGCTCGACGCGCTCCTTGACCTTGGCCTCGAAGGCGCTCTTGATCGAACGGTGCACGAACACGCGCGTGCCGTTGGTACAGACCTGACCGCTGGAGTAGAAGTTGGCCATCATCGCCGCGTCGGCGGCACGATTCAGATCGGCGTCGTCGAAGACGATCAGCGGCGACTTGCCGCCCAGTTCCATGGTCACTTCCTTGAGGGTCGAGCCGGCCGCCGCGGACATCACCTTCTTGCCGGTCCCGGCTTCGCCGGTGAAGGTGATCTTGTCGATGTCGGCGTGCTGGGTCAGCAGCTCGCCGACCCGGCCGTCGCCGTGAACGATGTTGAACACGCCGTCGGGCAGGCCCGCCTCGGTGAGGATCTCGGCCAGCAGCATGGTCGTCAGCGGGGTGACCTCGCTGGGCTTGAAGACCACGGCGTTGCCCGCCGCCAGTGCCGGGGCGCTCTTCCAGCAGGCGATCTGGATCGGGTAGTTCCAGGCGCCGATCGCGCCGATCACGCCCAGCGGCTCGCGGCGAGTGTAGACGAAGGAATCCTCGCGCAGCGGTATCTGCGTGCCCTCGATGGCCGGCGCCAGGCCGGCGTAGTACTCCAGTGAATCGGCGCCGGTGACGATGTCCACCGCCCGGGTCTCGCTGATCGGCTTGCCGGTGTCCAGGGTCTCGAGGTGCGCGATCTCGTCGTTGCGCTCGCGCAGCAGGGCGACGGCACGATGCAGGATGCGGCTGCGCTCCAGGCCGGTCATCGCCGCCCAGGTCTGCTGGCCTTCCCGGGCCGAGGCGACGGCGCGGTCGACGTCGTCGGCCGATGCCTGCTGGACGTCGGCCAGGACCTCGCCGTTGGCCGGGTTGACGGTCTCGAAGGTCTCACCGGAGGTGGCGTCCACCCGGCGTCCGCCGATATAGAGTTGCTGGGTTTCGAGTGTGGCCATGACAGCCTCCGTGATCGTTGGATGAAGGTCGCACCGCTCAGGCGTAGCAGTCGGCGCGGGCCAGTCGTTCGTCAAGATAGTCGTAAGCCAGATGCCGGGCGCGCTCGATGTCGAGCCCTTCCGGGGCCAGGGCCCCGCGCAGCCACAGGCCGTCGATCATCGCCGCCAGCCCGCGGGCCGCCCGACGGGCCTCGGCATGCGTCAGACAGCGCCGGAACTGGCAGCAGAGGTTGGAATACAGCCGCCGGTCGTTGACGCGCTGCAGGCGCTGCAGATCGTGGCGGTGCATGCTCGAGGCCCAGAAGGCGAGCCAGGTCTTCATCACCGACTGGCTGGTCTGGCTGCGATCGAAGTTGCCGTCGATGATGGCCCGGATATGCGCTTCCGGGCTGTCGTCCAGCGACCGCCTGCGGCGTGTCGCCACCGCTTCGCCCAGGTCCTGGAGGATCTGGCGCATGGTGGCTTCGAGCAGACCGTCCTTGCCGCCGAAATAATGACTGATGATCCCCGCCGACACGCCGGCGCGCCTGGCGATCCGCGCCACGGTGGCATCCGCCAGACCGACCTCGTCGATCGCTTCCATGGTGGCCTTGATCAGTTGCCGCCGCCGTATGGGTTCCATTCCGACCTTGGGCACGGGCTTCTCCTCTGCTGTCTTGCCGAGGCGGGCGTCGCTGGCGTTGAAAGCCGACGCCGAGCGTTCACGCCTCGTTGGTCTATAGTGTGCAATGATTTTATTGAACGTTCAATCAATAAAAAGTTATTGTATAGTGGAATGTGAAAGCGAGTATCGCATAATTTGATGTTATCGAAGTGCTCGATTCGAGCATCTGGACGCCAACCCGCAGGAGAAAGCACCCATGAGCAACAAGACGTCTCTCACCCTGATCGCCGGCGGTCTGCTGGTGTCGATGTCCCCGCTGGCCATGGCCGACGTGCCGCAGAGTTGCCAGACCGTGCGCTTTGCCGAGGTCGGCTGGACGGACATCACCGCGACCACCGCGCTGACGACGCAGGTTCTCGAAGGGCTCGGCTATGACGTGACCAGCGACACGGTCTCCGTGCCGATCGCCTACGCCGGCATGAAGAATGGCGATTTCGATGTCTTCCTGGGCAACTGGATGCCGTCGATGGCGTCGATCAGCGACCCCTACGTCGACAAGGGGCAGGTCGACCGGGTCGGTGCCAACCTGGAAGGGGCGAAGTACACCCTGGCGGTGCCGCAATACGTCTACGACGCCGGTGTCACCTCGGTCGCCGATCTCGACAAGCACGCCGACAAGTTCGGGCATCACCTGTATGGCATCGAGGCCGGCAACGACGGCAACATGCTGATCCAGGACATGATCGACGACGACGCCTTCGGGCTCGGCGACTGGCAGCTGATCGATTCCTCCGAGGCGGGCATGCTGGCGGAACTCAAGTCCAAGGTGAAAAATCAGGGGTGGATGGTGTTCCTGGGCTGGGAGCCGCATCCGATGAACACCAACTTCGACATGGCTTACCTCGAGGGCGCCGACGACTACTTCGGGCCCGATTACGGCGGTGCCACCGTCTACACCAACACGCGTGCCGGTTATGTCGACGAGTGCGCCAATGTCGGCCAGCTGCTCGAGAACCTGACGTTCACCCTCGACATGGAGAACCAGGTGATGGGCGCGATCATGGACGATGGCGACAAGCCCGCGGCGGCGGCACGCAGCTGGCTCAAGGCGCATCCCGACGTGCTCGACGGCTGGCTCGAGGGCGTCACCACGGTCGACGGCGGTCAGGGCCTGCCGGCGGTCAAGCAGTCGCTGGACATTGCCCAGTAGGGCCCGGACTTGCCAGCCTTACGTTCGGCAGGCATAATTCGCCCCCGTTCGGCCTGCTGGCCGGGCGGCTAGTGGCTACGTAGCTCAGCTGGTTAGAGCACATCACTCATAATGATGGGGTCCCCTGTTCGAATCAGGGCGTAGCCATCAGGATTTCTCGAGACGCCCATCGGCCCTGGTCGATGGGCGTCTTGCGTCGCAGGCCCTGCCGCGACACTCGGACGTCGGACGTAAGTCTTGACGAATGAAAAGGAATCCGTATACTACGCCGCGTGCTCAGGCGTTGTTCCCCGATAGCTCAGTTGGTAGAGCAAATGACTGTTAATCATTGGGTCGCAGGTTCGAGTCCTGCTCGGGGAGCCAACCAACGCCACGCGCTCGACGGAGTTCGCTCCGTGGTGCGACGACACATGTTTCGATGTTCCCCGATAGCTCAGTTGGTAGAGCAAATGACTGTTAATCATTGGGTCGCAGGTTCGAGTCCTGCTCGGGGAGCCAACATCGACATCTCACATTGCCGCGTCATTCCCCGATAGCTCAGTTGGTAGAGCAAATGACTGTTAATCATTGGGTCGCAGGTTCGAGTCCTGCTCGGGGAGCCAGCCCGGCGGCGATGGTCTAGCGTTACCTTCCTGTTTTCTTTCCCGGTCCGGCATTCGCCGGAATCGTCGTGCGTGTCTTCGCCCAGTGAGCGACGCAGGCAGAATGCTGCTCCGGCCCGAGAGTTCAGGCCGTGAAGGGCGCGAGCACGATACCCGATTTCTCCAGAACTTCCCGAACGGGGACCATGACGTAGTCCTGCTGCAGGGCGTCGGTGTCCACGACCCGGCGGTCCCAGAGCACGATATCCAGATCGAGGGTGCGGGGCCCCGACTTGATCGGGCCGCGGCGGCGTCCCAGGCGATCCTCGACACGCTTGAGGTACTGACGGAAGTCGGCGTAATCGAGCGCAGTGGTGACCAGATAGGCGCCGTTGAAAAAGTTGGGTTGTGCCTGATAACCGACCGGGGCGGTCTCGATGATGGTGGAGGCGGCGAGGAGTCGGCATTCGGCCTCGAGAATCGCCGTGGCCATGGCGATGTGGCGGTGTGGGTCGATGTTGGAACCCACCGAGATCAGGCATTCATGCTCGACGTCAGACATTGCAATCCATGGGTGATCGGCGCGTGTGATGTCTATAACATGCCGCTTCGACGCCTTTCAACAGAGCGCGTCCGGCGGCGACCGGTCCGGGGGACCCGTCCATGAGGTTCGTGATATCCTCTCGTCAGGCTTATTGCAGCCCATCCACTGGTTTCAGCCCGCCGGCCAGGCCTGGCGCGGGTGTGACCCGAACGTGCCTGATTTCATGAGGGTTAGCATGGCATCGACACCTCCGAGCCGTGAAGAGGCGGAAAACGCCGTAAGGACATTGATTCGCTGGGCGGGCGACGATCCCGAGCGCGAGGGGCTGATCGACACGCCCGCCCGGGTTGCGCGTGCCTACGAGGAATTCTTTGCCGGCTACACGTCCGACCCGGTGAGTATCCTCGAGCGCACCTTCTCGGAAGTCGAGGGCTATGACGAGATGATCGTCATGAACGACATCCGTTTCGAGA
Source organism: Modicisalibacter sp. MOD 31.J (assembly GCF_020147985.1). Taxonomy (NCBI): domain Bacteria; kingdom Pseudomonadati; phylum Pseudomonadota; class Gammaproteobacteria; order Oceanospirillales; family Halomonadaceae; genus Modicisalibacter; species Modicisalibacter sp. MOD 31.J. The sequence goes on along the minus strand of NZ_JAGXFF010000002.1, from coordinate 880,610 downwards.
GCCATTGCGAGCATCACATGGCCCCGATCATCGGCAAGGCCCACATCGGCTACATTCCCGACCGGCGCGTCGTGGGCATTTCCAAGCTGGCGCGTCTGGTCGAAGTCTATGCCAAGCGCCTGCAGATCCAGGAAAAGATGACCGTGCAGATCGCCGATACGCTGCACGAGGTGTTGCAGCCGCAGGGCGTCGCGGTGGTCATCGAGGCCTCGCATCAGTGCATGACCACGCGCGGTGTCCACAAGCCCGGCGCCAGCCTGGTGACCAGCCGCATGCTGGGCACCTTCCGCGAGGACCCGGCGACGCGGCGTGAATTCCTGAGGATGTTGAGTCTGTCGGGCGTCGACTCGATGTCCAACAACTGATCACCCCGAGTCGTGCCGACGACGCCACGCCAACCGGCGTGGCGTCGTCGTTTGCGGGCGCTTTCAGCGAGCCAGGATGCCCCGCTCGGCCAGTTCATCCAGCAGCTCCCGGGTGCCAGGCTCATGGAAGAAGCGCCAGAGCGCGTCGGCACCGACCTCGCCGATACCCTCGATGCGCCGCCAGCCAGCCCGCTTTCGTGCGGCAAGCGCCTCGATGCCGGCGAAATGGCCATCCTGTTCCAGGGCGCTCGGAGCGACACTGGGCAGCCCCAGGGCGCTCAGCCAGGCGCTGTCGGGCGCCCCGCGTGCCGCGTCGAAAGCGGCCATCCAGTTGCCGGCTCTGACCGGCCCCACGCCATCGAGCGCCTCGAGCTGGGCGCTTTGCAGGTCCAGCCAGTCCAGCAATGACGTGACCAGCCCCGCGTCCACCAATTGTTGCCAGCGGCTTTCGCCGAGCCCGTCGATGTCGAGCCCCTGGTCGCCGGAAAGCCACACCAGGCGCGCCAGAAACTGCTGGCGACAACCGGGCGAAGGGTTCAGGCAGCTGAAGGCGTGGTAATCGCCGGGCTCGGGAGCCTCGACCGGGGGTCTGGGCTCGACACGCAGCTCCACCGAGTCGAGGTGCGGAATGGTCAGCCCGGCCAGGGAAACCCGCACCTGGTCGCCGGGACGCACGTCCAGCGCTCGCCAGTGGTCTAGCGAGCCGAGGCTGACCCGGGTGACGGTACGGTCGTCGAGCGTGACCGGGTCGAGTCGGGCGATGGGCGTGATGCGCCCGGTGCGGCCGATCGAGAAGTCGATGCGCTCGACAGAGGCCAGTGTACGTTGCGCTGGATATTTCCAGGCGATCGCCCAGTCGGGCGGTTCGGGGCGCCAGGTCGATGCCGCCGGGCGCCGGCTCTGGCGCAGCACGATGCCATCGCTGGCGAAGGGCAGGGCGTGGCGATACCACTGCTGGCGCTGACTCACCACGTCGTGCAGATCGTCGACGCGGCGCGTGTCGCGCCGGGTCCGGGTAAAGCCCCAGGCAGCCAGCCGGTCGAGTCGCGAGGCCATGGTGCCAGGGCCGTCCGGCCAGTCCCAGACGAACAGGCCGATGCGCGCGGCGGCCTCGGCATCCAGGGTGTCGCGGGCCATCAGGCCGCTGATCGCGGCGCGGGCACCGTCGGTGCCGTCGCGCGCCTGCACGTGTCCGGGTCGCTTCGCGTAGAGTTCGCCCTGCAGCACGACCCGCGGCGGGGCGTCGGGCAGCCTCTCGGGGATGGCCGCGATCCGGTGCGCCTGGGGAAGCCAGTTCTGGCCGCGTCGTCCGTCGCCGCGGCTGATGGCTTCGCTGAGGCGGCCGTGTTCGTAGAGCAGGGTGATGGCGACGCCGTCGACCTTGGGCTGGATCCACAGTGTCCGGTGTCGGCGGGCGCGCAGCCAGTCGGCGATCGCCTGGCGGGAGGGAGCCTTGTCCAGCCCGGTCTGGACCACGGGATGGCGTACGCGGCCATCGGTGGGGGCATGGGCCTGAGAAGCGGGTTCGGTCAGACCCAGGCAGTGTCGCCAGTGCGCCTGGCGCCGCTTGGCGGCATCGTAGACCCCGTCCTCGACCAGGCGGGTGCCGTGCTGGTAGTAGGCCTCGGCCCAGTGCTGAATCCGCTCCGAGAGTTGCGTCAGGTCGTGACGCAACTGTTCGGGTGGCCGGTCGGGGCAGGGCCGGGGCGCGGCCCGGACGGCCGGCAAGGCGAACGCCAGCGCGAGTGCCAGGGTGGCGGTCGACAGGCAGCGATGGGCGAGGCTGGGCATGGTCGGTCTCCCTGGCTCGATACGAGACGCCGCCGCCCCGTAAGGGCGGCGGCACGCTGTACCGCGAGCCGGCAGGCCCGCCGAAAGGTTTAGGGAAACACTACACAATTGCCTGCACGGGCGAATCGCCGCGTTGCGCGGTGCTCGGAATCCTCACATATACCCCATATGCTACGGTTCCTGTGCTCCGGACGCCTTGCGCTTCATCCCGTTCGGCTATTTGTTCAGCGCTTCCTTAGCGGGACCGGGTGAGTCCGGCGTAATCGAGCACGATCTCGGAGCCTTCGATCACCTGGGCGCGGTCGACCGGCTGCACGTCGTCTTCCTGCTCATCGTCGTCGGCATTGCGGGCGTCGACCCAGTTGTCGAGAGGCGTCATGCCGAGTGCCTGACGGCGACGATTCTCGAGGGCCAGCTGTTCCTTCTCCTGGGCGTCCATCTCTTTCTGGCGCTGTTCCCGGTTGAGACTGATGGTGGTCTGCTGCTCGCGGAGCTTCTTGACCAGGCTGGCCTGCTGCTCGAGATAGGTGAAGTTGGGGTCCGACGCGGTGCGCGCCTCGTGGCGGGCCTCGAGGGTATCGAGATAGCGCGCCGGATACCCGTACTGGCGATACTGGACGGCACGCACCGTATCCCACGGCAGAGCATTGTCGAGGCTGCTTTCGCCGATGGTGTCGGGGTCGATCAGGCTGGGGAACTGGATGTCCGGGGTCACGCCGCGCAGTTGCGTGCTCTCGCCGGAGACACGGTAGAACTTGGCGCGGGTCAGCTTGATCTGGCCGTGGCTCAGGTCGTTGAGCGTCTGGACCGTGCCCTTGCCGAAGGTGCCGCTGCCGATGATCAGCGCGCGGCCGTAATCCTGGAGCGCGCCGGCGAGGATCTCGGAGGCGGAGGCGGACAGCCGGTTGACCAGCACGCCGAGCGGCCCGTCGTAGGAGACGCCGCTGTCGGTGTCGCCATACAGGCTGATGCGACCGCGGGCGTCGCGGACCTGGACGGTGGGGCCGCGATCGATGAACAGGCCGACCAGCGAATTGGCTTCCTGCAGGGCGCCGCCGCCGTTGTTGCGCAGGTCGAGAAGAATCCCCTCGACGTTCTGCGCCTTGAGCTTGTCGATCTCCTTGGCGACGTCGCGGGTCGAACTGCGGTAGTCCGCCTCGCCGGCCTGCCAGGCATCGAAGTCGACGTAGAAGGTGGGGATCTTGATCACCCCGATGCGATGGTCGCCGTCGTCGCGGTGCAGGGTCACCACTTCGCTGCTGGCGGCCTGGTCCTCGAGTTCCACGGTGTCACGGACGATCTTGACCACGTGGGAGCGCGTGACGTCCACGGCCTTGGCGGGAACGATGTCGAGTCGCACCGTGGACCCCTTGGGCCCGCGGATCAGGTCGACCACGTCGTCCAGGCGCATGCCCACGACGTTGACCATCTCGCCGCTGTCGCCCTGGCCGACGGCGACGATGCGGTCGGCCGGCTGGAGCACGCCACTCTTGTCGGCGGGACCGCCGGGCACCAGGCTGGCCACCTTGACGTACTCGCCCTCGGTCTGGAGCAGGGCGCCGATGCCTTCCAGGGACAGGCGCATCTGAATGTCGAACGACTCGCTCTGGCGCGGCGAAAAGTATTCGGTGTGCGGGTCGACGGTGCCGGTGACGGCGGACATGAACAGTTCCAGCACGTCTTCGGGGTTGGTCTGGCGGACCCGCGAGAGTTGGCCTTCATAGCGATCGTGCAGGGTCTTGTGAATCTCCTCGGGCGACTGATCGCTGAGTGACAGTGTCAGCGCGGCATTCTTCAGACGCTTCTGCCACAGCGTATCGAGGGCGGACTCGCTGCTGGCCCAGGGTTCGCCTTCGCGGTCCAGGGCGAGACGCTCGCTGGTGGTGTAATCGAAGTCGAGACCGTCGTCGACGCGCGCCAGCAGCCATTCGAGACGCGCCTCGAGGCGTTGCTGGTAGCGATCGTAGAGGGCGTAGACCCGATCCAACTGGCCCTGGGTCACCGCCTCGTCGAGCGAGTCGCGCAGGTCGTCGAAGGCATCGACATCGCGCTGGAGAAGGTAGGCCCGCTGCGAGTCGAGGACGTCGAGGTAGCGGTCGAAGGCGCGCTGCGACCAGGCGTCGTCGAGTTTGACGTCGGCGTAATGGCCGTACTGCAATGACTCCGCGACTTCGATTGAGGCCTGTCGCTGGGCATCCGTGGGGGTAATGTCGGCGAATGCCGGTACACCCAACGCGATCAGCAGGACGAGGACCAGTACGCGCTGGGTGGCTGCAATCAGGCTCATCAATGAAGCACTCCCGGTTTCATGTACACTTCGTTCCTTGGGCCCGGTGGGCCCCAAGTGACCGGCACGAGCGACAGGCTGGCACGAACCGGTTTCGCATTGTAGCAGCCTGTGTCGCCAGACACAGACCTTGACGAGGATGAGCATGCCCCAAGACCCGACCCTAGAGCGACTGCTCACGTTTCTTAAGCGCTCCCCGACGCCCTGGCATGCCACGGCGAACATGGCAGAGCGCCTGGAGAAGGCCGGTTTCCGGCGTCTCGACGAGACCCAGGCCTGGACCCTGACCCCCGGAGAGCGTGTCTACGTCACGCGTAACGCGTCGTCGTTGATCGCCCTGCAGCTGCCCGAGGGGCCGCTCGAATCGCTGCGCATGATCGGCGCCCATACCGATAGCCCGGGGCTGCGCTTGAAGCCCAATGCGGCGCTTCGCAACCACGACTGGCTGCAGCTCGGCGTCGAGGTCTATGGCGGTGCGCTGCTCGCGCCCTGGTTCGACCGTGACCTGGGGCTCGCCGGGCGCGTCCACGTGCGGCGCGACGACGGGCGTACCCAGGGCGTTCTGATCAACATCGACCGGCCCATCGCGACGATCCCCAGTCTGGCGATCCATCTCGACCGGGAAGCCAACAACGGCCGCGCGCTCAATGCCCAGACCCAGATGGCGCCTGTCCTGCTGCAGGGCGGTGGGCAGCAGGATCTCGAGGCATTGATCAAGCGCTGGCTCTACGAACAGCACAACCTCGAGAACGTCGAGCCGCTGGCCTTCGAGCTCTGCCTGTACGATGTCCAGCCGCCGAGCCGGGTCGGCATCGAGGAAGAGCTCGTCGCCGGGGCGCGCCTCGACAATCTGCTGTCCTGCTTCTGCGGTCTCGAGGCGCTGCTCGATTCCCGGGGTCGTCAGGGCGCGCTGCTGGTGGCCAACGATCACGAGGAGGTCGGCAGTGCCAGCGCCTGTGGCGCCCAGGGCCCGTTCCTCGGCGACGTGGTGCGGCGTGTCAATGCCCAGTGCGGCGTTGCCGGCGAGGAGGGGCTGGTGCGGTTGATCCAGGCCTCGCGGCTGATCTCCTGCGACAATGCCCACGCGCTGCACCCCAACTTTCCCGACAAGCACGATGCCGCCCACGGGCCGGCGATCAACGGCGGGCCGGTGATCAAGGTCAACGCCAGCCAGCGCTACGCCACGACCAGCGAGACGGCCGCGCTGTTCCGCGATATCTGTCGCGAGGCCGGGGTGCCGGTGCAGAGCTTCGTGACCCGGGCCGACATGGCCTGTGGCAGCACCATCGGCCCCATTACCGCCACCGAGCTCGGCGTGCCGACCCTCGACGTGGGCGTTCCGCAATGGGCGATGCATTCGATCCGCGAGACCGCCGGCAGTCACGACATCCGCTATCTGATCCGCGCCCTGACCGCCTTCGTCGATCGCCCCCAACTGTCGTGATCGTGCCACCCACACGATAACGCCCGCCATCGGGGATGGCGGGCGTGAAGGGAGGCATCGGGCACCGTGGCGGCGCCCGTGGTCCTTGCGACCGTCGTTCAGCGGCCCTCTTCGGTCTGGCTCTGTTGACGACGCTGTTCGCGGGGGTCGTTATGGGCCCGGCGACGCCGACGGCGGCTGCCTTTTTCGCCGGCCTCGGGAGTTTCCTCGGCAGTCGTCTCTTCGGCAGCCGTCTCCTCGGCAGGCGATGCAGCAGTCGTCTCTTCGCTCACCGATGCTGCGGCAGCCGATGCTGCGGCAGGCTGCGCCGTATCGGACGGGCTTGCGGCAGTCGTCTCGGCGGGTTCTTCGCCCTGGCCGTCGGTCGTCGGCGTGCTCGGTTCGGTGACCGCGTCGTTTACCGGGGCCGTGTCGCTGGCCGCGGGCGCTGACTGGTGGTCTTTCGAGCGAGTGTCGTCCGAGCCGGTTTCGTCGCCCTGTGTGGCGGCCTGGTCGGCATCGCCGGTGGCTGCGACGGTTTCGTCGCCGGGTGCCGGTGTGGCGGGCGTCGATGTGGCCTCGTCGGCGGCCGGTGCGGTGCTTGCGGCGTCATCCGAACCGGCTGACGGGGCATGGGCGTCGGTATCTTCCGCCTGCGCTGCAGGGGCATCGCGTTGCGGCGTGGCGTCGGACGTCGCGGCTTCCGTGTCGCCAGCGCTTTGCGGGTGACTCGCTGACGATTCGCTCGATGCCGGCGTGGGCGTCGCCGGGTTCGCTTCGCGGGAAGCCGTGTCGTTCTCGGCGGGAGCCGACTCGGTCTTGCCGGTCGCCGTCGCGTCGTCCTCCGGGGCCTGTGCCGCGGCCGGCTTGCTGGCGGTCTCGGTCGCCGGGCGACGCGGACGCGCGCTCTTCTTCGCGCGTGGCTTGTCGCCGGACGTTGCCGGCTCCTGCGCCTTGGCAGTCGGTTCGCCGGCGGCCGCCGTCGCGGCCTCGTCCTTGGCGCTCTCGTCGGCCGACGCGGGCTCGGCGGCGTCCGTATCGGGCGCCTGGGCGGCCTTGGCCGGCGTCGCGTCGCGGGCCGTCTCGGTCGGGCGTGATGCGTCGGTCGCCGGGGTTGCGCTGGCTTCGGCGCTCGACGCCGCCGGGCTTGCCGGCTCGGCAGCGGCCTCGGCCTGCAGGCGTTCCTGCTCGGTGACGGCTTTCGGATTCAGGGCGTGCTTGCGCGAACGCTGACGCGGGTTGTTGCGCGTGCGCTTGGGCTTGCCGTCCGCCGCGGTGGTCTGCTCCACGGATTCCGCGGGCTTTTGCTCTTTCTGCTCCTTTTTCTCGGGCTTGCCGGCGTCACGGCGCGAGCGGGACTCCGGCTTGTCGCTCTTATCGCCTTTGTCGCCCTTGGTGGCCGGCTTGTCGGTCTTTTCTGTATCCGCGGACTTCTGGCGGCCGGGCTTGCGCTCGTCGCTGCCGTTCTCCTGGCGCGGGGACTTGCCGTTGCGCTTGTCGTCACGCGACTTGTCGCGTTGGCCGTTGTCGTCACGGCGGTTATCGTTGCGGCGAGCACCGTCACGCCGGGCATCGTCGCGCTTGGTGTCGTCACGCCGGGCGTCGTCACGCTGATTGTCGTCGCGCCGGGCGTCGTCACGCCGTTTATCGCCCTGTTGGCTGTCGCGGGAGTCGCGACGGCGATTGCGGTTGCCGCCGTTGTTGCGACTCTCGGTATCGGCCGCCGGCTTGTCGCTCGCCGGCGTGCGGCTCGGCGAGTCCTGGCGGGCGCTCGAGGAGGGTGCCTCGTCGGCGGGGCCGATCAGCTTGCCCAGGCCCTTGAAGAAGCGCGAGAGCAGGCCGTTGGGCGCCACGACGGGAGTCTCGTCGGCGGGCTGGGCGTCGTCGGCGCCCTGCTGCAGGGACGCGGGTGCCGGTGCGGTGTGGACCACGCTCTTGACGGCCGCTTCGCTGCGCTGGATCGGCTTGGCCAGGGTGAGATCGGGCTCCTTGCCGACCTCGGTATCGGTGGACAGTTCGAAGCTCGACTTGTCCTCGCCTTCGTCGCTGACGTGATCGTCGCGCAGGCGCTGGACGTCGTAGTGGGGGGTGTCCATCTCGGCGCTGGGCAGCAGGATCACCTTGACGCCCTGCCGGGCTTCGATGTCGGCGATGGTGGCGCGCTTCTCGTTGAGCAGGTAGGTCGCCACGGGGATCGGCAGGATGGCGCGGATCTGGGCGCTGCGCTCCTTCATCGCCTCTTCCTCGATGAGGCGCATGATCGACAGCGACATCGAGCGCACGTCGCGGATGGTGCCCTGGCCGTCGCAGCGCGGGCAGACCACGCCGCTGGTCTCGCCCAGCGAGGGACGCAGGCGTTGGCGTGACATCTCCATCAGGCCGAAGCGCGAGATACGCCCGATCTGCACGCGGGCGCGGTCGAGCTTGAGCGCATCGCGGACGCGATTCTCGACCTCGCGCTGGTTGCGCGCCGGCGACATGTCGATGAAGTCGATGACCACCAGGCCGCCGATGTCACGCAGGCGCAACTGGCGGGCGATCTCGTCGGCCGCCTCCACGTTGGTCTGCAGGGCGGTTTCCTCGATGTCGCTGCCACGGGTGGCGCGTGCCGAGTTGATGTCGATGGAGACCAGTGCCTCGGTATGATCGATCACCACCGAACCGCCGGAGGGCAGCTTGACCTCGCGCTGGTAGGCGGTCTCGATCTGCGATTCGATCTGGAAGCGCGAGAACAGCGGCACGTCGTCGGCGTAGAGCTTGATCTTCTGCTGGTAGGAGGGCATCACCTGACGAATGAAACCGAGCGCTTCCTGGTGTACCTCGGGGCTGTCGATCAGCACCTCGCCGATGTCCTGGCGCAGGTAGTCGCGCATGGCGCGGATGATGACGTTGGATTCGCGGTAGATCAGGAAGGGGGCGGAGCGCTTGCCGGCTTCCTCGGTGATCGCCTCCCAGACCTGGGCGAGGTAGTCGAGGTCCCACTGCAGCTCCTCGGTGCTGCGGCCGATCCCGGCGGTACGCACGATCACGCCCATCTTGTCGGGCAGGGTCAGGGCGCCCATGGCGTCCTTGAGCTGGGCCCGTTCGTCGCCCTCGATGCGCCGCGAGATGCCGCCGGCGCGCGGGTTGTTGGGCATCAGGACCAGGAAACGGCCCGCCAGGCTGATGAAGGTGGTCAGCGCCGCGCCCTTGTTGCCGCGTTCTTCCTTGTCGACCTGGACGATGACTTCCTGGCCTTCCTTGATCACTTCCTTGATGTTGGGGCGACCGGAAGGGTCCTTGACGAAGTATTCGCGGGAAATTTCCTTGAGCGGCAAGAAGCCGTGACGTTCGGCGCCGAAGTCGACGAAGGCGGCTTCCAGGGAGGGCTCGACGCGGGTGATCTTGCCGCGGTAGATGTTGGCTTTCTTTTGCTCTCGGGCGCCGGACTCGATGTCCAGATCGTAGAGGCGCTGTCCATCGACCAGAGCGACGCGCAGCTCTTCGGGCTGGGTCGCGTTGATGAGCATCCGTTTCATGTTGTCTCGCTAGTTGGCTCGCACCGGTAGGCGGGCCTGGGGACAACGCTGCTGAAATGTCGGCGCGGGCGGTTCACGATGCGCGCGGGCGAAGCGGCAGGGGCCGACTCGAGTCAGGCCTGCCCCGGTACGCCAAGCGCGTGGTGCTTGTTTCCGCACGTCTATCTGACCAGCGATTCCTTTTGCGTCGGCGACGGCGAACCGCTTCTTGCTTCGTGCTGTGCTCAGCGCATGTCGTGTGTGTGTCATCAGCGACCGGTAGTTGACCGGGCGCCGCAAGAGCATGTTGAGTACGCGGCGGCGGCAGGACGTGTCCCGGCGGGCGAGTGCCCGTCCGGTCCTGCGGACGACCGCCAGACACCTGGCATTGTTCGATTCGCCGACGCCGGCCTCCGGCACGGTGTTGATAATCCCCGTGGTCGTGACCGCCGATGATGGTGGGCGGCCCGGCTCGGGCGTGGCGTCGTCGTTGCTTCACTGCGAAGGCGGCGGGGCGAACCCCGCCGCCGGATTCTTGGCTCTGGCCTGCGTGCTGGTCGTGCAGGCGCCTGAGACGGGCACTGGGACCCCTCCGAGCGAGTTCGGAATATACCAGTAAAGCGACACAGCGGCAATTGACCGTCACCGGGGCGCACTGGGTTAGAATGGCCACTTTCCGGCCACCTTGGCCGGCGGGTCAGAGGGAGGCTGAATGGCCGAAGGGCGTGATATCCAATGGGTCGAGATCGGCGAGGCGCATGCCGGTCAACGGATCGACAATTTTCTGCACACGCGGCTCAAGGGGGCGCCGCGGGCGCTCATCTATCGCATCGTTCGCAAGGGCGAGGTGCGCGTCAACAAGAAGCGCATCAAGGCCGACTATCGCCTGGTGCCGGGCGATGTGGTGCGCATTCCCCCCTTGCGCCTGGCGCCGGCCGAAGCGGTGCGCGAGGTCAGCGACAATCTGCGCAACCTGCTCGCCGGCAACGTGTTGATCGAAGGCCCGGACTGGCTGGTGATCAACAAGCCGTCGGGGTTGCCGGTGCACGGGGGAAGCGGCGTGAAGATCGGCCTGATCGAGGCGCTGCGCCAGGTGCGCGAGGACCTCGACTTTCTGGAGCTGGTGCATCGTCTCGATCGCGACACCTCGGGTTGTCTGCTGCTGGCCAAGACGCGGCCGGCGCTGCTGACCCTGAACGCCGCGCTCAAGCAGCACAAGATGGAAAAGCGTTATCTGGCGCTGGTGGCCGGGCGCTGGCCGGCCCGTCGCGATTTCGTCAGCGCGCGGCTGGACCGCTACGATGCCGGCAACGGCGAGCGGCGCGTGCGTGTCGACCCTGCCGGCAAGGTGGCGCGCACGCGCTTCGCCGTCCGCGAGACGTTGCCCGGCGCGACCCTGGTCGAGGCGCAGCCGGTCACCGGCCGCACGCACCAGATTCGCGTGCATGCGGCGCATGCCGGCCATGCACTGCTGGGCGACGACAAGTACGCCACCCGCGAGTCGCGACATCTGTCGGCGCAGCTGAACCTCTCGCGATTGTTTCTGCACGCGGCTTCGCTGACCTTCCCCGAGCCCAGCAGTGGCCGTCCGGTGCAGGTCAGGGCGCCGCTGGGCGAGGAGCTGGAAGCGGTCCTGGATCGTGCCCGCGAGCGGGGAGGCGAATGATGGCGAGTCGGCGTTATCGCCTGGTGATCTTCGACTGGGACGGCACCCTGGTGGACTCCGAGGCGCGGATCGTCGCGTGCATGCAGGGGGCCGCCCTCGACGTCGGCTGGTCGGCCCTGGCACCGGAGGCGGTCCGCGATATCATCGGTCTGGGGCTGCCCGAGGCGATCGACCGCTTGTGTCCGGGCATCGATGAGGCCCTCGCCGAACGGCTGCGGAAGGCCTACTCGGCGCGTTTCGTGGCGGCCGACCGCACCCCCACGCCGTTCTTCCCCGGGGTGGAGGCGGGGATCGCCGGGTTGCGCGACGAGGCCGGCCTGCAACTGGCCGTCGCCACCGGCAAGAGCCGTCGCGGCCTCGATCGCGCCTTTGCCGCCACCGGCAGCGGTGCCTGGTTTCACGCCAGCCGCACCGCCGACGAGACGCGCTCCAAGCCCGACCCGCGGATGCTCGAGGAACTGCTCGGAGAACTCGGCGTCGCGGCCGGCGAGGCGCTGATGATCGGCGACACGGAATACGACATGCAGATGGCCCGGGCGCTGGGCATGGACCGGTTGGCGGTGGCCTACGGCGTGCATTCGCGCGAACGGCTGGCGGCCTGCGCCCCGGTGTTCCATGCCGAGAGCTTCGCCGAGGTGATCGACTGGCTCCGGCGTTGAGCGTCGATAGCGGGATTCGAATCCTCTTTCCATCCCCCAGGGAGGTGCGGTGATGAGCGACGAGCGTGACTACGACCGATGGACGCAAGGAGAGGAGGTGCCGCCGGGCGGGGAGCATCGCGCCGCGTCGGCCCCCGAGGCGGCGGATGCCGAGACCCTGCGCGAGCGTCAGCGATTGCAGCAGCTCGAGATGATGGATCGCTGGATGCAGGGCGTGTTGACGGAACAGCGCCGCTCGCGGCGCTGGAAGCTGTTCTTCCGCCTGCTGTTCGCGAGCCTGTTGCTGGCGGCCATCGGCGTGGCCTTCTATGGCGTGCGTACCGCGGGGACGCCGGCGCCCGGTGGCCCGCATCTGGGCATGGTGCGCGTGGAAGGGGTGATCGACGCCCAGCGTCAGGCGAGTGCCGAGCGGGTCATCAAGGGCGTGAGGCAGGCCTGGAAGGATCCGCAGGTGCGGGCGGTGGTGCTCGACATCAACAGCCCCGGTGGCAGCCCGGTCCAGTCGCAGCGCATCTATGCCGAACTCCGGCGGCTTTCCGGCCAGGGTGACAAGCCGATCATCGCGGTGATCGAGGATATCGGCGCGAGCGGCGCCTATTACATCGCCTCGGGCGCCGACGAGATCCATGCGGCGCCGGCCAGTCTGGTGGGGTCGATCGGGGTGATCTACTCGGGCTTCGGTCTCCAGGACGCCATCGGCCGGCTGGGCATCGAACGGCGCGTCTTCACGTCGGGCGAGAACAAGGATCTGCTCGACCCCTTCAGCGATATCGCGCCCGAGCAGCGGCGCTTCTGGCAGCAGATTCTGGATACCACCCATCGTCAGTTCGTCGAGGACGTCAAGGCCGGTCGCGGCGATCGGCTCGGCGACGACCCGCGACTGTTCTCGGGGCTGGTGTGGACCGGCGAGCAGGCCATGGGCCTGGGGCTGGTGGATGGCCTCGAGAGCGTCGATCAGCTCGCCCGGGAGCGTTTCGGTGGCGTGCGTGTCGAGGACTACACGCCGGAGGTCGATCCGTTCGAGCGGCTGTCGCGCCGTTTCGGCCGGGTCGCCGCCGAGTGGCTGGGGCTGTCGAGTCAGGCTTCGCCGACGCCGGTGCGCTATCAGCTCGGCGGCTAAGAGGGCGTTAACGAAATGTCTGCGCTCGACGACGTTGTCAGCGCCCCTAAGATAAGGCCCGGCGCCGTTCGGTCGCGGCGCCGGGAGCGGCGGGGCAGGGCCCGCCTCAAGCGAGCGGATCCAGGCCGGCCTCGCGCAGCAGCGCGCACAGGCGGATCAGCGGCAGGCCGATCAGGGCGTTGGGGTCGTCGCCTTCCAGGCGCTCGAAGAGGGTGACGCCCAGCCCCTCCATGCGGAAGCTGCCGGCACTGTCCAGCGGCTGTTCGCGATCGACGTAGTGCGCGATCTCGCGTTCGCTGAGCGTGCGGAAGACGACGTCGTAGCGTTCATGGCAGACCCAGTGGCGGCTGGCGCGGGTGTCGATCAGCGCCAGGCCGGTCAAGAAGCGCACCCGGTTGCCGGAAAAGCGCGCCAGGTTGGCCCGGGCGGTGGCGTCGTCGCCGGGCTTGCCGAGGATGTCGCCCTCGAACAGGGCGATCTGGTCGCTGCCGACGATCAGGTGGTCGGGATGGTCGCGGGCGACGCGTTCCGCCTTGCCCAGGGCCAGACGGTGGACGAGGGCCTCCGGCGACTCCTCGGGTCGCGGCGTCTCGTCGATGTCGGGGCTGGACCAGGTGAAGGGGATATCCAGGCGCTCGAGCAACTGGCGACGCCAGCGCGAACCGGAAGCGAGGACCAGGCGGCTCATGGCAACTCCTTTGGGGCGAGGTGGCCTCAGTCTGCCGGGCCCCCGTCATGGTGTACAGCATGACGCAACGCGCTTTGACAGGCCTCGGGGGAATCCCTATTATTGCGCGCCTATGATGACCACTAGACTTCCCACGCAGGTCGAGCCGTATCGGCTGGCGGCCAACGAGCAGGTCCTCGAAGGGTGCGTCGATCTCGCGGGGATGAAACGCCTCGCCGAAGAGGCCGGTGCCCAGCAGGGCGACTGCGAGGTACGCCTGGCCTTCGGCATCGACGCTCAGGGGCGGCGCTATATAGAAGGCCGCCTGCGGGCCGAGGTCAGCCTTGCCTGTCGCCGTTGTCTCGAGCCGATGCCGGTCTCGCTGGAGAGCCACTGGTGGCTGGGCATGGTGAGCAGCGATGCCCTGGCCGCCGAGTTGCCCGGCGACTACGAACCGGTCCTGGTGGAAAACGAACAGCTCAACCTGCTGCCGGTCGTCGAGGACGAACTGATCCTCAGCCTGCCGCAGGTGGTCTATCACGACGAGGCGGAATGTGCCGTCTCGCGCGACCAGCTGGCCAGCGGAGCCGATGCCGAGGTATCGGAAGAGCCCGCTGCAAGCCCCTTCGACGTGCTGCGCACGCTGAAGGACAAACACTGAATCACGATACGCTCTGGAGTTCTACCCATGGCAGTTCAACAAAACCGCAAGTCCCGTTCCAAGCGCGGCATGCGCCGCAGCCACGATGCGCTGAGCGGCCCGACCCTGTCTCAGGACAAGGAAACCGGCACCACGCATCGTCGCCACCACGTGGCCCCGGACGGTTTCTACCGCGGCCGCAAGGTCGTCGACATCTAACAGGGTCGTTGGCGCGGACGACTCCGGCGACTGGCCGTGCGCATCGCCATCGACGCCATGGGCGGGGATCTCGGTCCCCGCGCTGTCGTATGGGGGGCTGCCGAAGCGCTGCGCCTGCATCCGCAGCTCGATGTCACCCTGTTTGGCCCGCGTGAGCGGCTGGAAGCCGAGGTGTCGCGCCTGCCCCGTCGTTGGCGGGGGGTGACGACGCGTCTCGCGCTGAGTCACGCGGAAACGACGATTTCCCAGGCGACGCGGGTTTCGCAGGCGCTGCGCGCCGGGCGGGGCTCGAGTCTGGCGCTGATGCTCGATGCGCTGGCGGCCGGTCGGGCCGATGCCGGGGTCAGCGCGGGTAACACCGGGGCGTTGATGGCCCTGTCTCGGCGCGCGCTGGGCATGGTCGCGGGGATCCCGCGCCCGGCCATCACCACGGCCATTCCCACCCGCGAGGGCGGGCGTTGCTACATGATCGACATGGGCGCCAACATCGAGGCTACCGCCGAGCGGTTGGTCGATTTCGCGCGCATGGCCGATATCATGGTGCGTCATGTCGATGGGCTGGCGCGCCCACGCATCGCCTTGCTCAACGTCGGCGTCGAGGCGACCAAGGGGCCGGCCAGCGTCCGCGAGGCGGATGCGCGTCTGCGGACCCTGGGTCTCAACTACGTGGGCTTCGTCGAGGGCGATGGCCTGTTCAACGGTGCGGCGGACGTGGTGGTATGCGACGGCTTCGTCGGCAATATCGTGCTCAAGTCCAGCGAAGGGCTGGCGCGGATGCTCGTCGATCGCTTTCAGACCACGTTCTCGGCCCACTGGGGAAGTCGGCTGGTGTCGCTGCTGGCACGCCCGGCGCTGTTGCGCGTCAAGCGCCAACTGGACCCGGTGCGCTACAATGGGGCGAGTCTACTGGGGCTGGCGGGTATCGTGGTCAAGAGCCACGGCCATGCCGACGCCCAGGGGTTCGCCTTTGCCGTGTCGCGAGCGGTGCAGGAGGTTCGCATGAACCTGCCGGCCCGGCTGTCGAGCGAGCTGGGAGAGACCGCTATCCCGTCGGTCGCGGGCGATCCAGGGGATAGCGGGTTCGCGACCCGCTCGAGACCCGACGATTTCAATTCTCAAAGGTGGATGCCATGACTCAATCCCTGGCCCTCGTATTCCCGGGGCAGGGCTCCCAGCATCTGGGCATGCTGAGAGAGCTGGCCGAACGTTACAGCGTGGTGAGGACGACCTTCGAGGAGGCTTCCGATGCCCTGGGCTACGACCTCTGGCACGTCGCGCAGGAAGGGCCCGAGGAGGCCCTGAACGCCACGGCCTGCACCCAGCCGGCGCTGTTGACCTCGAGCGTCGCGGTATGGCGCGTCTGGCAGGAGCTGGAAGGGCCGCGACCGCTGGTCATGGCCGGCCACAGCCTGGGCGAATACAGTGCCATGGTCTGTGCCGGCGCGCTGACCTTCGCCGAGGGCGTGCGTCTGGTGCGTCTGCGCGGCGAAGCGATGCAGGCCGCCGTGCCGGTGGGCCAGGGTGCCATGGCGGCCGTGCTGGGTCTGGATGACGAGGCCGTCGAGCGCGCCTGTCGGGACGCCGCGCAGGGCGAAGTGGTCGCGGCCGTCAACTACAATGCGCCGGGCCAGGTGGTGATCGCCGGTCAGTCGAGTGCCGTCGAGCGGGCCGTGGCGCTTTGTCAGGAAGCCGGTGCCAAGCGGGCGCTGCCGCTGCCGGTGTCGGTACCGTCACACTGCGCGCTGATGAAGCCGGCCGCCGAGCGCCTGGCCGAGGCGATGGCGGAGATCGACTTCAAATCCCCGCGCTATACGGTGGTCCAGAACGTCGATGCCAGGGCCCATGCCGATGTCGAGACGTTGCGCACGCGGCTGATCGAGCAGCTCTACCAGCCGGTACGCTGGACGGACTGCGTCGAAACCATGGTCGACCAGGGCGCGACGCTGTTCATCGAGTGCGGCCCCGGCAAGGTGCTGACCGGTCTCGGCAAGCGCATCGCACGCGGGGCCAAGGGATTGGCGGTCAACGATCCCGACAGCCTGACGGCGGCGCTCGAGCTGGCGCGCGAGGCCGTGGACCAGAATGCCAACGACTGACTCAGGAAGGCTTATGACCAGCGAACGCAGAATCGCCCTGGTGACCGGCGCCAGCCGCGGTATCGGCCGGGCCATCGCCCATGAACTGGGGCGGCAGGGCCGGATCGTCATCGGTACGGCCACCAGCGATGCGGGGGCCGAGCGAATCGACGCGGATTTCCGCGAGCAGGGTATCGAGGGTGCCGGGCGACGCCTGGATGCCACCGACCAGGCGAGCATCGACGCGCTTCTCAAGGCGATCGGCGAGGAGTTCGGTACGCCGACGATCCTCGTCAACAATGCCGGCATCACGCGTGACAACCTGCTGATGCGCATGAAGGAAGACGAGTGGGACGCGGTGCTCGATACCAATCTCAAGTCCGTCTATCGCGTCACCAAGGCCTGCGTGCGCGGCATGACCAAGGCGCGTTTCGGGCGGATCGTCAATATCAGTTCCGTCGTGGCGACCATGGGCAACCTGGGGCAGACCAACTACGCTGCCGCCAAGGCAGGCATGGAAGGCTTCTCCCGCGCCCTGGCGCGCGAAGTGGCGTCCCGGGGCATTACCGTCAACGCGGTGGCGCCGGGCTTCATCGCCACCGACATGACCGAGTCCCTGCCCGAGGAGCAGCACAAGGCACTGCTCGGGCAGATCCCGCTGTCCCGCCTGGGCCGGCCCGAGGAAATCGCCGCAGCGGTAGGCTTTCTGGCCAGCGACGCGGCGGGTTACGTCACCGGCGAAACCCTGCAGGTCAACGGTGGCATGAACATGCGTTGAGGTTGCGGTCGATGCCCTGGTTGCGTCGATTCGGGGCCGTCTATAAACTACCCGGCAGTTTTCAGCTGGCGGATATGTACCACTAGGAGTAACGACATAATGAGCACCATCGAAGAGCGCGTGAAGAAGGTCGTGGCCGAGCGCCTGAACGTCAAGGAAGAGGACATCCAGAACTCGTCATCCTTCACCGAAGATCTCGGTGCCGATTCCCTGGACACCGTCGAGCTGGTAATGGCGCTCGAAGAGGAGTTCGACACCGAAATTCCCGACGAGGAAGCGGAAAAGATCACCACGGTGCAGGAAGCGATCGACTACGTCGTTGCTCACCAGTAAGGTGATGTAGTTCGGCGCGAACCGCCTGCCCCAATGAAAGCCGTTCTGGTCTCAGAACGGCTTTCGTTTTTGTGGGCGAGGCGGCCCCATTGCCGGTATGCTTCAGGTATAATCGCGCCCTGCGATGGCGCGCCGGATGACACGCGCGTCTGTCATGGATATCCGGAGGAGAGCAGATGCCTCGTAGAAGGGTCGTGGTGACCGGGCTGGGTCTGGTGACGCCGGTCGGTAACACCGTCAAGGAAAGCTGGGACAACATCCTGGCGGGAAAGAGCGGCATTGCCCCGATCGAGCATTTCGACACCAGCGGTTTCAACACGCGCTTCGGCGGGTCGGTCAAGGGCTTCGATATCAGCCCTTATGCCAATCCCAAGGATGCGCGCAAGATGGATCTGTTCATTCAGTACGGTGTCGCTGCGGCCTCCCAGGCAATCAGCGATGCGGGTCTCGAGTGCCATGCGGACAATGCCCATCGGATCGGTGTGGCGATCGGGTCGGGCATCGGCGGCCTGCCGATGATCGAGCACAACCACAATGCCTTGCAGAAGGGGGGCGCGCGGCGCATCTCCCCGTTCTTCGTCCCCGGATCGATCATCAACATGATCGCCGGCAATCTGGCCATCAAGTACGGCTTCCAGGGGCCCAACATCGCCATCACCACGGCGTGCACCACCGGTACCCACAACATCGGCTACGGGGCCCGCACCATCGCCTACGGGGATGCCGACGTGATGGTCTGCGGTGGCGCCGAGATGGCGACCACGCCGCTCGGTCTCGGCGGCTTCTCGGCGGCCCGGGCACTGTCGACGCGCAACGACGACCCGGCCGCCGCCAGCCGGCCCTGGGATCGTGACCGCGACGGTTTCGTGCTCTCCGACGGGGCCGGAGTGGTGATCCTCGAGGATTACGAGCACGCCCGGCAGCGCGGTGCGACCATCTATGCCGAACTCAAGGGGTTCGGCATGAGCGACGATGCCCACCACATGACCGCGCCGCCGGAAGACGGCCGCGGCGCCGCGGCGGCGATGAGCAATGCCCTGCGCGATGCCGGCATGAGTCCCGAGTCCATCGCCTACATCAATGCCCACGGCACCTCGACGCCCACCGGCGATCTCGCCGAGAGCCGGGCGATCGAACGCGTGATGGGCGATGCCGCGAAGCAGGTGGCGGTGAGCTCGACCAAGTCGATGATCGGCCACCTGCTGGGCGCGGCCGGGGCCGTCGAGGCGGTGTTCTGTGTTCTCGCCCTGCGCGACCAGGTGGCGCCGCCGACCATCAATCTCGACAATCCCCAGGACGGTTGCGTGCTCGATTACGTGCCCAACGCCGCGCGGGAGATGGCCATCGAGCATACGCTGTCGAACTCCTTCGGTTTCGGTGGCACCAACGGGTCGCTGATCTTCTCGCGGGTCTGAACCGGCCATGCGCGATGCCGACGTCCCCTTCGACGACCGTGGCCTGGCCTATGGCGACGGGGTGTTCGAGACCGCCCTGGTCCGCGATGGCCGGGCGATGCTCTGGGACTACCATCTCGCGCGTCTGGCGCGGGGCTGCGAGCGGCTGGGCTTCGCCTGCCCGGACCGCGACGAACTGGCCGCGCTGCCCGCTCTGGCAGGGCCCGGCCAACGGGTCCTCAAGCTGCTCGTCACGCGGGGCAGCGGCGGGCGGGGCTATCTGGCGCCGCAGCCGGCCGAGCCACGCTGGCGCTGGCGCTCCGCCGCCTTCGAGCCCGCGCCGACGCGCTGGGCCCAGGGGGTCACGCTGCGGCTGTGCCGCCTGACGCTGGGACGACAGCCGGCTCTGGCCGGCATCAAGCATCTCAACCGTCTGGAAAACGTGCTGGCCCGTCGAGAGTGGGATGATCCCGAGATCGCCGAGGGGGTGCTGTGCGACGAGGGCGGCAACGTCATCGAAGCGACCTGCATGAACCTGTTCTGGAAACATGGCGAGTGTCTGGAAACCCCCGCCCTGGACGCCTGCGGTGTCGCCGGTACGCTGCGTGAGGCGTTGCTCGAACGCTTGCCGATCGCGGCGGTCACCGCGGGTGTCGATCGGCTGCTCGAGGCCGAGGAGGTCTGGGTGGGCAATTCGCTGCAGGGCGTCTGGCCGGTGCGGCGACTGCTGGATCCCCAGGGGCGCGAGCGTCGCGTCTGGACGGTGAGCGAGTCGCATCGCGCGCTGCAGGACGCCGCCCACGAGCTGCTGGGCTATCCCCGTCTCGGTTGAGTTTTGCGGAGCGTGACTCCGCGTCCACGAGGATTCTTCATGCGTGCGTTGAAATTCATCGTCGCGGCGCTCGTCGTCCTGGCGATCGCCGCTTTCGCCGGCTTCCGTTACTGGCAGGCCCAGCTCGACCGTCCGCTGGGTATCGAGGTGCCGACCCTCTACGAGGTGCCCCAGGGCGCCGGCTTCGACCGGGTCGTGCACGATCTGGTCGATCGCGGCATCCTGGCCAGCGCCTGGCCCTACCGGCTCTACAAGCGCATCGATCCCCGGGCGCTGCCCCCCCTGCGTGCCGGCGAGTTTCGGCTCGAGCCCGGCATGAGCGGCCGTCAGGCGCTCGCGCTGCTGGGCAGCGACCGGGTCGTGACCTACACCGTGACCTTCCCCGAGGGCTGGACCTTCCGTCAGTTGCGCGAGCGCCTGGCGTCGGCGCCCAAGCTCGATCATCGGCTGGCCGGGCTGAGCGATGACGAGGTGATGGCGCGCCTCGACCACCCGGACGAGCAGCCGGAAGGGCGCTTCTTTCCCGATACCTACCGGTATCACAAGGGCGTGAGCGATCGGGAGATCCTCGCCCAGGCCTATGCGCGCATGCAGCAGACGCTCGACGCGGTGTGGCAGTCGCGTGACGCCGATCTGCCCCTGAAGACCCCCTACCAGGCCCTGATCCTGGCCTCCCTGATCGAGCGCGAGACCGGGGCCGACGGCGAGCGACGCAAGATTGCCGGTGTCTTCGTGCGCCGGCTGGAGAAGGGCATGCGGCTGCAGACCGACCCCACGGTCATCTATGGCCTGGGCGACGCCTACGATGGCAATCTGACCAAGGCCGACCTGCAGCGCGCGACGGCCTACAACACCTATGTCATCGACGGCCTGCCGCCGACGCCCATCGCCATGCCGGGGCGTGCCGCCCTCGAGGCCGCCGTCCATCCGGCCGACGGTGATGCCCTGTATTTCGTCGCCAAGGGCGACGGCAGTCACCACTTTTCGTCGACGCTCGCCGAGCACAATGCCGCCGTGCGCCGTTACATTCTCGATCGCTGACGGGAACGCCCATGCACCCACGCGGACGCTTCATCACCCTCGAAGGTTGCGAAGGGGTCGGCAAGAGCACCAACTTGGCCCTGGTCTGCGAGACGCTGCGCGAGCAGGGCATCGAGGTCGTCGCCACGCGGGAGCCCGGCGGTACGCCGCGCGCCGAGGCCATACGCGAATTGCTGCTCGATCCCGGCGAGCAGGAGCCGCTGGCCGACGATGCCGAGCTGCTGCTGATCTTCGCCGCCCGGGCGCAGCATCTCGCGCGCCAGATCCGCCCGGCGCTGGCCCGTGGCGCCTGGGTGGTCTGCGATCGCTTCACCGATGCCACCTTCGCCTATCAGGGCGGCGGCCGCGGCATCGACACGGGCGACATCGCGGCGCTGGAAACCCTGGTTCAGCGCGGTCTCCAGCCCGATCTGACCCTGCTGCTGGACATGCCGGTGGACGCCGCCCGCGAGCGGGTCGTGGCCCGCGGCAACGATCCCGACCGCTTCGAGCGCGAGCGTGGCGAATTCTTCGCCGCGGTCCGCGAGACCTACCTGAAGCGGGCCGCCGCGCAGCCGCAGCGGTTCGCCATCGTCGATGCCTCGCAGCCGCTGGCGTCGGTGCAGGCGGCGATTCGCGACTGCCTGCGCGAACGGATGACGACATGGCTGTAACCACGCCGCTGCCCTGGCACGCGTCGATCTGGCGGCGGCTCGTCGCCCTCCAGGACGACGGCCGGCTGCCCCATGCGCTGCTGCTGTCGGGCCCTCACGGCGTCGGCAAGCAGCAGCTCGCCGACGCGCTGGTGGCCCGTACCCTGTGCCGTTCTCCCGGGGCCGTCGCCTGCGGCAGCTGTCATGCCTGCCAGATGCTGGCGTCGGGCTATCATCCCGACCTGAAGCGCGTCTCGCCCGCCGACAACCGGCGCCAGATCCGCATCGATCCGATTCGCGAGATCAACGCCTTCGTCGCCCAGACCGCACAGCAGGGCGGCTACCGGGTGATCGTCCTGCAGCCCGCCGAGGCGATGAACGTCGCGGCCTCGAATGCCCTGCTCAAGAGCCTCGAGGAGCCGGGGGAGCGGACGCTGTTCCTGCTGCTCGCCGACGTGCCCTCGCGGATGCTGGCGACCATCCGTTCGCGCTGCCAGCACTGGGCGCTGGGCGTCCCCGAGGCCGAGCAGAGCCTGCCGTGGCTGGCGGAGGCGCTGGGGGACGCGGCGGATGCCGAGTTCTGGCTGCGCGTCGCCGGCGGCCTGCCGCTGCTGGCCCGCGAACTCGCCGCGCCGGAGTCCCGCGCGCTGCGTCAGTCGCTGCAGGAACTCTTCGATGCCCTGGTGCGCGGCGGCGAGCCGGTCGCCGAGGCCTCGCGGCTCGACCGACAGGCGGTCGAACGCATCCTGTGGTACGGTATCGCCTGGCTCGAGGACCTGATCCGGCTGGGGCTGTCCGGCGACACCGCCCGGGTCCGCAACCCCGATCTGCTGCCGCTCTACCGGCAGGCCGTCAAGAACGGCCGGGTTCAGGACTGGTTCCGCCTGCTCGACTATGCCCGCGAGCAACAGCGTCTGCTGGTCGCCGGCGGCAACCCCAATCCACAGCTGGTCCTCGAGGCCTGGCTGGTGCGCTGGTCGGCGCTGCTGCGGTCATAGGTCATTCTCGCGGGTTCTCACTGCGATGGAGGTTGTCTGATGGGCGAACAGAAAGCGCTCTCGTTGACGTTCAAGGATCGCCAGACGCTGCTCTCGGCCTACATGCCCAGCCTCGAGCGCGGCGGTGTCTTCGTGCCGACCCGCGACACCTACGCCCTGGGGCAGACGGTATTCCTGCTGCTGACCCTGCCCGAAGAGGGTGAGCGCCTGCCGGTCACCGGCCAGGTGGTGTGGATTTCGCCGCCGGGTGTCTCGGGGCGCCGGGTGCCGGGGATCGGCGTGCATTTCAGCCCCGACGATCAGCGTGTGCGCGATCGTATCGAAAACCATCTGGCGGGGCTTCTCGACAAGGGCACGCCCACCTTTACCCTGTAAGCGCAGTGTCTGCTGCGCGTTTCCCATTCGAACAGCCACGGTTCCTGCATGTTTGTCGACTCTCACTGTCATCTCGATCGTCTCGACCTCACGGCGCATGACGGCCGCCTCGATGCCGCCCTGGATGCGGCGAGGGGGCGGGGCGTGCGCCAGTTCCTGGCGATCGCCGTGACCCTGGACGGCGTGTCCGACCTGGCGGCCATCGCCCGGGCGCACGACGACGTGGTGATTTCCGCCGGCGTGCACCCCTTGCACGAGGTCGCCGAGGAGCCCGATGTCGAGGCGATCAAGGCGTGCGCCGAGCGCTTCGAGGCCGTGGCGATCGGCGAAACCGGCCTCGACTATCACTACGACGGCGTACCGCACGCGGCCCAGCGGCGTCGCTTCGCCAATCACCTCATCGCCGCCCGCGAGCTGGAGTTGCCGGTGATCGTGCATACGCGCGAAGCGCGCGAGGACACCCTGACGCTGATCGCCGAACACACCGATCCGGCGGTCGGCGGGGTGCTGCACTGCTTCACCGAGGATCTGGACATGGCGCGGGAGGCGGTGCGTCGGGGCTTCATGATTTCGTTGTCGGGCATCGTGACCTTCCGCAACGCCGCCTCGGTGCGCGAGCTGGCCCGGGCCATACCGCTCGACCGGCTGTTGATCGAGACTGACAGCCCCTACCTGGCGCCGGTGCCGTACCGGGGCAAGCCCAATGAGCCACAATGGGTGGTGGAAGTGGCCGAGTGCATCGCCGCCGAGCGTGGCATCAGCGTCGACGAGCTCGCCATGCAGACCACCGCCAATTTCTACCGCTTGTTCCGCGAGGCCGCGCCTCACGCGCCCGAGTCGGCGCGTCAGGCACTGATCGAGGCCAATCTGGTCTGAACAAGCCCCGAGATCGAGGAGGACCGCCATGATGCTGGAAGGGCTCGTGACCGGTATCGAACCGTCGGGGGCGTCCCTGCCCGGCAGCGTCCCGCCGGTCGATCGCTGGTCGCCGCCGCTGAGCGGTGATTTGGACCTGACCATCGGCGCCGACGGGCGCTGGTGGCACGAGGGGGCGATCCTCTCGCGTCCACGTCTGGTGCGCCTGCTGGCGACGATCCTGCGGCGCGAGGACGACGGTGAGTACTACCTGGTGACGCCGGTGGAAAAGTGGCGTATTCGCGTCGAGGACCGGCCTCTGCTGGTGGTCGATGCCGAATGCAGCCACGAGCGCGAACGGCCTTGCTGGCGCATGACCACTCAGTTCGGCGACGTCCTGGCGCTGGGCAGCGAGCATCGACTGGTGCTCAGCGCAACGCCGGAGGGGGCGTGGGTCCCCGAGGTGGCGGTGCGCTTCGGGCTCGCGGCCCGGGTCCACCGTAACGTCTACTACCGGCTGATCGAGCAGGCCGAGACCCGTGAGGTCGATGCCGGCCTCGAGCTGGGCCTGGTCAGCGATGGCGTCTGGCAGCCGCTGGGGCGCCTCGATCGGGAGCCGTCGTGAGGCTCACCCCCGAGCAGCTCGCCGTGGTCCGTCACCCCGGCGGGCACGCCCGGGTGGCGGCGGTTGCCGGCGCCGGCAAGACCACCACCCTGGTGGCGCGGGTGTTGCACCTGCTGGAGCGCGGCGTGTCGCCGCGGCGCATGCTGGTATTGATGTTCAATCGCGCGGCGCGCGAGGACTTCACCGCCAAGCTCGTCGCCCTGGCGCCACCGGGGCAGGCGTTGCCCGAGGTGCGTACCTTTCACTCCATCGGCCACCGACTGACCCAGAGCCTGGTGCGCTGGGGGCGTCTGGCGCCGCGCGAGCTGCTGGCCGCCGACTGGCAGCGCGAACGCCTGCTGCGCCAGGCCACGCTGCGCGTGCTCGACGGCGGCGATGCGGCGACTCGCGAGGCCGCCCTGGACCCCGACCGTCTCGAGGTGCTGGGGCACTTCTGCGAGATGGTCAAGGCCGAACTGGTCGATCCGCAGACGCTGCGCGAGCGTGGCGACTGGGGCGAGGGCACCGCGCATTTCGTCGAGGCCTTCGATGTCATGGAATCGCTGCTCGAGGCGTCCGGCAGCATGACCTACGCCGACCTGCTGTACCGCCCGTTGCGTTGTCTGGCCGGCGACGACGCGGCCCGCGACCGGGTCCAGGGCTTTCTCGATCACGTCATCGTCGACGAATACCAGGACATCAACGAAGCCCAGCAGCGGTTGCTGGCGCTGCTGGCGGGCGCGCACGCCGAGATCATGGCGGTCGGCGACGCCAATCAGTGCATCTACGAGTGGCGGGGCGCGCGCCCCGATTACATGCTCGAACGCTTCACCGCCAGCTTCGGCGAGGCCCGCGACTACCCGCTGTCGATGACCTTTCGCCACGGGCATGCCCTGGCGCTGGCGGCCAACCATGCCATTCGCGGCAACCGGCGCCGGCCCGACCAGATCTGCCTGGCCGGCCCCGACAACCCGCGTACCACCATCGATGCCGGGCAGGGGGCGGGGCCATTGTTGCACGCGCTGCGCCAGTGGCAGGCGGACGGCCGCTCGCTCGGCGAGTGCGCCGTGCTGGTGAGGAGCTGGACGCTGTCGGTTTCCGTGCAGCTGCAACTGCTGCGCGCGGGGATTCCGTTCCGCCTGGCCCGTGAGGATCGTTTCGTCTTCCGCCTGCCGCTGGTGCAGGCCCTGGCGGGCTATCTGCATCTGGCCCGCGAGCCCCGTCGCCTCCAGGACCCGGCGCACCTGCTGCTGCTGTTTTCCCAGCCGACGCCGTTCGTGGCCCGCGAGCGCCTGCAGGCGCTGACCCGGCAACTGGCCGAACGCCAGCGCTGGCCGGGGCGCGACGACCCGCTGCTCGATGGGCTCAAGCCGGTGCAGCGGCGCAACCTCAAGCGGCGCTGGGAACTGCTCTGCGAGCTGCCGCGTCTGGGTGGGCTGCCCGCCGCGCGGCTGCTCGAACACGTGGTCGAGCGCCTCGATGCCGGCAAGGTGCTCAAGCGCGCGGCGGCGCGTCGCGAGAAGGGCGAGGAGGACGTGCGTCTGCTCGATGTGCTGATCGAGCAGGCCGAGGAGATGGCCCAGGCGCCGGGGGACTTTCTCGAACTGCTCGACCGGCGCATCGAGGGGGACGCCGACGGCGTGCTGATCACCACGGTACACGGCGCCAAGGGCCTCGAGTGGCCGCTGGTCGCGTTGTGGGGCGTCAACGAGGAGGATTTCCCGCATTACACCCGCGACAACCCGCTCGACGACGACCGCCTCGAAGAGGAACGCCGACTGTTCTACGTGGCCATCACCCGTGCCCGCGAGCGACTGCTGCTGATGCATGACGGGGGCGATCATCGGCCCAGCCGTTTCCTCGCCGAGATGGCCTGGCCGGATTGCTTGCGTGTGGCGGGGGCCCTGGACGGCCAGACGGCGAATGCGACGCTGCAGGTGGCCGAGCCGCCCCTGGTCGAGCGCTATCTGGCGGCGATCGGCCGTCACGAACTGGCGGTCCAGGCCGCTCCGGCCGTTGCCGTGGGCGCCGCCGCACCCGGCGTGGCGGAGGCCGCGGCCGGTTATACCACGGGCGGGGACGGCTACGCGGTGGGCCAGTCGGTGCGGCATGCCATTTTCGGTCGCGGCGAGATCGCGCTGGTCGAGGGCGACCCGCACGACCCGGTGATCGAGGTGCGCTTCGATCGGGCCGGACGGCGACGGCTGATCGCCAGTCGTGCCCCGCTGGAGACGCTCGAGCCGGCCGAACGCTCGGCACATTGAAGGATCGCCTCCCGGGCCTTGCCGTGGCGGCGATCGATATCACATGAGTATCGAACTCACATGTTCGGGTAGTTGGGCCCGCCGCCCCCTTCCGGGGCCACCCAGGTGATGTTCTGCGCCGGATCCTTGATGTCGCAGGTCTTGCAGTGGATGCAGTTCTGGAAGTTGATCTGGAAGCGCGGCTGGCCCGCCTCGTCCTCGACCACCTCGTAGACGCCCACCGGGCAGTAGCGGGTTGCCGGCTCGTCGTACTTGGGCAGATTGTCGCGGATCGGCACGTCGGGATCGCGCAGCTTGAGGTGACAGGGCTGATCCTCCTCGTGGTTGGTGTTGGACAGAAACACCGAGGAGGGCTTGTCGAAGGACAGCTTGCCGTCCGGTTTCGGGTAGTCGATCGGCTGGGCCTGGTCGACCGTCTTCAGCTTGGCGAAGTCGGGGGTGGTGTCGTGGACCCGGGGCAGGCGGCCGCCGAGCCACTGGTCGGCGACATTGTAGGCCCCGCCCAGCACCTTGCCGTACTTGTGCATGGCCGGGCCGAAGCTCGCGCTTTCCTCGAGCTCGGCATGCGCCCAGCTTCTCTCCCAGGCTTCGGTGAAGGCGGTCAGCTCGCGGCCGCCCTCGTCGCCCTCGGCGAGCGCCGCGAAGACCGTCTCGGCGGCCACCAGGCCCGATTTCATGGCGGTATGCAGGCCCTTGATCTTGGCGAAGTTGAGGGTCCCGGCATCGCAGCCGATCAGCAGCCCGCCGGGAAAGGTCATCTTCGGCAGGCAGTTGAAACCGCCCTTGGCGATCGCCCGGGCACCGTAGGCCACCCGCGAGCCGCCTTCCAGGTAGCGCTTGAGCAGCGGGTGATGCTTCATGCGCTGGAACTCGTCGAACGGCGACAGGTAGGGGTTGGTGTAGGCGAGATCGACGATCAGCCCCACCACCACCTGCTGGTTCTCGGCATGATAGAGGAAGAAGCCGCCCTGGGTGTCCCCGGGCAGCGGCCAGCCGGAACCGTGGATCACCAGCCCGGGCTCGTGGACCTCGGCGGGCACGTCCCAGAGCTCCTTGAGGCCGATGCCGTAGTGCTGCGGATCCTTGCCCGCGGCCAGATCGAAGCGCTCGATCAGTTGCTTGCCGAGATGGCCGCGGGCGCCCTCGGCGAACAGCGTGTACTTGGCGCGCAGTTCCATGCCGGGCATGTGCCCGTCCTTGGGCTGGCCGTCGGCGCCCAGGCCCATGTCGCCGGTGACGATGCCGCGCACCGTGCCGTCGTCGGCGTGGAGCACTTCCTGGGCGGCGAAGCCGGGAAACACCTCGACGCCCAGGGCTTCGGCCTGCTCGCCGAGCCAGCGGCACAGGTTGCCGGCGCTGATCACGTAGTTGGTCCGGCCCTGGCCGACGTTGTGCATGCTCTTGGGCACCAGGGCGTCGGGGAGCTTCTGGGCCTTCTCGGCGTCCCTGAGCAGATAGACGTCGTCGCGGGTGGCCGGGGTGGTCAGCGGGGCGCCGCGCTCGGCCCAGTCGGGAAACAGCTCGTCGAGCGCGCGGGTCTCGAAGATCGCCCCGGAGAGGATGTGCGCCCCGACCTCGGAGCCTTTCTCGACCACGCATACCGACAGTTCGCGCTCGGCCTCGTTGGCCTGCTGCATCAGGCGACAGGCGGCGGCCAGACCCGACGGGCCGGCACCGACGATCACCACGTCGAAGTCCATGTGTTCGCGTTCCACGGCGCATCTCCTCAGTCAGGGCATTGATGACGACAATGCCGGTCCGGGCAGTCATCGGTGTTCGCCCGGGCTGGTTATAATGTCTCGATCCGATGCCTCTACTATAATTAAAACGATCGTTTGCTTCTACCGTCAATTGGTGCTAGTCATATTCCGACCGCCCGCCATCAGGCCCGCCACGCTCGGCGCCAGCGCGGGTGTCTTGGGCGGTATCGAAAGCTATGGCACACTAAGGCATCGGTTCGAATCCCTATCAAACGCTTGCATGAATTAATGCCTTCCGCTTCCAATCCAGCGAGGACGCCATGAAAGTACTCGTCGCGGTCAAACGCGTCATCGATTACAACGTCAAGATTCGCGTCAAGGCGGATCACTCCGATGTCGATCTGACCAACGTCAAGATGGCCATGAACCCGTTCTGCGAGATCGCCGTGGAAGAGGCGGTGCGGCTCAAGGAGAAGGGCGTGGCCAGCGAGATCGTCGCGGTCACCGTCGGGCCCAAGGCCGCGCAGGAGCAGTTGCGCACCGCGCTGGCCCTGGGTGCGGATCGCGCCGTTCATGTCACCACCGACGAGCGGGTCGAGTCGCTGGCGGTGGCCAAGCTGCTCAAGGGCGTCGTCGAGGCCGAGCAGCCCGACCTGGTGATCCTCGGCAAGCAGGCGATCGACACCGACAACAACCAGACCGGCCAGATGCTCGCCGCACTGACCGGCATGGGACAGGGCACCTTCGCCTCCAGGGTCGATGTCAAGGAAGGCACCGTCGACGTCACCCGCGAGATCGATGGCGGCCTGCAGACCGTGACGCTGACGCTGCCCGCCGTGGTCACCACCGACCTGCGCCTCAACGAGCCGCGCTACGCCAAGCTGCCCGACATCATGAAGGCCAAGAAGAAGCCCCTCGAGACCCGGACGCCCGAGGAGCTCGGTGTCGACATCGCCCCGCGGGTCACCCAGCTCAAGGTCGAGACCCCGGCCGAGCGCAAGGGCGGCATCAAGGTGGGCTCCGTCGATGAGCTCGTCGACAAACTCAAGAACGAAGCCAAGGTGATTTCATGAGCATTCTGGTCCTCGCCGAACATCACGACGGGCAACTCGCCGGCGCCACCGCCCACGTAGTCGCCGCGGCCCGGCAGATCGGGGGCGACATCGACGTCCTGGTCGCCGGTGACGACGTGGCCGGCGTCGCCGAGGCGGCCGCCCGGCTCGACGGCGTGAGTCGCGTGCGCCTCGCCGAGGGCGCGGTCTACGCCCACCAGCTCGCCGAGCCGCTGGCCGACCTGCTGGTCGCTCTCGCCGACGACTATAGCCATGTGCTGGCCGCCGCCTCGACCACCGGCAAGAACGTGCTGCCGCGGCTCGCCGCGCTCAAGGACGTCGCCGCCATCTCCGACATCCTCGCCGTCGAGAGTGCCGACACCTTCAAGCGGCCGATCTACGCCGGCAACGCCATCGCCACCGTGCAGTCCGCCGATCCGCTCAAGGTGATCACCGTGCGCACCACCGGCTTCGATGCCGTGGGCGAGGGTGGCGCGGCCCCGGTCGAGGCCGTCGACACCGAGATCGCCAACACGCTGTCGCGCTTCGTCGACGAGCAGCTCGAGCAGAGCGAACGTCCCGATCTGGGCGCGGCGCGGGTGGTGATCTCCGGCGGTCGCGGCATGGGCAATGGCGAGAACTTCAAGCTGCTCGAAGGCATCGCCGACAAGCTGGGCGCGGCGATCGGCGCCTCGCGTGCCGCGGTCGACGCCGGCTTCGTGCCCAACGACATGCAGGTCGGCCAGACCGGCAAGATCGTCGCCCCCGAACTGTATATCGCGGTGGGCATCAGCGGCGCGATCCAGCACCTGGCGGGGATGAAGGACTCCAAGGTGATCGTGGCGATCAACAAGGACGACGAGGCGCCGATCTTTCAAGTAGCGGACTATGGCCTGGTCGGCGACCTGTTCGAGGTACTGCCGGAACTCGAAAGCAAGCTGTAGGCAGATCGGGATCTTCCAGGTCGCGCTCTCGACGGCCACCGGCCTGGTCGGCGACCTGTTCGAGGTACTGCCGGAACTCGAAAGCAAGCTGTAGGCAGATCGGGATCTTCCAGGTCGCGCGCTCGACGGCCACCGGCCTGGTCGGCGACCCGTTCGAGGGGCTGCCGGCACTCGAAAGCAAGCTGCAGGAAGATCGGGGTCTTCCCGAATTCTCCGAATACCCCTGACCGTCGAGGCTTCACCCTCGACGGCGTCCCGCCTCAAGTGAGCCGGCCCACGGGCCGGCTTCTCTCATTGCTCTCCGTGTCGCCGAATCCTGTGCCACTCCGGGTACGCCTCGGTTACAATTGATAATGGTTATTCTTTGTATTACCGTGTCGATCATTTCGTGGCGGCCGCAGGCCGACAGATCATCGGAGCCATCGTGTGAGAAAGGTCAGCTTGATGAAACCGCATCGTGCACCCCGTGGCACCGGCGTGCTCACGGCGTTGTTGCTCGCGGGGGTGCCGCTGGGCAGCCAGGCGCAGGACACGCTGCGCGAGCAGAGCGTGTCCGCCCAGCAGACTCAGGCGCAGTTGCAGCAGAAGATCGACGCCGCCGACGACGAGACGCGCCAGGCGCTGCGCGAGTTGCGCAGCACCCGGCGCGAGGCGAGCCGACTCGAGGACTACGACGCCGAACTCGCGCGTCAGGTCGAACGGCAGGCGAAGACCCTGGCGCAGCGCGAGCGGGCCGTCTCGCAACTGGCCGACGCCGAAGAGCGCCTGCCGGTATTGACCCGGCAACTGGTCGGCCGGCTGCAGACGCTGGTCGATGCTGACATGCCGTTCCTGCGTGGCGAGCGTCAGGCGCGCATCGAGAGCCTGCAGCAGATGCTCGATGACGGGGAGCTGTCCGCCGCCGACAAGCTGGACCGGGTGCTCGCCGCCTGGCGTACCGAGCTCGATTACGGCCGCGAGGTGGATGCCTGGCACGGGCGGCTCTACCAGCCCGAGCAGGGCGACGCAGGGGCGTCGGAGGCGTCGCGGGCCGTCGACTACCTGCGGGTCGGGCGTCTGGGCTGGTACTACCTGACCCCGGATGGCGATCGGGGTGGTGTATGGCAGGCCGACGCGCATCGCTGGCAGCCGCTGGACGGCGGGGCGTTGCGGGAGGTCCGCAAGGGGCTGCGCATCGCCCGCGATGAGCGCGCCCCGGCGCTGCTCGATCTGCCCGTGTCCCTCACACCGGAAGACGCCTCGCCGGCGTCCGCGGAGACGTCCCACCAGCCGGCGGAGGGCGATTCATGAAACGCACACTGATGGCGCTCGCCCTGGTCGGCCTCGGCGTGTCTTGCCTGGCGCAGGCCCAGCAGGACACTGGCGCGACGGCCGACAACGACCCGCGCCCCTCGATGGCGCGCGTGCTCGAGGATTTTCGCGCCGACAGCCAGGCCGCCGAGGCGCGGGACCGCCAGCGTCTCGCCGCTCTGCTCGACGACCGCCAGGCGCTCGACGCGGCCTTGACCGAGGCCAAGGCACGCCTGAGCGCCGCGCAGCAGCGTCGCGACACCCTCGAGGCACAGCGTGACGCGCAGCAGGAGCAGCTTGCCGAACTGCGCCAGAAGGCCCGGTCGCAGACGGGGGGGCTGGGTGGCGTCCAGGGCGTGATCGGCCAGCGTATCGGCGAGTTGCGCGACGACCTGGGCGATGGCTGGTTGACGGTGGGCAGCGACGTCAGCCTGCCCGCGCGACCCGACGACGATGCCCTGCTGGATCTCGACCGGCTCGCGGCTCTCGGCGACAGCCTGGCGCGGCTCACCGCCGAGAGCGGCCGGGCGGTGCGCTTCGAGGCGCCGGTGGCCGGGCGGGATGGCACCGTCGAACCCCGCGAGGTCGTGCGCCTGGGCGCCTTCACGGCGTTCAGCGACGGGCAATTGCTGCGCCCGCCGGGCGACGACGGCATCCTGACGATGCTCGACCACACCCCCGGCTCGCTGAGCGATACCCTGCGTGCCTTTCAGCAGGGTGACAGCGATCGCGTGGCCATCGATCCCACCCAGGGCGAGGTGCTCAAGGCCCTGTCCCAGCGCCCGAGCCTGTGGCAACGCTTTCAGCAGGGCGGTTATGTCGGTTACGTGATCGTCGCGTTGGGGGCCATCGGGCTTGTGGTGGCACTGCTCCAGTATGGCTACCTGCTGGGAGTGTCCCGTCGCCTGCGTCGCCAGCTCCGCCAGATAGAGCAATTGCGCGACGACAATCCGCTGGGGCGCGTGCTGGCGCGTTTCCAGGCGCTGGGCGAGGGGCATGCGCCGGAAGCCCTGGAGGCGCGTCTCGACGAGGCGCTGCTCGCCGAGCAGCCGCGCCTGGAACGCGGCCAGCCGCTGGTCAAGCTGCTGGCGGCCGTGGCGCCGTTGCTGGGGCTGCTGGGCACGGTGACCGGGATGATCGTCACCTTCCAGTCGATCACGGTGTTCGGCACCGGCGATCCGCAACTGATGGCCGGCGGCATCAGTCAGGCGCTGGTCACCACCGTGCTGGGGCTGATCACCGCCGTGCCGCTGCTGTTTGCGCAGACGGCCCTGGCGAGCCGCAGCCGGGCGTTGGTCGGGGTGCTCGAGGGGCGGGCCAGCGCGGTACTGGCCGAGCATCTCGAGTCGCGCCAGTCCGTCGGGGAGAGCCGTCATGTGGCCACTGCTTGAGCCCCTCGACCGGCTGATCGAGGCCGGCGGTGTGGTTCTGGTGGTGATCGCGGTGGTGGCCATGGCGCTGTTCTCGCTGGCCCTGGAGCGGGGGCTCTACTGGCGTTTCGGCCATCGTCGCGCGCGTCATGAGCTGATCGAACGCTGGGCGGCCCGCCATGACCACGTCAGCTGGAGCGCGCTGACGCTGCGCGAGGTCTGGACTCGCGAACTGATCGCCCGGCTGCGCCACCCGCTGCCCTGGCTCAAGCTGCTGGTGGCGCTGTGTCCGTTGCTGGGCCTGCTGGGGACCGTGACCGGCATGATCCAGGTATTCGACAGCCTGGCGCTGACCGAGGTCGGGCAGGCGCGTGCGATGGCCGATGGCGTCGCCCGGGCGACGCTGCCGACCCTGACGGGCATGGCCGTGGCCGTGGTCGGCCTGTTGTTCGTCACGCGTCTCGAACAAGTGATTCGGCGCGAGGACCAGCGGTTGCACGACCGCATGGCCCGCGCCGTGGAGGAAAACGATGCGTAGACGCCGGATGGCCCGCGACGACGAGACCGCCGAGATCAACCTGACCCCGATGCTCGATGTCGTGTTCATCATGTTGATCTTCTTCATCGTCACGACCAGCTTCATCAAGGAGAGCGGGGTGGAGATCGAGCGCCCCGAGGCGTCGTCGGCCACCGCGCGGCCGGATGCCCAGGTGATGGTGGCGATCACGCCCCAGGGCGCGGTGTGGGTCGACGGCGAGCCGGTCGACGTGCACCGGATCGGCAGCACGGTGGCCGGGCTGGTCGGCGATGATGGCGGCGTGGTGGTCCAGGCCGATCGCAATGCCACCACCGGCGTGCTGATCGAGGTGATGGATCGCATCCGCCGGGCCGGCGTCGACAACCTGGCGGTGGCGGCGACACGGAGCGGCTCCTGATGCGGCATCTGGCAAGCGCCCTGGGCGGGGTGTCGCTCACCCTGGTACTGCTCACCCTGCTGGCGTTGCTGGTCACGCCGCCGGTCGACGAGCGCCCCGAGATCGAGAAGGCGATGTCGGTGTCGATGGTCGAAGCGCAACAGCAGCAGGCCCCGGCGAGCGCGCCGGTGCCCAGTCAGGCGGCGCCCCGGCCGCCCGCGGCTACGCCGCCGCCGCCACCGCCGGCAGCGGCGCCTGCGCCGAGCCCGACCAGTCCGGTGGCGATGCCGACCCCCGAGATACCGACAGCCGAGTCACCGCAGGTGCCGTTGGATCGCCGGTTGCCCGAATTGACGACGCAGCAGCCCGAGCCCCGCCCGCAGCCGAAACCCGAGCCCCGCCCGGCCCCGGAACCCGCGCCGAACCCCGAGCCGACGTCGCAAGTGGCGCAGGCCCCGGCGAGCGCGCCGGCCAGCGACTCCCAGGCCGAGGCCAGCCAGGCGCCGCCGTCCGACCCCGGGGTGGTGAGTTCGCCGCAACCGACCCGCAAGGTGCCGCCGACGTATCCTTCCCGGGCACAGCGTCGGGGGATCGAGGGCTATGTCGAGTTGCGTTTCACGATCCGTCCCGACGGTAGCGTCGATCGCGACTCGCTGCGGGTGATCGATGCCGAGCCACGGCACGTCTTCGACCGGGCTGCGCTGCGGGCGATCGCCGACTGGCAGTTCAAGCGCGCCCCGCAGCCGCGCGAGGCGCGTCAGCGTCTGGTATTCCGTCTCGAGGGGTGAGGGCAAGCATGCGACTGCATTACCACCGATTCGCCCGCTGGCTGGCCGCGGGTCTGTTGCTTGTATCCGGGGCGGTTGACGCCGCGCCGGCGCTGCGTGACGACATGGTTAAGAGTCTCGAGAGCCTGCAGGCGCGTCTCGAGAACGGCGATCCGGCGGCGCTCCGCCGCGATGCCGAAGCCGCCGCCGAACGGCTCGAGGGTGGCAACGCCGCCGATCGCTGGGCGCGGGCGCTGTTCCTGCAGATCGCGGCCACCGCCGCGGCGGAGCAGGGCAAGGATGCGCGTGCCGCGGACCTGTTCGCCGAGGCGCGGGGTGTCGACGGCATCGAATCGCGCTACCGGCGCCGCTGGTTGCAGCAGGAGGCCCGCTTGCGCCTGCGTGCCGGGCAGACCGACAAAGGCGCCGAACTACTGGGGCGCTGGCTGGAAAGCGGCCAGGGCGAGGCCGCCGATTACTGGCTGATGGCGCAGGCCCAGGCGGAACTCGAGCGCTGGAAGCGTGCCGCTGAGTGGGTCGACCGGGCGCGCCGCGCCGGTGGCATCCCGGCGCGCTGGCAGTCGCTCGCCGCCGCGGTCTATCAGCGGGCGGGGCGCGACCAGGCGGCGCTCGAGGTGATCGATGGCTGGCTGGCCGGCGACGACGTGCCCGCCGAGGCCTGGCGCCGCGCCGCGGGGCTCGCCCAGCGACTCGATCAGCCCGGCCGTGCCGCTGCGATCTGGGAGGCCGGCTGGCGTCGCGGCGCGCTGTCCGGCGAGGACGACCTGCGCCGGCTCATCGAGCTGCATCTGGCCGGAGGGACGCCGGCCCGCGCCGCGGAACACCTGGTGGCGGCGCTCGAACAGGGGCGCCTGCCCGACGATCTCGAGGAGCGGCGTCTGCTCGCCCGGGCGTGGAGTGCCGCCCGGGCCCGCGACGAGGCGCTCGCCGCCTGGCGTGAGGTGGCCGAACGCAGCCGGGCGGGCGACGACTGGCGTCGCCTGGGCGAGCTCGCCTACGGCTGGGGGCGCTGGCAGACGGCGGTGGATGCGCTGCGCCAAGCGCGCGAAACCGGCGAGGCACAACCGCGCGACTGGCTGCTCGAGGGCGTGGCGGCCTTCGAGCAGGGTGACATCGGCGCGGCGCGGCAGGCGTTCGCGGCCGCCCGTGACGCCGGCGCCGAGCAGGCCCGGGCCTGGCTGACGGCGCTCGACGACGGTGCGCAGGGCGACGGGGCCCAGAACGAGGCGTCCGGCGGTTGAGGGTGGGACGCGGGGGTTACAGGTCCAGCTCGAGCCACACCGGGGCGTGGTCGGACGGCTTTTCCATGGCGCGCAGCGGATAGTCGATGCCCGCCGCCGTGACCCGCTCGGCGAGTGGCGCCGTGACCAGGATGTAGTCGATGCGCAGGCCGCGCTTGGGGTCGCGGTCGAAGCCCTTGGAGCGGTAATCGAACCAGCTGAAGGTGTCGGCGTCGCTGGGGTGGCAGAGCCGGTAGCCGTCGACCAGCCCCCAGTCCTCGAGACGCTTCAGCCACTCGCGTTCCACCGGCTGGAAGCTGGTCTTGCCCTCGCGCAGCCAGCGCCGGCGGTTGGCCTCGCCGATGCCGATGTCGATGTCCGCCGGTGAGATGTTGAAATCGCCCATCACGGCCAGCCGCTGGTCGGGACGGTAGTCGCGCTCGAGCATCTCGGCGAGGCCGGCATAGAAGGCCCGCTTGTGGGGGAACTTGGTCGGATGATCGACGTTCTCGCCCTGCGGGAAATAGCCGTTCCACACGGTCAGCGGCTCGCCGTCGTCGCCGGTCAGGCGCGCGCCGATCAGACGCCGCTGGGCGTCCTCGCCATCCTCGGGCAGGCCGTAGAAGACGGCCTCCGGTGCCTGGCGGGTGAGCAGGGCGACGCCATAGTGGCCCTTCTGGCCGTGGTAGTGGACGTGATAGCCCATCCCCCGGACCGCCTCGAGCGGAAACTCGTCGTCGTGGACCTTGGTCTCCTGCAGGCCGATGACGTCGGGGCGGTGTGTGTCGATCAGCGCCTGCAACTGATGCAGGCGCGCCCGCACGCCGTTGATGTTGAAAGAGACCAGGCGCATCATGTGTCTCCCTTCGGCGTGTCGTCATGCCCGTGGACATCGAGCGTCCGTGCCTGCTGCTGGCGAGCCAGCTTGCGGGCGGCCTGGAGCTTGCGCTGCTGGCGTTTCTTCTGGCTGAAGCGGCGCGACGAGGTGACCTCGCCGGGGTTGTCGTGGCGCCACTGGCGATAGTCCTTGCGCCGGCCGGTGCGAATCGTCACCTTGTCGGCCAGCGAACGGGTCTTCTTCTTGCGCGTCATGGAATACGTCCTGAGTCGAGGCTGGCGACATTCTATCAGTTTCGCGCGCTGCCGAGACAGGCGTGCCCCGGGCGTATCGTGGAGCGCGGGCCCTGATCGGCCAGGGCTGTTACAATGGCGCTCGTTTTTATCCTTCAACGCAATCGGAACAGAACCGCAAGCCTATGAGTGAGTCGGAAAAGACAGCCGCACCGGCGCAGAACCGCAAGCCCAAGCGGCGGCGTCGCAAGCCGCGCAAATCGCAGTCCAGCTGGGACCTGCGGCAGTTCCAGGTGCCGCCGGTCGCCGGCAAGTGGCGTTTCCACGACTTCGATCTGCCGCTGCCGCTGATGCGGGCGATCCATGCCCTGGGGTTCGAGTACTGCACGCCGATTCAGGCCGAGGCGCTGATCCACACGCTGCTCGGCGGCGACGTGGTCGGCAAGGCCCAGACCGGTACCGGCAAGACCGCGGCCTTTCTGATCTCGATTCTCGCCTATTTCCTCGAGGAAGAGGCGCCGGACGGTCAGAAGCCGGGCACGCCGCGTGCGCTGATCATCGCGCCGACCCGCGAACTGGCGCTGCAGATCGAGAAGGACGCCAAGGCCCTGGCCCGCTTCACCTCGCTCAACGTGGCCAGTGTGGTCGGCGGCATGGACTACCAGAAGCAGCGTGATCAGCTCGCCAAGAAGCTCGACATCCTGGTCGCCACGCCCGGGCGTCTGCTCGACTTCCAGCAGAAGCGCGACGTCGACCTGAGCCAGACCGAGGTGCTGGTGCTCGACGAGGCGGATCGCATGCTGTCGATGGGCTTCATCCCCGACGTCAAGCGCATCATCCGTCATACGCCGAAGACCGAGGAGCGCCAGACCTTCCTGTTCTCGGCGACCTTCACCCAGGACATCCTCAATCTGGCCAGCCAGTGGACCAACGAGGCGGCCTACGTCGAGATCGAGGTCACCGTCGACAACGCGGCGGACATCGACCAGCGCGTCTACCTGGTCAGCGACGACGACAAGCAGCGTCTGCTGGTCAACCTGCTCAAGCAGGAGAGCTTCGAGCGGGTGATGGTGTTCGGCAACCGCCGCGACCTGGTGCGCAAGCTCGACGATCTGCTGCGCAAGGCCGGCATCGACGTGGCCATGCTCTCCGGGGACGTGCCGCAGAGCCAGCGCATCAAGACGCTGGAACGCTTCCGCGAGGGCGAGCTGACGGTGCTGGTGGCCACCGACGTGGCCGGTCGCGGCATTCACATCGACGACGTCAGCCACGTGATCAACTACACGCTGCCCGAGGACCCGGAGGATTACGTGCACCGTATCGGGCGTACCGGGCGTGCCGGCGCCAAGGGCGTGTCGATCAGTTTCGTCGGTGAGGAGGACGCCTTCTCGCTGCCCGAGATCGAGCGCTTCATCGACGACAAGCTGCCCTGCGAGCATCCGCCCGAGGGGCTGCTTTGACGGCAGCCGCAAGCCATGTGCTGTAAGCCTTGAGTCAAGGAGCTTGCAGCCTTGGCCGGTTGCGCTCGGCGGGAATGGGTTCCGCTTGTCGCCTACGGCTCAACGCTTACAGCC
The DNA here is from genome assembly GCF_020147985.1 of Modicisalibacter sp. MOD 31.J. Classification (NCBI taxonomy): domain Bacteria; kingdom Pseudomonadati; phylum Pseudomonadota; class Gammaproteobacteria; order Oceanospirillales; family Halomonadaceae; genus Modicisalibacter; species Modicisalibacter sp. MOD 31.J. The sequence continues at coordinate 842,172 of NZ_JAGXFF010000002.1, read as the reverse complement.
AGGACAGATATGCTTGACGAGGCGCTGAAGGGCGAGATTCAGGACGCTTACCGCCGGGTGCTCGAGGGGCTCGAGCTGACGCCGCGCTACGGTCAGCGGCTGATGATCGCCGAGATCGCCCGCACCCTGGCGGGGATCGAGGCCGACGACAGCGGACGGCGGTTGTCCAACGAGCACGTCTGCGTGCTCGAGGCGGGCACCGGGACCGGCAAGACGCTGGCCTATCTGCTCGCGGCCCTGCCCGTGGCCCGGGCGCGCGGCAAGCGGCTGGTGGTCGCCACCGCCACGGTGGCGCTCCAGGAACAGGTGCTGCACCAGGACCTGCCGGCGCTCAAGCGTCACAGCGGGCTCGATTTCGAATACGCCCTGGCCAAGGGGCGCGGGCGTTATCTCTGTGTGGCCAAGCTCGATCAGGCCCTCGACGGCGGCGAGGAGAACCCCACGCTGTCGCTGTTCGAGCCCACCGCCCAGGCGCGCGGCGACGAGCGCTTCCCGGCGCTCGCCAACGAGCTCGCCGAGGCCTACGGCAGTGGCCGCTGGGAGGGCGACCGCGACAGCTGGCCGGAGGCGATCGAGCCCGGGGACTGGCGGCGGCTGACCACCGATCACCGCCAGTGCACCAACCGTCGCTGTGGCCACTTCAGTGCCTGCGCCTTCTTCCGTGCCCGTCGTCGGCTCGACCAGGCCGACGTGATCGTCGCCAATCACGACCTAGTGCTCGCCGATCTGTCGCTGGGCGGTGGTGTGGTGCTGCCGCCGCCCAGGGACTGCATCTATGTCTTCGACGAGGGCCACCACCTGCCCGACAAGGCGCTCGAGCACTTCTATCACCGCTTCGGCGTCAACGCCACGCTGCGCTGGCTGCGCACGCTCAAGAAGTCGCTGACCGAGCTCAATACCGCGCTCGCCGGGCAGCCGACGCTGGCCCGCCTGCTGGCCGGATTCCCGGAGGCGATCGCCGCCCTGGAGCCGCGCCTCGGCGAGGCCTATGCACTGGGCCACCAGCTGGCCGAGTTGCCCGACGGGGCCGCCGGCGAGACCCGCCACCACCGCTTCGCCATGGGGCGGCTACCGCCGGCGCTGCGCGAATTGGCCGAGGGCTTGGTCGTGCCGTTCGCCGAGATGTCGCGCAACCTGGAGACCATGGTCGGCATCCTGCGCGAGAGCCTGGACCCGGAGAAGACCACCGGACTGGCGCGCGAACAGGCCGAGGCGTGGTTGCCGCTGGTGGCGCTGCTGCACGGGCGGGCGCTGGAAGCCCATGGGTTATGGCAGGCGATGGCCGCCGACGACGTCGAGGGCGAGCCACCGCAGGCGCGCTGGCTGACCTTCGACAGCCAGGGCGGCGAGAGCGAGCTGACCTTCTCCGCCAGCCCCGTCTCGGCGGCCGAGACCCTGGCCCGGCATCTCTGGGGCAGCTGCTATGGGGCCGTGGTCACCTCGGCGACCCTGACCGCGCTGGGGCGCTTCGAGCGCCTGCAGGAGCGGGCGGGGCTGGCCAACCGCTATCGTTACCAGCGGCTGCCGAGTCCCTTCGACTACTCCCGGGCGGTGCTCAGCGTGCCTCGCGAGGCGGTCGACCCGGCCGATCGCGAGGCCCACGAGCGGGCGATCGTCGACTTCGTCGCCGCGCTGGACGAGCGCGAGGCGGTGCTGATGCTGTTCTCGTCCCGGGCCCAGCTGCGTGCGGTGGAAAAGGCGCTGCCCGAGGCGCTGCGCACGCGGGTGCTGGCCCAGGATCGGCTGCCCAAGCGCGAGCTGCTCGATCGCCATCGCAAGCGTATCGACGCCGGGGAGGGGAGCCTGCTGTTCGGCCTGGCGAGCTTCGCCGAGGGCATCGACCTGCCCGGGCATTACCTGACCCATGTGGTGATCACCCGGCTGCCGTTCGCCGTGCCCGACGATCCGGTGGGGGCGACCCTGGCCGAGTGGATCGAGAGTCGCGGCGGTAACCCCTTCATGCGCATCTCGGTGCCGGATGCCTCGATCAAGCTGGTTCAGGCGTGCGGGCGGCTGATCCGCAAGGAGGCCGACGAGGGGCGCATCACGCTGCTCGATCGGCGGGTGCTGACGCGGCGCTACGGACGGGCCCTGCTCGACTCGTTGCCGCCGTTCCGCCGCGAGATCGACGGCCAGCCGGCCGGCTGAGCGCCGCGGTCGTCACGCATCGTGCCATGGCGAGCCGACGCCCGGGGCCGCTAGGGCCCCGGGCGTCGCGCTGCGGGGTGTCGCCGGGGATCAGACAGCGCTGCGGCGCCTGGCGAGTACCGGCGCGAGCTTGTCGGCCATCTGCGCGAGCACCCGTTCGGTGGTGTCCCAGTCGATGCAGGCATCGGTGATCGACACGCCATACTCGAGCTGGCTGCGATCCTCGGGAATCGACTGATTGCCCCAGCCGATGTTGGATTCGACCATCAGGCCGATGATCGAACGGTTGCCCTCGAGGATCTGGTTGGTGACGTTGTCCATGACCAGCGACTGCAGGGCCGGATCCTTGTTGGAGTTGGCGTGGGAGCAGTCGATCATGAGGTTGGCGCTGACGCCGGCCTTGGCGAGTTCCTGTTCGGCCAGCGCCACGCTGACGCTGTCGTAGTTGGGCTTGCCGTTGCCGCCGCGCAGCACCACGTGGCCGTAGGCGTTGCCGCGGGTACGGATCACCGCTACCTGACCGGCCTGGTCGATGCCCAGGAAATTGTGCGGGTGGGCGACCGACTTGAGGGCGTTGACCGCCACGTCGAGGCTGCCGTCGGTGCCGTTCTTGAAGCCTACCGGGCAGGACAGCCCGGAAGCCATCTCGCGGTGCGTCTGCGACTCGGTGGTGCGCGCGCCGATCGCCGACCAGCTGATGCAGTCCTGCAGGTACTGGGGCGAGATCGGGTCGAGCGCCTCGGTGGCCAGCGGCAGGCCCATCTCGGTCAGCTCGACCAGCAGGTTGCGGGCGATGTGCAGGCCTTCGGAGATGTCGAAGGAATCGTTGAGGTGGGGGTCGTTGATCAACCCCTTCCAGCCCACCGTGGTGCGCGGTTTCTCGAAGTAGACGCGCATCACGATATACAGGCTGTCGCTGACCCGGTCGGCCAGCTGGCGTAGACGGCGGGCGTAGTCGCGGGCCGCCTCGGGATCGTGGATGGAGCAGGGGCCGATGACGACCAGCAGCCGGGGATCCTCGCCGTCGAGAATGCGTTGAATGGTTCGGCGACCCTCGATGACCGTCTGTTCGGCGCGGTCGGAGAGCGGAATTTCCTGTTTCAGCGCTTCGGGGGTGATCAGCACGTCCTGAGCGAGGACGTTGAGGTTGTTGACCTGCTGTTCTGACATTCAGCTACCTGTGGATGCGTGTCGGAGTGATCCCTCTACTATCGCCCGGCGGCCCCCGGGAAATCAATCGCCGGCGTGGTTCACCGGACGGCTAAAATCGTCGCTCGTCTTGATGCAGGCGACAGAAACAGGAACACTTAGGCGCTAAACGTTCCCTTACCAGGTCCCAGGTTGACTCAATGACCCTCAATCATGCCATGCCATGCCTGCGGCATTACGCGCCCGCCGGCCGTCATCCGTTCCGTGTCGTTCGGCCGGAGAGGCGTTGAATGGGCATTCGGGAAACCGATCAGCAACTCGTCGAGCGCGCCCAGCGGGGCGACAACCGGGCCTTCGACCTGCTGGTCAAGAAATACCAGCACAAGATCATCGGCCTGATCGGGCGTTACGTCCATGACCATGCCGAGGTCCAGGACGTCGCCCAGGAGGCGTTCATCAAGGCCTACCGGGCGTTGGGCAACTTCCGTTCGGAGAGCGCCTTCTATACCTGGATGTACCGCATCGCCATCAACACCGCCAAGAACCACCTGGTCTCCAAGGGGCGTCGCCCGCCCGGCAGCGATCTGGATATCGGCGATGCCGAGGTCGTCGATCACAGCGGGCGGCTTTCCGACATCGAGACCCCCGAGGCGGCGATCGCCCGCGATCAGCTCGAGGCCGCGGTCTTCGAGGCCATCGAGCAACTGCCCGAGGATTTGCGCACCGCCATCACGCTGCGCGAGATGGACGGGCTGTCCTACGAGGACATCGCGCACATCATGCAGTGTCCGGTGGGCACGGTGCGTTCGCGCATCTTCCGTGCCCGTGAGGCGGTGGACCGGCATATCCAGCCGTTGCTCAGCGGCGCGCATCGCCAGGACATGATCCATGAATGAGGGAGCGCGAGAAAATTGCCCGACCCCGCTGAACTGTCTGGCGTTTTTGACGTCACAGGGGGTGTTCGCATCATCGGATGCGAGAAAACCGATGGAGCGCCGACGCATGGCGCACGACAGATGCCGTGCCGAAGAGGGCACGACGGCGATCGTTCCATCGTCTTGTCGACTGTGAGGGTGTGAGATGAACGACAATCTACGGGAATCGCTGTCCGCGTTGATGGACAACGAGGGAGACGAACTCGAATTGCGGCGCGTGCTGAAGTCGCTGGACGAGTCTCCCGGGGATGCCGATGTCTGGCGACGTTATCATCTGGCACGCAGCCTCATGGCGCGTGATCGCGACGTCGACGTGAGCGCCGATCTCTCGGCGGGGATCATGGCGCGCATCGAAGCGGAGCCGCGTCCCCGTGTCGCCGATGAACCGGTGGCCCGACGTGGCGGCCTGTCGTTCGCGGGGAGCGCCGCGGTGGCGGCCACGGTGTCGTTGATGGTGATCACCGGCGTGCAGGTCTACAACGGCTCGAGCCCGGTCACCTCGCCGGACATGTCGACCCGCACGACATCTTCCAGCGGCGGCGCCGGCGCTGCGGCTCCCGGGATGGCGGCCAACGAGACGCGGTCCAGGGCATCGGGCGGCGCCGAACTCGTCGATCTTCCCCAGTATCCGGCCTTTTCTCCCGGTGCCCTCTCGGCGGGCAACAACGGCTTGATGACCGTGGGCGCCGGTTTCGAGAGCCCGATGTTCATGGCCCCCGGCGCCCAGTCCACCCAGGCCGGCGATCTCGAGCAGGCGCAGTTGCTGCAGCGCTATCTGGACCGCCACGCCCAGGGCGCGGCCTATCGCTCCGGCGAAACCTGGATGCCGCTGTTGCGTGCCTCAGCCCAGGAATCCCTGGGAGGGCACTGATGCCCCGGCTGGCGCCCTCCCGTTGCCTGGCGGCGCTGACCCTGCTGTTGGCCAGCGCCACGGTGCTGGCCCAGCCCGACTCCGCCACCACCGGCTTCGATTGCCGCCAGCTCGCCGACGCGCCGTCGTCGGACACCACCCCCCGGGACTGGCTAGAGCGCAGCCTCTGGGCCAGCCACTGCTATCAGTTCCAGGCCCGTGCGGTGCGTATCAGTGGCGCCGGCGTGCGCACCCTGGCGCTGTCCCACGAGATCCGTGACGGTACCGAGCACGAGGTGGCGAGCTATCTCGACGGCCCGCCGGTGGTCTATCGGCGTCAGGGGCGCGTCGGGCGCGACGATCTCTCGGGCGCCATCGGCTCCGGTCGTACCTCGCCCGCGGCGATCATGGCGCGTCTCGACGCCCATTATCGGTTTTCCGTCGACGGCGAATCGCGCATCGCCGGGCGCAACGTCGTGCGTCTGGACGTCGCGCCGCTCGACAACCTTCGCTATGGCCATCGTCTGTGGCTGGACCGCGAGACGGGACTGCCGCTCAAGCAGGTGCTGATCGGTCTCGACGGCCGGGTCCTGGAAACCTTCCAGATGACCGAACTGGGCCAGCCGCGTCTCTACGAGCGGGCGGTCGCGTTCGAGCCGGCGGACGACCCGCCGCCGGGGCTCTGGCGGCCCGGGTGGCTGCCGGCGGGGTACCGGCCGCTGTCGTTGCCCGACGGCCATGGCGTCGAGGCCGAGCCGCTGTCGCAACGGCTCTACAGCGACGGTCTGTCCAGTTTCAGTCTGTTCATCGAGCCGCTGCGCGGCCCGGACGCTGCGTTGCGCCCCGGGCTGCACCGTCTGGGGATCTCGCATGCCGCCGTCCGTCACGTGCGGCTCGACGACCGCGTCTTCCAGATCGTGGTGGTGGGCGAAGTCCCGCCGCTCGTGCTGGCGCGGGTGGCCGATCGCGTCGATTATCGCCCCGCCGCCTCGAAAACCGCCTCACCCTGACCGGGGATTCTCTCGGCTCACGGCGTTCGTGGGCTCTCGAAGGGCGCCCGATGCTGTTTCGCGAAATGCTCTTTCAGCTGGCGCGACATCCAGACGTGCGCGTCGCTGCGGGCATACTTGCTATGGCTGTAGAGCTTGAGGGTGTAGGGCGGAATCACGAACGGCGCCGGATACAGGGCGATGGGGGTGGCGGCACGCAGTGCCTCGGCGGCACGGCGTGGAATCGTCATCAGCAACTCGCTTTCGGCAATGATGAAGGGGGCCGTCATCACCGCGGGGAGCTGCAGGGCGACATCCCGCTCGAGGCCCATGCCGGCGAGCACCCCATCCACGACACCCCGAGCTTCTCCCCAGGGCGTGACGACGGCATGCCGTTCTGCCAGATAGCGGGGAAGGTCCAGCGTGTCTCGTATCCGGGGATGATGCCTGCTGGCGATGACGAGGTAATCGTCCGTCAGCCACGCTTCGCTGTCGATACCGGCAGGCAGCGTCTCGCGATCCTCGCTGTAGCCCAGGGCAAAGTCGATGCGTCCGGACGCCAGATCCTGGATGGAGACCTTGCGATCGGAGGCGATCAGCCGTAGACGCAGGCCGGGGGCGGCCCGCTGGAGCTGTCCGATGAGGCCCGGCAGCAGTTCGAAGGCCGTGTAATCGGTGGCCGCGAACACGAACGTACGCTGACTAGTGGCGGGATCGAAGGGTTCCCATTGTCCGAGCTGGTCGGACAATAGCTTCAGGCTCGCCGCCACCGCCGGGGCCAGCAGGTCGGCTCGCTGGGTCGGGTGCATGCGGTTGCCCTGGCGGATGAACAGCTCGTCATTGAGCGCCGAGCGCAGCCGGGCGAGCGCGTGGCTGAAGGCGGACGCGCTGATGGCCAGTTCGGCGGCGGCGTTGGCCACCGTGCGATGGCGGTACAGGGCGTCGAATGTCAGCAGGAGGTTCAGGTCGAGACGGCGCAGGGAAGGATGCATGCTGTTCACTGAAAGATGATGAAAATGCACTACATGCAGTATACCCCTGCCGTCATGATGGGGCATCCATTCGACGCGGAGACTCCCATCGTGAACCTGCACGTTCGCCCGGCCACCATCGACGATGCACCATGCATACTGGCATTCATCCGCGAGTTGGCCGACTACGAGAAGGCGTTGGACGAGGTTACGGCCAGCCTCGCGGATATCGAGCACAGTCTCTTCGACGAGCAGGCAACGGCCCGGGCGTTGATCTGCGAGTGTGACGGTCGGCCCATCGGTTACGCGGTGTACTTCTTCAGCTATTCGACCTGGCAAGGCCGCAATGGTCTCTCTCTGGAAGACCTCTATGTCAGCACCGACCACCGAGGCCTCGGCGCGGGCAAGCTGCTGCTCAAGCACCTGGCTCGACAGGCCTGGAGCAACGATTGCGGACGGCTGGAATGGAGCGTGCTCGACTGGAATACGCCCGCCATCGATTTCTATCGCTCGATCGGGGCGCAGCCTCAGTCGGAATGGGTGCGCTACCGCATGGAGGGGGACGTGCTGAGGCGATTCGCGGACGCTTGATCGGACCGGGCGGAGGGCGGTGCGGCATTTCGCCGATCCCCGACCGTGCCCCCGGCGCCGCCGTGCGGCGTGCGTGACGGCAAGGGGACGAGCTGCGCCGATTTCGCGAGGCGGACTGAACTCTCCGCGGCCTCGTGCATCAAACCCCCCGAGCGCATGAATGTCACTCGTTCGTTACTTGCGCTCACCGACAGCTAAACAGCGATCCGCGATCGAGCCTGTCCGCGACGGTCTCGTCGTGGCGACGCCCGTGACGTTCGATCCCGCCTCCCGGCAGCTCGCGAGGAGAGGACATCGGTGCCGCCCCGCACGGTTTCGTCGTGGCCGGGTTCCCAGGAACACGAAGCAGGAGTTCTCAATGCAACGCATCACACGACAGCTCTCCTTGTGGCTGATGCTCGTGGTAGCCGCATTCGCCGTGCAGAGCGCGCAGGCGCGCGATCTGCCGGACTTCACCGAGCTGGTGAAACAGGCCGCCCCCGGGGTCGTCAACATCTCGACGACCCAGGAGGTGCAGCGCCGCAGCATGGGGCCGTGGGGCGGCCAGGGCCAGCAGGACGTCCCCGAGATATTCCGCCATTTCTTCGGTGATCAGATCCCCTTCGGCCCGCGCGGCGGCGGCAATGGCGGCGGCACCGAGGAGCGGCATTCGCTGGGTTCCGGCTTCATCATCAGCCAGGACGGCTACATCATGACCAATGCCCACGTGGTCGATGGCGCCGACAAGATCGTGGTCCGCCTCAACGACCGGCGCGAGCTCAAGGCCAAGCTGGTCGGTGAAGACAAGAAGACCGACGTGGCGCTGCTCAAGGTCGATGCCAAGGACCTGCCGACCCTCAACATCGGCGACTCCGACGATCTCGAGGTCGGTGAGTGGGTCGCCGCCATCGGCTCGCCGTTCGGTTTCGACCATTCGGTGACCGCAGGTATCGTCAGCGCCATCGACCGGACCCTGCCGACCGATGCCTACGTGCCGTTCATCCAGACCGACGTGGCCATCAACCCGGGCAATTCGGGCGGTCCGCTGTTCAACCTCGACGGCAAGGTCGTGGGAATCAACTCGCAGATCTTCACCCGCAGCGGTGGCTTCATGGGGCTGTCGTTCGCCATCCCCATCAACGTGGCGATGGACATCGCTGATCAGCTCAAGGCGACCGGGCACGTCAGCCGTGGCTGGCTGGGCGTGGTCATCCAGCCGGTGTCCCGCGACCTGGCCGAGTCCTTCGGCTTGAAAAATCAGCGCGGCGCACTGATCGCCGATGTCGCCGACGATTCCCCGGCGGCCAAGGCGGGGCTCAAGGCGGGTGACGTGATCCTCGCCGTCGACGGCGAGGAGGTCGATCAGTCGAGCAAGCTGCCGCGCCTGATCGGCAAGGTGTCGCCCGGCGAGACCGTCAAGCTGGACGTACTGCGCAACGGCAAGCAGATGACCCAGAAGGTCACCGTGGGCGACTGGCCCGAAGAGGCGCTGCAGCAGGCGTCCGACGACGGCGCCCAGGACCCGCAGACCCGCCTGGGCGTGGCGGTGCGCGACCTGAGCGACGACGAACTCGGCCGCCTCGGTCTCGATCACGGCGTGCGCATCGTGCAGGTGGACCCCACCGGCGCCGCGGCCGAAGCCGGTATCCAGAGCGGCGACATCATCGTCTCGCTCGATCAGAAGCCGGTCGAGTCGGCGACGCAGCTCGCCAAGGCGATCGAGGACGTGACACAGGACCGTGCGGTACCGGTACGCCTGTATCGCGATGGCCATTCGCTGTTCGTGGCGCTGCGCCTCGGCAAGGCGGAATGACCCGACACCACGCTCGTGCGTGACCGGAACGGGGCCTGCGGGCCCCGTTCTGCTGTCGTCCCCCGAACGGCGTTCGCTGTCCTTGCCGGAGGCATGTCGGTACAATGCCGCCATCTTCTTCGACACGCCGCCCGGGACAGACGGTCCCGATCCGCACGCGTGCGTGTACACGAACCGGGTTCAATTGCATGTCAGACGCTGAAAACCGCAAGGTCATCAACAATATACGCAACTTTTCGATCATCGCGCACATCGATCACGGCAAGTCGACGCTGGCCGACCGGATCATCCAGCTGTGCGGCGGGCTGACCGAACGCGAGCTCAAGGAGCAGGTGCTCGACTCGATGGATCTCGAGCGCGAACGCGGGATCACCATCAAGGCCCAGTCGGTCACGCTGGACTATCAGGCGGAAGACGGCCAGACCTATCAGCTCAACTTCATCGACACGCCGGGGCACGTCGATTTCTCCTACGAGGTCTCGCGCTCGCTCTACGCCTGCGAGGGGGCGTTGCTGGTGGTCGATGCCGCCCAGGGCGTCGAGGCCCAGTCGGTGGCCAACTGCTACACCGCGATCGCCCAGGATCTCGAGGTGCTGCCGGTGCTCAACAAGATCGACCTGCCCCAGGCCGACCCCGATCGCGTGGCTCAGGAGATCGAGGAGATCATCGGCCTGGACGCGGTCGACGCCTGTCAGGTCTCGGCCAAGACCGGGCTGGGCATGGAAGGACTGCTCGAGCGCCTGGTGCGCGACATTCCACCGCCCCGGGGCGACGCCGAGAAACCGCTCCAGGCGCTGATCATCGACTCCTGGTTCGACAATTACCTGGGCGTGGTGTCGCTGATCCGCCTGTTCGACGGCACGCTGCGCAAGGGCGACAAGATTCGCATGAAGTCCACCGGGCGCGACTGGGACGTCACCGAGGTGGGGATCTTCACGCCCAAGCGCAAGCAGACCGGCATCCTGCGCGCCGGCGAGGTAGGCTTCGTCGTCGCCGGGATCAAGGACATCCACGGCGCGCCGGTGGGCGATACCATCACCCATGCCAAGACCGCCGACACGCCACGCCTGCCGGGTTTCCAGAAGGTCAAGCCGCAGGTCTATGCGGGGATGTTCCCGGTCACTTCCGACGACTACGAGGAGTTCCGCGACGCCCTGGAGAAGCTGGCGCTCAACGACGCCTCGCTGGATTACGAGCCGGAGAATTCCGATGCCCTGGGTTTCGGTTTCCGGGTCGGGTTCCTGGGCACGCTGCACATGGAGATCATCCAGGAACGTCTCGAGCGCGAGTACGGCCTGGACCTGATCACCACGGCGCCCACGGTGGTCTACGAGCTGGCGATGGAGAAGGGCGAGACGCGCTACGTCTCCAACCCGTCGAAGCTGCCCGACCTGGCCAGCGTCGAGGAGATGCGCGAGCCGATCGTGCGTGCCAACATCCTGGTCCCGCAGGAGTTCGTCGGCAACGTCATCGCCGAGTGCGAACAGCGCCGCGGCGTGCAGCTCGACATGCAGTTCCTCGGCAACCAGATCCAGCTCGCCTATGAACTGCCGATGAGCGAGGTGGTCATGGACTTCTTCGATCGCCTCAAGTCGATCTCGCGGGGTTATGCGTCGCTGGATTACAGCTTCGAGCGCTTCCAGGCGGCCAAGCTGGTACGCCTCGACGTGCTGATCAACGGCGATCAGGTCGACGCCCTGGCGGCGATCGTCCATCGCGATCACGCCCAGGGGCGCGGCCGGGCGCTGGTCGAGCGGATGAAGGAACTGATTCCACGCCAGATGTTCGACGTGGCGATCCAGGCCGCCATCGGCAGCCAGGTGGTGGCGCGCTCGACGGTCAAGGCGCTGCGCAAGAACGTGACCGCCAAGTGTTATGGCGGCGACGTGACGCGCAAGAAGAAACTGCTCGAGAAGCAGAAGGCCGGCAAGAAGCGCATGAAGCAGGTGGGCCGCGTCGAGATCCCGCAGGATGCCTTCCTCGCCGTACTCAAGGTCAATGACTAGGAATCGAGACAGACATGAACTTTTCGCTACTGCTGGTGGTGGCCGTCGCCGTCACGGGATTGGTCTGGTTGCTGGACCTGGTCTGGTGGCGTCGTCGCCGTCAGGCACGGCTGGCCACCGCCGAAGCGGGCGAGGGGGGCTCGCTGGACGAGTCGCGCCGCAACAAGCTGAGCCGCGAACCCTGGCCGGTGGACTATGCCCGGTCGTTCTTTCCCGTGCTGCTGGTGGTGTTGCTGCTGCGCAGCTTCGTGATCGAGCCCTTTCAGATTCCCTCCGGGTCGATGCGCCCCACCCTCGAGATCGGCGATTTCATCCTGGTCAACAAGTTCACCTACGGCCTGCGTCTGCCGGTGGCGCACACCGAGATCCTCGATCTCGGCGAGCCCCAGCGCGGTGACGTCATGGTGTTCCGCTTCCCGGAGGACCCGTCGGTGGATTTCATCAAGCGCGTGGTGGGCCTGCCGGGTGATCGGATCCGCTACGAGGGCAAGCAGCTCTACGTCAACGGCGAGCCGGTGAAGAAGGAAGTCGTCGATCGCAATCCGGAAAAGGCGCCCGGCGAAGTGCGCTTCAAGGAGTGGCTGGGCGAGCATGAGCACGCCATCTACAACAACCCTCGCGATCCCGGCCCGCAGATGCGCGAGGTGGTGGTGCCGCCCGGGCATTACTTCATGATGGGCGACAACCGCGACCATTCCAACGACAGCCGCTACTGGGGCTTCGTGCCCGAAGCCAACATCGTCGGCAAGGCCTTCGCCGTGTGGATGCACTGGGACGGCGGTCTGCCCAGCTTCAGTTCGGTGCGGTTGATTCCTTGAACCGCGCAGTCGACCATTCACGCCATCTCGAGAGCGGACGTTTCGTGAGTACCTCGCAACACGCCTTCAGTCGCCGCATCGGTCACGACTTTCGTGACCCGGCGCTACTGGAACTGGCCCTGACCCACCGCAGCTTCGGTGGCGACAACAACGAGCGGCTGGAATTCCTGGGGGATTCCATCGTCAATTTCGTGATCGGCGAAGCCCTCTTCCAGCGGTTCCCCCAGGCGCGCGAAGGGCAGCTCTCGCGCCTGCGGGCACGGCTGGTCAAGGGCCAGACCCTGGCGGAAGTGGCCCGTGAGTTCGATCTCGGCGATCAGCTTCGCCTGGGCTCCGGCGAGATGAAGAGCGGCGGGTATCGTCGCGACTCGATTCTCGCCGATGCCATGGAAGCGGTGATCGGCGCCATCTACCTGGACGCCGGCATGGACGCCGTCAAGGCGCGGATCCTGGCCTGGTACGGCACGCGTCTGGAGTCGATCGATCTGCACGACACCCAGAAGGACCCCAAGACACGCCTCCAGGAATTCCTGCAGTCGCGCCAGTCGCCGCTGCCGCGCTACGAGGTGATCTCGGTGGAGGGCGAGGCCCATGCCCAGACGTTCACCGTCGAGTGCCACGTCGACCGGCTGGCCGATCATACACTGGGCGTCGGTTCCAGCCGGCGTCACGCCGAGCAGGAGGCCGCCGAAAAGGCCCTGAGCCTGCTCGAGCCGCGAGGAGGTCGTTCATGACACAGCGCTGTGGTTTCGTCGCCATCGTCGGCCGGCCCAACGTCGGCAAGTCGACGCTGATGAACCGGATTCTCGGCCAGAAGATCTCGATCACCTCGCGGCGTCCGCAGACCACGCGCCACCAGGTGATGGGCATCAAGACCGAGGGCGACGACCAGTTCATCTATGTCGACACCCCGGGCATGCACATCCAGAGCAAGGATCGCAACAAGGCCATCAACCGCTTCATGAATCAGGCGGCGACCCAGGCCCTGCGCGACATCGACTGCGTGGTGTTTCTGGTCGATCGCACGCGCTGGACCGAGGAGGACGACGTGGTGCTCGACAAGCTCACGCATGTCCGTGCCCCGGTGATCCTGGCGGTCAACAAGGTCGACTGGCTCAAGGACAAGAGCGAGCTTTTGCCGTGGCTCGAGCGCTTGCAGGCCAAGCGTGAGTTCGCGGCGATCCTGCCGATCTCGGCCAAGCACGGTACCAACGTGCCCGAGCTCGAGGGCGAGCTGGCCCAGTACCTGCCCGAGAGTACGCATCATTTCCCCGACGACCAGGTCACCGACCGCAGCCAGCGCTTCCTGGCCGCCGAACTGGTGCGCGAGAAGGTCATGCGCCAGCTCGGCGACGAGCTGCCCTACCAGATGACCGTGGAGATCGAGGAGTTCCGCGACGAGGGACGGGTGGTGCACGTCAGCGCACTGATGCTGGTCGAGCGCCAGGGGCAGAAGAAGATCCTGATCGGCGAGAACGGCGAGCGGATCAAGAAGATCGGCCGCGAGGCGCGCCTCGAGATGGAGCGGGCCTTCGATGCCAAGGTGATGCTCAACCTGTGGGTCAAGGTCAAGCGCGGCTGGTCCGACGACGATCGGGCGCTGAAGAGCCTGGGCTACGATCTGGACTGACGGCTTCGGGCTTCGGCTGAGAGCGCACTGAATCCGTGATGACACCGCAACCGGCCTATCTGCTGCATCGGCGCCCCTACCGCGAGACCAGCGCCCTGGTCGAGCTGATCACGCTCGATTACGGCCGCGTGCGGGCCGTCGCCCAGGGCGTGCAGCGTGCCGGCAGCAAGTCGCGTTCGCGGTTGCAGCCCTTCGCGCCGCTGCACGTCACCTGGAGTGGCGACAACGAACTCAAGCGGTTGCGTCTGATCGAGACCCACGGCGCGGCGCTGCTGCTGGCCGGTGAGGGCCTGCTGTGCGGGCTCTACGCCAACGAGCTGCTGACCCGCCTGTTGCCACCGATGCTGCCCACCGCCGAGGTGTTCGCCTTCTATACCGCCGCCCTCGGGGCGCTGCCCAACCCGGCCGGGCGGGCGCCGGCGCTGCGCCGCCTGGAGGCGAGCCTGCTCGAGACCCTCGACGCCGAACCGGTCTTCCTCGACCTCGACGACCGAGAGCTGGATCCGCAGGCGCGTTACGTCTATCAGGCGGGCCCCCGCCGCTTTGCGCGGGCCCCGGCGGGGCAGGGCCTCGACGGGCGCACCCTGCGCCTGCTCGCCCAGGGCGACTGGGCCAGCCCGGGACTCGCCGGGGCCGCCAAGTCGCTGATGCGCGCCGCGCTGGCGCCGCTGCTGGGCGCGAAGCCGCTGCGTTCGCGGGAACTGATGCACCAGCTGGCGATGCGACGCCGCCGGGGGTCGGGACACTGATTGGAAAGTTTCGGGACGCGCGGCCTCTGCACCCGGGCGGTCATCCTGTCCTTCCGTCTTCCGTCTTCCGTCTTCCGTCTTCCGTCTTCCGTCTTCCGTCTTCCGTCTTCCGTCATTACTCTTGTCTCCTGATTACCCGCTTTCCCAGGAGACCCCCATGCATCCTCCCCGCATTCTGCTTGGCGTCAACATCGACCATGTGGCGACCCTGCGTCAGGCGCGCGGCACGCGTTACCCCGATCCCGTCCAGGCGGCGCTGCTCGCCGAGGAGGCCGGCGCCGACGGCATCACGCTGCACCTGCGCGAGGACCGGCGGCACATCCAGGACCGCGACGTGCTGCGTCTCGCCGAGGTGCTCAATACCCGAATCAATCTGGAGATGGCGGTCACCGCGGAGATGCTCGCCTTCGCCGAACGCCTGCGCCCGGACAACGTCTGCCTGGTCCCGGAAAAGCGCGAGGAGCTGACCACCGAGGGCGGTCTGGACGTGGTCGGCGCGCGGGAGTCGATCGCCGCGGCCTGCGAACGTCTGGCCGCGGCCGGCTGCGAAGTCTCGCTGTTCATCGACCCCGAGCCCGATCAGATCCGCGCCGCCTACGAGGTGGGGGCGCCGGTGATCGAGCTGCACACCGGCGCCTACGCCGAGGCCCGTGGCGAGAGTGCGCGCGTCGAGCACGCGCGGGTCGCGGCGGCCGCCGAACTGGCGCTGGAGCTGGGGCTGACGGTGAATGCCGGTCACGGCCTGCACTACCATAACGTCGAGCCGATCGCGGCGATTCCGGGCATCACCGAACTCAACATCGGTCACGCGATCATCGCCCGCGCGCTGTTCGTGGGGCTCAAGGAGGCGGTCGCCGAGATGAAGCGGCGGGTCGTCGCCGGCTACGAGGCAGGCTTCGTGGCCGCCCTCGACGATCACGAGCACTGAGTCAGTGGGCCGCCGGCGAGGTGGTTTCGGACCGCCAGTCGCGCAGCCGCTGCAGGGCATCGAGCAACGCCTCGTGGATATCCGCCACGGCATCGATGCCCTGCGCCCGTAACCGGGATTCGAGCGTCTCGGCGACCAGTGCCAACTGCGGTACCCCGCAGTAGCGACAGGCGCCGTTGAGGTGGTGAACGGCGTCGAGAAACCCTTCCTCGTCCCCGGCCTGGTAGGTCTGCCGCAGGCGCGCCTCGCTGTCGTCGAGGCTCTCGAGCAGATCGTCGAGCATGCGCTGGGCAAGGTCCGGGCGGCCGCCGGCGAGGGTGGTGCCGAGGTCGGTATCGACCACCGGCAGTTCCTCGTCGTCGGTGCCTGCCGGGGCGTCGTCGCGGGGCGCGTCGGGCAGGTCCAGGTAGGTCGCGAGCAGGCGATCCAGCGCCGTCACGTCGAGCGGCTTGGTGAGTACCGCCTGCATGCCGGTATCCACCAGCGCGCGCGTGTCCTCGGGCAGGGCATGGGCGGTCAGGGCGACGATCGGGCAGTTGGCCCAGTGTTCGTCCAGGCGCCGCAGGGCGGTCGTGGTCTCGATGCCATCCATGCCCGGCAGACGAATGTCCATCAGCACCAGGTCGAAACGCTGGGCCCGGGCCAGGGCCAGGGCTTCCTCGCCGTTCCGGGCGCTCACGCACTCCACCCCGCGATGCTTGAGCCACTCCTCGACCAGCAGGCGGTTGGAGGCGATGTCGTCGACGGTCAGCACGCGGTGGCGCGCGGTGACTCGGCGCGGCTCCGGCGCGGCCGTCGGCAGCGGGGCAGGGGGCGACGTCAGGCCGGGCGCCTCGTCGACCAGCAACTGGTGCAGTGCCGTGGCCAGGCGCTGGCGGGTCAAGGGCTTGAGGAAGGTCCGGCAGCGCGGCGGCAACCGGTCGGGGTCGTCGTCGGGCTCGCCATGACGCAGCAGCAGGATGGCGCAGTCCAGCGTTGCCAGGCGCTCGCATGCCGGCAGTGTCGCGTGGGGTTGCGCCTCGATCAGCAGATCGGTGGCGTCGGGCAGGGTTTCGCGGGTCGCCGGCGCATCCAGGATCGTCACCTCGGCCGCGGCGCTGCGCAGCCAGTGGCGCAGGGCCAGGCGGCTCGGCCCGTGCGGTTCGAACAGGGCGATATGCCGCCCGCCGAGGTCCTGCAGCGCGGCGCGGGAGGCGCCGGACTGGCCGAGTCGCAGTGGCAGCGTGGCATGAAAGGTGGTGCCCGTGCCGGCCTCGCTGGTCACGTCGATGGCGCCGCCCATCTGGTCCAGCAACTGTTTGCAGATCTTCAGACCCAGGCCCGTGCCTCCCGGATGGGTGCTGCGCGAGACGCTGCCCTGGACGAAGGGCTGGAAGAGTTGCTGACGGACCTCGGGGGGCAGGCCCATGCCGGTGTCGCTGACGCGTACGCCGATCACCGCTTCGCTGCCATGGTCCGCCTCGACCTGGACGCGCACCAGGATTTCTCCCCGGTCGGTGAACTTGACCGCGTTGTGGGTCAGATTGGTCAGCACCTGCTTGATGCGCAGCGGATCGCCGAGCAGCGACGACGGTACGTCGTCGTAGACCAGGCCGAGCATCTCCAGGCCCTTGTTCTGGATACCGGGGGCCTCGAGCAGCAGTACCTCGTCGACCAGCTCGGCGATATCGAGTTCCACCGTGTCCAGCGGCAGTTTGCCGGCCTCCAGCTTGGAGAAGTCGAGAATGTCGTTGACCAGCGAGAGCAGATTGTCGGCGGCCTGCTCGACATGCCCGAGCCACTCGCGCTGGTGCTCGTCGAGGGGACTGCGATGCAGCAACCGGCAGAAGCCGACGATGCCGTTGAGCGGGGTGCGGATCTCGTGACTCACGTTGGCGAGGAACTCTGACTTGACGCGGCTGGCCTCGAGCGCCTGGCGGCGGGCGCCATCCAGTTCCTGATTCTGTCGCTCGATGGTCTCCATCGACTCGCGCAGGTCGGCGGTGGTGCGTTCGATGCGGGTGTGCGTCGACTCGTGCTCCTGACGCAGATGGTCGGCGAGGGCGTTGATGGCACGCGAGGTATCGTCCAGCTCGCGGAAGGGCGACGCCGGCAGGCGGGCGTCGTGATCGCCGGACGCGACGCGTTGCAGCACGTCCCGCTGGGCCTGCAGCGTGGCAAAGAGTCGTCGTGGCAGAAGCAGCGCCGCGCTGCCGAGGATCAGGGCAGCGCCAAGCAGGGTCAGGGCGAGCTCCGACAGTTGCCGGTAGAACGGCAGGGCCAGCACCCCCTGGCGCAGGGTGACGTCCAGCCAGAGGGGAGCCGAGGACGCCGGTGGGCTGCCGGGCAGGGCGAGACGCACGTGCCAGCGCCCCGCATCGCGGTGCAGGCCGGTGGCCGCCGACGCGGGGGGCGCCGGATCGAGGGCCACCGCAGCGACGCCGTCGAGGGCTTCCAGGCGCCCGAGCAGCGAGTCGAGCCGCTCGTCCCGCGACGCCGCGACGAGTTCCGGTCTCACCAGCTCCACCGCTTGCGTGACGCGGGTGACCAGGGCATCGCGCCGCCAGGTATCGGTCGCATAGAGCTGCCAGCCTCCCAGGAGGGCCAGGGCCAGCAGCGGCATCGCCAGCGAGGCGACGATCAGTCGGAACCACAAGGACATGACGTGCATCCGTGACGGTGACGATGCCGCGAGTATGCCACAGGCGGGGGGGTTGCCTGTCCACTGCCGCACGGCGGGGATATAATGCGGGGAGTTTTTATCACCGCCCGGGTGCGTCCGTGGCGGCGGAGTTCCGCCACGCCACGGGTGGCTCATACGGGGCCAAAAGGAAGAGTCCATGCAATTTCCCACACTCGAGGACAGCGTCGGCAATACACCGCTGGTGCGCCTGCAGCGCATCGGCGCGGGCCGCAACAACACCCTGCTGGCCAAGCTCGAAGGCAATAATCCGGCCGGTTCGGTCAAGGACCGCCCGGCCCTGTCGATGATCCGCGAGGCCGAGGCCCGCGGCGAGATCGCCCCGGGCGATACACTGATCGAGGCCACCTCGGGCAATACCGGGATCGCGCTGGCCATGGCCGCCGCCATCAAGGGCTATCGGATGGTGCTGATCATGCCCGATAGCGCGTCCAGCGAGCGCAAGCAGGCGATGGCGGCCTACGGCGCCAGGCTGATCACGGTGACCCGGGAGCAGGGCATGGAAGGCGCCCGCGATCTGGCCGACGCAATGATCGAGCGCGGTGAGGGCAAGCCGCTCAACCAGTTCGCCAATCCCGACAACCCCTTGTCCCATTACCGCACCACCGGCCCCGAACTCTGGCAGCAGACCGCGGGCACGATCACCCATTTCATCAGTTCGATGGGGACCACGGGCACCATCATGGGGGTCTCGCGCTATCTCAAGGAGCGCAATCCGGCGATCCAGATCGTCGGCCTGCAGCCCGAGGACGGCGCGAGCATCGCCGGCATCCGCCGCTGGCCGGCGGCCTACCTGCCCAGCATCTTCGACGCCTCGCGGGTCGACAGCGTGCTGGACATCGGCCAGCACGAGGCCGAGGCACACATGCGGCGCCTGGCGCGGGAGGAAGGCATCCTCGCCGGGGTCTCCTCCGGCGGGGCGCTGGCCGGCGCCCTGCGCATCGCCGAGCAGGTGGAGAATGCCGTGATCGCGTTCATCGTCTGCGATCGGGGCGACCGCTACCTGTCGACGGGGCTCTTCGCCCCCGAGGTTTGACATGGCGATGCTCGGCAAGCGACGTCCCGCGCGGACGTCTTCGAAACCGACGACCCGGACGGCTCCCCGGCGTCAAGAAGCCGGGGGCGACGGCGCGGCGCTGACGATTCAGCGGCTCTCCCACGACGGGCGCGGGGTGTCCCGTGATGGTGACGGCAAGACCGTCTTCGTCGACGACGCGTTGCCCGGTGAAGTCGTCGAGATCGCCGTCCACCGCCGCCGCCAGCGCTTCGACGAGGCGCACGTGCGTCACCGTCGGCACTCGTCGACCGAGCGCGCGGTACCGGCGTGCCCGCACTACGGCCGGTGCGGGGGCTGTGACCTGCAGCATCTCGCCGTCGATGCCCAGCGCGCCCACAAGCGCTCGGTGCTCGTCGACCAGCTCGAACGCCACGGCATCGAACTCGGCGTCGCGGTGGACGTGCTGGCCGGCGCGCCGCTCGGCTATCGTCGCCGGGCGCGGCTCGGGGTCAGGCTCGACAGTCGCGGCCACTGCCATCTGGGGTTTCGTGCCCGGGGCAGTCACCATCTGATCGACATCGATCAATGCCCCATTCTGGTGCCCGAACTGGGGGAACTGCTCACGCCGTTGCGCGACCTGCTGGCATCGCTCGAGGCGGTGCGCCGTGTCGGTCATATCGAGCTCCTCGCCGGCGACGACTCGCGCGTGGTGGTGGTCCGCCAGTTGCGCGACAATCCGGCGGACGCCCGGCGCTGGCGCGAATGGGGCGAGGCGCACGGCGTGCATGTCGTCTGGCAGGTGGGACGCGACCAGCCGCAATGGCGTTGGCTCGGCAAGCCCGGGACATTGCGCTATACCCTGAAGGGCGGGACGCGCGATGTCGTGGTGGGCTTCGAGCCCGGCGATTTCCTGCAGGTCAACGCCGAGGTCAACCGACAGCTGGTGAGTACCGCGCGCGACTGGCTGGCGCTGCGGGGCGAGGAGCGCATCGTCGACCTGTTCGCCGGGGTCGGCAATTTCACCCTGGCCCTGGCAGGCGAGGCCGGCGCGGTGCTCGCGCTGGAAGGCAGCCCGGCGATGGTCTCGCGACTGCGCGACAATGCGGCGGCCAATGGCCTGCACCATGTCGAGGCACGTCAGGTCGACCTGACCCGTTCGCCGGGCTTCGGCGGCGAGATCGACGTGGTGGTGCTCGACCCGCCCCGGGAGGGCGCCGAGGCGGCGTGTCTCGACCTGGCCGCCTCCCGCGTGCCGCGCATTCTCTACGTCGCCTGTGATCCGGCCACGCTGGCCCGCGATGCGGCACGCCTCGTGCATGCCGGCTATCGCATCCGCCGGGCCGCCGTGGCCGACATGTTCGTCCAGACCGCGCATCTCGAGTCGATGCTGCTGTTCGAGCGCGAGCGCTGACGAACCCGATCCGCCGGTTCAGCGCTCGGCGGGTCACCGAACAACCGGGGAGAGGTACCCAAGGACACATGGTCAAGGTTCGCGAAGATCAACCACTGACCGCCGACGGTCAGGTCGACATCGATCGCTGGCTGGCGCGCCTGCAGGACGATGTCAGCCTGCGCGACGTCGGCGAAATGAAAGCCGCCTGCGAACTCGCCGACCGCCTGGCGCGCGAGACCGAGAAACCCCACAAGGCCTGGATGGCCGACGGTTCCAGTTTTCGTACCGGCCTGGAGATGGCCGACATCCTCGGCGAACTGAAGCTCGATCAGGAAGCCCTCGAAGCGGCGGTCCTGTATCGCGCGGTGCGCGAGGGTCAGATCAGTCTCGAACAGGTCGGCAAGCGTTTCGGTGCCGTGGTGACGCGCCTGATCGACGGCGTGCTCAACATGGCGGCGATCAGCCAGCAGCAGACCCCCTGTCAGGGGCTGTCCCAGCACAATCAGCAGGAAAACCTGCGCAAGATGCTGGTGACGATGATCGACGACGTGCGCGTGGCACTGATCAAGATCGCCGAGCGGACCTGCGCGTTGCGTCAGGTTCGCGATGCCCCGCGCGAGAAGCGCCTGAGCGTGGCGCGCGAGGTGTTCGACATCTATGCGCCGCTGGCCCACCGGCTGGGGATCGGGCATCTCAAGTGGGAGCTCGAGGATCTCTCGTTCCGCTATCTTCACGAGGACGAGTACAAGAAGATCGCCCGGCTGCTCGCCGAGAAGCGTGTCGACCGCGATCACTACATCCAGGACGTGGTCACGACGCTCGAATCGTTACTCGAGCAGAACGGCATCTCGCGCTATGAGGTCGACGGGCGCGCCAAGCACATCTATTCGATCTGGCGCAAGATGAAGCGCAAGCACATCGACTTCTCGCAGGTCTACGACGTGCGCGCGGTGCGCATCCTGGTGCCCGAGGTCGCCGACTGCTATACCGCGCTGGGCATCGTCCATTCGCGCTGGCATCACGTGCCCAACGAGTTCGACGACTACATCGCCAACCCCAAGAAGAATGGCTATCAGTCGCTGCACACGGCGTTGATCGGCCCCGAGAACAAGGTGCTGGAGATTCAGATCCGCACCTTCGCCATGCACGAGGAGGCCGAGCTCGGCGTCTGCGCCCATTGGCGCTACAAGGGCCACGACGTGGGCAGCAAGAGCCGCAGCTACGAGGAGAAGATCGCCTGGCTGCGCCAGGTGCTGGAATGGCAGGACGAGGTGGGCGAACTCGGCGACCTGCGCGAAGGGCTGTCCAGCGACGTGGCGCCGGACCGCATCTACGTGTTCACCCCCGACGGCCACATCATCGACCTGCCACGGGTCGCCACGCCGATCGACTTCGCCTACCGGGTGCACACCGAGGTCGGCCACCGCTGCCGGGGGGCCAAGGTCGACGGTCGCATCGTGCCGCTGACCTTCAAGCTCAAGACCGGCCAGCAGGTGGAGATCCTCACCGCCTCCAAGGGCGGGCCCAGCCGCGACTGGCTCAACCCCAATCTCGGCTTCGTGCGAACGTCGCGGGCGCGCGCCAAGATCCAGTCGTGGTTCAAGCACCAGGCGCGCGACCAGAACCTCGAGGAGGGCCGCGCGCTGTTCGAGAAGGAATTCCGCCGGCTCGACATCGAGGGCCTCGACCTGGCGACCCTGGCCAGCGCGGTCAACTACCCGACCCCCGACGACATGTACGCGGCGATCGGTGCCGGCGACCTGCGCATCGGTCAGGTGCTTCACCAGGCCCAGCAGCTGTTCGGCGATACCGACGACGAGGAACAGCTCGATCGCCTGCTGACCAAGCCCCGGCGGACGGCGAAGAGCCCCGACGACGGCATCACCGTGCTGGGCGTGGGCAATCTCAAGACCACCATGGCCAACTGCTGTCATCCGGTCCCCGGCGAGCAGATCATCGGCTACATCACCCAGGGGCGCGGCGTGACCATCCACCGTCAGGATTGCCCCAACATCCTGCAGTTGCGCAGCGAGGAGCCGGGGCGCATCGTCGACGTGGAGTGGGGCGATCAGTCGCGCACCCAGTATCCCGTCGACATGGAGATCGAGGCCTGGGATCGTTCCGGGCTGCTGCGCGACGTCACCCACGTGTTGAGCCACGACCGGGTCAACGTGCTCAGCGTCAACACGCGGACCGACAAGGACGACAACGTGGCACGCATGAAGATCACCCTCGAGGTCGACGGCCTCGAAGCGCTGGGGCGGATCTTCTCGCGCATCCAGCAACTGCCCAACGTGATCGACGTCAAGCGCCTGCGTAGCGGGGCCAACCAGCCGGGAGCGGGGTCATGAGTACACGCCGACACGGCCTCGACGACCTGCTGAGCCTGATGGCGGTGCTCCGCGATCCCCTAGAGGGCTGCCCCTGGGACGTCAGGCAGGACTGGGATTCGATCGTCCCCCACACCCTGGAGGAAGCCTACGAGGTCGCCGACGCCATCGAGCGCCGGGCCTTTGACGAGCTCCCCGGCGAGCTGGGCGACCTGCTCTTCCAGGTGGTCTACTACAGCCGTTTCGCCGAGGAGGAGGGGCGCTTCGACTTTCACGACGTCGTCGATACCCTGACCGCCAAGATGCTCGCCCGGCACCCGCACGTCTTTCCCGACGGCACCCTGGCCTCGCGGCGCGAGGGGGTGAGCGCCGCCGAGGTCGAGACCCGCCAGGTCAAGTCGAACTGGGAGGCGCTCAAGGCCGACGAGCGTCACGCGCGGGCCGCCACCTCGGTGCTCGACGACGTGCCGCGCAATCTGCCGGCGCTGTCGCGTGCCGCCAAGCTGACCAAGCGGGCCGCCCGGGTCGGCTTCGACTGGCCCGACGAGCGCGGTGTGATCGCCAAGATCCGCGAGGAGCTCGACGAGGTCGAGCAGGCGCTGGCCGAGGGCGACGTCGATCACGCCGGCGAGGAGGTCGGCGACCTGCTGTTCGCGGTGGTCAATCTGGCGCGACGGCTGGGCAGCGATCCCGAACGCGCGCTGCGCGGGACCAATGCCAAGTTCGAGCGGCGCTTTCAGTACGTCGAGCGGGCGCTGGCCGACCAGCAACGGCGCCCCGAGGATGTGTCGCTGGCGGAGATGGACCGCCACTGGGACGCCGCCAAGCGCCATGAAAGGAACCCTTCCAAGGAGAGCCTCAATGAGTGACGACCTGCACGAATCGCTACGCGACAATGTCCGGATTCTGGGCGACAGTCTGGGGCACACCATCGCCGACGATCTGGGCCCCGGCTTCGTCGACAAGATCGAGGCGATCCGCGCGCTGGCCAAGGGCGGGCGTCAGGGCGAGGGCGGCTCGCAGCGCGAGCTGATCGAGTATTTGCGCGCCTTGCCCGACCAGGATCTGCTGCCGGTGACCCGCGCCTTCAACCAGTTTCTCAACCTGGCCAACATCGCCGAACAGCATTACCGGGCGCGGTTCCGCCGGGTCGAGGATTACAAGCCCGGGTCACAGCCGGTGCTCGGCGAACTGCTCGGGCGCATCACCCGCTCCGGCCACAGCCCGCGCCAGGTGATCGAGACGCTCGCCGGGATGCGCGTCGAGCTGGTGCTGACCGCCCATCCCACCGAGGTCATCCGGCGCACGCTGATCCAGAAGTACGACGCCATCGACGAGTGCCTGACGGCGATGGAGGGCTCGCTCGACTATCCGGAAAAGGCGGCGCGCGTCCACGGCCGTCTGCAGGAACTGATCAGCCAGGCTTGGCACACCGACGAGATCCGCCACGAACGCCCCACGCCGGTCGACGAGGCCAAGTGGGGGTTCGCGGTGATCGAGAACTCGCTGTGGCAGGCGGTGCCCGATTTCCACCGCGATCTCGACAACCTGCTGCTGGACACCGCCGGCGAGCGTCTGCCGCTGGACGCCTCGCCGTTGCGTTTCGCCTCCTGGATGGGCGGCGACCGCGACGGCAACCCCAATGTCACCGCCCGGGTCACCCGCGAGGTGCTGCTGCTGGGGCGCTGGATGGCCGCCGATCTCTACCTGCGCGATCTCGAGCAGCTCAAGGCCGAACTGTCGATGTGGAAGGCCAACAGCGCGCTCAAGGCCGAGGTGGGCGACGAGCCCGAACCCTACCGGGCGCTGCTCAAACGGCTCATCGTCCGGGTCGAGGCGACCCGCGACTGGGCCAAGGCGTGTCTCGACGGCAAGCCCTTCGAGGGTGGGCCGATCATCGAGACCCGCGACCAGCTCTATGCGCCGCTGCTCACCTGCTACCGGTCGCTGTGCGACGTGGGGCTGGACACCATCGCCAACGGCGCCTTGCTGGACACCCTGCGTCGCGTGGCGGTGTTCGGCGTGTCGTTGACCAAGCTCGACATCCGTCAGGAATCGAGCCGTCATACCCAGATGCTCGATGAACTGACCAGCTATCTGGGCCTGGGCCGCTACCAGGATTGGGACGAGGAGCAGCGCCAGTCCTTCCTGCTCGGCGAACTGGTCTCGCCACGGCCGTTGATCCCGCGGCGCTGGGATTGCTCCACCGAGGCGCGGGAGGTGATCGACACCTTCCGGGTGATCGCCCAGGAACATCGCGAGGCGCTGGGCACCTACATCATCTCTATGGCGGGGCATCCGTCCGACGTGCTGGCGGTGGCGCTGTTGATGAAGGAGGTGGGCGG
The DNA here is from genome assembly GCF_020147985.1 of Modicisalibacter sp. MOD 31.J. Classification (NCBI taxonomy): domain Bacteria; kingdom Pseudomonadati; phylum Pseudomonadota; class Gammaproteobacteria; order Oceanospirillales; family Halomonadaceae; genus Modicisalibacter; species Modicisalibacter sp. MOD 31.J. Next base: position 816,871 of record NZ_JAGXFF010000002.1, on the reverse strand, counting down.
CGACGTGCGCCTGCCCATCGCGCCGCTGTTCGAGACCCTCGACGATCTGGACCGGGCCGGCGCGGTGATCGACCGACTGCTGGCACTGCCCGGCTACCGCGAGATGGCCGGCGACGCCCAGGAGGTGATGATCGGCTACTCAGACTCGGCCAAGGACGCCGGCCAGCTGGCCGCCGCCTGGGCCCAGTATCGGGCCCAGGAGACCCTGGTCGAGGTCTGCCGGCGTCACGGGGTCAACCTGACGCTGTTCCACGGCCGGGGCGGCACCGTGGGCCGCGGCGGCGGCCCGGCGCATGCGGCCATCCTCTCCCAGCCGCCCGGCTCGGTGAACGGCAGCCTGCGCGTCACCGAGCAGGGCGAGATGATCCGCTTCAAGTTCGGCCAACCCGACATCGCCCTGCGCTCGATGGAGATCTACGCCTGCGCGGTGCTCGAGGCGACGCTGCTGCCGCCGCCGTCGCCCGAGCCCGAGTGGCGCGAGGAGATGGACCGGCTGGCCGAGATCGCCCATGGCGCCTATGTCGGCGTGGTCCGCGAGGATCCCGACTTCGTGCCGTACTTCCGCGCCGTGACGCCGGAAGGCGCGCTGGGGCGCCTGCCGCTGGGCTCGCGTCCGGCCAAGCGCCGCCAGGAGGGCGGGGTCGAGTCGCTGCGCGCGATCCCCTGGATCTTCGCCTGGACCCAGACCCGGCTGATGCTTCCCGCCTGGCTGGGCAGCGGTGAGGCCTTCGCCACCCGCATCGAGGAGTCCGACGGCCTCGAGCGCCTGCGCGAGATGCGCCGCCACTGGCCGTTCTTCGGCACCTACCTCGACATGCTCGAGATGCTGCTCGCCAAGGCCGACCGGGGCATTGCCGCCTACTACGAGCAGCGTCTCGTCGACGAGCCGGCCCTGCAGTCGCTGGGGGCCTCGTTGCGCGATCGCCTGGACCGGCTGCACGGCGCCTTGCTGCGAATCCTCGATCAGGACGAACTGCTCGAGGGCACGCCGTTGATCCGTCAGGCGATCGACGTGCGCAATCCCTACATCGACCCGCTGCACGGCCTGCAGGCCGAATTGCTGCAGCGTAACCGCGATGCCGACGGGGCGATCAGCCCGGCGCTGTCGCGGGCGCTGATGGTGACCATGGCGGGGATCGCCGCGGGGCTGCGCAACACCGGCTAGGCCGGCCGTGCGTTGGCCGGTTGGAGAAGCCCGGTGCGTGAAGGCGCGCCGGGCTTCTGCTCGAAGGGCGGCGTTCGATGGTCGTGACCGGGTAGCCGCCGCACTGCAGGCTTATACTGTTACCTGTTCTTTTTATACCGTTATCTTCGTTTGGCTTTACAGAAGAATTTCTTTCCCGCTTTTCTTTACCAGCATCAGCTAGGGGTATCGTGCCACAGCGTCTCCAAGACAGGCGTCTCCAAGCCATGACGGGCCGCCGCCTCGCGCAGCGGGCCGAGAATCGCCTCCCGCTCGGTGGGCCGTCCGGCGAGCACGTCCTGCAGCATCGAGGCGCGATTGCCGGCGGTGGCCTCGATCACCCCCCAGACATGTGCCGACCAGCCGGCTTGCGGCGGTTCGATCCGCTCCGCGGCCATGACGGTCGCGACCTCGGCGATGATCGCCGCGACGCGCGGCCGATAGGCGGGGTCGCGCAGTCCGCCGTTGCGGATGCGATGGATCGCCACCATGGGGTTGATCGCCGCATTCACGGCAAGCTTGTGCCACAGGCGGCGGCGAATGTCGTCACAGGCCCGGCCGGGCAGGCCGGCGGCGCTCAGGGTTCGTGCCACGCTGGTGGCGAGGGCGGCATGCTCGCCGTCGAGATTGCCCAGATGGGTCGTGCCGTGACCGGCGTGCACGATGCCATCCTCGCCGTCGACGTAGGCGCCCTCGCTGGTCACCGCGCAGAGCACCGGGCCGGGCCAGTCGCGCGTCACCCGGGGCTGGACCTGAAAGCCGTTCTGCCAGAGTACCAGCGGTGTATCGGCGGCGATGTGCCCGGCCAGCTCTTCGAGCGCCGTCTCGACCGCGTGGCTCTTGGTCGTCACGTGGACCAGACCGGGCCGGCGTGGAGCGTCGGCCATGACGATGCGGGGCACCGCGTGATCCGTCGTGCGGCCCTCGGGCGTGGTCAGATTCAGCGCCCGGACGCTGGCGCGGCGGCCGATCAGGGCCAGCGCCTGCCGACCGCTCAGGCGGACGGCGAGCAGACGACCCAGCGAGCCCGCGCCGAGGATCAGCCAGGGCGCGGCCATCAGGAGGTCTCCTTGCGAGTGCGCGAGGTACGCCGCCCCGTGGTGGTTCTCTTGCCTCGGCCGGTCTTGCCGCGACGGTTCGTGGTGCGCTTCGCCCCGCGCGTCGGCTTGCCGGCCGTGAACCCCTCGGCGCCGCTCAGCGCCTGACGCATGCGTTCGCTGTCGGCGGCGGCGAGCAGCGTGCGCAGGTCGCCGATCAGGGCGTCGAGAAACGGCGCCGGCTGGTCCTGGCTCTCGGCGATCGCCCGCAGGCGCTGCTCCCAGAGGGCGGTGCGCTCGGGGCGGGTGGCGGCATCGGGCAGGGCGGCGATCAGCGCCTGGCCGGTCCTGGTCGCGCGCAGGGCGCCGCCCTGGCGCACCAGATAGCCGCGGTCGAGCAGGGTCTCGACGATGCCGGCGCGGGTCGCTTCGGTGCCCAGGCCGTCGGTGTCGCGCAGGGTGCGCTTGACCGCCGGATCGTCGACGTAGCGGGCGATGTTCATCATCGCCTTGATCAGACTGGCGTCGGTGAATGGCTCCGGTGGCCGGGTTTCCTTGTCGTCGATCCCTGCTTCGACGACCGTGGCCGATTCGCCCTCGGTCAGCGGCGGCAGTGGCGGTGCCTCGTCGCGGGTGGTGAACAGCGGCTTCCAGCCGGGCACGAGAATCTCGCGGCCCTGGGCGCGGAAGCGCTCGTCGAGAATCGTGAACTCGGCCTTGATTTCCCGGGTCTCCAGGGCCGGATAGAACTGTGCCAGCACGTTGCGGGCGATCAGCCGGAAGATGTCGGCCTCCTCGCGCGACAGTCGTGCGGCATCGAAGGGCTTGCCGGTGGGGGCGAGGGCATGGTGCGCGCCCACCTTGGCGTCGTCGTAGGCCCGCGAGCGGCGAGCGAAGTCGGCGCCGTTCAGCCAGCCGGCGAGCATCTCGTCGCCCTGGCAGGCGCGGGTCAGGGTGGCCCGCGCCTCGTCCCGATGGGCACGGGGCAGGTGACGGCAGTCGGAGCGTGGGTAGGTGATCAACTGGTGGCGTTCGTAGAGCGACTGGCAGAGGTCGAGCACGCGCTTGGCGGAGAGCCGGTAGCGGCGGGCGGCATCGACCTGCAGCGCCGACAGCGAGTAGGGCAGCGGCGCGCTCTGGCGCTTGTGCTGGGCCTCCAGACCGGTGAGCCGGCCCTCGGCGCCGGGCAGTCGGGCACACAGGGCCTCGGCGGGGCCGCGCTGGAGCAGCCGCCCCTGTTCGTCGAGCGGGTGCGTCTCGCCGGGCTGCCACCAGGCGCGCAGGGTGCCGGCGGCGACGCGCAGGTCCGCCCACAGCACGTGAAAGGGTCGCGGCACGAAGCGCGCGATCTCGTTGTCGCGGCGTACCACCAGGCCCAGCACCGGCGTCTGCACCCGGCCCACCGAGAGCACGCCGTCGTGACCCGCCTGACGCCCGGTCAGCGTCCAGGCGCGCGAGAGGTTGATGCCGTACAGCCAGTCGGCCCGCGAGCGCGCCTGAGCGGCCCGGTAGAGCGGCTGGTAGTCGCGATTGTCGGCCATGGTGTCCAGCGCGCGGACCACCGCCGGGCGGTTGAGGTCGCTGATCAGCAGGCGCTCGACGGGCCCCCGCCAGCCGAGATGTTCGATCACCTCCTGAACCAGCAATTGCCCCTCGCGGTCCGGGTCGCCGGCATGCACCACGCGGTCGGCGCGCTTGAGCCACTCGCGCAGGACCTTGAGCTGGCCCCGCGCCTTGGGGCGTGGCGTGAGCCGCCAGGTGTCGGGGATGATCGGCAGATGATCCAGGCGCCACTGCTTGAAGCGCGGGTCGTAGGCATCCGGGGCGGCCTGTTCGAGCAGGTGACCCAGACACCAGCTGACGACGTTGTCGCCGACCTCGAGGGCGCCGTCGCGGCGTTGGACGTTGCCGGGCAGGGCGTCGGCGATGGCCCGGGCCAGGCTGGGTTTTTCGGCGATGATCAGGCGCATGCGAGGCCGCTGTGTGTCGGAGTGTCTGGATATTCTTCCAGTATGACGCGGCGGCGGCAAGTTGCCGCGCCGGTCAGCCCAGGGCGCGCTTGGCCTGGACCAGCGCCCGGTACCAGTCGCGGCGCGGTGCGCTCACCACGGTGGGGCGCTGGCTGAGATAGCTGATCGAGCGCGCCTCGCTGCGCGGGTGGCTGGCCTGGTAGTTGACCAGCATGTCGAGGGTGCTCTCGCGGGCGCCGTACTGCTTGATGAGAAAGCGCCGCGCCGCGGGATCGAGATCCACCCGATAGTGGCGGACCAGGGCCAGCGCCAGGGATTCGGCGGTCCGCGACAGATCGACGTCGATCTCCTTGACCATGGCCGCGCCCAGCGCCGCCTTGGCGCCGGCCGACAGGTTGGGCTCGACCTGGCCGAAGTCGGCGGCGTTGGAGCCGTTGATCGCGCGCTGCACCTCGGGCCGCGAGAGCTGGATGTGCGGCTCCAGCGCCAGGGCGATCTCGATCGCCAGGCGCTTGGCGACGTCCATGCCGACGGCGAGCAGCGCGTCGCGCTCCAGCGGCTGGGGACGCGATGCCCGGGGCTGTTCGATGCCGGCGCTCTTCAGGTGGCGGGCCAGATGCTTGCAGACTTCGGCCTTGGCGGCGTCGTCCAGGGCGATGACGCGCTCGTGAATGCGCAGGCCGCGGCGGCCGGGTCCCAGGCGCAGGCGGGTGTCCTGGTCGGCGAGGCGGGCGCTGATCTCGTCCCAGCGCTGGGATCGCTTGAGCAGTTGGGCATGACTGCGGCCGACCGCCTCGTAGGCGCTGTAGGCGGCCTTGTAGAGGCGAATGGCGTTGGTCAGCAGGTCGGCCTTCTGGCGCAGCTGCGCGCGACGCTCGTCGCGACCGCGGGCGACTTCCGGGGCGAGATGCTGGATCTGCTCGGTCAGCGCGTCCATGGCCTGGATCGAGCGCTCGAGCAGCACCTCGGCGCGCAGCCCGGCGGCGGCATGTTCGACCAGCGTGCCGGACTGCTCGGCGAGATAGGCGGTCAATGCCTTGAGGCGCGACAGGCCGGTCGCCTGGGCGATCCGGTAGCGGGCGCGCGCCTCTTCCAAATTGTCGAGGGCCTGAGCCAGTCGCCAGCGGCCGCGATACTCGAAGGTCAACAGCGGAATGCGTCGGCCACTGATCAGTTCGAAGGCCAGGATCAGCATCTCCTCGACGTCCTGCAGGGTCATCAGCAGGTCATTGTCTTCCTCGATGGCCGCCAGCACGCGTTCGATGAAGTTGCTGTCGCGCGGCACGCCCTGGCGCAGGTCCGGGGCGCGTCCCTCGAAGCGGTCGCGCAGCAGGGTGGCGGCGTCCGGGGCGAGTTCGGCGATCTCGGCGAACTGCGGCTCCAGGGTGTCACGATAGAGGGCCACCAGATCGCGGATGCGGGCATGCAGGCCGACCCGCCGATAGATATCGACCTGGGCGATGATGCGCGCACTGTCGCGATCGTCGAGCAGCTCGATGGCCGCCAGTTCGACGCCCTCGGGCGCGAGGTCCTGCTTGCGCAGCAGCATGGCCGCCGCCTCGCGACGTCGGGCATCGCCCTCGAGATTCTCCACGATCAGGTTGCGGGTCGCCAGCAGCAGCTCCGGCAGGCTCTTGATCACCCGCTCGATCTTGTTGGCGGTGCGTTCGGCACGGCGTCCGCCGGTCAGGTTGTGGAGCACGTTGGCGATGATCCCCGCCGCGCCGGTGATCACCGTGTAGGAGATGAAGAAGATGTAGTTGTCGGCGGTGGGGGCCTTGCCGTAGCCCAGCAGATAACCGCCCCAGGCGCCGAGCAGGGTCACCGGGCCGGCGGTCCAGAGGATCTGCATCAGGCTCACCGTCCAGGGCACCTTCTCCACGGCGGCGGTGATGCGGCGAATCTCGTCCCGGCCCTCGCGTTCCAGGCGCACCTGCGGGGTTTCGGATGAGGGTTGACGGGCGCGGCGGAACGGCAGGAACAACGCGGAAGGTCCTTGTACGCGACGAGGTGGGCAGGCGTTACCCTAGCACCCGCGGATGGCGCATGCCATAGCCGTTCGTGGCTGGTGAGTGGAGCCGTCCGGGCATGCTAGACTGCACGGATTTTCCGAGGAGGGTGGCGATGCTGGCGATGTGGGTAGAACAGCTGCTGGGTTACGCCGGGGGCGCGCTGGCAGCGATCCGGGACGACGAACACTATCCCACGCTGATGGCCTGGGCACGCGAGGAAGGCGTCAAGTATCTGGGCGGCAACCTGGCGCAGGCACAGGCCCTGGCGCCGGAACTCTGGAACCAGACGCCGCTGGCGCGGCTGGACTTCGCCTGTGAGCCGCTGGCCCGGCCGGGCCCCAACGAACCCTGCTGGTGCGATTCCGGGCGCAAGATGAAACACTGCTGCGGCGGGGTCCAGTTGCCCGGTGCGGTGCCGCCGCATCTGATGTGGATGCTGTCGCTGCGCGACTGGAAGGGCGATCTCCTCAAGGCGGCGCTGGACAGCGGCAGGGCGCCGGCCCAGGCGTTGCTCGAAGCCGGGCTGATCGCCGCCGAGAGCGGCCAGCGCGGACGCGCCCAGCAGATCCTCGAGACGCTCTTCGACGCCGCCGACTGGAGCCGGCTGCCCGAACAGACCGAGCCGGCCTTCGAGCTGCTGATCGACATCTACCAGGAGCGCGGTTTCAACCGCAAGCGCGCCGCGTTGCTCGACGCCATTCTCGAACGCGGCCCGCTGTTCCTGCGCGGCGTGGCGCTGGAACGGCTGTGTCTGATGCATCTGGACAGCGACGATCTGGCCAGCGCCCGCGAGGCCTTCGTGCGCGCCCAGCAGACCCTGCCCGATTCGCCGACCCTGGCCTACATCGAGGCCATGCTGCTGCTCCACGAGGGGCACCCCGAGGAAGCCGGCGAACGTGCCCGCTTCTGGTTCCGCCGGCTTGCCCGGCGTGGCGATCTGGACGCCGACCAGCTGCAGTTCCTCGCCGATCTGGCCGACAACCCCGGGGCCACGCTCGCCGAGCAGATGGTCAATTCCGAGGAAGCCCTGGCCGAGCCCCTGATCAACCTCCAGACCCTGCTCGAGGCCTTGCCTACCCCGCCGCGGCTGCATTTCCAGCGGCGTGAGGACGGACGTATCGAGTATCACTCCACCGCCCGCGAGGACACCCTGGATGCGGCGTGGCGCGACGTCTTCGGCGTCGAGGTCGACGAGGAGGCGGCGCTGGGCTTCCAGGACGACCCCTGGCCGCAGGCCGGGGAGTGGCTGGTCGGACTGTGTTCGCACCCCGAGTGGCTGGATTCGCCGCGGGTGGTGCAGACCCTGAGCATGGCGCTGGCCAGCCGCTTCGGCAGTCTGCCGTGGATGGCCGAAAGTTTCTTCGCCCCGCTTGCCCGACGCCTGGAGCACTGGCTGGAGCAGCTCGAGGCGTTCCAGGGGCGCTTCGCCTGGGACGATGCCGACAACGCGGTGATCCTGCGCGCCGGGCTGGCGCTGGTGGTAGGCATGGAGCGCGGCGACCGGCAGCGTTCGCGGCATCTGGCCGAGCGCCTGCTGGTGCTCGACGATCAGGACAATCTGGGGCTGCGCGAACTGGTGCTCGATCAATTGCTGCGAGAAGGACGCGACCGCGAGGCCCTCGACCTCAGCGATCAGCCCGCGGCGGACGACGACGCCCCGCTGCTGGGTGTGCTGATGGGCCGCGTGCTGGCGCTCTATCGGCTGGAGCGCTTCGACGATGCCGAGGACTCGCTGGACGCGGTCCAGGCTCTCAACGGCCATGCCATCGCCATGATGTGCGCCGACAACCCCAAGCCGGTACCCCTGGCCGTGGAAGTGCCCGAACCCGGTACCAAGGCCGAGGCCTGGCAGTACCGGGCGCTGATGCGCGATCAGTGGGTGGCCACCCGCGGGGCGCTCAAGTGGCTCTCGGAACAGCGGCGACGGCTGGCCGAGTCGCCGCCGGCGCGCTGAGAGGGTATCTCAGCGCCCCTGGCCGGCGTGGGGTGTCGCCATCAGGCGTGGATCGCGGCTCAGCCGCCAGGCCAGCAGGATCGCGGGTAGCCCCAGCGCCGTCGACCAGAGAAAGAAGATCGCATAACCCTGATTGGCCACCACGACCCCCGAGAACCCGCCGATGAACTTGCCCGGCAGGGTCATCAGCGAGGAAAACAGCGCGTACTGGGTCGCGGTGTAGGCGCGCGAGGTGAGACTCGACAGGAAGGCGATGAACACCGTGCTGGCCAGGCCGTTGGCGAGATTGTCGCTCATGATCGTCACCACCAGCATGGGCAGTTCCGCGCCCAGGGTGGCCAGCGCCGCGAACAGCAGATTGGTGGCCGCCGCGAGCACCGCCCCCAGCAGCAGCATGTTGGCGATCCCGTAGCGCACCACCAGCAGCCCGCCGACCACGCCGCCGGTGATGCTCATGAGGATGCCGAACACCTTGCTGACGTTGGCGATCTGCGACAGCGAGAATCCCAGGTCGATGTACAGCGGGTTGGCCATCGCCGCCATCGACAGGTCGCTGATGCGAAACAGGCCGATCAGCAGCAAGAGCCACAGTGCCTGGCGGCCGTAGCGCGTGAAGAAGTCGGTGAAGGGGCAGACGATCGCGCCCGTCACCCAGGCGCCCAGGCGGCGCCAGACCCGGGGGCGGTGACGGTTGGCACGCAGGAAGCCGCGTACCCGGGGCTCGTGGATCAACTGCACGGCCAGCGAGGCGCGCGGCGGCTCGGGGCGCAGCAGCACGGTGATCAGCCCCACCCCGACCAGTGCCGCCATGCTCAGATAGGCGACGTGCCACGAGGCCAGGTCGGCGATGTAGAGCGCTCCCGCGCCGGCCGCCAGCAGCCCCCCGCGATAGCCGATGATGTAGGTCGAGGCCATGGCTGCCTGGACCTCCTCGCCCGCGGATTCGATGCGAAAGGCGTCGATGACGATGTCCTGGGTGGCGGCACCGAAGGCCACCAGCAGGGCGAAGCCGGCGACCAGTGCCAGGCTCTCGCGGGGATCGAGGCTCGCCAGGCCGACCAGGCCGCCGGCGATCGTCAACTGGGCGATCAGCATCCAGCCGCGTCGTTGGCCGAGCAGTCGGGTCAGCCCCGGCAGTGGCAGACGATCGACCACCGGGGCCCAGACCAGCTTGATGGAGTAGAGCATGCCGATCCACGAGAAGAAGCCGATCGCCGTGACATCGACGCTGGCATCGCGCAGCCAGGCGGTGAGGGTGGAAAACACCAGCAGGAACGGCAACCCGGCGGCGAAGCCCAGAAACAACATCGCGACGACGGGCGCCTGACAGTATACGGCCAGGGCGTCTCGCCAGGAGCGATGGGGGGCGTTACGGGGCATGTGAAGCTCTCCTGCCTGGAATGCGGAATTTGACGTGGGCCGCTCAATCACGGCGATCAACGATGGTAGGATGACATCGATAAGCGGCTAACTTACGTGGTTGGACGCACGGAGATCAATGCTCGCCAGCCACTCGCCGGGTCGAGCGGCTGACGCAAGGATGAGTGCATGAATGACGCGATCGACAAGAGCGGCGACGACGCCATCCCCCGCTGGTATCTGATTCAATGCAAGGGTGGCGAATCGTTCCGGGCCAGCGACAATCTGGCCAACCAGGGCTACGAGATCTTTCATCCCGTGCTGCAGGTTCAGAAGAAGCGCCGGGGCAAGTTGTGCTGGCTCGACGAGCCGCTGTTTCCGTATTACCTGTTCATTCGCCTCGACAAGCTGGCCAGCAACTGGCGGCCGATCCGCTCGACCCGTGGCGTGCTCAAGCTGGTGGGTTTCGGCGACGCTCCCGTGGCCGTCGATGACGCCCTGGTCGAGACGTTGCGCGGCAACGCGGCAGCCAGCGTCGACGCGCGCGGCGTCAACGTCTATTTCCGCGCCGGCGAAGCGGTGGAGATCGGCGAGGGGCCGTTCCGCGCCCTGAGCGCGGTGTTCGAGCGCCAGAAAGGCGAGGAGCGGGCGATCGTGCTGCTCAACCTCCTGCATGGTCAGCAGCGTCTCGAGGTGCCGGTCGAGCATCTGCGCCGCCGTTGATCTGCCACGATTCCCCTTTCCATCGACTTGTGGAGACCGCCATGACCATCACCGCCCAACGAGTGGTGACCCTGCATTATACCCTGCGTGACGACGCCGGCGAGGTACTCGACGATTCACGCCAGCGCAGCACCCCACTGGAGTACCTCCACGGTCACGACAACATCGTCGCCGGTCTCGAGCGCTCACTCGCGGGCCAGGCCGAAGGGGCTCGCCTGAGTGTGACCCTGCAACCGGCCGAGGCCTATGGCCTGCGTGACGAGGCCTTGGTGCAGCCGGTGGCGCGCAGTGCCTTCGGTGGCGCCGAGACGCTGGCGCCGGGCATGCGCTTTCAGGCCCAGGGACCCGACGGGCCGCGTGCCGTGACGATCCTCGAGGTTACTGACGACCGGGTCACGGTGGATGCCAACCATCCGCTGGCGGGCCGGACCCTGCGCTACGACGTCGAGATCCTGGCGATCCGCGAAGCGACCCGCGCCGAGCTGGCCAAGGGGCACCCGCTGCCCGGCGACGTCGAAGCGGCGCAGGTGGAGGACCGCAAGTTCGGCTGATAACCGCGAAAAACTGACCGGGATCAAGTGGGTGAACTGGCTGCGACAGGTGCAGGGGGCGGTCTTGATCCAGATCAGGCGTCGCGGCGACGGGATTGGTTACAGTGAGGACATCGGATCGCTCATGAGCGACCGGCGGGGCAAACCGCTCTCACCGGCCGTTCAGGATCGAACGATGTCGTCAGGGAGGGGCATTTGCCCCATGTGCCGGTCCTCAGGGGCCGGCTTTTTTATATCGGTGCCATCCGCGCTTCCCGATCCCCCGACGGCTCAGCCCGTGTCGGTGTCGTCGTGTCTGCTGCGGATGTGCAGCGCCCGTGCGGATTGCTGGAGGTGGTGTCGCTCGGTCTCGGCACCTTCCCGGCTCTCGAAGAGGCCCAGGCTGGTGCCGGTGTCGCTGTCGTAGACTTCGTAGCGTGTCGTCTCGCCCGTGGTGATCTTCCTGATCTCGATCGCGTCTGAAAGCATGCGGCTCTTCCTTCCATGACTGTAAGCGCTTTGACCCCGGAGGATGTCGGCGGTTCCACCGAGCGCTCAGTTCACGCCGCGCAAGGCGTTCAGGGGCCGGCGTCGATAGGCTTCCAGCCAGGCGGGGACCTCGTCGGCGTCGAGGGCGTGAGAGATCAGGTAGCCCTGGGCCTGGTCGCAGCCCGCCTCGGCGAGCAGACGCAGGTGCTGAGGGGTCTCGACCCCCTCGGCGATCACCTCCAGGCCGAAGCTGTGGGCCAGCGCGATACTGGCGTTGACGATCAGCGCATCCTCCGGCTGCGTGGGCAGTTCGAGGACGAAGGACTTGTCGATCTTGAGCACGTCCAGCGGCAACCGGCGCAGCTGGGCCAGCGACGAGTAGCCGGTGCCGAAATCGTCGATGGCCACCCGGATCCCCAGGTCGCGCAGTTCGGCGAGCAGGCGCGCGGCCAGCGTCGGTTCGCGCATCATCGACTGCTCGGTGATCTCGAGCATCAACAGCCGCGGATCCACGCCGTGTGCCTCGAGCCAGCCGGTAATGCGCTGGCCGAGATGGGCGTCCTCGAGGTCCACGGCGGACAGGTTGACGGCAACGTGCTGGGGGTGCCGCGCGTGCGCCCAGACCGCCATCTGGGCGATCACGTGCTGAAGCATCCAGTCGCCCAGCAGCGCCATGTGACCGGAGTCCACCGCCAGCGGCAGGAATTCGTCGGCCTGCAGCAGGCCCAGATCGGGATGCTGCCACTGCATCAGTGCCTCGAAACCCACCACGCTGCCATCGGCGATGCGGATCTTGGGCTGGTAGACGATCCTCAACTGCTGCTCACGGACGGCGAGGACCATGTCGCGCAGCAATTGACGTTCGCGCTCGTGGTGATGGTCGAGCCGGCTTTCGTAGGCGTGGTAACCGTCGTGGGCCTGGCGGGCGTGGGCCAGGGCGATCCGCGACCGGCGCAGCAGGCGACGCGCGTCCTGACCATTCTCGGGATAGCGCAGGCCGGCCAGCGACAGCGACGGGATCAACGAGGTGCCGTCGAGCTCGAGCGGCTGGCAGAGCCGTTCGCGCAGACGCTCGTCGAAGCACTCGCCGGCGGCCGGTGGGGCGGCGAGTATCAGGAACTCGTCGCCCCCCAGGCGGTAGACGCGGCCGCGGTGGATCTCCAGACGCATCAGGCGTCGCGCCAGCGACACCAGCAACTGATCGCCCACCGCATGCCCCAGGCGCTCGTTGATCGCCTTGATGTTGTCGATGCTCATGCTCGCCAGTGAAAAGGGCTTGCCGCGCTCGATCAGTCGGTCGATTTCCGCCAGCGCGGCCTGGCAGGTGCCGATCCCCGTCAGCGGATCGACGTCATGCGGCTGCAGGCGGGCCTGCCAGGTCAACAAGTTGGCCTGAAGGCCGTTGACGCGGCTGTAAAGCCGGCTCGAGAAGGTTTGCCGTGGAAAGCGTGGCGAAGAGCCGCGCAACAGACGCTCCGCGGCACGACTGGCCACCAGCGCCAGGCTGAAGAGGACGAGACCGAGGCAACGGCGAAGGGTGGCGATCACGCGGGGGAGTCCTGTACGGGCGGGCGGGGAGCGAACATCGAACGGGGGGCAATGGCGTTGGCAACGGAGAATTGCTGGGATCCTTGTCGATTTCTGCGCCATTATCCCGGTTTCGTCAAGTCGCTCATTCGAGCGTCGCGGCCAGCCACCAGCGTGACTGCCAGGCGCGCAACACCCGTTCCGGGTAGCCGGTCTCGCCCAGGCTGCCGTTGTAGCGGGCCAGGGCCCGGGTCAGATCGCCGCTTTCGAGCCGCAGGTAGTAACCGAGGATCGTGCAGCCGTAGCGCAGGTTCGTGACGGGGTCGAAGAGATCGTCGTCGCGCCGGCCGATGACACGTTTCCAGAACGGCATCACCTGCATCAGGCCCTGGGCGCCGGCGCTGGATTCGGCGTCGCGGCGAAAGCCGCTCTCGACCTGAATCACCGCCAGCACGATTTCCGGGCTCAGGCCGGCCAGCCGGGCTTCGGCATGGATGCGCGCCAGCAGACGACGGCGTGCCCGGGGATCGCCCAGTCGCGGCGCCAGGCGCGCCTGCATGGTGGCGATCCAGGCCGAGGTCGCGGCATCGGCCCGGGTGCCGTGGGCATGGGTCACGCTTTCCAGGGTATCGAGCAATGTCCCGGGGACCTGCGCCGGAACATTGGCGGCGGCCAGGGCAAGGGCGGGGCACAACGCGAGTCCGGCTGCCACCCCCCGTGACGCCCGATGCCGCCGCCGGGCACGGTCAGCCCGCGAGCCGCTCACGCAGGAAGTCGGCGACGCTGTCGGCGGGAATCATGGTGTTGTCGGTGTCGCGTCGCCCCTTGTACTCCAGCTCGCCGTTGTCGAGGCCGCGATCGCCGATGACGATGCGATGGGGGATGCCGATCAGTTCCTGATCGTTGAACTTGACCCCGGGCCGGGTATCGCGGTCGTCGAGCAGCACGTCGAACCCCTGGTCGCACAGCGTCTCGTAGAGCCGTTCGGCGGTGTCGCGCACGCGCTGCGACTTGTGGGCGTTCATCGGCACCAGCATCACCTGGAACGGGGCGATGGCATCGGGCCAGATGATCCCGGCGGCGTCGTGGTTCTGCTCGATCGCCGCGGCGACGATCCGGGTGATGCCGATGCCGTAGCAGCCCATCCACAGCGTGGCCGGCTTGCCGTTTTCGTCGAGCACGGTGGCGTTCATGGCGTCGGAGTACTTGGTGCCGAGCTGGAAGACGTGGCCGACCTCGATGCCGCGCTTGATCGAAAGCGTGCCCTTGCCGTCCGGCGACGGGTCGCCCTCGACCACGTTGCGCAGGTCGGCGACCCTGGGCAGGGCGACGTCACGCTCCCAGTTGATGCCGAAGTAGTGCTTGCCGTCGATGTTGGCACCGGCGCCGAAATCGCTCATCAGTGCCACGCTGCGGTCGACGACGACCGGCATGTCCAGGTTCACCGGCCCCAGCGAGCCGGGGCCGGCACCGACCACGGCGCGAATCTCGTCCTCGTTGGCCATGGTCAGCGGGGTGGCGACCTCGGGCAGGTTCTCGGCCTTGACCTCGTTGAGTTCGTGGTCGCCGCGAACCAGCAGGGCGATCAATCCGCCGTCGGCGGCATGCACCATCAGCGTCTTGATGGTCTTCTCGATCGGCAGCCCGTGCTGTTCGACCAGGGCGGCAATGGTCCGCGCATGAGGCGTGTCGACCAGACGCAGTTCCTCCTGCGGCGCCGGGCGCTCCGGCGTCTCGCCGAGCGGCGCGGGCAGGGCCTCGGCCTTCTCCATGTTGGCGGCGTAGTCGGACTCGCTGGAGAAGATGATGTCGTCCTCGCCGGAATCGGCCAGCACGTGGAACTCGTGGGAACCGGTGCCTCCGATCGAGCCGTTGTCGGCGATCACCGGGCGGAAGTCCAGGCCCAGGCGCGTGAAGATGCGCACATAGGCGTCGTACATCACCTGATAGCCCGCCTTCAGCGACGCCTCGTCGGCGTGGAAGGAATAGGCATCCTTCATGATGAATTCCCGCGAGCGCATCACCCCGAAGCGCGGGCGGATCTCGTCGCGGAACTTGGTCTGGATCTGATAGAAGTTGCTCGGCAGCTGCTTGTAGCTCGACAGCTCGCGACGCACCAGATCGGTGATCACCTCTTCATGGGTGGGGCCGACGCAGTAATCGCGATCGTGACGATCCTTGAGGCGCAGCAGTTCGGGCCCGTATTGCTCCCAGCGGCCGGACTCCTGCCACAGCTCGGCCGGCTGCACGGCCGGCATGAGTATTTCCTGGGCGCCGGCACGGTCCATCTCCTCGCGCACGATGCGTTCGACCTTGCGCAGGGTGCGCAGTCCGACCGGCAACCAGGTGTATAGCCCCGACGTGAGACGGCGGATCATCCCGGCGCGCAGCATCAACTGATGGCTGACGACTTCGGCGTCGGCGGGGACTTCCTTGAGGGTGGCGATCAAGAGTTGACTGGCGCGCATGGGTCCGGCGTTTCCTTCAGTGACTCGTTGAGGGGCCTGAATCGGCGATTCGTGGCATTGTACGGGGTTGCCCTGCGCGCGGCAAAAGCCCCGGCAGGGGCCTTGTCACTCCTGTCGGGCAGTCCCGGCCAGGGCCTGGCGCAGCGATACCCTGGCGGGTTGCAGCCGCTGGCGCTGATGCCGCCAGTCGTTGTGGTTGTCGACCTGCCCGGACTCGCGCAGGGCGGCGATGGCGTCGAGGTCCAGCCGGGCGAACTGCCAGCCGGGGGTGTCGTCGTGGGCGCGGGTGAGCACGCCGTCCGGCGGGAAACCCTGGTCGCAGGGAGTGTAGACGGCGGCGCGACCGACGTTGACGTCCACCGCCGGCGACCACAGGGCCTCGCCGTTGGTGGGCGAATGGATCACCGCGACCTGCTGCTCGATGGCGCGTGCCTGGGCGCACCAGCGAACCCGGTGATAGCCGGCCTCGGTGTCGGTACAACTGGGCACCAGCAAGAGCTCCGCGCCGGCCTCGACGAGGCTCCGGGCAAGGAGCGGGAATTCGCTGTCGTAGCAGATCAGCACGCCGAGGCGACCCACCGGCGTATCGAAGACCTTGAGAGCGCCATCGGTGTCGGGGTCGCCCGGCGAGATACCCCAGGGGCCGCGCTCGAAGCGGGTCATGATCTGCTTGTCCTGGAAGTCGGCGTGACCCGGGGCGAGCAACCAGGCGCGATTGACGTAGCGGCCCGGCGCGACCCGCCAGGGCATCGACGGGGCCAGCAGCGTCACACCATGGCGCTCGACCAGCGCGCGCCAGGTGGCGATCGCCGCGTCGCGCAGTGCCTGCAGGGCGTCGAGCTGCGCGTGCAGATCGTCCCGCACGTCCGGGGGCAGCAGCGAGGCGAGTTCCATGCCGCCGTACTCGGGCAGTACCAGCAGGTCGGCGCCGTGATTGACGGCATTCTGCACCCAGCGTTCGGCCTTGGCGCGGAACTCGTCGAAATCGCGCAGGGCGTCGATCGGGTACTGGGCGGTGGCGACGTCGATCGTGCGGGTCATGCCGGCTCCTGGTCCTCGAGTTCGCGCAGCCAGAATACCATGGTTTTCTCGGTCTCCCGGTCGTCGCCGACGTCCTTCCAGGCGAAGGTCGTGGTCAGCGCCGGCTGGCGGCGATAGCCCCGCGTGTTCCAGAAGCCGTGCAACGGCCGATGGTCGGCGGGTCGGTGCGGATGATCCGGCGCGCGCTCGACGGCGCAGAAGGCGACCCGGGAAAAGCCCCGGTGCCGGGCGTGCGCCTCGCGTTCGGCCATGAAGGCCTTGCCGATGCCTTGTCCCCGGTACGCCGGCAGCAGCACCGACTCGCCGTAGTAGAAGACCGAGCGGGGCTCGATGCCGGCGCGTTCGAAGGGCCGGCGAAAGGCCTGGCATTCGGCGGCGAGCGGCATGCCGGTGGCGGCGCCCACCAGGGTGTCGCCGTCGAAGGCCAGCACGAACAGGCTTTCCGGGCACTCGGCGTAGCGCGACAGGTAATCGGCCTCGTAGGCGAGATCGCCATCGTAGAGATAGGGGAAGTCGCGAAAGACACGGATGCGCAGGCGCGCGAGCGCCTCGAGATGGGGGGTGATGTCGCCGCCCCGGCATGACGTCAGCGTGGTATCGACCATGCGCGGCTCTCCTGAGTGATCGGCCTGAAAGGTTCGGGGAACGGTATCAGGGGCGACGGGAGGCGCCAATGATGGCCGACTCGGCTGGCGGCGACGGACTCAGCGAGGGCGTGTCTCCTATACCAAGGTCTTACGACGAAGGTGTTGGCGAGCCCCTCGTTAGCGTGCAATCCTCTTGGACTGCGATTGTCGACACGATTCGTCGACCCCGCCCTCATCATTGTCTGCATTGCCGGAGAGCCTGTCATGACCGTCACCAGTATCGGGGCCCGTTGTCGCCTGCCCGGATGGGAGTCACTCGAGCGTAGCGCCGAGCAGGCCGCCGCCCTGATCGAGAACGGCATGACGGTGGGCATGAGCGGCTTCACCCGCGCCGGCGAGGCCAAGGCCGTGCCCAGGGCGCTGGCCGATCGCGCGCAGCGCGATCCACTGTCGATCACCCTGATGACCGGCGCCTCGCTGGGCAACGATCTCGACAAGCTGCTGACCGAGGCCCACGTGCTCACCCGCCGCATGCCCTTCCAGGTCGATGCCACGCTGCGTCGCGCGATCAATGCCGGCGAGGTGATGTTCATCGATCAGCACCTCTCGGAGACCGTCGAGCTGCTGCGCAATCATCAGCTCCATGACCTGGACGTGGCTGTGGTCGAGGCGGCGGCGATCACCGAGGAGGGCGGTATCGTGCCGACTACCTCGGTGGGCAACTCGGCCAGTTACGCAATTCTCGCCAAGCGCGTGATCATCGAGCTCAACCTGTCGGCGCCGGCCGAACTCGAGGGGCTGCACGACATCTACATCCCCCAGATGCGCCCCAATCGCACGCCGATTCCGGTGGTGGCGCCGGATTCGCGGATCGGCACGCCCTACATTCCCATCGATCCGGCGAAGATCGCCGCCATCGTGGTGACCGACGGCCGCGACAGCCCGTCCACCGTGCTGCCGCCGGACGCCGATACCCAGCGCATCGCCGATCACCTGACGGCGTTCTTCACCGCCGAGGTGGAGGCCGGCCGGCTGACCCGCTCCCTGCTGCCGCTGCAGGCAGGCATCGGCAGCATGGCCAACGCGGTGGTCACCGGCCTGGCCCATGGCCCCTTCGAGCACCTGACCATGTATTCCGAGGTGCTCCAGGATTCGACCTTCGAGCTGTTCGACGCCGGCAAGCTCGATTACGCCTCGGGGTGCTCGATCACCCTGTCCGAGGCGCGTGGCGACTCGGTATGGGGCAATCTCGCCAAGTATCGCGACCGCCTGATCCTGCGTCCGCAGGAGCTGTCCAACCACCCCGGCATCGTGCGTCGGCTGGGGGTGATCGCCATCAACACGGCGCTGGAGGCGGATATCTACGGCAACGTCAATTCCACCCACGTCTGCGGCACGCGGATGATGAACGGCATCGGCGGTTCCGGGGATTTCGCCCGCAACGCCCAGCTCTCGGTGTTCATCACCAAGTCGCTGGCCAAGGACGGCGACGTGTCGAGCCTGGTGCCCTTCGTCAGCCATGTCGATCATACCGAGCACGACGTCGACATTCTGGTGACCGAGCACGGCCTGGCGGATCTGCGCGGACTGGCCCCTCGCGAACGCGCGCCGCTGATCATCGAGCACTGCGCCGATCCGGCCTACCGTCCGGCGCTGAGACGCTACTTCGAGACTGCCCTGCGGCGCGGCGGCCAGACACCGCACTGCCTGGAGCAGGCGCTGGGCTGGCACGTGGCCATGGAGCGCGATGGGCATATGCGGAGCCTGCGCGACGACTGACGCGCGACGCTGCGAATCGGTTGCCAGCCGCCTCGCGAACGGCTATCCAGAGAGGGCGATGGAGCGCTCACGTTCGGGAGAACATGGCATGAGAACCTATTCCTGCACCTGCGGTAGCCGGCTGTTCTTCGACAACACCCGTTGTCTCAACTGTCAGCGCGAGGTGGGCTGGTGTCCGGTGTGCCAAGGTATCAGCGCGCTCGAACCGCTCGCCGAGGGGGGCTTTCGCTGTACCAACGCCGAGTGCGGTGCGGCGCTGCTCAAGTGCTTCAACTATCTCGAGCATGACGTCTGCAACCGCATGATACCGCTCGACGGCAACGGCGAGGCGGACGCCCTGTGTGACTGCTGTCGCTACAACGATGTGGTGCCCGACCTGTCGATCGAGGGGCATCGCGAGCGCTGGGCGGCGCTCGAGGCGGCCAAGCGGCGGCTGTTCTATACCCTCGACCTGCTGGGGCTGCCCCACGGCACCGCCGAGGAGGGCTTCGAGCCACCGTTGAGCTTCTCGTTCATGGCCGATGCCTTGCCGGACGCCGGTCTGTGGCGCAGCACCGCCGGCACCGACAAGGTCTACACCGGCCATGCCGAGGGGCACATCACCATCAACGTCAAGGAAGCCGACGATGTCGAGCGCGAGCGGCTGCGCGTCGACATGCACGAATCCCATCGCACGCTGATCGGCCATTTCCGCCACGAGATCGGCCACTACTACTGGGACCTGCTGGTCAAGGGGCGCGACGAAGCCGCCTCGCGCGAGGTCTTCGGCGACCACGACTCGCCGCCCTACGGCGAGGCGCTGGAGCGCTACTACGAGAGCGGGCCCCCCGACGACTGGGCGCAGCGTTACGTTTCCGCCTACGCCACCATGCACCCGTGGGAGGACTTCGCCGAGACCTTCGCCTTCTACCTGGACATCGTCGCGGTGCTCGATACCGCCCACCATCTGGGGGTGAGCGCGGCGGATCACGACGCCAGCCTGACGCGCATGCTGGCGGCGTTCCATCAGGTCGGCCTGGGCGTCAACGAACTCAACCGCGAGATGGGCCTGACCGACCTGGTGCCCGAGGTGGTCACCCCGGCGATCCGCGACAAGCTGGCCTATGTGCACCAGTTGATCCATCAGGCATCCGGCTAGGTGCCAGGGCCCGACGCCTTGGCGGGGCCGAGGTCAATGAAGGCGCCGTTGTGTGCGGCGCCTAATCGGCCTCCTCGTCGTCCTCCTCGCCGGGAACCAGCCCCCGCGGGGTGTCTTCCAGGCGCGCGAAATAGGTGTTGGCGATGGCGTCGTGGAGGGTATTGAAGCCGATCTGCAGCTCGTCGATGAAGGCGTGCAATTCGTCGGGGGAGCGTGCCAGTGCCTGCATGTCGGCCTCGAGGATGTCGGCGCGCACCAGCGCCGCCGCCGCCAGGGCACGGTCGTGGCGGGGCAGTGACTGCAGGTCCCAGGCCAGCGCCTCGAGAGTTCTCGCCACGGCCCGGGGGAAGTGCTGGTCCTGGAGCAGAAAGCGCAGCACGTCCGGTCCGCGTACCCGCAGGCGGATCTGCTGGCGGTACATCTGATAGGCGGTCAGCGACTTGAGCACGCTCATCCACTGCAGGTGTTCGAAGGGGCGCAGCTCTTCAGGGCCCTTGGGCAGCAGGTTGCCCGAGCGCACGTCGACGATGCGGGTGGTCATGTCGGCGCGTTCGAGATGGCGACCGATCTCGATGAAGGTGCGTGCCGCCGAATGGCTCAGGGTGCCCTCGATCAGTCCGGTGAGTGTCTGGCAGCCGCGGACCAGGCGCTTGAGGAAGGCGTCGCGCCGCCGCGGGGCGAGGGCGTTCTCGGCCTGGTCGCGGACCTCGAGATACATCTCGTTGATCTGCTCCCAGATCTCGCGGGAGACCACGTCGCGGGTGGTGCGCAGGTTCTCCCGGGCGCCGGCCAGCGAGGAGAGGATCGACCCCGGGTTCTCGCGCTCCAGGCAGAGAAAGTGCACGACGTTCTTCTCGTTGCGCCGGTCGTACAGCTCGGCGAAGGTCGCGTCGCTGCCGGTGATGTCGATCAGTGTCGACCAGCCCAGGGCGGTCTGATGGGGCAGGTCGAGCAGCAGGTGGGTGTTGACGCTGACCAGGCGGGCGGTGTCCTCGGCGCGCTCGAGGTAGCGTGCCATCCAGTAGAGGTTCTCGGCGACTCGCGACAGCATGGCGTTCACTCCCCCTCGGTCTCGACGATCCAGGTGTCCTTGCTTCCCCCGCCCTGCGAGGAGTTCACGACCAGCGAGTCCTTGACCAGCGCCACCCGCGTCAGCCCGCCGGTGGTGACCTGAATGTCGGTACCGGACAGGATGAAGGGGCGCAGGTCGACGTGGCGTGGCTCGGCGTTGCCGTCGCACAGCGTCGGCGCGGTCGACAGGTTCAGTGTCGGCTGGGCCATGTAGTTGCGCGGGTCGGCCTTGATCCGCTCGGCGAACTCGGCGCGCTGGGTCGGCGTGGCGCGGGGGCCGATGAGCATGCCGTAGCCGCCGGACTCGTTGGCCGGCTTGACCACCAGTTCGTCGAGGTGATCGAGCACGTAGCGGCGGTCCTCCTCGAACATGCACAGGTAGCTGGGCACGTTGGGCAGGATGGCTTCCTGGTCGAGGTAGTAGCGGATGATCCGGGGCACGAAGGCGTAGACCACCTTGTCGTCGGCGACGCCGGCGCCGGGGGCGTTGGCCAGTGCCACCTTGCCGGCGCGCCAGGCGCGCATCAGCCCCGCGACGCCCAGCGTGGATGCGGGATTGAAGACCTCCGGGTCGAGGAACAGGTCGTCGATGCGGCGATAGATCACGTCGACCCGCGTCAGCCCCTCGATGGTGCGCATGTAGACGATGTCGTCGTCATCCACCACCAGGTCGGAGCCCTGGACCAGCTCGACGCCCATCTGCTGCGCCAGGTAGGCGTGCTCGTAATAGGCGGAGTTGTAGATGCCCGGGGTGAGCACCACTACCTGTGGCTCGTCGTAGGGCCGTGGCGAGAGACTGGCGAGCATGTCATAGAGCTGCGCGCAGTAGTCGTCGACCGGCAGGATGCGGCCGGTGGCGAAGACTTCGGGCAGCACGCGCTTGGTGACGTTGCGGTTCTCGAGCATGTAGGACACGCCCGAGGGCACGCGCAGATTGTCCTCGAGGACGTAGAGAGTGCCGTCGGCGTCGCGCACCAGGTCCGAGCCGCAGATGTGCGCCCAGACGTGGTGGGGCGGATCGATGCCGCGGCATTGCGGGCGAAAGTTGACCGACTGGGCCAGCACCTCGGCGGGCAGCAGCTTGTCCCTGACGATGCGCTGATCGTGGTAGAGGTCGTCGATGAACAGGTTGAGCGCCTCGACGCGCTGCTTGAGCCCGGCCTCGGTGCGCCGCCATTCGTCGGCGGGAATGATCCGCGGAACGATGTCGAACGGCCAGGCGCGATCGATCATGCTGCCTTCGGAGTACACGGTGAAGGTGATGCCCATGGTCTGGATGGCGATCTCGGCGGCAGCCTTGCGCTCCGTCAGGTCCTGGGGCGTGAAGCCGGCGAGGATGTCGCAGAGCTCCCGGGCCGCGGGGCGCGGTTGGCCGGGGGCCGCCAGGAGCTCGTCGTAGAAATCGTTGCTGCGGTAGTTCTGCCAATCGATGAGACTCATGGGCGTTACCTCGCCTGGCGACCGGCGTGGGTCGCGATATCGGTCCGTTGCCCGTTCCGTGCGCACCGGTGGGCTTTCCTAAAGCTATACCAGTTCGTCGTCGATCGCCTCTCGCCGAGCGTTGAGACAGGATGTTGCAGGTTGTGCTGGGCGCGCCCCCGGTCGATAGTGAAGGGCATCCGCCGGTAGCACCGGTATTCGTCGCGCCAACGGGGGCCGATATGACGATTCGCGTCGCCTTGCAGCACCACACCCGCTATCATTTCGACCGCCCGGTCAACCTCTCGCCACACCTGATCCGCCTGAGACCCGCGCCGCATTGCCGGACGCCGATCGAGGCCTATTCGCTGACCATCGACGGCGACCCGCATTTTCTCAACTGGCAGCAGGATCCGTTCGGCAACTTCATCGCCCGCGCGGTGTTCCCCGAAAAGCTCACGCAACTGACGGTCGATATCGAGCTCGTCGCGCCGATGACCGTGATCAATCCCTTCGATTTCTTCGTCGAGCCCTACGCCGAGACGTTTCCCTTCGCCTATCCCGACGGGCTGGCCAAGGAACTGACGCCCTATCTCGAGGTGCGCGAGGCGGGCTCGCGGCTGCGCGACTGGCTGAGCGCGGTATCGCCGGAGGCGCGGGGCGTGGTCGATTTCCTGGTCGAGCTCAACCAGCGCCTGCAGCATGACATCGCCTATCTGGTGCGCATGGAGCCGGGGGTGCAGAGCTGCGAGGAAACCCTCGCCAAGGGCAGCGGCTCGTGCCGCGACAGCGCCTGGCTGCTGGTGCAGATCCTGCGCCACCTGGGGCTGGCGGCGCGCTTCGTGTCCGGCTACCTGATCCAGCTGGCCGCCGACGTCAAGGCCCTCGACGGCCCCTCGGGCACCGAGGTCGACTTCACCGATCTGCATGCCTGGACCGAGGTATTCATTCCCGGCGCCGGCTGGGTGGGCCTGGACCCGACCTCGGGATTGCTGGCCGGGGAGGGGCACATCCCGTTGGCGGCGACGCCGGAGCCGTCCAGCGCGGCGCCGATCAGCGGCTTCTCCGACGAGTGCGAGGTCGACTTCGATTTCGCCATGCACGTCGAGCGTATCCACGAGGACCCGCGGGTCACCAAGCCCTACAGCGAAACGCAATGGGCCGAGATCATGGCGCTCGGCGAGGTCGTCGACGAACGTCTGGCGGCCGGCGACGTGCGGCTGACCCTGGGCGGCGAGCCGACCTTCGTGTCGATCGACGACATGGACGGCGACGAATGGAACACCGCGGCGCTGGGGCCCACCAAACGCCGTCTCGCCGGCGACCTGCTCAAGCGCCTGCGCCGGCGCTTCGCCGCGGGCGGGCTGCTGCACACCCATCAGGGCAAGTGGTATCCCGGGGAGTCGTTGCCGCGCTGGGCGCTGGCCTGCTACTGGCGACGCGACGGCGTGCCGTTGTGGCGCGACGAGGCGCTGCTCGCCGACGATCGCCAGGCGGCGCGTTGCACCATCGACGATGCCCGGCGCTTCGCCGAGGCCCTGACGCGGCGCCTGGGGCTCGATGTCCGTCAGTTGATTCCCGGTTACGAGGATGCCTATTACTACCTGTGGCGCGAGCGCATGTTGCCGGTCAATCTCGACCTGCGGGACTACGATCTCGACGACGACGAGGAACGCCGCCGCCTGGGCCAGTTGCTCGAGCGGGGGCTGGGCGAGGCCACCGGCTTCGCGCTGCCGCTGCGCCATTCCGGGACACGCGACCACGCCTGGGAGAGCGGTAGCTGGCCGCTCAAGCGCGATCATCTCTATCTGGTCCCCGGCGACTCGCCGATGGGCCTGCGTCTGCCGCTGACCGCGCTGCCGTGGGTCGAGCGTCCGGATTCGCCGCATCCCCAGTCGCTGTTCGAGTTCCGCCAGGCGCTCGGCGACGTCCACGGCGAGGTGATGCGTCGCTACAGTGAGTTGCACACCCACCACACCGGCGATGCCGGTCACGGCCTGCACCGCCAGCCGGGCGGCGAGGCGTGGCAGGACCAGGCGTGGCCCAGCGAGGATGGCGACGACGCGGTGATCCACACCAGCCTGTGCGTCGAGCCGCGCGATGGCCGGGTGCACGTCTTCCTGCCGCCGCTGACGCGACTCGAGCACTACCTCGATCTGGTGGCGAGCATCGAGGACACCGCCGCCGAACTGGCCATGCCGGTGATCGTCGAGGGCTATCCGCCGCCGGCCGATCCGCGCCTGGCCAAGTTCCTGATCACCCCCGATCCGGGGGTGATCGAAGTCAACATCATGCCGGCCGGAGACTGGCCGTCACTGGTCGCCAATACCGAGATCCTCTACGAGGAGGCCCGCCAGGCCCGCCTGGGCACCGAGAAGTTCATGCTCGACGGCCGCCACACCGGCACTGGCGGCGGCAACCATGTCACCCTGGGCGGCGCGACGCCCGCCGATTCGCCGTTTCTGCGGCGTCCCGACCTGCTGGGCAGCCTGCTCACCTACTGGCAGCATCATCCCAGCCTGTCGTATCTGTTCTCGGGCCTGTTTCTGGGCCCCACCAGCCAGGCGCCGCGGGTCGACGAGGCCCGCCACGAGGCGCTCTACGAGCTGGAGATCGCGCTGCCCCAGATGCCCGAGGGCGAGGTGCCCCAGCCATGGCTGGTCGATCGCCTGCTGCGTCACCTGCTCACCGACATCACCGGCAATACCCACCGCGCCGAGTTCTGCATCGACAAGCTCTATTCCCCGGACAGCGAGACCGGCCGCCTGGGACTGGTCGAACTGCGCGCCTTCGAGATGCCGCCCCATGCCCGCATGAGCCTGATGCAGATGCTGCTGATCCGCGCCCTGGTGGCGCGCTGCTGGGAGCGGCCGTATCGCGGCAAGCTGGTGCGCTGGGGCACGGCGCTGCACGACCGCTGGTTGCTCCCGCACTGCCTGTGGAACGATCTCGGCGACGTGCTCGAGGATCTGCGCCGCCACGGTTTCGCCTTCCGCCAGGAATGGTTCGCGCCGTTCCTGGAGTTCCGCTTTCCGGTGCATGGCCGGGTGGTCTATCGCGATGTCCGGCTCGAGCTGCGCCAGGCGATCGAGCCCTGGCACGTGCTCGGCGAGGAGAGCGCCGGCGGCGGCACCGCGCGCTATGTCGATTCCTCGGTGGAGCGCTTGCAGGTGCGTGTCGAGGGCATGAGCGGCGATCGCTACGCGGTCACCTGCAACGGGCGCCGGGTGCCGCTGACGCCCACCGGCCGGGTCGGCGAGGCGGTCGCCGGGGTGCGCTTTCGGGCCTGGCAGCCGCCCTCGGCGCTGCACCCGCGGATTCCGGTGCAGGCCCCGCTGGTCTTCGATGTCGTCGATACCTGGAACGCGCGGTCGGTGGGCGGCTGCACCTACCATGTCGCGCATCCCGCCGGGCGCAACTACGAGACCTTCCCGGTCAACGCCAACGAGGCCGAGGCGCGGCGTCTGGCGCGTTTCTGGGCCGAAGGCCATACTCAGGGGGCCATGAGCGCCCCGTGCGAGATGCCGAGTCTGGAATTGCCGATGACCCTGGATCTGCGGCGCCTGCCGTGAACGCGAGCCGCGAAGAGGCGGGGCAGGGGCCTTCGAGGTGTCACATATACCGTCGTGCAAGCGCCCAGATCGATGCTTTGGCGGACCGCTAACGCGGTATCATGACGTCGGCTTTCATCACCTCAGGGCTCTTTCGATGCTGGGTCACGATGTTCCCGGTCTGCCGGATGCCGCGCTGCTGCGCGATGCCCTCACCCTCGATGCGCCGCTGCCGCCCGAAACGGCGCAGGCGCTCGAGACCTTGCTCCGCGATTACGCGCCGGGCGCCGGCTTCGATGCCCTGCTCGACGGCGAAGGCCGTCTGCGCCCCCACTGGCGCGGGCTGCTCGAGGCGCTGGCCGCGCTCGGCGAGACCGGTCTCGCCGAGCGCTCCGACGAGGTCCAGCGGCTGCTCTACGAGAACGGCGTGACCTTCAACGTCCACGACGACGCTCGCGGTCGCCTGCGTACCTGGCGGGTCGATCCGCTGCCGCTGGCGATCGATCCCGCCAGCTGGCGCGCGCTCGAGGTCGGCCTGACCCAGCGCAGCCGGTTGTTCGATGCGCTGTTTGCCGATCTCTACGGGCCGCGCCGGCTGATCGAGGAGGGCCTGCTGCCCCCCGAGCTGATCTTCGAACACCCCGGTTTCCTGCTGGCCTGTGATCGACCTCCTGATGGCGATGCTGACGCGGCGGGGCGGACGCCGCCCACCGGGTTGATCTTTCACGGCATCGACCTGGTGCTCGATGCCGCCGGGCAGTGGCGGGTGATCGCGGACCGGGTGCAGGCGCCGTCGGGGGCCGGCTATGCCCTGGAAAACCGCATCATCCTCGCCCGCGCCATGCCCACGCTCTACCGCGAGGCGCCGCTGCGCCGCCTGGCGGGCTTTCTCGAGGCCGAGCATCGCGGCCTGGCGTCGCTGTCGACCCTGCATCGCGACCAGCCCAACGTGGTGCTGCTGACCCCGGGACCGGACAGCGACAGCTACTTCGAGCACGCGTATCTGGCCAACTACATGAATCTCTCGCTGGTCGAGAGCCTCGACCTGGTGGTGCGCGACGAGCGCGTGTGGATGCGTACCCTGGGCGGGCTCAAGCCGGTGGACGTGATCCTGCGCCGGCTCGAGGATGCCTGGTGCGATCCGCTGGAGCTGCGTGGCGATTCGCTGATCGGCGTGCCCGGCCTGGTCCAGGCGTCGCGCAGCGGCTGCGTGGCGCTGTCCAACCCGCTGGGGGTGAGCGTGCTCGAACACCCCGGGCTCGCGCCGTACCTGCCCGCGCTCTGTCAGCGCCTGCTCGGCGAGCCGCTCGCGCTGGCGGCGCCGGAGAGCTGGTGGTGCGGCGATCCGGCCTCGCTGGAGGCGGTGCTCGCCGAGTTCGACACCCTGGTGATTCGCGGCATCGAACCGGGCGCCCGGCTGGTCGAGGTGGCGGACCTGAGCCGGGACGAGGCGCAGGCCTTGCGCAAGGCGGTGATCGCCCGGCCCAACCGCTATGTCGCCCAGCGGCCGATCGCGCCGGCCACCGCGCCGGTCTATGACGATGCCGCGCGTCGCCTGCAGCCCGCCCCGTTCAACCTGCGTACCTTCGTCACTCGCGAGCCGGGCGAGCGCGACGGCGACTGGGATTACCGCGCCATGCCGGGCGGACTCGCCTGGGTCGGCGACCCGGGCACACCGTCGCTGGCCAGCGAGGTGGTCAAGGACGTCTGGGTGCTGGCCGAGAAGCCGCAGCCGCATGTCAGCCTGCTGCGCCAGGCCTCGGGGCCGATCGTGGTGACCCGCGACGGTGTCGATCTGCCGAGCCGGGTCGCCGACAGCCTGTTCTGGCTGGGGCGCTACGGCGAGCGGCTCGACGTGCGCTCGCGGCTGTTGCGCGAGGCGCTGCTGCGTCTGCTCGAACAGGATCAGCAGGAATACGCCGACATCATCCTCGCCGACCTGTTCGAGGCCTTGTCCCTGAAGTGGCCCGAAGCGGCGGCCGCCGAGCGACGCTTCGGCGATCTGCGCACGCGTCTGCTGACGCTCTTCGAAGACGCCCAGCCGGGAGGACTGCCGGCCTGTTTTCAGCAGGTACTGCGCAACTGCCGGGCGGTGCGCGATCACCTGGGCGACGATGCCTGGCGGGTGCTCAACCACCTGCGTCGTCATATCAACGCCTTGCCGCAGGTGCCCTCGGCGAGTGCCGGACGACGGGCCTGCGAGGAGATCGTCACTCAGCTGTCGGCCTTCTACGGTCTGTGCAACGAGACCATGCCGCATCATTTCGGCTGGCGTTTCATGGACATCGGGCGCTTCATCGAGCGCGTACTGCACAGCCTGGAGTTGTTGCAGCTGGCGCTGATCGAAGCCCGCGAGCCGGGCGTAGCGCTGTGGGAGGTGGTGCTCGCCACCACCGACAACGTCACCGCTTACCGGCGGCGCTACCGCAGCGAACTGCATCCCACCGCGATTCTCGACCTGCTGCTGTTCGATGAGGGCAATCCGCGTTCGGTAGGCTACATGCTCAAGCGGCTGTGTCGGCAGATCGAACGCCTGCCACAGACCGTCGACTCGAGCACCCCGTATCGGCGTCAGGAGCAGCGGCTGATTCTCCAGGCCACGAGCACGCTGCAGCTCGCCGATATCGAGGTGCTTTCCCACGTTCATGATTCGGCGGCGGCCCGCGAGGCGCTGGCGGCGCTGTTCGAGGCGCTGCTCGAGCCGCTGGGGAAACTCTCCGATGCCGTCGCTCACAGCCACTTCAGCCACGTCGAGGCGCCGCGCCAGCTGATCAAGATGCAGGTGCAGCCGTGATCTACCAGTTGCGTCACACCACCCGCTACACCTACAGCGCACCGGTGACGCTGTGCCACAACGAGGCGCGCATGCTGCCGCGCGAGCTGCCCTGGCAGCGCTGCGAGGCCTCGCAGGTGAGCATCACGCCGCGTCCGGCGGTGCGCAGCGAACGCAGCGACTTCTTCGGCAACCGGGTGATGTACTTCGCGATCCAGGATATCCATTCGAGCCTGGAGGTCACCGTGCGCACTCGGCTCGAGACCCTGCCGCGTCCGCCGTTGCCGGGCGCGATGGCCGGCGACTGGCGGGACTGTCGCGCCATTCTGGCCCAGGCCGCCGAGCGGCGCTGCCTGCAGGCCCGGCAGTTCCGTCTCGATTCGCCGTTCATCCGCCGCCACCCCCGCCTGGCGGCCTACGCCGCGCCGAGTTTCCCGGCCGGTCGCTCGCTGCTCGACGCGGTGATCGATCTCAATCGCCGGATCCACGAGGATTTCACCTACGATCCCGGCTTCACCACGCTGGCGACACCGCTCATGGACGTGCTCGACGAGCGCCGCGGGGTCTGCCAGGACTTCGCCCATCTGGCGATCGGCTGCCTGCGGTCGCAGGGCCTGGCGGCGCGCTATGTCAGTGGCTACCTGGAGACCCTGCCACCGCCCGGGCAGGCCAAGCTGGTGGGCGCCGACGCGTCGCACGCCTGGCTGGCTGTGTTCCTGCCGGGGTGGGGCTGGCTGGAGCTCGATCCGACCAACGGCAGCCTGCCCGGCGAACAGCACATCGTCATCGGCTGGGGGCGCGATTACGCCGATGTGCCGCCGCTCAACGGCGTGATGAGCGGCGGCGGCGAACACACGCTCGACGTGGCGGTCGACGTGATTCCCGACGATGCCGCCTCGCGTCGCTCGGCCTGAGCGGTCGCAGATCGACGGCAAGCGCTTCAGGCGATCGTCTAGCCGCGCTGAGTGGCGCCATCTTCGGTGGATTCCGCATCGCTGCTTGCCGCCTCTCGACCTGCCGCTCGGGGCCGCCGCCGCAGGGCGAGTACCGCCAGGCCGCCCAGCAGCCCCCAGAATGCCGCGCCCACGCCCAGCAGCGTGACGCCGGAGGCGGTGACCAGGAAGGTCACGACCGCCGCTTCGCGCTCGCTCGCGTCGTCGAGCGCCTGGTGCAGACTGTTGGCGATCGTCGACAGCAGGGCGAGACCGGCGACGGCGGCGATCAGCGGCTGGGGCAGGGCGTCGAACAGCGTGCCGATCGAGCCGCCGAACGCCCCGGCCAGCAGATAGAAGCCCCCCGCGGCGGCGGCGGCCGTGTAGCGCCGTGCCGGGTCGGGGTGTGCTTCCGGGCCCATGCAGATCGCCGCGGTGATCGCCGCCAGGCATACCGAGAACCCGCCGAAGGGCGCCAGCGCCAGGGTGGCGAGACCGGTCCAGATCATCAGTGGCGATACCGGCGCGGTATAGCCCGCCGCGCGCAGGGTCGCCGCCCCCGGGGCATTCTGCGAGGCCATGCTGACCACGAACAGCGGGATCCCCACACCGATCAGTGCCGACGGCGAGAAGGCGGGCATGATGAACGCCGGCGCGGCGAAGCGCAGTGCCGTGCGCTGGGTCTCGATGTCGCCGCCGGCCCAGGCCACCGCCAGGCCGGTCGCCAGCACCAGCAGAATGGTGTAGCGCGGCAGCCAGCGCTTGCCGATCAGATAGGCGGCGCACATCGCCCCGACGAGCGGGAAGTCCACGCGCAGGGCAGCGAAAGCGTCGATACCGAAACGCAGCAGCACGCCGGCCAGCATGGCCGCGGCGATCGACGGCGGGATGCGTTGCATGAGGCGTGCGAACAGCCCGGTGACTCCGCAGAGCAGCACCAGCGCCGCCGAGAACAGAAAGACGCCGATCGCCTCGGGCAGGCTGTAGCCGGGCAGGCTGGTGGCGAGCAGGGCCGCGCCGGGCGTCGACCAGGCGGTGAGGACCGGCTCGCGGTAGTACAGCGACAGGCCCAGCGAGGTGATCCCCATGCCCAGCCCCAGCATGCTCAGCCAGGCGCCGATCTGCGCCGGGCCGGCGCCGGCGGCCTCCGCGGCCTGGAAGATGATCACCGCCGAACTGGTGTAGCCCACCAGTACCGCCACGAAACCGGCGACGAGCGCCGACGGGGAGAGATCGCGCAGAAGGGACGACGCGGGCATGGGAGGCTCCGGGTTGCGAGGATCGTGCGTTATAACGCACATCGAGGCGACCATAGCACCGTGCGTCATCGCGTACAATGGCGGTCGACCCCGAACGCCCGTGCCCTGGGCAGCGACGAGGAGTGTGACGTGTCCGACCCGACCCCCCACATTGCGGCGACATTGAAGGCCCTGCGCCAGGGCCGTGGCTGGAGCCTGACCCGCTGCGCACAGGCCACGGGCGTCAGCAAGGCGATGCTGGGCCAGATCGAACGGGGCGAGTCGAGCCCGACCGTGGCGACGCTGTGGAAGATCGCGGGCGGTTTCGGGGTGTCGCTTTCCGCCTTCCTGGTCGGCGAATCGCCGCCCGCCACCTCGGCTTCGCCGCCGCTGCGAGACAGCGTCGGCATGCAGGTGAGCGTGCTGGTGCCCTTCGACGCACAACTGGGCCTGGAGATGTTCGCCGTCGAACTCGCGCCGGGGGCGTGCAGTGAGTCGAGCGCCCACGGCAGCGGTGTCGTCGAGCACGTGATCGTCGTCGACGGCGTCATGGCGGTGGCGGAAGCGGGACGGTGGCGGCATCTCGCCGCGGGCGACGTGGCCCGGCTGCAGGCCGATCGGCCGCACGGCTACCGCAACGACGGCGAACTCGTGGCGCGCTTTCACAACCTGGTGCACTACCCGTGATGAGAAAGCTCACAGCATGGTCAGGGCGTGGCGCACCAGGAGGCCCAGGCTGAGGGTCAGCGCGAAGCTGAGCATGGTGCCCAGCAGCACGTATTCGGTGAGTCGGCGGTCGCGGTCCTCGCGCAACTCGCCGAAGCGCAGCACCGACTTGGCGGCCAGCAGGAAGCCGATCGGCATCATCTGGTCGGCGAGCACGAAGGTCAGTACCAGGAAGCGCTCGAGCATGCCGATGCGCGCGCCGGCGTCGGCCAGCATGCCGCGGTTGTCGACCTGATCGCTCCAGCGGCGCATCACCTGGGCGATGAGGATCGACAGCGGTTGCAGGATCACCAGATAGCTCAGCCCCACCAGCAGTGTTCTGGGGGCCAGCAGCCAGTGGGCCAGCGTTGCCAGCCAGCCCGGCTCGGCCTTCAGCCACAGCCAGACGCCCGTCAGCACGGCGATATGCAGCGCCTGATCGAGCAGGAAGTAGCGCACCCGCGCCGGGCTGTAGCTCTTCAGGATGTCGATCGCCAGATGGGTGGCGCCGATCACCACGGCCGCGATCAGGGCCGCTGCGCTCGTCCAGCCGCCGAGCCACAAGGCGGCGAGGGCCAGGCCGGTATGCACGCCGGCATGCAGATAGACGGCGCGGGAGCGATGGTGATGCGTCTGCTTGCTGTGTACCCAGGCGCGGCCCTGGAACAGGAAATCCCCGGCCAGATGGGCCATCAGCAGCAGCAACAGCGACGACAGGGCGGCCACGTTCATGGCTCGACCTCGCTCAGGCACTGATCGATGAAGGCGATGTAGTCGCGGATTAAGGGCCAGCGTGCCGCCGCCAGCCGGCGGTTGATGGTGGGTTGGGCGCGCCCCAGGCGGCGCGCCAGTGACTGCTGGGACTCCTCGTGAAGCAGGCTATGGTAGGCCACTTCGGCCGAGTAGCGCGACCAGCCGCCGATGATGTCGTCGGCGAAGCGGGTGAGTAGCGTGAGCGCCGGGTCCGCGAAGGCGTCGGGCAACGCCACGGCCAGGCGCCGGTCGGTATCGGCGAGGGCATCCAGGCAATGCCCGGAGAGCACGAACGCCGGGCCTTGGGCATCGGTCAGGGCGCCTTCGGCGGGCAGCGTGCCCTCGCCGGCGGCGACGGCGATGCGCGCATCCCAGGTCGTCTGCCGCGATGCCGATTCCTGGATCAGGGCACTGCGGATCAGCACGGCGGCCGTCATTGCCTGCGCGGGAGTGGGCAGCGCAACCTGGAAGCCGTCCCCCCGATAGCGATCGCTGCGCGCCTGGAAGCGCGATTCGACGAGCGCGAGGGCGCTTTCCAGCACATCGCGCAGCCGTTCCTTGTCGGGAATCTGCTGCGAGCCGACGACATCGCCGGTCAGGACGCCGAGGATGGGCATGACAAGACTCCGTGGCTGCCACCAATAGCTATATTGGTGCATTTCCGAAAAAATAGCCAATAAGGGCTATTGGGTAATAGCCCTATGGGGCTATTTATCGGAAATATAGCGCTATAGCGGTATCGATATCCTTGTGATTACTGTAATTATATACAGTATTCTGGCATGACCCAACGCCAAGTCAGGCGCGGCGGGTAGCGTTTTGTAAGCCCGAGACGGGATCACGAGGATTGGCGTAACGCCTCAACGGGCACCGGCGATACCCCCACGGTGTGACTGACCGTGCAGTTGCGGCCCGTCGCCTTGCAGCGGTAGAGCGCGGAATCGGCACAGGCCAGCAGACTGTCCAGATCGATCGGAGTGCCCGGCGGGGCGGTGGCGACGCCGATGCTGACGGTGACCACCTCGGCGGTCGGCGAGTGCTCGTGAGGAATGCCCACCGCCTGAAGCATGCTGCGCATCGCTTCGGCCAGCCGGGTGGCATCATCGAGTTCGTTGTCGAGCAGTACCACCAGGAACTCCTCGCCGCCCAGACGCACCACGATGTCGGTCTCGCGGCGAAAGATATCGCGCAGGACGTTGGCGATCTCCTTGAGGCATTCGTCGCCGGCCGGGTGCCCGTAATGGTCGTTGTACTGCTTGAAGTGATCGACATCGATCATCAGCGCCGACAGCGGCGTCATGCGACGTCGGCTGAGGGGCAGGGCGATCTCGAGACGCTGCTCCAGCAGTCGCCGGTTGCCGAGTCCGGTGAGCGGGTCGTTGAGGGTCTCGGCGAGCAGTTGCTCGTTCTTGGAGCGCAGGGTCTCGAGCAGATGCTCGATCTCGCGGGTCAGGTAGGCGATATCGTCGTGTCGGCTCAGCAGATGGGAGGGCGCGGCTTCGGGGACCCCCTCGTGCTGGCTCCTGACATAGTCCACGAGTTCATGAATCGGTCGGGTGAACAGCTGGCGGACCACCAGCCAGATCGCCGTGACGAAGCCGGCCAGCAGCAGCGTCAGGAACGCCAGCCGATGGCCGGTGACCACGTCGGAAATCCACGGCATATCGTCGGCGCGGGCCAGCAGCCAGAGCGCCGAGGCGGCCAGCAGGAAGAGCGTGCACAACGCGGGGAGGACACGAAACAGCATGCTAGGGCTTGGAAAGGGCATCAGCTCACTTGTCCGGGTGGGGTGGCGGTCCATCCCGGTCCGCCGCTCCCCGCATGACATGGTCGGCCTTGGTCGATCGCCAAATGGCTCGGGCAAGTCCGGCCCGAACCGACGACAACGCTGCCAGATTGGCTTGGAAAACGTCGTTCGCTGGGAAAACGTTAATGACATATCGACCTATCGGCCGTTGCCGAGGATCCTTGAAGGCTATGTGCCCAAAACGTCCGATCGCGCCGAATGCCATGCTGGGACCGGCGTCAACGATTTTCGTTCGGTCGGTAGCGCAGTACCAGCGTCGCCGGGTCGTCCTCGGCATGGCCCTGCGCGGCGTGCTGGCGCATCAGTTGCCCGGCGAGGCCGGTCATGGGGGCCGCGCTGGTCACCCGCTGGCTCTGGGCGAGGGCCATGTCCAGATCCTTGAGCAGGGTGCGCAGATGCCAGGGCGGTGCGTCGAAATCGTCGGCGGCCATGCGCGGGGCAAGCAACTGCAGCGGCTTGGAGTCGGCAAAGCCGCCGGCCAGGGCCTCGGGCAGGCGCCCGGCGTCCACGCCGCTGGCTTCGGCCAGGGCGATCATCTCGGCGATCACCAGCGCATTGCAGCCGACGATC
Organism: Modicisalibacter sp. MOD 31.J; assembly: GCF_020147985.1. NCBI lineage: Bacteria > Pseudomonadati > Pseudomonadota > Gammaproteobacteria > Oceanospirillales > Halomonadaceae > Modicisalibacter > Modicisalibacter sp. MOD 31.J. Next base: position 782,255 of record NZ_JAGXFF010000002.1, on the reverse strand, counting down.
ATCTGGTTGCAGAGCTTGGCGACCTGCCCGCTACCCACCGGGCCCATGTGCGTGACGCGGGCCGCCAGGGGCGCAAAGACTGCCTGAAGGGCGGTCATGTGCTCGGCCTCGCCACCGCACATGATGGCCAGGCTGCCGCTCTCGGCGCCGGCCACGCCGCCCGAGACCGGCGCATCGACCCAGGGGGTGGCGCAGGACTCGCTGAGTCGCCGGGCGAAGGTGCGAGTGGCCTGCGGGTCGCTGCTGGAGAAATCGATCAGCCACTGATCGCCACGGGCGTGTGCCGCGACGCCGTCGTCGCCGAAGACCGCCGACTCGACCGCCCGGGTATTCGCCAGGCACAACATGATCACATCCACATCGGCGACGAGCTCGCCGATCGAGCCGGCGACCCGGGCGCCGGCGGCCGCGACGTCGCCGGTCTTCTCCGGGCTGCGGTTCCACACGGTGACCGGAAAGCCGGCGTCGAGCAGGCGGCGGGTCATCGGTGCGCCCATCAGGCCGATACCGATGAATCCCAGGCGAAGCGGGGGCATGTCGTGTCCTCCAGGGCGGGCATATGTCCGGGGGAACTATTTACCATGGAACCGCTGTCACGATCGAACGTTCGTCGTGAGCGCGTCGCGCGCTCTCACGACACATCCAGGGCGAACTGCAGGCTCGCCAGATGCCGATAGAGAGGGGTGCTCGCGAGCAGTTCGTCGTGGGTCCCCGAGCCGATCAGGCGACCGCGGTCGAAGACCAGCAGACGGTCGGCGGCGATCACCGTCGCCAGGCGATGGGCGACGACCAGGCTGGTGCGGCCGCGCATCAACCGGTCCAGCGCGGCCTGGACCAGCCGTTCGCTTTCCGCGTCCAGCGCGCTGGTCGCCTCGTCGAGCAGCAGTACCGCCGGGGCGCGCAGCAGTGCGCGGGCGATCGCCAGACGCTGGCGCTGACCGCCCGAAAGCTGGACGCCGCCGGGCCCGATATGGGTGTCAAGCCCCGCGGGCAGCGCCTCGAGAAACGCCAGGGCATGGGCGTCGCGGGCGGCGGCGCGTACCGCCTCGTCGTCGGCACCCGGTCGACCGTAGCGGATGTTGTCGGCGGCGCTGCCGGTGAACAGTACCGGCTCCTGGGCGACCATGCCCAGGGCGCCGCGCAGCTCTCCAGGGTCGAGATCGCGCAGGTCGACGCCGTCCAGCGTCAGCCGCCCGGCGTCGGGGTCGTAGAAGCGCAGCAGCAGTTGCAGCAGGGTGCTCTTGCCGGCGCCGGACGGCCCTACCAGGGCGATCCGCTCGCCGGGGCGGATGTGCAGGTCGAGCCCATCCAGCGCCGGTGTTGCCTGGCGCCCGGGGTAGGCGAAGCGCAGAGCGCTGATCCGGATCTCGCCGCGCACCGGCGAGGGCAGGTGGCGGGGCTCCGGCGGCGCCTGAATGCTCGGGCGGGCGTCGAGCAGTTCGAATAGCCGTTCGGCGGCCCCGGCCGCTCGCTGCACGTCGCCGGCGACTTCGGCCAGCGCGGCGACGGCGCCGGCGGCGAGTACCGCGTAGAAGACGAAGGCCGAGAGTTCGCCGGCGCTCATCGTGCCGGCGAGTACCGCATGGCCCCCTTGCCAGAGCATGACGCCCACCGCGGCAAAGATCACCAGCATGGCGATCCCGGTCAGCCAGGCGCGCTGGCGGGTACGGAACACCGCGACCCGGAAGGCCGCCTCCACCGTGCGGTTGTAGTCGTGGCGAGCGATCGTCTCGTGGTCGAAGGCCTGCAGGGTGCGGATGCCGTTCAGTGCCTCTCCGGCGTAGCGCCCGAGTTCGGCGATCTGGTCCTGGCTGTGGCGCGACAGGCGGCGCACGCGGCGCCCGAAGGCGAGAATCGGCAGCACGGTGAGCGGGATGCCCAGCAGCACCAAGGCGCTGAGCCAGGGCTGGGTCACCAGCATCAGCGCCACCGCGCCGAACAGCATCACCAGATTGCGCAGGGCCACCGACAGTGACGAACCGAACAGGCTCTGCAGCACACTGGTATCGGCGGTGAGCCGCGACTGGATCTCGCCGGCACCGTTCCGTTCGAAGAAGGCCGGCTCCAGGGTCAGCAGGTGACCGAAGACGTCGCGGCGCAGGTCGGCGGCGAGCCGTTCGCCGATCCAGGTCACCAGGTAGTAGCGCAGCGCCGAGGCCGCGGCGAGCAAGGCCACCACGGCAAGCATGACCGCCAGGGTGCGGTTGAGCCGGGCGACGTCGGCATCGAGGAAGCCCCGATCGATCACCGTGCGCAGCCCCTGCCCGAGCAGGAGTACGCTCGACGAGGCGACGAGCAGGGCGAGCCCGGCGAGGCAGGCGCGCCAGCGATAGGGGCGCAGCCTGGGTAGCAGGTGCAGCAGGATGCGGGGCCGGGAGCGGGAGGGCATCAAGACGGCTCGACGATGGCTGACGAGCCTGCACGGTATCAGACTCTCCGAGCCTCTGCATGGCGGCGTTCGATGCCCTGGTGCCGCTTGATTGCCGCCGGGGCAGCCACCATATTCAGGGGCGATACGCGTTCGTTCCGGAGGCCGAGATGGCTGATTCCCTGAAGCTGGCCTGCCCGCACTGTCTGGCCATGAACCGTGTGCTCGCCGAACGGCTCGGGCACGCGCCGCGTTGCGGCAAGTGCCGGAACGCCCTGTTCACCGGGGCGCCGCTGGACCTGACCGCCGACAACTTCGAGGCGCTGGTGATGCGCAGCGAGCTGCCGGTGGTGGTGGATTTCTGGGCCAGTTGGTGCGGGCCCTGCAAGATGATGGCGCCGGTCTTCTCGCGCATCGCCGGCGAGCTCGAGCCGCGCCTGCGCTTCGCCAAGCTCGACACCGAGGCGCAGACGGCGCTGGCCGGACGCTTCGGCATCCGCAGCATTCCCACCTTGATCGTCTTCCGTGAGGGGCGCGAGATCGCCCGCCGGTCCGGTGCCATGCAGGGGCCGCAGCTCAAGCAGTGGCTCGAGAGCCTGGTCTGAGCCTCACTGCTACGCTCAGGAACGAATCCAGTGTCAGGCAACAGTGGAGGCAATATGGACAAGGCGTGGTTCGACCGTCGGGTCAGCGTGATCACCGGCGACATCACCCGGCTGGAGGTGGATGCCATCGTCAACGCCGCCAACCATTCGCTGATGGGCGGCGGCGGTGTGGACGGTGCCATTCATCGCGCCGCCGGCCCCGAACTCAAGCAGGCCTGCCAGCGTCTGCGCGAGACTGACTGGCCCGACGGCCTGCCGGACGGCGAGGTTGCGTTGACGGACGGCTTCAAGCTGCCGGCACGCTACGTGATTCACACCGTCGGCCCGGTCTACGCCAAGACCAAGGACAAGTCGCACCTGCTCGCCAACTGTTATCGCAACGCCCTGGCGCTGGCCGACGCGCACGACTGCCGCAGCATCGCCTTTCCGGCGATCTCCACCGGTGTCTACGGCTACCCGTTCGACGCGGCCGCCCGGGTGGTGCTCGATGCGCTGGGTGAGGCATTGCCGCGCCACTCGCTGGACGTGACGCTATGCTTCTTCAGTGACCAGGATTCGCGAGCCTTCGAGGCGGTCGTGGCAGAGGCGCTCTAGGTGTTTCTTCCCGGTGAAGACGACCGAAATACCAACCTGGTACCAGTCTTTCAGGCCCGGTCCAGCCACGGGGCACCCGGTCATGCAAAAGCGCCTCGCGGATCGCGAGGCGCTTCTCGTTTCGGTGACGCTCGGGCTGGGCCCGAAAGCGATCAGCCGAAGTTCTGGGCGACGAAGTCCCAGTTGATGACGTTCCACACCGCGTCCAGGTACTTGGGACGGGCGTTGCGGTAGTCGATGTAGTAGGCATGCTCCCAGACATCGATGGTCAGCAACGGGGTCTGGCCATGGGCGATCGGGGTGTCGGCATCGTCGGTGTTGATGATGTCGACGCCACCGTCGGCGGTCTTGATCAGCCAGGTCCAGCCGGCGCCGAAGTTGCCGGCCGCCGTGGTGTTGAACGTCTCCTTGAAGGCGTCGAAGGAGCCGAACTTGGCGTTGATCGCCTCGGCCAGGGCGCCGCTCGGCTCGCCGCCGCCGTTGGGCGACAGGCAGTGCCAGTAGAAGGTGTGGTTCCAGACTTGGGCGGCCTGGTTGAACAGCCCCCCGGACGCGGACTGGATGATCTCCTCGAGAGACTTGTTCGCGTCGTCGGTGCCCTGGGTCAGGTCGTTGAGCTTGGTGACGTAGGCCTGATGATGCTTGCCGTAATGATACTCGAGCGTTTCCGCAGAGATGTGCGGTTCCAGCGCGTTTTTCTCATAGGGCAGGGCGGGAAGTTCAAATGCCAAGGTTATCTCCTTTTATTAATCGCCGTGGAATACAGAACCTGATAAAAAACCTTACAATACCAAGCATCTGCGTTAGTGGCGTCGCGGTATGTTAGCAGTCTGGGGTATGCTCGCCAATTCCGTTAGCATCGCCGGGAATCGATCGATGCCGGGCTCGCCACGCACTTGCGACCACATGCCGACGAGGAGACCCCATGGCGGATCGTGATCACGAACCACGCCTGAACCCCATCGTACCGGGGCCGGAGGACGAATTGACGCGACATCACCGTGCGGGGGCGGCCAGCCGCGGGGGGCGGACCGGGCCACTCTGGCTGGTCTGCCTGCTGTTGCTCGCCGGTTTGTGCGTGCTGTCCGGCTGGTACTGGGTCGATCGTCAGTCGTGGCACGAGACGCAGCGCGAGCTGGCGGGTCAGATCTCCAACATGCACGCCCGGCTCGACGGGCTCGACGACGGCCGGGACGTTTCCGCCTCCACCTTCGAGGAGCGCATCGGTCAGCTGAGCGATGAACAACAAGCGCTCGATCACAGAATCAGTGAACTTGCGGGCAGCGTCGAGAGTCTAGATCAGCAAGCGGCGGACAGTTCGGCGCTCGCCGCTCTCGAGCAGCGGCTCGACGCTGCCCGCCAGCAACGCGACAGTCTCACCGCCACGCTGTCGGCCACCCAGCGCTCGATGAATGCCCTCGAGCAGAAGAGCGATGAAGGGCGTGAGGCGCTGGCGACCCGACTCGATACGCTGGAAGCCTCGCGGGACGAGCTGCGTGAGCGTATCGCGTCGTTCGAGGACGCCTCGCAGACGCTGACGACGCGGGTCGAGGCCATGGGCAAGACGCTCGATGACCTCGATTCGCGACTCGGCGATCTGGCCGGCCGGGTGGCGGCGCTGAGTGACGGTGCCGACTCGCGTCAGGCACAGTGGCAGACACTCGATTCGAGCGTCAGCGAACTGCGCGCGGCCATCACCGAATTGCGCCAGAATCAAGTGGCGATCAACGCCACGCTCGAGAGCCTCGGCAACCGCTGACGGCCTCGCCCGGGATAACGACACGCCAGCCACTCAAGGAATCGAGGAGCGCATGCCAGCATCGGTCACCCGCCACCGCCAGACGTCCGCGGGATGCGGTCATTTCGCGGCGCCGTCAGTCGCCGTGCGCCTCGGCCCGGGACGCTGAACGATGCGCCACCCCCGGTTCACGCCTGCGTGCCTTGCCGCCGGTTTGCTGTTCAGCGCCCCGGCCCTGGCGCTCGATGCCGATGTCACGGGTGTCTCCGGTCCGCCGGCGGACAACGTTCGCCACTATCTCGACGCCCTGACTGCCGCGGACTACGGGCGCCAGCGCCTGGTCGCCGAAATCGAGCAGCGCACACGCAAGGCACTCAAGGCCTACGGTTACTACAGCCCGACGGTGTCGGTGACACTGCGCGGCGGTGACGCCACGATCGACGGCGCCCGGGTCGCGGTCGACCCGGGACAACGGGTGATCATTCGCGAACTCGACATCGAGGTCACCGGCGAGGGCAGCGATGACAAGGCGTTCCGCCAGGCCCTGAAAGACCTGCCCCTGAAAGAGGGCGAGCCGCTCCTGCATGCCCCCTACGAGAACCTGCGCAACCGCTTGTCGACCCTGGCGCTCGAGCGTGGCTACTTCGACGCCGACTTCACCCGGCATCGCATCGAGGTGCGGCCCTGGGAGCAGAGCGCGCGCATCTACCTGACGATGGCCAGCGGTCCGCGTTACCGTTTCGGCGACATCCGCTTCGAGGGCAGCCAGATCGCGCTCGAGCGCCTGCGCAACATGTCGCCGTTCGCGGCGGGCGACCCCTACGCGGCGGGCAAGCTCGCCGAGTACAACCAGCGTCTCGGTCAGACCAACTGGTTTCGCAGTATCGGGGTGCGACCGCGGATCGAACGGCCGGCGCCGGTGGCCCAGGCCCAGCGCAACTGGTGGGAGGCCACGGTGCGCGAGTCCGCGTCCGGCACGCCGGCGGACGACGCCGACGTGCTCCTGCAGCCCGGCGCCGTGACGGCGGCCCGCGACCTGGCTACGCCGGGCCCGCCACGGGTGCCGGTCCACATCAGCCTGATCCCCGCCGACCGCCATCAGTTCGAGGTCGGCGTGGGCTATGCCACCGATGTCGGGCCGCGGCTGCAGTTTTCCTGGAAGCAGCCCTGGCTCAACGACGACGGCGACAGCCTCGATCATTCCTTGTATCTCTCGGGCCCCGAGCAGACCTTCAGCGGCACCTACACCCTGCCGCTCGAGAATCCGCTCAAGGACAGCTACGAGCTGCAGTACGGCCTGAAGAATCTCGACAACGAGGATACCCAGAGTCTCGAGGCCTCGGTGGAAATCGCCCGGCTCTGGACCTTCGACAACGGCTGGACGCAGCGGATCTTCGCGCGCTCGACCTACGAGGACTTCAAGCAGGCCGACGAGGACGAACGGGTCCTGCTCTACTATCCCGGGGTCACCTGGAGCCGGACGCGCACGCGCAACCCGCGCTTCCCCACCTGGGGGGACAGCCAGCGTCTGTCGCTGGCCGTGTCTGACACCGCCTGGGGGTCGGACGCCCGCTTCGTGCGCGGTACGCTGGATTCCCAGTGGATCCGCTCGCTGGGCAGCGACTGGCGTTTCATCGGTCGCACCAGCGTCGGCGCCATGAGCACCGGCGACTTCGACAAGATTCCGCCGTCGCTGCGCTTCTTCGCCGGGGGGGATCGCAGTGTGCGTGGCTACGGCTACGAGAGCCTGGCCCCGGAAAACGACGATGGCGAGCTGCTCGGCGGGCAACAGCTGCTGGTGGCCAGTCTCGAGGCGCAGCGCCGGCTGACCGGTGACTGGTGGGGCGCGGCCTTCGTCGATACCGGCAACGCCTTCAACGACTGGTGGCCGCAGGAACTGGCCACCGGGGCGGGGCTCGGGGTGCGCTGGGTCTCGCCGGTGGGGCCGATCCGGCTCGACATCGCTCATCCCTTCGACAACGAGGAGGACTCGTGGCGTCTGCACTTCGCCATAGGGCCCGAATTCTGATTCCGTCACTGCGTCTCCTGCTGTGGTTTCCCCTCTGGCTGATCGGCCTGGTGCTGCTGTTGCTGGGCCTGGCGCTGTCGCCCTGGGGGACGGCCTGGCTGGTCGGGCAGGGCGAACAGCGCGGCTGGCTGTCGGTCGACAGCGTCTCGGGGGCGCCGCTCGACGAGTTCACCGTGACCGGACTGGTCCTGACGGCGGGGTCGGCGCACGTGCGTATCGATCGCCTGCATCTGGCCTGGGCCGACGACTGCCTGTTCGACGGCAAGCTGTGCCTCGATGCCCTGCAGGTGGAAGGCGCCGACGTGCGTCTGGTGGCCGGCGACGGCGAGCCACCTCCCGAAAAGCCGGCATCCTCCGGCGGTCTGCCGCCGATCGTGGTGCCGTTTCCCATCGAGCTGCGCGGCGTGTCGTTGCGCGACGTCGACGTGCAGCTCGCCGACGGGACACGACTGAACTGGCAACGCTTTACCACCGGCGCGCGCCTGTCCGGCGGTGATCTGACGCTGCTGCCCACGCGGCTCGATGGCGCCCGCCTCGCGCTGCCCGGCAGTGCCGGGCAGACGCTCGCGCCATCGTCCGGGGCAGGTGACGTCGGGCTTTCGAGCGCGGCGATCGATGCCAGCGTGGCCCTGCACGAACCGGCTGCCGGGGCGGGCGTCGCCACCACCGAGGCCCCCGATGGGCCTGCCGCGAGCGAGCCGGGGGAAACGTCCAGCGAGCCTGCGCCGGGCCTGGAGCTACCCGATATCCGCTTGCCCCTGGCGGTGCATGTGCCCAGCCTGGTCATCGACGACTTTCGTCTCGACGGGCCCGACCCGCGTCGCATCGAGCGCCTGGCGCTGCGCCTCGATGGCGAAGGGCACGATGTGCGTCTGCACAGCCTGGCGGTGACCTCGCCCGAGGCCGATGCCCGCCTGGCGGCGCGGGTCACTCTGCAGGACGACTACCCGCTGAGCGCGCACCTGGAGGGTGTCGTGCATCGGGCCCCGCTTGCCGGGCAGCGAGTCACTCTCGACGTCTCCGGTTCGCTGGCGGACCTGGGCGTCGATCTGGCGGCCGAGGGGCCCGTCACGGCGCGTCTCGAGGCCACCGCCGACGTTCTCGCCGCGCGGATTCCCTTCGACGTCGCGCTGCAGTCGACGTCGCTCGTCTGGCCGTTGCCCGGCATGGCCGAACCGCCGCAGGTCGGCGAGAAGGACGCCGTGGATACCGCCCCGGCGTCGCCCCCCGACACCGCCGGCGAGCCCCGCTATCGGGTTCGGGACCTGCAGCTCAAGGCGCACGGCAATTTGCAAGACTACCGGGTGGCCTTGCAGGGGCAGGTCTCGGGGAGCGCGATTCCGCAGACGGTTCGGGTCGGTCTGACCGGCAACGGCGATCTCGAGCATTTCGTCTGGCAGCCGCTGTCGCTGGCCTCGGCCGACGGGGCGCTGATCAGCCACGGCGAGGCCCGCTGGTCGCCGTCGCTGGATGTCACGGCCAGCGTGAACCTTCAGCGCTTCTCGCTGGATGCCGTCACCCAGGCGGTCAGCGGGACGCTGGATGGCGATGTCCGGGCCCATTTCGCCATGCGCGACGCGGGCTGGCAGTTGGATGTCCCGCAATTGACCATCGACGGGACGTTGCAGGATCGCGCCTTGTCGCTCGAGGCCAAGCTGAACGGCGGCAGCGACATGCACTGGCAGATCGACACCCTGGATCTGCGCCAGGGGCGCAACCGGCTGACCGCTCAGGGTCACATCGCCGACAGGCTCGACATGCAGGGCCGGCTCGATGCCCCGGCCCTGGATAGCCTGTTGCCGGCGCTCGGCGGCAGCGCGAAGGGCAACTTTTCACTGGCCGGAACGCTCGACGCCCCCCAGGTACGCGCCACCCTCGAGGGCCGCGATCTGCGTTATGCGGACCAGCGTGTCGCGCGAGTGTCGCTCGACGCCGATGTGCAGGGGATCGACGATCCGACGCTGGACGTGACGCTGGACGCGGCCGACCTCGAGGCCACCGACCGCCGTCTGACGCGGGTCGCGCTGGATCTGGTCGGCAAGCTCTCCGATCACCGCCTGACACTGGATGTCGATGCCGCCGACGACACGCCACTGACGCGGGCCGCCCTGGCCGTCGAGGGCGGGCTCGATGCCGCACGCACGCGGTATCGCGGCCGCTTGACCGGGCTGTCGCTCGACAGCGACCGGGGCGACCTGCGTCTCGGGGATCCCACGGCCTTTGCCATCGATCTAACGGCGAGCCGCTTCACCCTTCAGCCGTTCTGCCTGAGCCGCCGTCAGGGCGGGCGACTCTGCGCCACCCGTCAACTGGCGGCGTCCGCCGAGCAGGGCCAGGCCGCCCTGTCCCTCGAGGCGCTGCCGCTGGATCTGGTCGATCCGCTGTTGCCCGAGGGCTGGCGTGCCGAGGGACAGGCCGGCGGCACCGTGAACCTCGACTGGTCGGCGGGCGGGCAACGCTGGCGGGCTCGGGGCGACCTCGACGGCCGTCTGGGCCTGCAGGGCCAGGATGCCTATGGCAAGCCCTGGTCGCTGCCCGAGACCCGGCTCGGACTGAGCCTCGACGCCTCGCCGGCGGCAGCCGACGTCAAGGCCAGTGTCTCGCTGGCCGACGCCGGCGACGTGACCCTGAACGCCCGCGTCGTCGAGCCCACGGGGGAGGCCGGGCTCGAAGGTCGCCTGCGCCTCGAGGCCCTGCGCCTCGCCCCCTATCGGTCGTTGGCAACCGGCCTGCAGAGTCTCGAGGGGACGCTCGACGGCGATCTGACCCTGGCCGGGGCACTGACCAACCCCGAGCTGAATGGCAGGCTGGTGCTCGATGGGCTGAAAGCCAGTGGCCGTGACCTGCCGCTGAGCGTCGCCGATGGCCGGGTCGCGATGGCGCTGTCCGGCCACCGGGCCGACCTGGACGGCTACGTGGCCGGCGAGGAAGGGCGCCTGCTGCTATCCGGTCAGGCGCGCTGGGACGAGCTTCCGCAATGGCAGGCCGATATCTCGCTCGACGCCACCCAGGATCCATTGCTGGTGGCGATGCCGGAATTCGGCCGACTGCACGTCGCACCGGATCTCGCCATCCAGGCGACGCCGCAGCGGCTGCAGGTACGCGGCGATGTCGATGTGCCCTGGGCACGGCTCGAGGTCGGCCAGATCCCGCCGTCGGCGGTCTCGCCGAGCAGCGACGAAGTGATCATCACCCGCGAGGATCAGGCCGACGCCGACCGCAAGGCGCGCCAGGCGGCCGAACAGGCCTCGCAGGGGGCGGACGAGGCCACCGCCCAGACGCTCTCCGAGGCGGGCATGCAGCTCGACGTACAGATCGACCTGCATATCGGCCCCGATGTGCAGCTCGAGGCCTACGGCCTGCAGGCCGCGTTGCAGGGCAGCCTGCAGGTGCGCCAGGGCAATGGTCCGGTTCAGCTGTTCGGGGACGTCAATCTGGTCGGGGGGCGCTACGAGGCCTTCGGTCAGGATCTGCTGATCCGCCAGGGGCAGGTGCTGTTCAGCGGCCCGGCTTCCCAGCCGCGGCTGCAGTTCGAGGCGATCCGCAATCCGGATGCCACCGAGGACGACGTGATCGCCGGCCTGCGGGTCACCGGGCCGGCCTCCCAGCCCCGGCTCGAGGTGTTCTCCGAGCCGGCGATGGCCGAGAGTCGCGCGCTGTCCTACCTGCTGCGCGGGCGGGCGCCCGACGACACCGGTTCCGACGGGGCCATGACCTCGGCATTGATCGGCCTGTCACTGTCACGCACCGGCGGGGCAATCGGCCAGCTCGGACAGGCCTTCGGTGTCCAGGATCTGAGCCTCGACACCGCGGGCAGTGGCGAGGACAGCCAGGTGGTGGTCAGCGGCCAGCTGTTCGATGACCTGCAGGTCAGCTACGGCGTGGGCATCTTTTCGCCGATCGCCGAACTGACGCTGCGTTACAAGCTGATGCAGAATCTGTATGTCGAGGCCGTGACCGGGGCCGCCCAGGCCGTCGACCTCATCTACAGTTTCAGTCTCGGGCGCAGCAGCGCTTCGCCTTGAGCCCGCTGGCACAGGGGCAGGGGGCATTGCGCCCCACGTCGAGGCGGCGCCAGTCGGCATCGCCATCGACGTAGCGCCAGTGATCGGCCTGGCTGTCGAAGCGAAACCGGCTGCTTTCCGTGAGCACGAAGAAGCCGCCGGACTCGCGACCGACCGCCGTGAAGCGAACGCATCCCGTGCCGTCGCCGGCGTCCTCGCTGTCGATGACCGTCAGCCGGCACCAGCGCGGGCCGGAGGCTTCCAGGTCGGCCATTGGCGGCCGTGTCGCCGGGTCCCAACTGGCCTGCAGGAAGTCCGTGTCCTGGATGACGAAGGCCGAGTAACGGGCCCGCATCAGGGCCTCGGGCGTGTGCGCCCGGCGAAGATCCTGCAGGACCGGCGCGCAGCAGCCGGCGAACGTTCGCTGGCTGCCGCAGGGACAGGCGGCAGACAATTCGATAGTCGACTTCAAGAGAGAGACACCCCATGTGGATCAGAGACAAACAGCGCATGCCCACGCCCGAGCAGGCCCTGCCGGGGCGCGATGAGCCAATGTCGATCAGCGGCATTCACGCCGTCAACCGCCGCTCGATGCTACCGCCGTTCCCGGCGGGTCACGAGGAGATCGTACTCGGGCTGGGCTGTTTCTGGGGCGCGGAACAGTTGTTCTGGGAGCTCCCGGGCGTCTACGTCACGGCGGTGGGCTATGCCGGTGGTTATACCCCCAATCCCACCTACGAGGAGACCTGCACCGGCCTCACCGGACACGCCGAGGTGGTGCGCGTGGTGTTCGATCCCGCCGAGATCGGCTTGCCGGAGCTGCTGCAGGTGTTCTGGGAAGCCCACGATCCGACACAGGGGATGCGCCAGGGCAACGATATCGGCAGCCAGTATCGCTCCGCCATTTATACCGTTACCTCCGAACAGCAAAAAAAAGCCGAACAGAGCCGAATTTGCTATCAGCAGGCATTGGAAACGGCACACATGGGGGCGGTGACCACGGAAATCGCGCCGCTCGAGACCTTCTATTACGCCGAGGAATATCATCAGCAGTATCTGGCCAAGAACCCGGGCGGCTACTGCGGCCTCAAGGGCACGGGGGTCAGTTGCCCGATCGGCTGAGACGCGGAAGGTGTCGATCGCCCGGCAGGGCGGTCAGTCGCCTTGCGCCGTGGCACTCAGGGGGCGTGTGACGGTCATCCAGTCGCCGAGCTGACGCGCCACACGCCTGGCCAGCCAGGAGCCGAGGCGCCCGTGTCGTGACTCGACGAACCCCACGTGCCCACCGCGTGGGGCAATCTCGAGGCGGACCGCGTCACCGGGGGCAGGGAGGCGTTCGAACAGTTCCGCCGGCATGAAAGGGTCGTCGGCGGCGTGCAGGACCAGCATCGGCAACTCGATGTCGCGAAGCAACCGGCCCGCCGAGGCGCGCCGGTAATAGTCGCTGGCCGAGCTGAAACCATGCAGCGGGGCGGTCACCGCGTTGTCGTAGGCCCAGAAGGTATCCAGTTGTGCCAACTGGTGGGCCGACAGGTCGATCGGCAGGGAGCGGTGGCTTTCCAGCTTGTCGGCGATCTTGCGTTTCAGCGACTTCAGCAGATGACGCTGGTAGACCCTGGCGAAACCCCGGTTGAGCGCATCGGCGCTGGCCGCCAGATCGAGCGGGGCGCCGATGGCGATGGCCCCGGCCAGGTCGAGGCCGTCGCCGCCCTGTTCGGCCACCAGCTTGACCAGCATGTTGCCGCCCAGCGATACGCCGGCAGCGACCTTCAAAGCCCGCGGATAGCGTCTTGCCAACTGGCCGATCAGCCAGTAGGCGTCGGCCGTGTCACCGCTGTGATAGGCGCGTGCCAGGCGATTGGGCCCCTGACCGCAGCCCCGGAAGTGCATCAGCACGGCGCGCCAGCCGAGCCGACTGGCCGTGGCCAGCAGCTCGCGGGCATACGGCGAGTCGAACGATCCCTCGAGGCCGTGGAACAGCAGGAAGATCGGCGCCTCGTCCGACAACGGCGCCGGTCGGACCCAGGCCAGTTCGACGAAGTCCCCGTCCGGCAGATTGAGAATCTCGGTGTCGCGTTCCAGGGGGCGCAGGGCCCGCATGAGTGGCAGCAGGGTCTGGACGTGGCGATTGCCCAGCCCCGGTGCGGCCACGAAATCGGCGGGAACGATGGTGCGTGACATGACGGCCTCGGTCTCGGTTCTCTTCCAGCATATCCCGCAGCCGCCATCTGGCAAGCGCGACGTCGGTCAGCGTGGCGACGCCATGCCCCGGGTCAAGTTGTCGGCACCCTGAGCGGTGACGACCACGTTGTCCTCGATGCGGATACCGCCGTGCGGCGCCAGGCGTTCGACGACCGGCCAGTCGATGTCCCGGCCGGCTGGCGTCTCGCGAAGCGGATCGAGCAGCAGGGGGATGACGTAGAGTCCCGGCTCGATGGTCACCACCATCCCGGCGTCGAGGCGACGGGTCAGGCGCAGCGCCGGATCGTCGGCCGGCGGGGGCAACGGCCGCCCCCGATCGTCCTGCCGCCCGGCCACGTCGTGCACCTGCAATCCCAGCAGATGGCCGAGCCCGTGCGGGCAGAAGGCCCGGGTGATGCCGCGCTCCACGGCCGAGGCGGGATCGCAGTGGATCACGCCCTGTGCCTGGAGCAGTTCGCCAAGCGCCTGGTGCATGCGCTCGTGCAGCGCGACGAAATCGACCCCGGCGGCGATATCGGCGATCAGCGACTGCTGGAAGCGCTCGACGCCCTCGATCAGCGCCGCGAAGCGGGCGTCGGCGTCGCGGCCGGCCCAGGTACGGGTGATGTCCGCGCAGTAGCCGGCCACGCGGCGCCCGGCGTCGACCAGCAGGCTGCGCCGGTGAACCGGTGCCTCGAGATCGTAGTGCTGGTAGTGCAGGACCCCGGCATGGCCGTTGAGGCCGACGATGTTCTGGTAGGGCACGTCCGATTCGCGCTGGCGGCTGGCCCCCAGGTAGGCGAGCTGGATATCGAGCTCGGCGGCGCCGGCCTCGAACGCCTCGCGCGCGGCGTGATGGCCGGCCAGCGCCAGGTGGTTGGCCTCGCGCAGCCGCTCGATCTCGTAGTCGCTCTTGCGCACGCGCAGCTCGTCGAGGGCCACGAGCAGGGCCGGCGGATTGAGCTCGCCGCCGATCGCCTGGGCCAGCGTCGGGTCGATCTCGCCGATCAGGGCGATGCGTCCGCCGCCGGGATGTGGCGGCGTGGCTTCGTCGGTGGCTTCGATCGTGAAGCGCCGTGCCCAGGCGGCATCGGGCAGGCGCGGCGTCAGGTGCCAGAAATCGGCGGGGGCGTGGAAGCGTAGCAGCGGCGTGCGGCCGGGACGGACCAGTAGCCAGCTGTGCTGGGTCCCGGGCAGGGGCACCCAGTGCAGGAAATGCGCGAAGGTCGCGAAGCTGGCCTGCTGGTCGTCGGCGAAATGGGTGTGGGGATGACCGCTGTAGAGCAGCACACCGTCGTAGCCGTGGGCTTCCAGCAGCGCGGCGTAGGCGGTCTCGAGGGCGTCGAGATGCGTGGCATGGGCGGCCTCGAGGGCGTCATGAGTCATCCTGTGTCTCCTGTAGCTGTCGCCAGAGGGCATCGAGGCCGGGGTGGCGGTTGTGTCGGCTGCGATAGAGCCGGATCTCCAGCGGGATGTCCCACTGATGGGCGCCGGCACGGACCAGTTCGCCGCTTTCCAGAGCGCGGCGGATGGTGCGCAGCGGCAGCCAGCCGAGGCCGTAACCCTGGCTCACCAGCTCCTTGATGTTGGCGGTCTGGACGTTCTCGTTGAGCGTGATCAGATGCGCCGGCTGCGACAGCCTCATCAGGTGCGCCTCGATCACGCTCTTGATCAGCCCCTGCGGGTGATAGGCGATGAAGGGCAGGGGGTGACGGCGGTGACCCGGCAGGCGAAAGCGCGGCTTGCCGGCGTCGTCGGGGGCGCTCACCGGGATCAGGGTGTCCTCGTCGACCAGGAGGTGGTCGTAACCGCTGGTGTCGAGCTCCAGGGCGACATGCTGACGCGGCCAGTAGCAGAAGGCGAGGTCGCACTCGTCGCGATCCAGGGCCTCGAAGTAGTCGGCGAGCAACCAGCTGGTGGCGCGCAGATAGGGCTCCACCTGGTGGGTAAGCTGGTGGCGGGCCAGCCAGTCGGGCAGCAGATAGGAAAGCACGCTCTGCGGCGCTGCCACCACGATCCGCCGGGCCTGATCGTTGTCGAGCTGTCGGATACGCTCACGGGTCAGACGCACGCGTTCGGTGATCTGTTCGCACAGGCGCAGGAATTCCTCGCCGGCCGGCGTCAGCGACAGCGGCAGGGTCTGACGATTGACGAGCGTGGTGCCCATCTCCTCCTCGAGGAGCTTGATACGGCGTGAAAAGGTCGGCTGTGTGACGTTCTGCGCTTCGGCGGCACGCGAGAAATGGCGTGTCCGCGCCAGCGTGATGAAGTCTTCCAGCCAGCGAATCTCCATCGGATACCTCGTTTGCGGCGACGCCTGACGAAAGACAAGAGTGGGCGTGTGTCGTGTTCACGGCGCTGGCGGACCCCGGAAACCATTCCGGGGCCGGCGGGACATTGTGACATGACACTGCGATCGGCCTATAGCGAGGATTGCCTAGATCCGCCCCTCCTCGACGGCATGGCAGGCAACCTGGGTGCCCTGGGCATCGATCAGTTGCGGGACTTCGCGTCGGCAGCGTTCGTTGGCGTGGGGACAGCGGCCGTGGAAGACGCAGCCCGATGGCAGGTTGACCGGCGTCGGTACTTCGCCGGACAGCCGGATGTAGTCGGGACGATCGTCCTCGAGGCGCGGAATCGCCGAGAGCAGGGCCTGGGTATAGGGGTGGCGGGGCGTCGCGAACAGCGCGCGGGTTTCGGCGACCTCGCAGACCCGACCCAGGTACATCACCACCACCCGGGTGCCGAAGTGTTCGACCACCGACAGATCGTGGGTGATGAACAGATAGGTGAGATGGTGGGTCTCCTGGGCGTCCATCAGCAGGTTGAGCACCTGCGCCTGGATCGACACGTCGAGTGCCGAGATCGGCTCGTCGGCGACGATGAACTCGGGATCGACGGCCAGGGCGCGGGCAATGGCGATGCGTTGGCGCTGCCCCCCGGAGAATTCGTGGCCGAAGCGCTTGCCCCATTCGGGATCGATACCCACCGAATCCATGACTTCAGCGACCTTGTCGCGAATCTGCGGCGCCTTCCAGTCTGGATGATGGAAGCGCAGCGGTTCCTCGAGGGTCTGCTGGATGGTCATGCGCGGATTCAGCGAGGCATACGGATTCTGGAAGATCATCTGCATGCGCCGCCGGTAGGGCAGCAACTGACGTGGCGAGAGGTTGTCGATGCGTTCGCCGTCGTAGCGGATCTCGCCGCCGGTGGGGTGCAGAAGCCCCATCACCATGCGTGCCACGGTCGACTTGCCGCAGCCGGACTCGCCCACCACGCACAGCGATTCGCCGCGTCTGACGTCGATGTCGACGCCGTTGATGGCGTGGACGAACTCCTGGCGGCGCACCAGCTTGCCACCCTTGAAGCGCAGTTGCTCGAGGAAGTCCCCGGACAGCGGGAAGTGTTTCTCGAGGTTACGGATCTCGACGAGTGTGTCGCCCGCCTGCGCCGTGGTGGCCGGCGACGCGTTCTGGGCCATCACCTGGGTCATGGGGCCTCCTGGAATTTGACGGGGTCGCCGGCGTTCGCGTCGCTGTCGACCAGGTCGCGGACCATGTGACAGGCGACATCGCAGTTGCCCGAGCGCACGAAGCCCGGAATCACTTCCCGGCAATCGCGACGCGGCGAGCCGTCGTCGTTGAACGCGAAGCTGCAGCGGGGGTGGAAGGCACAGCCCGGCGGAATCTTGGCCAGCGTGGGCATCGCCCCGGGGATCTGGTTGAGCCGACTGCCCGGCGTGGCCATCTGCGGCAGGGCGTTGATCAGCCCCTGGGTGTAGGGGTGCTGGGCATCGTTGATGATCTCGCGGGTCGGGCCCTGTTCGATCACCCGGCCGGCATACATCACCAGGGTGCGCTGGGTGACCTGGCTGACCACCCCCAGGTCGTGGGTGATCAGGATCAGCGCCACGTTGTGCTTTTCGCACAGTTCGAGCAGCAGCGACATGATCTCCGCCTGGATGGTCACGTCCAGCGCGGTGGTCGGCTCGTCGGCGACGATGATGTCCGGGTCGAGCAACAGCGCGATGGCGATGATGATGCGCTGACGCATGCCGCCGGAGAGTTCGTGCGGGTACTGGTCGAGGCGCTTCTCCGGCGAGGGGATGTGGACCTGGCGCAGCTTGTTGAGGGCGATCTCGCGGGCCGCCCGGGTGCGGATACGCCGGTGCGCCTTGAGACACTCGACCATCTGCTCGCCGATGGTGAGCACCGGATTGAGCGTCATCATCGGGTCCTGGAAGATCATCGAGATCTTGTTGCCGCGGATCTGCTGCAACTGGCGCGGCTTCATCCCGGTCAGTTCGCGATCGTCGAAGCGGATGCTGCCGCCGGCGATGTAGCCCGGCTTGGCGATCAGGTTGAGGATGGTGAAGGCGGCCACCGACTTGCCGGCGCCGGATTCGCCGACAATGCCCAGTCGCTCGCCGCGATCCAGGGTGAAACTGACGTCGCGCAGCGCCTTGACCTCGCCCTGACGCAGGGCGAAGCGCACGTCCAGATTGGAGACTTCGAGTAATGCCATGACGTCAGCCCTTGTAGAGTCGCGGATTCATCACGTCGCGCAGCCAGTCGCCGAGCAGGTTGATGACCAGCACCAGCACGACCAGCACGGCGCCGGGGATCAGGGTGATCCACCAGGAACCCGACTGCAGGTAGTCGAAGCCCGACTTGATCAGCGAGCCCAGCGACGGCTGGGTCTCGGGCATGCCCAGGCCGAGGAACGACAGCGCGGCCTCGGAGATGATGGCGTTGGCGATCTGCACGGTGGAGATCACGAAGATCGGCGACAGGGTGTTGGGCAGGATGTGACGGAACATGATCCGCTTGGCGCGAAAGCCCATCACCCGGGCGGCATCCACGTACTCCTTGCTGCGTTCGGCGAGCACCGAGGCGCGCACGGTGCGCGCGTACTGCGGCCATTCGGCGAGGCCGATGATCAGCACCAGGATGATCACCGCGTACTCGCTGTAGATGGCGCCGCCGAAGGTGGCCTTGATCACCGCACCGACGATGATCGCCACCATCAGCGTGGAGAACGACAGCTGGATGTCGGCCAGACGCATCAGGAAGGCATCCACGCGCCCGCCCAGGTAGCCGGCGAGCAGGCCGAAGGTGACGCCCAGCAGGGCCTGGAGGATCACCGCGCCGAAGCCGATGATCAGCGACACGCGGGCGCCATAGAGGATCGTCGACAGCAGGTCGCGGCCCTGGGCATCGGTGCCCAGCACGTACTGCGGGTCGCTGCCGTCGATCCAGAAGGGCGGCAGCTCGGAGCTGAGGATGTCGATCTGCGCCAGGTCGTAGGGGTTCATCGGTGACAGCCAGGGCGCCAGCACGGCGGCGGCGACCATGGCGACGAACACCAGCAGACAGACCTGGGCGATCCAGTCGCGCTTGAAGCTGTAGACCAGATAGGAATGGCGGAAGCGGGCCCAGCGCGAGGGGACCGAAGCAGCTTGGGTCGGGGTCGTCATGCGGGCTTACCTGTGAGCTTCACGGTGGGGTTGACCAGTCCGTAGATCAGGTCGACCAGCGTATTGGTGATCACGAAGATCAGGCCGACCACCATCAGGTAGGTGATGATCAGCGGGATGTCGGAGCGTTGGATGGCATCCAGGAACATCAGCCCCACGCCGGGCCACTGGAACACCGTCTCGGTGAGAATGGTGTAGGCGACCAGGGTGCCGATCTGTACCCCGCCGACGGTGATCACCGGCAGCATGGTGTTCTTCAGCGCATGCAGGAAGTAGATCCGCCGCATGCTGATGCCCTTGGCCTTGGCGAACTTGACGTACTCGGACTGCAGGACTTCCATCATTTCGGCGCGGATCAGGCGGATGAACAGCGGCAGCATGATCGAGGCCAGGGAGATCGCCGGCAGCACCAGGTAGGTGAGTCCCTCGAGCGAGGCGAAGTTGGTACTCCAGGTGCCGATGACATGGGTCACGTCACCGCGGCCGTAGGCCGGCATGCCGCCGTCGGTCGAAAGCAGGTCGTTGAGCCAGGCGCCCCAGCCGGTATCGGCGGGGAACAGCGAGACATGCACGCCGATGGCGAAGATCTGAATGAGCACGATGGCGGTGAGGAACACCGGGATCGAGATACCGACGATCGACACCCCCATGAACAGTCGGGAGAGCGGCGAACGGGGGCGGATGGCGCTGTACACGCCGATCGGCACCGACAGCAGGATGATCAGCACGGTGGTCGCGAAAACCAGCTCCAGGGTGGCGGGCAGGTGGCGCAATACCACGTCGGTGGTCGGCTCGTTGTAGAAATAAGAGTAGCCGAAGTCGAAGTGCAGGGCGTTCTTGGCGAAGCGCAGGTACTGGACCAGGAAGGGGTCGTTGAGACCCAGTTCCTCGCGCAACTCGGCGCGCTGGCTTTCGGGGACCGACTGACCGACCATCTGCTGGATGGGGTCGCCGAGGTTGTCCTGGATCGCGAAGCTGATCACGCTGATGACGAACATCACCAGGAAGGCGTGAAACAGGCGCTTGATCAGAAAGGCAATCATGGATTGCAGGTCCTGTCTGGAAACGAAAGACGCCGGCGACACCCCTTGCGAGGCATCGAAGCGCTTTCCTTGGCTTGAGGTCTCTGGCGTGATGCCGTTCGCCGGAAACACCGGCGAACGGCCGTGGCGGCGTCAGTCCTGCTCGACGACCACGTCTCCCAGGTAGGGGAAGTTCATGACGTTGAGCACCGGCTCGATCTGCACCTCGTTCTTCGCCGCCCAGGCAAGATCCTGCCAGTGCAGCGGAATGAAGGCCGCGTCGTCGTAGAGGCCCTTTTCCACCGCCTGCAGCATCTTCGCGCGCTTGTCCCGGTCGGTCTCCAGGTTGGCCTTGGCGACCAGCTCGTCGAGCTCGGGGTTGCAGTAGTTGCCGCTGTTGTACTGGCCGGCACCGGTGTCCGGGTCGGGGCATTCGGTCAGGTACTGGAAGAAGTTCGCCGAATCCTCGGTGTCCGCATGCCAGCCGATCATCATCACGTCGGCCGCACGGTCGTCGAATTCGCCCCAGTACTGGGCCTTGGGCAGCGTCTTGAGATCCACCGTGACGTTGATGCGCGCCAGCATGGCGGCCACCGCCTGGGCGATCTGGGCATCGTTCACGTAGCGGTTGTTGGGCGCCAGCATGGTGATGCTGAAGCCGTCGGCGTAGCCGGCCTCCTTCATCAGCTGCTTGGCTTTCTCGAGGTCGTAGCGCGGCTCGAGATCCGGGTCATGACCGGCGTAGCCCTTGGGCGAGAGCTGCGCGGCCGGTGTCGCGAAGCCCTTCATCAGGCGATCGGCGATGGCTTCCTGATTGATGGCGTAGTTGAACGCCTGGCGCACGCGGGCATCCTTGAAGGCCTCGACGCGCTTTTGGTTCATCTGCAGGGTGATGATGCGGGTGCCGGACATGGTCACCAGCTTGACGTTCTTGTCGGCCTTGACGCGTTGCAGATCATTGGGCGGGACCGGGGCGATGAAATCGACGTCGCCGGAGAGCAGTGCCGCCACGCGGGTGGCGTTCTCGCTGATCGGCGTCAGCACGATGTGATCGACGTTGCCCGGGGAATCCTTGTCCCAGTAGTTCTCGTTGCGTTCGAACTCGACCTTGACACCCTGCTGACGCTCGGTGACCCGGTACGGCCCGGTGCCGGAGATGTTGCGCGAGGCGAAGGAGTTGCCGTTCTTGACGATGGCGTCCTTGGGCTTGCCGTTGGCATCGGTACCGGAATAGAACTCGCTGTCCATCGGGAAGATGTAGGTGGCGAGGTTGAGCAGCAGCGGATAGGGCTTCTTGGTCTTGAACTCCACCGTGTGATCGTCGACGGCGGTGATGCTGGCGATCGGGTCGAAGATCGCCTTGAAGTCGGGGCTGCGCTTGAGACGCTCGACGGTCCAGACGACGTCCTTGGCGGCGAAGGGGTTGCCGCTGTGGAAGGTGACGCCTTCACGCAGATGCATACGCATGGTGGTGTCGTCGACCTGTTCCCAGTCCGTCGCCAGGCGCGGTTCGAAGGTCAGGTCCTGCGTCCAGCGTACCAGGGGGTCGAAGGCCAGGTGGGAAAGTTGCAGCATGCCCCCGGACAGCTGCTCGTGGATGTCCAGGGACACCGGATCGGCGTCATAGGCGACGCGCAGGATAACGTCTTTACCGTCACCGTTGACGTCCTGGGCGAGGGCCGCCATCGGCAGACAGAGTGAAGCGCCTACCAGAGAGGCCAGCAGCGTTTTCTTGAATGTCATGTCATAACCTGAAGGTTGATTGTTCGTTGTATGACCCTTGGGTCCCATGACCACCATAGTGAGCCCCCGACAGGCGGACAATCGAAAAACTGACTGGGGTCATGCGCCCGGCGTATCGGCCGGCTGGTGGGGCGGTGTCCGGCGAGCGTTCGGCAGGGCGGCGGGAAAACGTCGCAAAAGCGCGCGAACGGGCGTCATCGTCGTGGCGACAATGACGCCGAAGGGGGGTCAGTCGTCGCCGGGAATCGGCTCGACGCGGTCGACGCGATAGAGCTGCGAGACCTGTTCGAGACCCTCGACCGAGCAGTCGAGGTCGTTGACGCGACCGTCATTGAGCCCGTAGACCCAGCCGTGAACGGCCAGCGGCTGCTTGCGCAGCCAGGCGCGCTGGATGATCTTGGTCTGGCAGAGATTGGCGACCTGTGCCTTGACGTTGAGTTCGCACATGCGGTCGACCTGCTCCTCGAGCGGCAGCTGCTGCAGGTCCTGGCGATGGCGGCTGTACTGCTCGCGAATCGAGTGCAGCCAGTAGTCGACGATCCCGAACTCGCCGCCGGTGATCGCCGCCTTGACCCCGCCACACCCGTAGTGGCCGACGATCATGATGTGCTTGACCTTGAGCACGTCGACGGCGAACTGCACCACCGACAGGGCGTTCATGTCGCTGTGATTGAGGATGTTGCCGACGTTGCGGTGGACGAAGACCTCGCCGGGGGGCAGGTCGACGATCTGGTTGGCGGGCACGCGACTGTCGGAGCAGCCGATCCACAAATAGTCCGGATTCTGCTGTTGCGACAGGCGGGCGAAGAAATCCGGATCCTGCCGACGGACGCTCTCGGCCCAGTCACGGTTGCGTTCCAGCAGACGCTGCATTTCTTTTTTCATGGAAAAGGACTCCTTGTGGTCGGGCCGCGCGGCGGCTTGCATTCTTTATCAACGGTATAGAGAGGGTCAATGGCCCGGGCCTCCCGGGCGGGCGGCACGGCTGTTATCATCGCCGCCAACAGTAGACAGGAGAGAGCAACGTGGCTGAGTTCGATTACGATCTGTTCGTCATCGGCGCCGGCTCCGGTGGCGTGCGTGCGGCACGTACCGCGGCGGCGACCGGGGCTCGCGTCGCCATCGCCGAGGATCGCTACCTGGGTGGCACCTGCGTCAACGTCGGATGCGTGCCCAAGAAGCTGTATTCCTACGCGGCACATTTTCATGAAGCCTTCGAGGACAGTGCCGGATTCGGCTGGCAGCTTGCCGAGGCGCCGCGCTTCGACTGGGCGACGCTGCGTGACAACAAGATTGCCGAGATCAAGCGACTCAACGGCATCTACGGGCGCCTGCTCGACAATGCCGACGTGCGCCTGATCAACGGCCGGGCCCGGGTCGTCGACGCCCACACCGTCGAGGTCGACGGCGAATCGATCAGCGCCGAGAAGATCCTCGTCGCCGTGGGCGGCTGGCCCTGGGTGCCCGACTTTCCGGGTCGGGAGCACGTGCTCGACTCCAACCGCGTCTTCGATCTCGACGAATTCCCCAAGCGCTTCCTGGTGCTGGGCGGCGGCTACATCGCCGTCGAGTTCGCCAGCATCTTCAACGGCCTGGGCAGCGATGCCCATCTCGTCTACCGCGGCGAGCTGTTCCTGCGCGGCTTCGATCACGAGGTGCGCGAGTTCACCCGCGACGAGATGGCCAAGAAGGGCGTCAATCTGCATTTCGAGACCACCATCGAGGGCATCGAGAAGCGTGACGACGGCCTCGCGGTCACCCTGACCAATGGCGAGACGCTCGTCGTGGATACGGTCCTGGCCGCCACCGGGCGCCGGCCCAACCTCCGTGGCCTGGGGCTGGACCAGCTCGACATCGCGCTCAACCCCGACGGCACCATCAAGGTCAACGACCGCTACGAGACGTCGGTTCCCTCGATCCTGGCGCTCGGTGACGTGACCGGCGGCCCCGAACTGACCCCGGTGGCCCTGGCCGAGGCCATGCACATGGTCCAGCATCACTTCACCGCCAACCCGCCGGGGCCGCTGGACTATCGCAACATCGCCACCGCGGTGTTCTGTCACCCCAACATCGGTACCGTGGGGCTCTCCGAGGAGGCGGCGCGCGCCGAATACGAGGCCGTGAGCATCTATACCGCGGACTTCCGGCCCATGAAACATACCCTGTCGGGCAGCGACGAACGCTGTCTGATGAAGCTGGTGGTGGACGAGGCGAGCGATCGGGTGCTCGGCGCCCACATGGTTGGCGAGGAAGCCGGCGAGGTGATCCAGGGCATCGCCATCGCCGTGCGTGCCGGTCTGACCAAGAGCGACTTCGATGCCACCGTGGGCATCCACCCCACCGGGGCCGAGGAATTCGTCACCATGCGCACGCCGACGCGTCGCTGATACCCCGTCTCACGAGGCCGCCTTCGGGCGGCCTCATCGTTTCCGGGCGTGTCGCCCGCCTCCCCGCGGCATCCGCTCGTTCTCGCGGAATCTCCGCTTCTCGATCTCCGGCCTCGCCGTGACCGCCAGCCTTGCCTAGACTGATTGACGACCCGGGCCCGGAGCGCACCGGTCGGCGATCGGTATGGCCGTGTCACGGGCTCGACACAGGCGCCGTGCATAAAAGGGCGGTGAGCTTCTGCCAGTGTCATCGACGGTAGGCGTCTTGCGGCTTACATAACCCGCCTTTATGGACATTGCCTCCCGGCATAACCATATTTTTGATTTATCGCTAAGCGCCTGTTAAGGTTGAATTCAAACTCGCAATGGCGAATCGATCCCATGACCATGACAACGCAATCCTTCACTCCGTCGGCGGAACTGGCCAAGCCCAGCGTCGCGGATGCCGTGGTCGGGCGTCAGCACGCCCCGTTGTTCATTCGCAAGCCGACCACCGATGACGGTTGGGGCATCTACGAACTCGTCAAGTCCTGCCCGCCGCTCGACGTCAATTCCGCCTACGCCTATCTGCTCCTGGCCACGCAGTTCCGTGACAGCTGTGCCGTCGCCACGGACGAGGAGGGCGACATCGTCGGCTTCGTGTCCGGTTACCCCAAGCGCAACTCCCCGGAAACCTACTTCCTCTGGCAGGTCGCCGTGGGTGACAAGGCACGCGGCACCGGGCTCGCCCGGCGTCTGGTCGAGGCCGTCATGCGGCGCCCCGAACTGGCCCACGTTCGTCATCTGGAAACCACCATCACGCCGGACAATCAGGCGTCCTGGGGGTTGTTCAAGCGCCTCGCCGACCGCTGGCAGGCCCCGCTGAACAGTCGCGAATACTTCTCCACCGACCAGTTGGGCGGGGAGCACGATCCCGAAAACCTGGTGCGGATCGGCCCGTTCGATCCCGAACGCATCTGACCGCGCAACGCGTCATCATCGTCACACGCTTTTAATCAGTCACTTGTCATCGACCCGGAGGTCGTTCAATGCAGACACAGATTCTCGAGCGCATGGAATCCGAAGTCCGGACCTATTCGCGTTCCTTTCCGGTCGTCTTCACCCAGGCGCGCAATGCCCGCCTGACCGACGAGACCGGTCGCGAATACATCGACTTCCTGGCCGGCGCCGGGACCCTCAACTATGGGCACAACAACCCGCACATCAAGCAGGCACTGGTCGATTACCTGGCCAGCGACGGCATCGTCCACGGCCTGGACTTCTGGACCGCCGCCAAGCGCGAGTATCTGGAAACCCTCGAGGAAGTAATCCTCAAGCCGCGCGGCCTGGACTACAAGGTCCACCTGCCGGGGCCGACCGGGACCAACGCCGTCGAGGCGGCGATCCGCCTGGCCCGTGTCGCCAAGGGACGTCACAACATCGTCACCTTCACCAACGGTTTCCATGGCGTGACCATGGGCGCGCTGGCCACCACCGGCAACCGCAAGTTCCGTGAAGCGACCGGTGGCATCCCCACCCAGGGCGCCGCCTTCATGCCCTACGACGGCTACATGGGCGATGCCGTCGACACCCTGGATTACTTCGAGAAGCTGCTCGGCGACAAGTCCGGCGGGTTGGACGTGCCGGCCGCGGTGATCGTCGAGACGGTCCAGGGCGAGGGCGGCATCAACGTCTCCGGCCTCGACTGGCTCAAGCGCCTCGAGTCGATCTGCCGCGCCCACGACATCCTGCTGATCGTCGACGACATCCAGGCGGGCTGCGGACGTACCGGCAAGTTCTTCAGCTTCGAGCATGCCGGCGTGACCCCGGACATCGTCACCAACTCCAAGTCGCTGTCCGGTTTCGGGCTGCCGTTCGCCCACGTGCTGATGCGCCCCGAGCTCGACAAGTGGAAACCGGGCCAGTACAACGGCACCTTCCGCGGCTTCAACCTGGCCTTCGTCACCGCCGCCGCGGCGATGCGCAAGTACTGGAGCGACGACACCCTCGAGCGTGACGTGCAGCGCAAGGGTCGCGTGGTCGAGGATCGCTTCCAGAAGATCGCCGCCTGGCTCACCGAGAACGGCTTCCCGGCCTCCGAGCGTGGCCGCGGCCTGATGCGCGGCATCGACGTGGCCAGCGGCGATATCGCCGACAAGATCACCCACAAGGCCTTCGAGAAGGGGCTGATCATCGAGACCAGCGGCCAGGACGGCGAAGTCGTCAAGTGCCTCTGCCCCTTGACCATCTCCGACGAAGACCTGATCGAAGGGCTGGATATTCTCGAGGCGAGCGCCAAGGAAGCTCTGGCCTGACCGAGGCCGGCAAAGCCCGGTGGAGCGTGCCCGGATCGAGGATGGCGCGCTCCTTCACGAACTAGAAAAGGAAAACGGCTATGATCGTTCGCAATCTCGAAGAAGCTCGCCAGACCGACCGTCTGGTCACGGCCGCGAATGGCAACTGGGACAGCACCCGCCTCTCGCTGGCCGACGATGGCGGCAACTGCTCGTTCCACATCACGCGTATCTTCGGCGGTACCGAAACGCACATCCATTACAAGCACCACTTCGAGGCGGTCTACTGCATCGAAGGCAAGGGCGAGGTGGAAACCCTGGCCGATGGCAAGATCTGGCCCATCGGCCCGGGCGACATCTACATCCTCGACCAGCATGACGACCACATGCTGCGTGCCTCCGAGACCCTGGTGCTGGCCTGTGTCTTCACGCCGGGTCTGACCGGCAAGGAAGACCATCGTCCCGATGGTTCCTACGCGCCCGCCGAAGAGCTCTAAGCGCTCGCCGACGCAAGACTGCGCAAAACGACGCCCCCGCCCATGGCGGGGGCGTCTTGCGTTGTGTGCTCGGCATCGACAGGCCGGCGTAGATCGGTAGCCCGGTAATGATTGGCAATACCTCGGCAGGGTTTCTACAGTCAGTAGTCGTCGCAAGGTCGCACGGAGCGCGGCCGGGACAGGGAACTCACTGAATCCGCGGAGGGACGTCATGCCGAGGAAGCGAGTCAGACTGGAACACGCCGTCGAGTATCTCTCGATACTCGACGAGAAGGGCCGGGTCGATGAAAAGCTCGAGCCGGACATCGGCAAGGACACCTTGCTCGACATCCATCGCACGATGCTGCTCAGCCGACGCCTCGACGAACGGATGCTCACCCTGCAGCGCCAGGGGCGGATCGGCACCTTCGCCCCGGCCAAGGGCCAGGAGGCGTCCCAGATCCCGGCCATGGCGGCACTCGGCGACGATGACTGGTTCGTTCCGGCCTTCCGGGAAACGTCGGCCATGCTCTGGCGTGGCGTTCCGCCGGAAAACCTGCTGCTCTACAACGCCGGCTACAGCGAAGGCAGCGCCATCGAGCAGGGTAGTCACGATCTGCCCATCTCCATCCCCGTGGCCTCCCAGATCCCCCATGCGGTGGGGATCGGCTACGCCTCCGGTCTGCGCGAGCTCGATGAAGTCACCATCACCTTCTTCGGCGACGGTGCCACGTCCGAGGGTGACTTCCACGAGGCTCTGAACGTCGCCAGCGTGTTCAAGACCCCGGTGATCTTCCTGTGCCAGAACAACCACTGGGCGATCTCGATGCCGCGCGGGCGCCAGAGCGAGTCTAAGACCCTGGCCCAGAAGGGGCTGGCCTACGCGATCCCCTCGCTGCAGGTCGACGGCAACGACGTGCTGGCCGTGTATGCCGCCGTCCAGGAGGCCGCCAAGCGTGCCCGGGACGGTGAGGGTCCGACCCTCATCGAATGCGTCACCTATCGGCTGACGGTACATACCACCGCGGACGATCCCGGCAAGTATCGCGACGAGGAAGAGGTCGAGAAGTGGCAGGGGCGTGAGCCGATCGCCCGTCTGCAGAGCTATCTCAAGAAGAAGCGCTGGCTCAGCGACAAGCAGATCGACAAGCTCGAGAAGACGATCGAGGAGCAGGTCGACGAGGCCTGGAAGGCGGCCCACGAACGCATCGAATCGCTGAACGATCCGCAGGTGATCTTCGATCACATCCATGCAGACACCCCCGAGTATCTCGAATCGCAACGGCAATCGTTCGCCGATCGACTCAAGGAAGGAGAGTGACCGATGGCCGAACTGAACATGGCGGATGCGCTCAATCTGGCGCTGAGCCAGGAAATGGACAACGACGAGTCCGTGGTCGTGCTCGGCGAGGATGTCGGTGTCGACGGCGGGGTCTTTCGTATCACCGACGGCTTGCTGGCGCGTTACGGCGAACGGCGGGTGATCGATTCGCCGGTGGCCGAGACCGCGCTGACGGGCATCTCGGTGGGCATGGCGATCAATGGTCTAAAGCCGGTCTGCGAAATGCAGTTCTCGGGCTTCAGCTACCAGGGCTTTCACCAGATGGAAGCCCACGCCGCGCGCATGCGCTGGCGGAGTCGCGGCGGGCACAGCGTGCCGATGGTGCTGCGCATGCCCTATGGCGCCGGGGTGCATGCCCTCGAGCACCACTCCGAGAGCAAGGAGGTCTTCTATGCCCATACCCCGGGTCTGAAGATGGTCGTCCCCTCGACGCCGCGCAACGCCCGTGCGCTGCTGGTCAGTGCCATTCGCGACCCGGACCCGGTAGTGTTCTTCGAGCCCAAGGCCGTCTATCGGGCCTTTCGCGAGGAAGTGCCCGACGCGGAGGAGACCCTGCCGCTGGGCGAGTCGCGGACTGCCCGCGAAGGCGATGACCTGACCCTGATCAGCTACGGCGCGATGCTCCATCGGACCCTTCAGGCCGCCGATACCCTGGCCGAGGAGGACGGCATCGAGGCCGAGGTGATCGACCTGCTGAGCCTGTCGCCGCTCGATCACTCGCGATTCGCCGAATCCGCACGCCGCACCGGGCGGGTGGTCATCGTCCACGAAGCGCATCGCACCTATGGCCCGGCGGGCGAAATCATGGCCCGGCTGATCGAGGACGCCTTCTATTATCTCGAGGCCCCCGTGCGCCGCGTGACCGGCTTCGACACCATCGTACCGTTGTTCGCCCGGGAGCAGGATTATCTGCCGGATCAGCAACGCATCCTGGCAGCCGCCCGCGGCGTGTTGAACGATTGAGGACCAAGGGACCATGAGCGAAACGTTCAGATTTTCCGACCCTGGCGAGGGGCTCGAGGAAGCGGAAGTTCTCGAGATTCATGTCGGCGAGGGCGATCACATCAACGACGGCGACACCGTGCTCACGGTGGAGACCGACAAGGCCGCCACGGATATCCCCGCGCCGTTCACCGGTACCGTCGAGACCGTGCATCCCGGCACCGGCGATCGCGTCCGGGTCGATGACGCGCTGATCACCTACCAACCCGACGGCGAGAAGGAAGAGGAAGCCACTGCCGACGAGTCACAGGACGAACAAGCGACGCAGGACCAGGAGGAGGATACGTCTTCTCGCGAGAGCGAAGACGAGACGCAGGAAGCCGATAGCGAGGCGTCGAAGAAAGATGACGCGGAGAGCGCTCAGGACGAGAGTGCCCAGGAAGACACGGGCTCTCGACAGGAGGGCGAAACGCGTTCCAACGGCAAGCATACCGATCGCCGCCAGCCGGTCCCCGCGGCGCCCAGCACCCGGCGCATCGCCCGCGAGATGGGCGTCGACCTGCACGATGTCGAGCCCAGCGGCCCGCAGGGCCGGGTGACCGCGGACGATGTCGAGGCCGCGGCACAGGGAGAGCAGGGCGCAGCCGCCCGAGAGACGCTGTCGGCCGAACAGCCATCGCGGCAAGAGTCCAGCGGGCTGCCGGACTTCTCGCGCTGGGGCGAGACCGAGCGCGAAGCGATGCGCTCGATCCGCCGCGCCACCGCCCAGCGGATGTCCCGGTCATGGCAGGAGATCCCTCACGTCTATCATCAGGACGTGGCCGACATCACGGCCCTCGAACGTTTTCGTCGCGATTACGAACCCAGCGCCGAGAGCAACGGCGGCAAGTTCACCATGACCGTGCTGATGCTCAAGGCGATGGTCTACGCCTTGAAGCAGTTTCCCCGCTTCAACGCCAGCCTGGATGCCGAGAACGAGGAGCTCGTCCTCAAGTGCTATTTCCATATCGGCGTGGCCGTGGCCACCGACCAGGGCCTGCTGGTGCCGGTGATTCGTGACGTCGATCGCAAGAACATGATCGAGCTGACCGCCGAGCTGAAAGCGATCATCGACAAGGCCAAGGCGGGGGAGCTGGCACGTGAGGACATGGAGGGCGGCTGCATGACCCTCACCAACCCCGGGCCGATGGGCGGCACCTCGTTGTCGCCGCTGATCAACCCGCCCGAAGTCGCCATCCTGGGCATGGGGCAGGCCAGACTCGAACCCGTGGTGCACGGCGACCTCGATGACTACGAGATCAAGCCGCGGCTGATGCTGCCGTTGTCGCTCGGCTTCGATCACCGCGCCAACGATGGCGCGGATGCCGCCAGCTTCGTGACCACGCTGATCGGCGCCCTCGAGGACCCACATTCGCTGCTGCTCAAGATCTGAGCCACGTTGCCGGAGGTAATGGACGACCATGGCAAGAAAGCACACATCTTCCAAGCTGCCCGACAGCACGCAGCTGGCCGTGATCGGCGGCGGGCCGGGCGGCTATGCCGCGGCCTTCGAGGCGGTCAAGCTGGGCCTGGACGTGACGCTGATCAACGACGAGACACCGGTCGGCGGCGTCTGCCTGTTGCGTGGCTGCATCCCTTCGAAGACCCTGCTCGAGGTCACCGAGTTGATCCATGCCAGCGAATCCGCAGAGACCATGGGCCTGCGCTTCGCCAGGCCCGAGATCGATGTCGATGCGCTTCGCCAGTGGAAGCAGAAGGTGGTGAAGACGCTCACCGACGGGCTGGAAGGGCTGTGTCGGCAGCGCGGTGTGCGGCTGGTCAGGGCCCGCGCGCGCCTTGCCGACGAGCAGAACCTGACCGTCGAAGGTAACGAGGTCTCGGGCACGTTGCGCTTCGAGCAGGCGATCATCGCCAGCGGCTCGCGACCGGTCGCGCTGCCCGACGTGGATATCGCCGCGAGCCGGCGGATC
Source organism: Modicisalibacter sp. MOD 31.J (assembly GCF_020147985.1). Classification (NCBI taxonomy): domain Bacteria; kingdom Pseudomonadati; phylum Pseudomonadota; class Gammaproteobacteria; order Oceanospirillales; family Halomonadaceae; genus Modicisalibacter; species Modicisalibacter sp. MOD 31.J. The sequence continues at coordinate 751,105 of NZ_JAGXFF010000002.1, read as the reverse complement.
ATGGATTCCACCGATGCCCTGGAACTCGAGGAGATTCCCGACTCGTTGCTGGTCATCGGCGGCGGCTACGTCGGTCTGGAAATGGGCATGGTCTATCAGTCGCTGGGCAGTCAGGTGACCGTGGTGGAAATGGCCGAGCGCCTGATGCCCAATGCCGACGCGGATCTGGTCGAGCCGCTCACCAGGACACTGGCGTCGCGTTTCAAGGCCGTGCACCTCGAGACCCAGGTCTCCGGGTTGCATGAAACGCAGCGCCAGGTAAGAGTCACGCTGGAAGACGCGGATGGCTCGCGCGATCACCGCTTCAGCCGGGTGCTGGTCGCGGTGGGCCGGCGTCCCAACAGCGATGGGCTGGATCTCGACAAGGCCGGCGTGCACTGTGATGACGCCGGCTTCATCGAGGTCGATGCGCAATGTCGCACCAACGTATCGCATATTCATGCGATCGGCGACGTCACCGGCGGCATGCTGCTGGCCCATGAAGCCATGCACCAGGGCAAGGTGGCGGCACGCGCCGCAGCCGGCGAAGCGGCGGCCTTCGACGCCCGCGCGGTGCCGGCCGTGGTGTATACCGTGCCGCAGATCGCCTGGTGCGGCCTGACCGAGACCCAGGCCCGCGACGAGGGCCGCGAGATCCAGGTGCTCAAGTTTCCCTGGCAGGCTGCCGGGCGCGCCTTGACGCTGCAGGCCGATGACGGCCTGACCAAGCTGATCGTCGAGCCTGGCAGTGGCCGGCTGCTGGGTGCCGGGATCGTCGGGCCCCAGGCGGAGTCGCTGATCGGCGAGGCCGTGCTGGCCATCGAGATGGGCGCCGTCGCCGAGGACCTGGCGTTGACCGTGCATCCGCATCCGACGCTGACCGAAACGCTCGGCGAGGCCGGCGAGCTGTTCCTCGGCGGCTCGACGCATTACGGCTGACCGAACGGGCTGAATGGGATTGGCGCACGCCGTCTTCCGGCCATGTGACGAGTGACGATCACGTGGCCGGCATTGCCTGTCAGTCGGGTCCCAATGCGAACGGATACGCCGTGGGCGCGTGTCGCGATCGAATCACCGAGCACCGGTCGAGAATAGAATGACCTTGCCGATCCTTTAGTTCGTATAATCTATATTATGTTAAATAATGCATTTGGCGAGTCATACGCGGTCGCGTCATTGCCTGGATCCTTGTCGTCTTCGCACTGTCACACCCGGCGCTTACGCTGTGTTTGAACATGTCTGCGCCCGCCCACGCGGCGTTAACAGCTGACTGGGTCACCAGCCATCGCCGACCGTGTCCTCGGCGTTGATCGACGTTGGCGAGACGGGACTGGTCTTTGCTGCATGAACATCGCATGATGTGGCGTTTGTGTCATCGGTCGCGCCGCCGACGTCCGCACACCAAGAAAAACGCATTCATTCAGGAAGTTCCCCCATGAAGACCACCCTACGCATGATCGTCGTGATCGTCCTGCTGGCCATCGTTCTGGGGGGCATTTTCGGCTGGAAATACTGGCAGATGCAGCAGATGGGCCAGCAGATGGCTCAGGCCCAGCCGCCGGCGCCGGTCGAGGTCGTCGAGCTCGAAGCCCAACCCTGGCGACCGGCGTTGAAATCGGTGGGCTCGCTGCGGGCCATCAACGGCGTGGCGGTGTCCAACGAAGTGGCTGGCGTAGTCAGCAAGATCGCCTTCGAGTCCGGGCAGCGCGTCTCGCGGGGTGACGTGCTGATCCAGCTCGAAGACAGCGTCGACCAGGCGGCGCTGGCGGCGCTCCAGGCCCAGGCCCGTCTGGCCAACGAAACGTTCCGGCGCTATTCCGACCTGTTGCCGCGCAAGGCGATCTCGCAGTCACAATACGACGAGGCGCGAGCCAACTATCAGGCGGCCCGCGCCGATGTCGCCCAGCAGCAGGCCCAGTTGAACAAGAAGACCATTCGCGCGCCCTTCGATGGCGTGGTCGGGCTGCGTCAGGTGGACATCGGCGAGTACATCGCCGTGGGCACGCCGATCGTCGATCTCAACATGCTCGACCCCATCTACGTCGACTACAGCATCCCCGAGAAGCAGCTCGACCGCGTCCAGGCCGGCCGTGAGGTCGAGGTGCACGTGGCGGCGTTCCCGGATCGCGCCTTCACCGGCAAGATCGAAGCCGTGGCCCCGGCGGTGAATGAAAGCAGTCGGACACTGGCCGTGCGCGCCACACTGGACAACCCCGAGAATCGGCTCAGGCCCGGTATGTTCGCCGACGTGCGCACCCTCGCCCCGGATACCCAGCGCGTGCTGACCCTGCCGCGCACGGCGCTGGCCTTCAACACCTACGGCGACTACGTCTTCCGCGTGGTGGAAAACGATCAGGGACAGACCGTGGCCCAGCGCACCCAGGTGACCGCCGGGCGTGTCCGCGGTGACCAGGTGGAGATCGTCAAGGGCCTCGAGGTCGGTGCCCGCGTGGTGGCCGCCGGCCAGTTGCGCCTGCGCGACGGTCAGGCGATCAAGCCTGTCGACCAGGACGGTGACGGCAAGAGCGCGACGGCAGCCCAGCCCGGCGGTGATTCATCCGGCGAGGCAGCGTCCAGCGAGACGACGCCGGAGGCGCAGGGCTGATGAAGTCATTTACCGACCTGTTCATCCACCGGCCGGTCCTGGCCACCGTCATCAGCCTGCTGATCCTGCTGATGGGCCTGCGCTCCACGCTCGACATGGAGGTCCGCCAGTACCCCGAACTCGAGAGCACCGTGATCACGGTCACCACCAGCTATCCTGGTGCGAGTTCCGAACTGGTCCAGGGCTTCGTGACCACGCCGTTGCAGCAGGCGATCGCCGAGGCCGACGGCATCGACTACATCGATTCGAGCAGTATCCAGGGTTCCTCGACGATCGAGGTGCACATGATGCTCAACTACGATGCCAACGCCGCCCTGGCCGAGATCCAGGCCAAGGTCGCGAGTCAGCGCAGCGTACTCCCCGCCTCTGCCGAAAGTCCGGTGATCGAGTCGACGACCGGCGATTCCACCGCCCTGATGTACCTGGCGTTCTACTCCAACGAGATGCCGGTACCGCAGATCACCGACTATCTCACGCGGGTAGTCCAGCCCAAGCTCCAGGCGTTGCCCGGGGTCGCCAAGGCGCGACTCTACGGCCAGAGCTTCGCCATGCGCATCTGGCTCGACCCGCAGCGCATGGCCGCGCTCGGCGTCAGCCCGCAGGACGTCGTCGACGTCCTGCGCAACAACAACTATCAGGCCGGGGTCGGCAAGACCCGCAGCGAGTTCGTGGCGATCAACCTCACCGCGAGCACCGACGTCACCGATCCCGAACAGTTCGCCGACATGGTGGTTCGCAACGATGACGGCAACCTGATCCGTCTGCGCGACATCGCGCGCACCGACCTCGGCGCCGAAAGCTACGACAGCGTCGCCTGGTACAGCGGTACGCCCTCGACCTTCATGGCCATCGAACAGGCGCCCGGCGCCAATCCGCTGGACGTGGCCCGCGCCGTTCGCGAGGCGCTGCCGGAAATCCGCAGCCAGTTGCCCACCGGGCTCGACGTGGTACTGCCCTACGATGCCTCGGAATTCATCGAGGACTCGATCGACGAGGTGATCAAGACCCTCGCCGAGGCACTGATCATCGTGCTGGTGGTGATCTTCTTGTCGCTGGGCTCGTTTCGCGCTGCCCTGGTCCCCGCGGTGGCCGTGCCGCTGTCGCTGATCGGCGGCGCCTTCGTCATGCTGGTGCTGGGCTTCTCGCTCAACCTGCTGACGCTGTTGTCGATGGTGCTGGCGATCGGCCTGGTGGTGGACGACGCGATCATCATCGTCGAGAACGTCCATCGCCATATCGAGGCCGGCGAAACCCGTTTCCAGGCCGCCCTCAATGGCGCCCGCGAGATGGCCACGCCGATCATCGCCATGACCACCACCCTGGTGGCGGTCTATGCCCCCATCGGCTTCATGGGCGGTCTGGTCGGCTCGCTGTTCACCGAGTTCGCCTTCACCCTGGCCGGCGCCGTGATCGTCTCCGGCATCATCGCGCTGACGCTGTCGCCGATGCTCGCCGGCAAGGTGCTCAAGCCCCACGGCGATCCGTCGCGGTTCGAGGGGCTGGTCGAGCGTACCTTCAACGGCCTGGCCAACGGCTACCGTGCCCTGCTCTCACGGGCCCTGCAGACGGTCTCGGTGATCGTGGTCTTCGCCGCCGTGGTGCTGGTGTCGATCTATTTCATGTTCATCACCAGCCAGAACGAGCTGGCCCCCACCGAGGACCAGGGCATCATCTTCTTCCAGGGTACGGCGCCGCAGACCGCCACGCTGGATTACCTCAAGCGCTATGCCACGCAGATCCAGCAGGGCGTCGAGACCATCGATGGCTACGACGAGACCTTCATGATCCTCGGCGGCACCAGCGCCGACACGGTATTCGGCGGCTTCAAGATGAAGCCCTGGAGCCAGCGCGACGTCTCGCAGATGAGCGTGCTGCCCAACGTCCAGGCGGCGCTGTCCCAGGTCACCGGCCTGCAGACCGCCGCCTTCCCGCGCCCTTCCCTGCCCGGTTCCAGCGGCGGCCTGCCGGTGCAGTTCGTGATCACCACCGGCAACAGCTTCGAGGATCTCAGCGCCGCCGCCGATCAGCTGCTCGGCAAGGCCATGGCCAGCGGCAATTTCGCCTTCCTGCGCAAGTCGATCGATCTCGATCGGCCGGTCACCCATATCCAGGTCGACCGCGACCGGGTCGCCGACCTGGGGCTGTCGATGGCGGATGTCGGTCAGGCGCTGGCGACGCTGCTCGGCGAAGGCTTCGTCAACCGCTTCAGCATGGAAGGCCGCAGCTACAAGGTGATCCCCCAGGTCGAGCAGGCCTACCGTCTGGATAGCTCGATGATCGACAACTACTACATCGAGGCCGATTCCGGCGCTCAGGTGCCCTTGTCGAGCGTGGTGAGCTTCGAGCGTGGCGTCGAACCCTCCAAGCGCACCCAGTTCCAGCAGCTCAATGCGATCACCCTGGAAGGCGTGCCGCGCCCCGGCGTGGCGCTCGGCGACGCTCTCGGCTGGCTCAACCAGGCGGCCAGCGAGACCCTGCCCGCCGAGTATTCGATCGACTACACCGGTTCCTCGCGGCAGTTGATGAACCAGGGCAGCGCGCTGATGGTGACCTTCTTCCTCTCGCTGCTGGTGATCTATCTGGTGCTGGCGGCGCAGTTCGAGAGCTGGCGCGACCCGCTGATCATCCTGGTCTCGGTGCCCATGTCGATCGCCGGGGCGATGGCCTTCATCACGCTCGGGGTGTCGACGGTCAACATCTACACCCAGGTCGGGCTGATCACGCTGATCGGCGTGGTGGCCAAGAATGGCATCCTGATCGTCGAGTTCGCCAACACGCTGCAGCACGACCGTGGCCTGAACAAGCGCGAGGCGGTCATCGAGGCGGCCTCGATTCGTCTGCGACCGATCATCATGACCTCGGTGGCACTGATCGTCGCCATGTTCCCGCTGTTGATCGCCACCGGCGCCGGGGCGGTCAGCCGCTTCGACATCGGCCTGACCATCGCCGCGGGGCTGGGCATCGGCACGCTGTTCACGCTGTTCGTGCTGCCGGCCTTCTATCTGCTTCTGGCCCGCGATCACAACGCCGCACGGGATGCCGGAGCCGCCGATTCCGAGGGTTCCAGCGCCGGTCACGGCTGACCGGCGTGGACAGGGGCGATGGGGCTCCTTATCATCGTTCGGCATTTTGACCCCGTGCCGTCGGTCGCCAGCGGCCGACGGCCCCGACACGGTCGACAAGGATCCCCGTCATGCCGATTCGACATTCGAGGCCGGCGATCGCCGCCGGCCTGCTCTTGCTACTGGGGGGCTGCGCCCTGCCGGCTTCCCAGGATCCGCGTCTCGACACGCTGCTGACCACGTCGCGCTTCGATGACCGCATCGCCGAACTCGAGAACACCCTGGCCGCGCAGTGTGCGGCCGACGCCGCCCGTCGCGACGACACGGGACAGCGTCTGGCCGTCCTGCAGGGCGATGTCCGGGCGACGACCTTGCAGCTCAAGGCACTGCGCGGCGATCTCCAGCAACGCGATAGCGAGCCCGCCATCAAGGTCCCCGACTGCCCGACCAGCGTGGATCCCTCCCTCGAGAACATGGAAGTCGTGGGGCGCAGTGAATGGGTCGGCTTCCCGACCCTCGGCACCTATCTCAAGGCGCGCCTGGACACCGGGGCCAATACCGGCTCGCTGTCGGCCCGCGACATCACCGAGTTCGAGCGCGACGGCGAGGACTGGGTGCGCTTCAAGCTGGCGCTCGAGGACGACGCCGTCGTCGTCGACAGCGTCCGCGATCGATGGATCGAGGCGGAGATCACGCGCCGGGTGCGGATCATCCAGGCCTCCGGCGAGGAAAGCCGACCGGTGATCAGCCTGCTGATGCGCCTGGGTCCGATCAAGCAGAACGTCGAGTTCACCCTCAACGACCGTACCCACCTCACCTATCCGGTACTCCTGGGGCGGCGCTTCATGCGGGACATCGTCGTCGTCGACGTTGCCCGGCACTATCTCTACGACCGTCCCGAATACCCCGGTGGGGCCCCCGCCTCCGCGGCCGCCAGGGACGAGGCCACCGATAACGACGACGACGAATAAGGAACGCGCATGTCCCGTCTGCCCTTCTATCTGCTGGTCGGCGTATTGCTGGTGACCGGCGTCGCCGTCACGCTCTACCGCCACATCGCCTTCGAGGTTCCCTGGACACCGGGTGAACAGCGTCAGGTCTGGGAGATCGAGGCCCAGGTCAATTTCGTCGCCGATGGCGGCCCGGCCAAGATCGACCTTGCCCTGCCCACGCACCAGCAGGGGTTTCGCGTGCTGACCGAGAACACCGCCTCGTCGGGTTACGGCCTGTCGTTTCTCGACGACCAGGGGGCGCGGCGCGCGCAGTGGGCGATCCGTGAGGCGACGGGCACGCAACGCCTCTATTATTCGGTACAGTTGCTCGTCGCGCCGGGGGCCAAGGCGCCGCCGGCGGTGCCTCCCGAGGTCCCCCGGGACGTCGCCTGGGAGCGGCCCTACGATACGGCGGCCCGCGCGATCATCGCGCGCTCCCATCAGCGTTCCGCCGATCCGTTCACCTTCGCGCGTGAACTGGTCGGCCGTTTCAGCGACGACGACGCCGGCGAGAATGCCCGCCTGTTGCTGACCCAGTATCCGCGCCCCGAATTGCTGGTCCGCCTGCTCAATCAGGCCGATGTGCCGGCCCGCGTGGTCAACGGCCTGATGCTCGAGGATGGCCGACGGCGACAGTCGTTGACGCCCTGGGTCCAGGTCTTCGAGAACGACCGATCGATGCTGATCGATCCGGTCACCGGCGAGCAGGGGCGGCCCGACAACCTGTTGCTGTGGGGCGCCGGCGGACAGTCGGTTCTCGAGGTCGAGGGCGGCAGCCGCTCGCAGGTGACGTTCTCGATGATCCGCCACAACGAGCCCGCGGCGGTGGCGGTACGCAATCAGCTCGCCGAGGATACGCTGCTCAACTTCTCGATCCACAGTCTGCCGCTCGAGGAGCAATCGCTGTTCAAGACCATCCTGCTGATTCCCATCGGGGCGCTGGTGGTGGTGCTGTTGCGCGTACTGATCGGCATCAAGACGTCCGGCACCTTCATGCCGGTGCTGATCGCCCTGGCCTTCATCCAGACCACCCTGTTCACCGGGCTGATCGGGTTCCTGCTGGTGGTGGCCGTGGGGCTGGTGATCCGCAGTTACCTGTCGCACCTCAATCTATTGCTGGTGGCCCGGGTCTCGGCGGTGATCATCACGGTGATCGCGATCATCTCGCTGTTCTCGGTGCTCGCCTATCGACTGGGACTCAATGCCGGGCTGACCATCACCTTCTTCCCGATGATCATTCTCAGCTGGACCATCGAACGGATGTCGATCCTCTGGGAGGAAGAAGGCCCCAAGGAGGTACTGATCCAGGGTGGCGGCAGCCTGCTGACCGCGGTGCTCGCCTATCTGGCGATGAACAATCCGTGGATTCGCCACCTCACCTTCAACTTCCTCGGCGTGCAGCTGATTCTCATGGCGCTGATCCTGCTGCTGGGCAATTACACCGGCTACCGGCTGCTCGAGCTGCGGCGGTTCAAGCCGGTCACGGAGGACTGAGGCCATGTGGACCACCCCCGGCAAGCTCAAGGCCAAGGGCATCATCGGCATGAACCGCCGCAACATCCGTTACATCGGCCGCTACAACGACCGCAGCCGCTATCCGCTGGTCGACGACAAGCTCAAGACCAAGCTGCTGGCCCAGCAGCATGGCATCACCACTCCGGCGCTGATCGGCACCGTCACCACCCAGTTCGATGTCAAGCGCGTGGCCGCCATGGTCGACGCCCACCCCGGCTTCGTCATCAAGCCGGCCAAGGGCAGCGGCGGCAAGGGCATTCTGGTGATCGAGCATCACGATGGCGACGGCTACATCAAGCCCAGCGGCCACCGTCTGCAGCGCGAGGACCTGGAGCGCCACGTGTCCAACATCCTGTCGGGGTTGTATTCGCTGGGCGGCACGCCGGACGTGGCCCTGGTCGAGTCGCTGATCGCCTTCGACGAGACGCTGTCGGCCTATACCTACGAGGGAGTGCCGGATGTCCGGGTCATCGTCTTCAAGGGCTATCCGGTCATGGCCATGATGCGGCTTTCCACCGCCGCCTCCGACGGCAAGGCCAACCTGCACCAGGGGGCCGTCGGCGTGGGCCTGGACATCGCCTCGGGCCTGGCGCTGCGCGGCGTCCAGCACGACCGCCCACGCAGCGATCATCCCGATACCGGTCATGACCTGGCCAGCCTGCGCGTGCCCGCCTGGGACACCCTGCTGAACCTGGCGGCCAGCTGCTACGAAATGACCGGCCTCGGCTATCTGGGCACCGACATGGTACTCGATCGTCATCACGGGCCGATGTTGCTGGAGCTCAACGCCCGCCCCGGCCTGGCCATCCAGATGACCAACGGCGAGGGGTTGCGACCCCGGCTGGATCTGGTCGAGCGTCAGCCCGACGGCAAGAGCGTCGCCGAACGCGTGGCCTTCGCCCAGACGCACTTCGCCCGCCGCGGCGAACTCCAGGCGGCATCGTGACGGCAGGCGTCTGGCCGCCCATCGGCCGGACGCGTAGAATGGAGGCTCCACGGATATCGATACCCGCTTCATGCCCGATACGCAGACCCTCACCCAGCAGGCCGAACGCCAGTGCCAGCGCCGCGGCGTGCGCTTCACGCCGATCCGGCGGCGCGTGCTGGAAATGATCGCCGCCGCGCCCGGCGGCCTGAAGGCCTATGACCTGCTCGACAAGCTGGCTGCCGAGCACGGGGCCGCCCGCCCACCGACGGTCTATCGGGCGCTGGATTTCCTGATCGAGCAGGGGCTGGTGCATCGCATCGAATCGCTTAATGCCTACGTTGCCTGCTCCTGCCCCGAGCATCGCCACGGCTTCCAGTTGCTGATCTGCCGCCATTGCGGTCGCGTCGAGGAGCTGCATCTCGACGAGGTCAGTGCCCAGCTCAGCGCCCGCGCGGCGAACATGGGCTTTCAGGTCGAACGTCAGACCATCGAGCTGCTCGGCGCCTGCGACGCCTGCCGTGCGACGTCGGCCGTGGCCTCTTCCTGAAACGCCCCTTCCCGACCCACTGACCCCACGAGCCCGGTTACCATGACGACCCTGTTCAAGACCCTCGAGTCCGCCGAGCGCGGCACGACCCGTTCCACCAACGCCCTGCTCGACGCCGTGCGCTGGAACGACGATGGCCTGGTCCCCGTCATCGCCCAGCAGCACGACAGCGGCGAGGTATTGATGATGGCCTGGATGAACCGCCTGGCCCTCGAGGAAACCCTGACCACCGGCTGGGTCTGCTACTGGTCGCGCTCGCGGAGCAAGCTGTGGCGCAAGGGCGAAACCTCGGGACAGTTGCAGCGCCTGGAATCGGCGCACTTCGATTGCGACGGCGATACCCTGCTGGTGAAGGTCGATCAGCAGGGGCCGGCCTGCCACACCGGCCGGCGTAGCTGTTTCTACATCGCTCTGGGGGCCGAACGCGGCGAGGTCGATGCCGATGCCCTCGTCGATCCCGGCGAACTGTATGGCCAATCGCGCTGACGGTCTCTTTGCACGACCGGTGCGACGCCTGGCGATAGCGCCACTGGTCGCGCTGATCAAGGGCTATCAACTGCTGATCAGCCCCCTGCTTGGCCCGCGCTGCCGCTTCTGGCCGAGTTGTTCGCACTACGCCCTCGAGGCGCTGCGCTGTCACGGCCTCCGGCGCGGTGGCTGGCTGGCCGTGAAACGCATTCTGCGCTGCCATCCCGCTTCGCCCGGCGGCCTCGACCCGGTTCCGGGCGGCCCCAGCGAGCAGCTGTGCCGCGACGACCCGGAACTCGACGAGACCTGTTGCCGGGCGTCGGCTTCACGGCTGTCGAACGCGCCGCGTCGGCCATAGGCCCGACCGCACAGCGCCGCGATCAGGCGGCCGTTTCCGCCTCGGCGACGGCATAGATGCGCTTGAGCATGGCGTGCAGGCCGTTGGAACGGGTCGGCGACAGATGCTTGTCGAGGCCCAGTTCCTCCAGAAAGCTGGGTTGCGTGGCGACGATCTCCGCCGGCGAGCGATCATTGTAGATGCGCATCAGCACGGCGATCAGACCGGAGACGATGGCGGCATCCGAGGTCGCCTGGAAATGCAGCGTATCGCCCTGACGCTGGTGATGGATCCAGACGTTGGACTGGCAACCGTGGATCTTGGTCTCCGGCGTCTTGAGCGCCTCGGGGAACGCCGGCAACTGCTTGCCCATGTCGATGATGTACTGGTAGCGGTCCATCCAGTTGTCGAAGATGTCGAATTCCTCGATCAGTTCCGCCTGGGCTTGCTGGGCAGTCATGGTCTCTCCTCGTTGCTCGATCCCGGCATTATAACGACTCGCCCCCCTCGTCGTCCGCCCGCCGCGTGCCATCGAGGCGGTGGATGGCCACCTGCTGCTGCCACTCCTCGGCTTCGACGTGAAGATAGCGCGCCGTGGTGTCGAGTCGCGAGTGGCGTGCGGTCCGGGCGAGAAAGCGCAGCTCGACGCCGGCCTGGGCCTGATGGGTGAGCGCGGTATGGCGCAGCCAGTGCGGGGTGGCCCGGGCGAGCTGTTCGACGAGATGTGGCGGCAGTTGGTGCCCCGCCGGATCGTCGGCCAGATCCCGGGCCGCTTCGTGAAAGGTCGTCTTGATCAACCGATAGAGCTGGTTGTCGCCGAGCCCGCGCCTGCCATCCAGGGCGCGGATCACCGGCGTCGCTTCGCTGCTATCAGGTAGCGCGACAAGCCCCAGACTGCGGCGCCATTCAGCGAGCAGTCGCATCATGTCGTCGGGCACCGGGATGCTCGCGAGCTTGGCGCCCTTCCCCGTCACCCGCCACCACCAGCCTCCCTCGCGATACGTGAAGTCCCGCATGCGCGCCTGGGCCATTTCGCCGATGCGTGGCGCCAGGAGATAGGCAAAGCCGAAGATCAGTCGCCGCCGCTGCCAGAGGTGCCATTCACGGGAGGTGGCCTGGTCGTCGGGCGGTCGGTTCAGCCAGCGCCACAGCCACTCCCAGACCGGGCGTTCCAGGTAGCGCTCAATGCCCGTCTGGCGGTTGTCGAGGCGCCGACGCTTGTCGCGCATCAGTCGGAACGGGTTGTGGGCGACCCAGCCGGCCTCGTTCAACCAGGCGAACAGCCCCTGCAGGATCACCAGGCTCTGGCGGCGGCTCGCGGCCGACAGCGGCCGGCGGAACGGCCGCCACTCGGGGTGGGTTCGCGAACGCGGCGGCCCGATCCAGCGTTCGGCCGGTCGCGGATCGGTGAGAAAGGCCTCGAAGCGCTGCAGTACCGCGCGATCGACCTGGCCGAGGGTGAGCGCCTGCTCGTCCAGCCACAGCAGCAGCCGTTCGGCCTCCTTGCGGTAGGCCCGCCACGTCTGCGGCGTGGCGGTGTACTCGTCGAGCCACAGGGCCACCGCTTCCACGTCGTCGGCGGCGGCGATATGGACGTGATCCGGCGCCGCGACGGGACGTGAATCGAGCGCCACCAGGGGCGCGCTGGTGGCGGCCTCCAGCGGCGGGTTGCCGCCCGGGACCGGCGCCGCCTCTTCTTTCGGCGCCGTCTCTTCTTCCGGCGCTGCCCGTGCTTGCGGGGGCGCGTCACCGTCGCTCCACCCCGCCGCGATATCTCGGCTGTCCATGCTCCCCCCTTTCGCTGGCATCCCATCTACCGGGAAATTGTCCCGGGCATGGCGCCAATAATCAAGATAAGCCGCGTAATCATGAATTATTGGCTAGTTTTATACGTAATTATCCATATTACGTAATACGTAAAAAGCTGACGTTCGCCCCCTTCTGAGCTAGAATTGCTGTCTCGAGCAAGCGCTCCCAGGTGACCAAGGAGGCAGTCATGGCGCGCAGTGGCGTGCAGTACGAGGATGTTCGACGGGCCATCGATACCCTCTTGCAGCGTGGCGAAACGCCGGGCGTTCAGAAGGTACGCGAGGTGCTGGGCACGGGCAGTTTCACCACCATCAGCGATCACCTGCGCGAATGGCGCGCGCAGCGCGAGGAGAATCGCGATCAGCCACCCGCCCAGGCGATCCCCGAGCCCGTCGAGGCGTTGATGCAGGCGCTCTGGGAGCAGGCGCAGCAGAGCGCCGTCGAGGGGCTGGCCCACTATCGCGAGGAAGCGGATCGTGCCATCGAACAGGCGCGCGCCGAGGCGGAGCGCGCCCGACGGGAGGCCGAGGACGCCCGCCAGCGGGAGGCCGCGCTCAACGAACATCTGGTGGCGACCCAGGCGCAGTTACAGGAATCCAGCGCCCGCCTTGCGCGACTGGAAGCCGCCCTCGAGGGGGCCGAACAGCGTGAGACTCAGCTCGGGCAGCAACGGGACGCGGCCCACGAGCGACTGACCCGCCTGCAGGCCGATAACGAGCGCCTGGTGGACGCCCATCAGAGCGCGCTGGCGGAGAAGGAGGCGGAATGGCGCCAACAACTGACCCAGGAGGAGCAGCGTAACGAAGCCGCCGAGGCCCGCCTGATGACGCTGCTCGACGATGCGCGTCAGGAACGCCAGCGCAGCGAGAAGCAGTTCAACCAGCGGCTGGAAGCGCTCGAAACGCGGCTACGCGAGAGCGATCAGACGTTGCAGGCGGTACGTGGCGAGCTCGCCGAGGAACAGGCGACACACCGTGAGGCCCAGTGGGCACTCAAGCAGGCGGAATCGGCCCGGGAGGACGGCGAACGCCGGGAGGCACGGCTGGCGGCGGAACTGGCCGACAGCGAACGCGCGCGGGACGAGGCCCGCGATCGCCAGCGCGACCTCGAGGCGCGGCTGGCACGAGCGCCCCTGCCGCCCTTCGTCTATTGAGCGCGCCGCCCGCGGGGAGCGGGTTCACACGATAAAGGGCCGCCCCGATGTCCGGAGCGGCCCTTTTCATGTGTTCGGTGCAATGTGTTCGGCGCAATGCGCCCGAGGCGTCGCCCGGGCCTCACGAGGTCAGCGATAGTAGGCGTTGGTGGTGTCGGTATGGTCGGTCACGTCGCGGATCCCGGCCAGCTCGGGAATGCGCTCGACCAGGGTCTTCTCGACGCCCTCCTTGAGGGTCAGGTCGACCGCGGCACAGCCCTGGCACCCCCCGCCGAACTGCAGCACGGCGAAGTTCTCGTCGGTGAGCTGGATCAGCCGCACCTCGCCGCCGTGTGCCGCCAGGCCCGGGTTGATCTCGCTGTAGAGGATGTAGTTGATGCGATCCTCGAGGGGGCTGTCGGCGTTGACCTTGGGCATCTTGGCATTGGGCGCCTTGATGGTCAGCTGACCGCCCATGCGGTCGGCATTGAAGTCGACCACGGCCTCTTCGAGAAACGGTACGCTGTGGGTATCGACGAACACCTTGATCTTGTCGAGCGTCATGGTCTCGTCGGTGGGCTCTTCCTCGCCGGGGCGGCAATACGCCAGACAGGTCTCGGCGTAGGGCGTGCCCGGCTGGGTGATGAAGATACGCACGGCGATGCCGTCGACGTTCTGCTTGGCCAGCAGCTCGGCCAGGTAGTCCTGTGCGCTGTCGGTGATCTGGATGCTCTCGCTCATCGTTTCGGTCCGTCAGGGAAATGCAGGTTTTATGCAATGGTAAGAAAAAACCGCCCACGGCACAATCCTGAGTGAAATACTGGGTTTTGTCGCGGGATCCCCGCCAGCGGCGCGTTTCTGGTAGCATATTCGACCCTCGCCGGGCGTGTTTGCCGGGCGGCGGGCCGCCGCTTGCCGCGATCCGCATTGGCCACCGACATAACGACATCGCTGGAGACACCTGCCGACCATGGCTGCCGATACGCTTCTTTCGTCGCTTCCGCCTTCGCTCGCCGCCTGCCTCCCCGAGACGCTGGCACGGAGTCTCGAACGCCGCATCCTGCTCCTCGATGGTGGCATGGGGACCATGCTGCAGAACGCCCGACTCAGCGAGGCGGCGTTTCGCGGCGAGCGTTTCGCCGACTGGCCGACCCAGCTCCAGGGCAACAACGACCTGCTGGCGCTGACCCAGCCGGAGCTGGTGTGTCGCATCCATCGCGACTATCTCGAGGCCGGCGCCGACATCGTCGAGACCAATACCTTCAACAGCACGCGCCTGTCGCAGTCCGACTACGGCATGGAGGATCTGGTCGTCGAGCTCAATCGCGAGTCGGCGCGCCTGGCCCGCACGGTGTGCGATGCGGTCGGCGCGGAGACCGGCGTGCCGCGTTATGTCGCCGGGGTGCTGGGACCGACCAGTCGCACGGCCTCGCTGTCGCCGGACGTCAACGACCCGGCCAAGCGCAACGTCACCTTCGACGCCCTGCGCGAGAACTACTACGAGGCCGCCGAGGCGCTGATCGACGGCGGCGTCGATATGATCCTCATCGAGACGATCTTCGACACCCTCAACGCCAAGGCGGCGATCTACGCCCTCGAGGAGCTGTTCGCGGCGCGCGGTGCGCGGCTGCCGGTCATGATCTCGGGGACCATCACCGACGCCTCGGGTCGCACCCTGTCGGGCCAGACCACCGAGGCGTTCTGGAACTCGATCCGTCACGCCCGGCCGCTGTCGGTGGGCCTGAACTGCGCGCTGGGGGCGGCCGAACTGCGCCCTTACCTGGAAGAGCTCTCCGCCAAGGCCGACACCCTGGTCTCGGCCCACCCCAACGCCGGGCTGCCCAATGAGTTCGGCGAGTACGACCAGACCCCCGAGGAGATGGCGGCGATCGTCGGCGAGTTCGCCGAGAGCGGTCTGTTCAACGTCATCGGCGGCTGCTGCGGCACCACGCCGGAGCACATCGCCGCGATCCGCGATGCCGTCGAGGGCGTGACGCCACGACGCATCCCCGAACGCCCGGCCGCCTGCCGGCTGTCCGGTCTCGAGCCATTCAACATCGAAGCCGACTCGCTGTTCGTCAACGTCGGCGAGCGTACCAACGTCACCGGCTCGGCACGCTTCAAGCGGCTGATCAAGGAAGAGGACTTCACCACCGCCCTGGAAGTCGCCCTGGAACAGGTCGAGAACGGCGCCCAGGTGATCGACATCAACATGGACGAGGGGATGCTCGACTCCCAGGAGGCGATGGTCCACTTCCTCAACCTGGTCGCCTCGGAACCGGACATCGCCCGTGTGCCGATCATGATCGACTCGTCCAAGTGGCCGATCATCGAGGCCGGCCTCAAGTGCATCCAGGGCAAGGCCGTGGTCAACTCGATCTCGCTCAAGGAGGGGGAAGACGCCTTCCGCGAGCAGGCCCTGGCCTGCCGGCGCTTCGGGGCGGCGATCGTGGTGATGGCCTTCGACGAGAGCGGCCAGGCCGACAGCCTCGCGAGAAAGACCGAGATCTGCGCGCGCGCCTATCGGCTGCTGGTCGACGAGATCGGCTTCCCCGCCGAGGACATCATCTTCGACCCCAACATCTTCGCCATCGCCACCGGCATCGAGGAGCACGACAACTACGCCGTCGACTTCATCGAGGCGACCCGCTGGATCACCGGCCACCTGCCCCACGCCATGGTTTCTGGCGGAGTCTCCAACGTGTCGTTCTCGTTCCGCGGCAACAATACGGTGCGCGAGGCGATCCACTCGGTGTTCCTCTATCACGCCATCCAGGCCGGGCTGACCATGGGCATCGTCAATGCCGGCCAGCTGGCGGTCTACGACGACCTGCCCGGGGAATTGCGCGAGGCGGTCGAGGACGTGGTGCTCAACCGCCGCGCGGACGCCACCGAGCGGCTGCTCGAACTCGCCGAGCGCTACAAGGATGACGGGAGCGGCGCGACCAGGAAGGAAGACCTCGAGTGGCGCGGCTGGGAGGTCGAGAAACGCATCGAGCATGCCCTGGTCAAGGGCATCACCAGTTACATCGAGGAAGACACCGAACTCGCCCGGCAACGCGCCGAGCGCCCCATCGAGGTGATCGAGGGGCCGCTGATGGACGGCATGAACGTGGTCGGCGACCTGTTCGGCGCCGGCAAGATGTTCCTGCCCCAGGTGGTCAAGTCGGCCCGGGTGATGAAGCAGGCGGTGGCCTACCTGATCCCCTACATCGAGGCCGAGAAGAGCGGCGAGACCCAGGCCAAGGGCAAGATCGTCATGGCCACCGTCAAGGGCGACGTCCACGACATCGGCAAGAACATCGTCGGCGTCGTGCTGCAGTGCAACAACTACGAGGTGATCGACCTCGGCGTGATGGTGCCGGCCGAGAAGATCCTGCAGACCGCCCGCGACGAGAACGCCGACATCATCGGCCTGTCGGGCCTGATCACGCCGTCGCTGGACGAGATGGTCCATGTTGCCAAGGAGATGCAGCGCCAGGGCTTCGACATCCCGCTGCTGATCGGCGGCGCGACCACCTCCAAGGCGCACACCGCGGTCAAGATCGAGCCGGGCTACGAGCACCCGGTGATCTACGTCACCGATGCGTCGCGCGCCGTGGGCGTGGCCGGTCGGCTGCTCTCGGCCGGGCTCAAGGCGGACTATGTCGCCGAGATCCGCGCCGAGTACGAAAAGGTCCGCGAGCGCAACGCCAGGCGCCGGCCCAAGGCCGCGGATCTCGGCTACGCCGAGGCCCGCGAGCGGCGCTTCCAGCCCGACTGGGCGGATTACACGCCGCCCGAGCCGACCTTCACCGGTCTCAAGGTGTTCGACGACTACGACCTCGAGGAACTGGTCGAGCGGATCGACTGGACGCCCTTCTTCCTCAGCTGGCAGCTCTCCGGCAAGTACCCCAGGATCCTCGACGACGAGGTGGTCGGCGAGGCGGCGCGCACCCTGTTCGCCGAGGCCCAGGCCATGCTGCGCAAGCTGATCGACGAGAAGCATCTCACCGCGCGCGGGGTGATCGGCCTGTGGCCGGCCAACTGCGTCGACGACGACGTGATCGAGGTGTATGCCGACGAGCGGCGTGAAACCGTCGTCGAGCGGCTCTTCCATATCCGCCAGCAGACCACCAGGAACCGCGACGGCGTGTGCTACAGCCTGGCCGACTTCATCGCGCCTCGCTATGAGACGAGTGGCAAGGAGTCCGGCAAGGCCGACTGGATCGGCGGCTTCGCGGTGACCACCGGCCACGGCGCCGATGAACTCGCCGCCCGCTACGAGGCGGCCGGCGACGACTACAACGCGATCATGGTCAAGGCGCTGGCCGACCGGCTCGCGGAAGCCTTCGCCGAACGCATGCACGAGCGGGTGCGCAAGGAGTTCTGGGGTTACGTGCCCGACGAGACCCTCGACAACGATCAATTGATCGCCGAGAAGTATCAGGGCATCCGGCCGGCGCCAGGGTATCCGGCCTGCCCCGACCATACCGAGAAGGCCACGCTGTTCCGCCTGCTCGACGCCACGGCCAACACCGGGCTCGAGCTCACCGAAAGCTTCGCCATGTGGCCGGCGGCGGCGGTCTCCGGCTGGTATTTCGCACACCCGCAGTCGAAGTATTTCTCCACCGGCAAGATCACCCGCGATCAGGTCGAGGTCCTGGCCGAACGCAAGGGCATGCCGCTGGGCGAGCTGGAACGCTGGCTGTCGCCGGTGCTGGGCTACGATCCGGACTGAATGGTCGACGTTGCCCGCAGCCGCGCCATCCTCAGGCTGGCGCTGCCGATCATCGGCGGCATGCTCTCCCAGAGCCTGATGAACCTGGTGGACGCCGCCTTCGTCGGTACCCTGGGCGAGGTCCCGCTGGCCGGTGTGGGGCTGGGTGGCTACGCCATGTTCCTGGTCACCGCCGTGGTCCTGGGGCTGTCGTCCGGGGTCCAGGCGCAGACCGCGCGGCGTCACGGCGAGTCGGCTGGAGCCGGGCTCGCCCAGCCGCTGCAGGCGGGGCTGCTCATCGCCCTGGCCGTGGCGCTGCCGCTGAGTCTCGTGTGTGTCTGGCAGGCCCCGCAACTGCTCGGCCTGATGACGCCCGCCCCCGAAGTCAACGAGGTCGCCGCGAGCTATTTCCGCTGGCGGGTCGCCGCCCTGGTGCCGATCGCCCTGATCGTCTGCTTTCGCGGCTACTGGAACGGTATTCAGCAGGCGCACGTCTACCTGCGCATCATCCTGATCACCCAGGCGCTCAACGTGGCGATCAGCGCCGGTCTGGTCTTCGGTCTGGCGGGGCTGCCGGCGATGGGCGCTTCCGGCGCCGGTGCCGGCTCCGCCGCGGCAGTGTACCTGGGGGTGCTGCTGTGGGCCGCCCAGACCTGGCGACACCTGCCCGGCGATCGTCGCGGCGGGCATCGGCGCTGGCCGCCACGGCGGGTCTTCGCGACCACCCTGCGCCTGGCCGCGCCGCACTCCTTCCAGCAACTGTGGTTCGCCGGCGGTTACGCCGTGCTGTTCTGGATTCTCGCCCACATAGGCACCGCCAGCGTCGCCGTGGGACACGTGCTGGTCAACCTGTCGTTGCTGTTGATCCTGCCCGGCGTGGGTCTGGGGCTGGCCGCCATGAGCCTGGTGGGTCAGGCGCTGGGCCGGGAGACGCCGGACGACGCCCATCGCTGGGGCTGGGACGTGGTGCGCCTGGCCTGGCTGAGCCTGACGCTGCTCGCCTTGCCGATGCTGCTGTTCCCCGCCGAGGTGCTCGGCCTGTTCCTGCCCGGCAGCTTGGTCGAGATGGGGCGTGTCCCGTTACAATTGACGGCGTTGATGATCGTGCTCGACGCCGCGGCCATCGTGCTCGCCCAGGCATTGCTGGGGGCCGGCGCCAATCGCACCGTCATGCTGCTGACGCTGGCACTGCAATGGCTGCTGTTCCTGCCGCTGGCCTGGTGGGTCGGCGTGGTCCAGGGCTACGGCCTGCTCGGCATCTGGTGGGCCCAGCTGGGCTATCGTGGGCTCAATTCCTTGATCTTCGCGCGGGTCTGGCAGCGTCGACGCTGGCAGCGCCTGGCGGTATGAGCGACACGACCGGTCCGAATGCCTTAATAACTTCAAAATCAAAAAGTATGCCTATTTATTCTTTCATAGAATAAATGGAACGGAGTATGGTCTGTGCCAACGGCACGGATCCCATTTCGCCCTGACTAGCAGGACATATCCGGTATGTATCGGTACGACACCTACGATCAGACGCTCGTCGACGAGCGCGTCGCCCAGTTCCGTGACCAGATGGATCGCTATCTGGCCGGGCGCCTGGGCGAGGACGAGTTCCGTCCGCTGCGCTTGCAGAACGGGCTCTACATCCAGCGCCATGCGCCGATGCTGCGCATCGCTATCCCCTACGGCATGCTCTCCAGCCAGCAGCTGCGCGCCCTGGCCGACATCACCCGCCGCTACGACCGCGGCTACGGCCACTTCACCACGCGGCAGAACCTGCAGCTGAACTGGCCGAAGCTCGAGGACGTGCCGGACATCCTCGGCGAGCTGGCCAAGGTGCAGATGCACGCCATCCAGACCAGCGGCAACTGCATCCGCAACACCACCAGCGACCAGTTCGCGGGGATCGCCGGCGACGAGATCGAGGACCCGCGCCCGTGGTGCGAGCTGATCCGCCAGTGGTCGACCCTGCACCCGGAATTCGCCTACCTGCCGCGCAAGTTCAAGATCGCGGTGACTGGCGCCGATCACGACCGCGCGGCCATTCAGGTCCACGACATCGGGCTGCGCCTGTGGCGCAACGAGGCCGGCGAACTGCGTGTGCGGGTCCTGGCCGGTGGCGGCATGGGCCGCACGCCGATGATCGGCGACGTGGTCCGCGAGGACCTGCCCTGGCAGCACCTGCTGACCTACCTGGAAGCCTGCGTCAGGGTCTACAACCAGTTCGGGCGCCGCGACAACAAGTTCAAGGCGCGCATCAAGATCCTGGTCAAGGCGCTGGGCATCGAGGAGTATCGCCGGCGTGTCGAGGACGAGTGGGCGCACCTCAAGGACGGCCCGCAGACGCTGACCGAGAGCGCGGTCGAATCTGCCAGGGCGCATTTCCCCGAGCCGGATCGCCGCCCGGTCGACGAGGCGGCGATCGCCGGCTACGAGCAACTGCGGCGTGACGATCGCGCCTTCGCGCGCTTCGTCACCAACAACGTGACCGACCACGTGGTGCCCGGCTACAAGGCCGTGACGCTGTCGCTCAAGCGCCGCGAGCACGCCCCGGGGGACGTCACCGCCGACCAGATGGAGGCGATCGCCGATCTCGCCGATGCCTTCAGCTTCGGCGAGATGCGCGTCACCCACGAGCAGAACGTGGTGCTTTCCGACGTGCCGGTCGACGAGATCCAGGCGCTGTGGCACAACCTCCAGGAACTGGGCATGGCCAACCCCACGGTGGGCACGCTCAACGACCTGATCTGCTGCCCCGGCGGCGACTACTGCGCGCTGGCCAACGCCGTGTCGATCCCCATCGCCCAGGCGATCCAGGAGCGCTTCGAGGACCTCGACTTCCTCTACGACCTGGGTCCGCTGGATCTCAACATCTCCGGCTGCATGAACGCCTGCGGTCATCATCACGTCGGCAACATCGGCATCCTCGGCGTCGACAAGAAGGGCGAGGAGTACTACCAGATCTCGCTGGGCGGCAACGCCCGCGACGATGCCTCGCTGGGCAAGATCCTCGGCCCCTCCTTCTACCGCGAGGACGTCCCCGAGGTGATCGACAAGGTGTTGCAGGTCTACCTCGCCCAGCGCCACGAGGACGAGCGTTTTCTCGATACCTACCGTCGCATCGGCATCAAGCCGTTCAAGGAGCGTGTCTATGCCTGATACCAGCCTGATCAAGCTCGGCCGACCCGAGCAGGACACCTGGGCGCTGTCACGCGATGACCAGACGCTGCCCGAGGAGCGCCCGACCATCGTGCCCCTGGCGCTGTGGCAGGCACACCGTGACGAGCCGCAGCTGGCGCCCTGGCTGCCCAGCGACACAGAACTCGACGCCGAGCTGGCAGAACAGCTCCGCCAGGCGCCCCTGGTGGCGATCGACTTCCCCGCCTTCACCGATGGCCGCGGCTATTCGCTGGCCCGGCTGCTGCGCGAGCGGTATGGGTACAGCGGCGAGATCCGCGCGATCGGCGATGTGCTGGTCGACCAGCTGTTCTACATGACGCGTTGCGGCTTCGACGCCCTGGCGCTACGCGAGGACCAGCGCCTCGACGACGCCCTGCGCGCGCTGGGCGCCTTCAGCGTCAGCTATCAGCCCGCGGTGGACGTCAAGGAGGCGCTCTTCGAGCGGCGCCTGCGCGAGACCGCCTGATCCCCCACCCCGTCGACACGGCGCCGCCTTCGGGTGGCGCCGTGTCGCATTCAACCCCGCCGCTTCTGCTGGCGTTCGCGGTTGAGCGCCCGGGCACGCAGCGACTTGCGCAGCATCACGTAGGTCGCGCCCAGCCCGCCGTGAAACGACTGGGCGGAGACATAGGCCTGAACCTCGTCGAACTGGGTGAGCCACTTGGCGACGTAGGAGCGCACCACGTTGGCGTGGCTGTCCAGCGCCTTGCCACGACCATGCACGATCAACAGGCAGCGCAGGTCGTGGTCGATGCCCTCGCGGATGAAGCGAAAGAGTTCCCGGCGACATTCGCGGACCGGCTGCTTGATCAGGTGCAACCGGGCCTCCGGCGGGTAACCGCCCTGCCGCAAGCGGTCGGCGACCCCGGTCTGCACCCCGGGGCGGCGATACTCGATGGGGTCGTTGTGGGGGATCAGGTCGACGAATTCCTCGCTGAGGAAGTTGGCGACCTCCTCCTGCGCTTCGGCGCTGGCCCGGCGGGCCAGTTGCGCCTCGTTGGGCGGGCGCGAGGCCGGCGCGACGTCGGCCTTGTCCCGGCCCTTGGTCAGCGGGCGCACCTGATTTCCCATCAATGCCTCGAAATCGGCATCCGCGTCCTGGTGACGATTCATGGCTACGCCCTCCGTGGTGGTCATGACTCGATGGTAGCAAAGCTCTCTGTCCGGACTTAAGACGCAACGTCCCCTGGCTGACACCGCTGGGCAGCCACCCGTGGCTTGTGGCAAGGTCTCGGGTTCGTTGCGACACGCGAGAGTTTCGATGAAACGACTGAGCTGGGTACCCACGGCCCTGCTGGCCGCGCCGCTGGCGGCCATCGTCTATCTGTGGTTCACCTTCGCCAGCCCTTATGGGTATCAGCGGCCTGCTGACCTGGAACCGATCGCGCCGGGCGAGCATGCCGTCTTCGTCTACGGCACCCTGCGCTACGGCGTGGTGCGCTGGCTGGTCTACGGCCGCTGGGGTGACCCCGAGCCCGGCGTGCTCGACGATCACCAGCGCGACGGCCTGGACGTCGAACCCCGGCCCGGCGCCCGAGTGCCGGGCCTGGTGCTCACGGTCGACGCCGAGGAACTGGCGCAGCTCGACCGCTATGAACACCTGGGCGTGCGCTATCGTCGGATACAGACCACCCTGGCCGATGGCCGGCGCGTATGGCTTTACGACCGGCTGACGCCCCCTGAATCCTGAGCGGGCCGGCCATGCGTTGTGGCCCGTCAGCCGCCCCCGTAGAATGGACGGCATCATCAACCCTTGAAAATCAAGGAGTCGGCGTGTCCGCCCTGACGCTCTATCACAACCCGCGCTGCTCGAAATCCCGCGACGCCCTCAAGCTGCTCGAGGCGCGCGGCGTCGAATTCCAGGTTCACCGCTATCTCGACGATCCCCTGCCAAGGGCGCAACTCGAGTCGCTGGCCGCGCGCCTCGACACCCCGGTCGAATCGCTGCTGCGTGACAACGAGACGGAATGGAAGGCTCTCGCGCTGAGTTCTCCGTCCCGCGACGAGATACTGGCAGCGATCGCCGAGCACCCGCGGCTCATGCAGCGGCCGATTCTCGATCGTGGCGACAGGGCGGTCATCGGCCGGCCGCCGGAGGCGGTGATGGCGCTGCTCGCCGACGACTAGAACCTGGCACGACCACGGCCCGCACGACACGGGACCGTCGGTGCCGAACACTCTCTCCGACTGGCCGGCTGGCCGTCGCAACGACAAGGAATGCCCATGAGTTCGTCACGCCCCTTCGTGCTGGTGCTGTACTACTCCCGTCATGGTGCGACGCGCCTGCTGGCCGAACAGGTCGCGGCCGGCATCGAGAGCAACGCCGGCATCGACGCCCGGCTGCGCACGGTACCGCCGGTGTCGGCGACCTGCGAGGCCGTCGATCCCGAGATCCCCGACGAGGGCGCGGTCTACGCCACGCTCGACGACCTGCGCGAGTGCGCCGGACTGGCCCTGGGCAGCCCGACGCGCTTCGGCAACATGGCCGCGCCGCTCAAGTACTTCCTGGACGGGACCAGCGAGCTCTGGCTCGGCGGTACCCTGGTCGACAAGCCGGCCACTGCCTTCACCTCCACGGCGAGCCTGCACGGCGGCCAGGAGGCCACCCTGCTGACCATGCTGATTCCGCTGCTGCACCACGGCATGGTCTATGCCGGCGTGCCCTACAGCGAACCGGGGCTGCTGGCGACCACCAGTGGCGGCACGCCCTACGGCACCAGTCACGTCGCCGGGGGGCGCAGCGATCGTAGCGTCGACGACACCGAACGCGAGCTGGCCCAGGCCCAGGGACGGCGGATCGGGCGACTGGCCAAGGCGCTGCAGGAGCTGACGGAGGCGCGCCGATGACGGGCGACACCGCGACGCCTGCGACCCGTCAGGACCAACGCCTTCGTCAGGCACGCCGCGTGGTGATCGGCAGCTATGCGGCATTGATCGTGCTGCTGTGCCTTGGCGGCTGGCTGCTCAAGAGCCAGCATCAGGTGGGCTGGGGGCCGATCCTGGTCCGCCTCCTGCCGCTGGTGCTGCTGCTGCCGAGCCTGTTGACCCGCCGCCCGCGCGGTCACCTCTGGCTGGCCTTCGTCAGTCTGCTCTATCTCATGCAGGGGGTGATGATCGCCTCGCTGCCGGACAAGCTCTGGCTGGGCGGGCTCGAGATCGCCGCCGCGGCGGTGCTGTGTGTCGCCAGTGCGCTCTATGCGCGCTGGCGCGGGCGGCAACTGCGCTCGTGAGACCCTCGAGCGCGCTGATCCTGGCGATGCTCGCGTTGAGCATCGCCAGCAGTCTGATGCACTGGCCGCTGTGGCCGGCGGCGATTCTCAGCTGGCTGGCGACCCTGCGTCTGGCCCGTCAGTTGCCACGGGCCTCGCGCCGCCAGGCGCTGGCCCTGGGCGGTGCCGGCGTGGTGTTCTGGGCCGTCGCCCTGGTCCGCGGCACGCCGGTGACGCTCCTGCATGCCCTGGCGATCAACCAGACGCTGCTGATGATGTTCGCCGGCGTTAGCTTTCTGTCGATGGCCGCGCCCAGCGTGCCGACCCGGGCCGACACGACACAGCGCGACAGTTTCTGGGGCACGCTGTTCGGCGTGCACCTGTTCGGCGCCGTGATCAATCTCTCGGCGCTGTTCCTGTTCGCCGACCGCATGCAACACGATCGACGGCTTTCCCGGCGGCAGGCGATGGTGCTGGGTCGCGCCTTTCCCGCGGCAGCGGCCTGGTCGCCGTTCTTCGTCGCCATGGGCGTGGCCCTGACCTATGCCCCGGGGCTCGAGTTCACCGCCCTGCTGCCCTGGGGGCTGGCCTGCGCGCTGGCCTTGCTGACCCTGGTCGCCCTGGACACCTTGCGCGTCAAAGGGCCTTTCACGGGCTACCCGCTCGAGGCACGCGCCCTGGTGCTGCCCGGCGTTCTCGCCCTCGCCGTTCTCCTGCTTCACACCGCCTGGCCGACGCTGGGCATCCCCTTGATCATCAGCATCGTCTCCCCGCTGGCCGCCCTGCTGCTGGCGCCGGCACGCGAGCGCCGCTCGCGGCTGCGTCACCAGCTCGACCACGGGCTGTCACGGCTGATGCCGCAGTTCGCACTGTTTCTCGCCGCCGGGGTACTGTCCAGCGGCCTCAGCGCCCTGCTGGCGAGCTGGCCGGAGGGCCCGGCACTGCCGTTCACGCACTTCGGGCATCTACAGGCCTGGTTGACCCTGGGGGTGATCGTGGCACTGGCCTTCGTCGGCATCCACCCGCTGGTCGGCGTGACGACCCTGGCGCCGCTGCTCGCCTCGCTGCATCCCGACCCCACGCTGCTGGGCATGGTCTTTCTCATGGGCTGGGCGCTGGGGACCGGCAGCAGCCCGCTATCGGGCAGCAATCTCGTGTTGTGTTCGCGCTATGGCGTCGCGCCCCGGGAGATGCTGCGCTGGAACCTGCCCTACGCGATCGTCGGCTGGCTGGCCTGCGGGGCGATCCTCGGCGTGCGTGCGGCATTGTCCTGATCACGGCCTCTCGACGCGCCGGGCTCGGGTGCCTATGTTGTGAAGGTCCCGGGGCGATCGGTGGCAGGACTGACATCCCGGTCGTCGGCGGCGAACGCCGCAATAACAAGACAACGAGGAGTGACTCATGAAGCGCATGCTCTCCCTGCTCTCCCTGCTCGCCCTGGCGAGTCTGACGGGCGGCCCCGCGACGATCGCTCAGGCCGATGACATCGACGACGCCATCCACTATCGGCACGCGGCCATGGAAGTGATCGCCTGGCAAATGGGGCCGATGTCCCGGATGGTCAAGGGCGACATCGACTACGATGCCGAGGCGTTCGCCGAGCGTGCCCGACGTGTCGCCGACCTGGCGCCGCTGCCCTGGGAAGGGTTCATCGCGGACTCCTACGATCGCCAGGGCACCCATGCGTTGCCCAAGATCGCCGCTAATCGCGATGATTTCGATGCCAAGGCGCAGGCCTTCGAGGACGCCGCCGTGCAACTGGCCGAGGTCGCCGGCGACGGCAGCTTCGATACGATGCGGGCCCGCTTCGCCGAGATGGCGCGCAGCTGCAAGGCATGCCACGACGACTACCGTGCCGATTGAGTCGCCGCCGGGTCAGGCCCACTCCAGAATGGCCACCAGCACCGCGACGGCCAAGGCGGCGACGGCCCAGGCCCGCCAGCCGGATACCGGCTGGTTCTCGCCATCCT
The DNA here is from genome assembly GCF_020147985.1 of Modicisalibacter sp. MOD 31.J. Classification (NCBI taxonomy): domain Bacteria; kingdom Pseudomonadati; phylum Pseudomonadota; class Gammaproteobacteria; order Oceanospirillales; family Halomonadaceae; genus Modicisalibacter; species Modicisalibacter sp. MOD 31.J. Next base: position 724,685 of record NZ_JAGXFF010000002.1, on the reverse strand, counting down.
TGACGGCACCAGAGAACCGCTTGCGTCCGGTGACCATCGCCACGACCAGCGCCTCCCCCCGGAGTCGGTGAAGCACGATCGCCGCCAGGTGGATGCCCACCAGCACGAACAGCGCGTTGCCGTTCCAGTGGTGCAATGTCACCAGGATCTCCTCGAGGCGCCCGCCCAGCTTGCCGGCCAGCGGTGCCGTGAACAGCACATCGTCGCTCATCACCAGCCCCGAGGTGACCTGAAGGCTCAGCGACAGCAACAGCAGTAACGTCATCCAGCCGCCCAGCGGGTTGTGGCCGACATACCGGTCGGGATGGCGCCGAAACCAGCCCGCGGCGTAGCGCGCCACGACCCGTGGCGAGCGCAGCAAGGCGCGCAGCCGGGCGTGCCGGCTGCCGACGATACTCCACGACCAGCGAAAGACCAGCAGCACCAGAATGGTGTAGCCGGCGCGTGCATGCCATTCGATGGGGAACAGCAGGGGTTCGCCACTGGTCTTCACCGTGTACCAGGAGACCAGGATGCTGGCGACCAGTATCCAGTGGAACAACCGGATGGGGACGTCCCAGGCTTTCAGCGTCTTCATCGTCACTCCTCGTGGCCACGCCCTCGATCGGTAGAACCGGCCCCGTTCCCCTCATCGAGGGAGTATAGCCGCGACGTCCCGGGGGCACCGGATGAGGTGCGTCAGATGAAAATAGCGCCCGGCATGATCTCGATGCGGGTCATCGGCCCTTGACAGAGGGTGATTCGGGCCCGCTACGCTTGAGCCTCCCGGCATCACGGGCGATGATGAGGAAAACCTCAGGAGAGCGCCATGAACACCGACATTGCCGATGTACGACGCGACTACAGCGGGGACCATCTCGACGCCGAGAGCACGCCGGACGCGCCGCTCGAGCTGTTCCAGAGCTGGCTGACACTGGCGCTGGAGCGCGAGAACGACGATGCCAACGCCATGACCCTGGCCACCGTCGACAGCCTGGGACTCCCCCATGCGCGCATCGTGCTGCTCAAGGGCCTCGATGAGCGCGGCTTCGCCTTCTACACCAGCTATCAGAGTCACAAGGGCGCAGAACTCGCCAATGTGCCCCACGCCGCCCTGGTCTTCTGGTGGCCGGTCCTGCAGCGCCAGGTCCGCGTCGAGGGCCGGGTCGTGCAGGTCGAGGACGGCGAATCGGACCGCTATTTCCAGAGTCGCCCGCGGGCCAGCCAACTGGGTGCCTGGATCTCCCAGCAGGGCGTGGAGATTCCCGACCGCGAATGGCTCGAGGAGCGTCGCCACCGCTTCGAGCAACTCTACACCAGTCAGGATGTCGATCGCCCGCCACACTGGGGCGGTTACCGGGTCGAACCCGAGATCATCGAATTCTGGCAGGGGCAGGCCGACCGGCTCCACGATCGGCTGCGCTATCGCCGCCAGGACGATCACTGGAGCAAGGTGCGTCTGGCGCCCTGAGCCGTCGGGCGCGCGCCGGATCGAAAAAACGCCCGGCCAGGCCGGGCGTTCTCGTCAGCGACATTCGCTCGGGGTTCAGCCCTGGATGTCGGCGGTCCACTCCTTGACCACGTCCGGGTGCTCGTCGACCCACTTCTGGGCATTTTCGTACGGGTCGGAGCCTTCCTTCTGGTTCATCAACATGACCTCGCCCATCTGCTCGGGCGTCCAGTGGAAGTTGTCGAGGAATTCGTACACCGCCGGCATGTCTTCCTCGAGACCCTGGCGCACGATGGTATTGATGTGCTCGGCATCGCCGTAGACGTTCTTGGGATCGTCGAGATACTTGAGATCCCAGCGCGAGAACATCCAGTGCGGAGTCCAGCCGGTGACGACGATGTCCTCGTGGTTCTGGATCGCCGACTTGAGCGCGGCGGTCATGGTCGCGCCACTGCCACTGCGCAGCTTGACGTCGCCCTGCAGGCCGTAATCGTCGATCACGTCCTCGGTCAGGCCCATCAGGCCGGCACCCGGGTCGATGCCGATGATCTCGCCGCCGTAGCTGTCCGCCTTGTCGTCGAGCTGCTCGATGGAATCGATGTCGGTATAGGCGGGAACCACCAGACCCAGCTTGGTGCCGTCGAGATTGGCACCCAGGTCGACGACCTTGTCCTTGGTCTGCTCGAAGTAGTTCTTGTGCGTGGTCGGCAACCAGGCGGCCACCATGCCATCGGCATCGCCATAGGCGACGGCCTGCCACATCGCGGCGGCCGACAGCGAGGACATCTTGACGTCATAGCCCATGTCCTCGAGCACCGCGCGCACCACATTGGTGGAGGCGACCTCGGAAGCCCATTCGACGTAGGCCAGGGTCACGGTGCCCTTGCTGTCGTCCTGCGCGTGAGCCACTCCGCTCATGCCCAGGCCGGCAACCATCATCAGCGAACCGAAACGCACGGCGCGTGACATCGTATTGAACGCTTTCATCACTTTCCCCTTCTTCTTGGTTGAGTGTGAGGGCGGCCCGCCGTCACGCTTCGGGCCGCCCCGACCCTGCATGAATCATGCAAGAGTCGGTCCAGGCGTCTTATTCACTGCTTCATTGCGCCTTCTTGGTCTTGCGGAACGACTGAGTCAGGCGATCGAGCAGCATGGCCAGGATGACCACCGCGATCCCCGCCTCGAAGCCATCACCCGGGCGCAGCCGCTGGATGGCCTTCCAGACCTCGTTGCCCAGACCGTCGGCACCGATCATGGCGGCAATCACCACCATCGACAAGGCCAGCATGATGGTCTGGTTGATGCCGGCCATGATGGTCGGCAGCGACAGCGGCAACTGGACCTTGAACAATTTTTGCCCGCGTGTCGAGCCGAAGGCATCGGCCGCCTCGATCAATTCCTTGGGAACCTGGCGGATGCCCAGGGTGGTGAAGCGGATCGCCGGCGGCATGGAGAAGATCACCGTGGCGAAGATCGCCGACACCGAGCCGATGCCGAAGAACGGAATCGCCGGAATCAGGTAGACGAAGGCCGGCATGGTCTGCATGAAATCGAGCACCGGCATGATCACGCTGTAGAGACGGTCCGACAACGCCCCCGCGATGCCCACCGGCAGTGCGATGACGATCGCCACCAGGGTCGCGATCACCACCAGGGTGAGCGATTCGATCATCGGGAACCACAGGCCCATGTTCCAGATCAGTCCCAGGCCGAGCAGCGAGCCGATCGCCAGGCGGATGCCCGACAACCGCCAGCAGAGCAGCGCGATGAGCGCCATCAGCGACCATTCGGGCATCCACGCCAGGGCGTCGTTGAGCGCATTGATACCGGTCTGGGTGACGTGCGAGATGCCCCGGGTGACCGAGGAAAACTGCGTCGTCAGGAAGTCCAGTCCACTCTCGATCCAGTCGCCGAGAGGAATACGGGGAATATCGATAGCCATCAGCGTTCTCCAGATTCAGCCAGTTCCGCCAGCACGGCACCCTTGACCACCACGCCGAGCAGGCGCTGGTCCTCGTCGACCACGGCGATCGGATAGCTCTTCTCGCTGAACATCGCGAAGAGGTTGTGCAGGGGCTCGTCGGGGCCGACCCGCGGGAAGTCGTCGTGGATGAGCGACTTGATGGACTGCGCCCCGTCCTTGGCGGCCTGGTCGACGGCGTCCACCTCCACCAGGCCCAGCAGCTTGCGCTCGCGATTGGTGACGTAGATCGAGTCGAGGCTGTTCTCGCGGAGCTTGTGCAGGATGGTACGCGGGCCGTCGTCCTCGCGGGCGGTGGCACGGACCGGCCGCATGGCATGGCGTGCGGTGAGAATCCGCGACATGTCGACGCCCTCGATGAAGCGCGCGACATAGTCGTTGGCGGGCTTGGTGAGAATCTCCTCCGGCTTGCCGATCTGCACGATCTCGCCGTCCTTGAGCAGGATGATGCGATCGCCGATGCTCAACGCCTCATCGAGATCGTGGGTGATGAAGATGGTGGTCTTCTTCATGCGATGCTGGAGTTCCAGCAGTTCCTGCTGCATGTCCTTGCGGATCAACGGATCGAGTGCCGAGAAGGCCTCGTCCATCAGCAGCACGCTGGAATCGTTGGCCAGTGCCCGGGCCAGGCCGACACGCTGCTGCATGCCGCCGGAAAGCTGGTTGGGCAAGGCGTCTTCCCAACCGTCCAGACCGACCTGCTTGAGGGACTCCCGCGCCTTTTTGGCGCGCTCCTCCTTGTCGATGCCGCGGATCTCGAGACCGTACTCGGCATTCTGCTGCACCGTGCGATGGGGGAACAGCGCGAAGTTCTGGAAGACCATCGAGAAGTGCCGACGACGGCACTGCAGCAGCTCTTTATCGTTGAGCTGAGGGATGTTCTCGTCGTCGATGATGATGTCGCCCTCGGTGGGCTCGATCAGTCGGTTGAGACAGCGGATCAACGTCGACTTGCCGGAGCCGGAAAGGCCCATGATCACCAGGAGTTCCCCCTCCTGGACATCGAAGCTGATATTGGACAGACCCAGCGTCTGGCCGGTCTTGTCGAGAATCTCCGGGCGCTTCAGGCCCTGGTCGCGCAACTCGAGCGCCTTCTTCGGCTGGCTGCCGAAGACCTTGCTCAAGCCGCGTACCTGAATCTTGATCGTTTGGGATTCGCTCATCGGCTTTGCCTGTTTTTCGTCGTGACCTGTTCTCGTTGTGTCGGGGGCGATCGCCAACGATTTTCCATTGAAATCGTTACCCCTTTTTTTCATAACGATTGATTATGATTTTTCACGCATCGTACATTCTTATTAAACGGGCTTCAAATCAGAAGATCTGATGATTGATCAACGGTTCAATAACCCGTTGGCTCAACCATGCGCCTTGGTGAGCATTCCCCGATCAGTACAGTGAGTTCTCGAGACGGTGGCGTTGCCAGTCGCTGCTCGGTTCGTTGAGCCTCAGCGAGGCATCGATCACCTGCTCTTCCATGTTGTAGCGGCAGGTAAAGCCCAGCTGCTTGAGCAGGGCGCGCATCGGGCCATTGTCGACCATGATCTTGCCGGTCATCTCCAGCGTGCCCAGCCCCCGGGAATAGCGGATCATCTTTTCCATCAGCAAGCGCCCCAACCCGTGGCCATGCAGGTCGTCGCGAATGATGATCGAGAACTCGGTGCGGATGTTGTCGGGGTCGTTCCAGACCCTGACCACGCCGAGCATTTCCTGGCTGCCGTCGTCGCGCCGGTGCTCGGCGATGAAAGCCATCTGGCGGTCGTAGTTGATCTGGGCCAGCGTCGACAGGTCGCGCTGGGACAGGTCCGCCTTGTTGTGGAAGTAGCGAAAGCGGATGCTTTCCTCGGAGAGCCGGTCGTGGAAGGCACGGATCAGGGGGGCATCCTCGCCGCGGATGGGACGTATCTCGACGGCCATGCCATCGTCGAGGGTCAGCCACTCACGCAATTCTTCAGGATAGGGCATGATCGCGTGCCGCGCCGGTTCACCCAGATCCATGGCGAAATCCACCGCGACCAGGCCATCGCGATTGAGCAGCAGCGGGTTGAGTTCGAGCCCGCGCAGTTCCGGCAGGTCGGAGGCCATCTGCGAGAGCTTGACCAGCAGTTGGCAGAGCCGCTCGATGTCGCGGTCGGGGGCCCGGGAATGCTCGAGTATCAAGCGCGCGGCGTGGGTACGCCGGATCAGTTCATCGGCCAGCGTCATGTTCAACGGCGGCAGCGCGACGTGGCGATCGGCCAGCACGTTGACCTTGTAGCCGCCGATGCCGAAGACGATCACCGGCCCGAAGACCGCATCGCGGGTGATGCCGGCGCACAGCTGCATCGAATGCTTGCCGCGCTGCATGCTCTGCAGGCAATAGCTGTAGACCGGGCTGTCGGGAAACTTCTCGCGGACCTTGTCGCCCAGCTGGCGGACGCCCTCGGCGACCTGCTCGGGGGTTTCCAGGTCCTGCAGCAGCCCCGCCGAGAGCTTGTGGGGGTGCTGGCGATAGCGAAACGGCAGGCAGTTGTGCGCGTGGACCACCTTCAGCGCCAGGCGTCCGGAGAGCTGGGCCGCGGCCTCGGCAGCCTGATCGGGATCGAAGACGTAGCGACTGGGTGCCGCGGGAATACCGTAGGCGGCGAGCACGTCGGCGGTTTCCTCATGGGTCAGGCGGTCGCGGCCGCGTTCCTTGGCCGACTCGATCAGCCGGTGGCAGCGCTCGCGGATCGCCGGCGTGGTGGTGAACGGCAGACTCGGCGGGGTTTCCTGCAACAGCGCCTGAACGCGCTGGTAGTCGACCATGTGCATGAAGGCCTTGATCGCCTTCTCCGGCGAGATATAGGTCGGGATCCCGGCGAGATTGCACTCGTGACGGGCCGACAGCGCCTCTTCCAGCCCCATCCAACTGGTCAGCAGATTGCGCTTGAAGCGCTTGCGGTTGGCGACCAGCGCCTGTGCGGTGGTTCGCGACGGCGCCAGGCGGGTCGGCGCATGGACGACCAGCACCGCATCGGCCCCGGGATCGGCGGCGACGATCTCCAGGGCCTCGACGAAACGTTCGGGCGTGGCGTTGCCGCCCAGGTCGACGGGATTGCGCCCGGGCAGGCTGATATCGAACTCGCCGGCGGTGAGCGCTTCCCGGGTGGCATCGCTGAATTCGGCGAGTTGACCGCCGGCACTGATCAGCTTGTCGATCGCCAGCAGGGCCGGCCCCAGTCCGTTGGCGACGATCGCCAGGCGGTCGCCGCGCAGCGGTTTCATGCGTGACAGGGTTTCCAGGGCGTCGAACAACGCGTCGGAATCGTCGACCCTGACCACCCCGGCACGCGCGAGCGCGGCGTCGATGACCACGTCGCGGTTGGCGATGCCCGGCGTGGGCGGCGCCTGGGACAGGTCGGAGCGTGGCGTGCGGCCACTCTTGATCGCCAGAACCAGGCGATTGCGCGAGGCGTCGCGCAGCGCGGTCATGAAATGCTGGGCGTCGTGGATACGCTCCAGGTGCAGCAGCATCGCCTGGCAGGGCGAATACTGGTTGATGTAGTCGATCAGGTCGGGAAGCATCACGTCGACGCTGTCGCCCAGGGTGGCCAGGTGCGAGAAGCCGATGCCCCGCCCCGCCGCCCAGTCGATCATGGCGTTGCCGAGCATGCCCGACTGGCCGAGATAGGCGACCCGGCCCGCCTTGACCGGCTGGCTGGCGTAGGTGGCGTTGAGCCGCCGGCCGGGCACGATCATGCCCATGCACTCGGGGCCGAGCACGCGGATCCCCGAGCGACGCGCCGCCGTCAGCATGCGCTCGCGGATGGAACCGCCGTGGTGCGGCCGGTCGTCGAGATGGGCGCCACCCGAGAGTACCATGGCCGCCCGCACGCCGAAGCGGCCGAGCTGTTCGATCAGCCCCGGGACACTGGCCACCGGGGAGCAGATCACCGCCAGATCGGGAACCTGCGGCAGGTCGGCGACCCGGCGCACGCAGTCGCAGCCATGGACCGACGCATAGCCCTTGGGATTGACCGCCCAGAGGGTGCCCGGAAACTGGCTGTCGGTGAGGTTACGAAGCACCAGACCGCCCATCGAATGGGTCTTTTCGGAGGCGCCGATCACCGCAATGCTGCGTGGGTCAAAGAAATACCGTAGAAAGCGCGTACTCACGATGCTCTCCTGCCTCGCCCTTGCCTCGAGAATGTTCCCTGTGTACGACTTATTGCCAGTGTCGTGCAAGCCTCGTCGCCGATTACCGTGGAACCGCTCGCCGCCGGAGACAGCCCCTCATGATCACCGCTTTCATCAGTCACCCCTACTGTGATCGTCACCACATGGGGCCGGCGCACCCGGAAAGCCCCCAGCGGCTCGAGTCGATCCGCTCGCACATGGCCCTGGCCGGGGTGCTGCAGCAGACCATGCAAGCGGATGCCCGCCAGGCCAGCGACGAGCAGATCTCGCGCATTCATCCGCTGCGTTATCTCAAGGCGCTGGCGCGCTGCGTGCCCGATCAGGGGCTGATCAACCTCGACAACGATACCTTGATGAATCCCGATAGCCTCAAGGCGGCGCGGTATGCGGCCGGGGCCGCCGTCGCCGGGGTCGACCGCGTCTTCCGCCATCAGGCCGACAACGTGTTCTGCGCGGTACGGCCACCGGGCCACCACGCCGAGCTCAGCGAAGCGATGGGATTCTGCTTCTTCAACAACGTCGCCGTGGCCGCCGCTCACGCCCGGGCACAGTACGGGATCCGGCGCGTGGCGATCATCGACTTCGACGTCCACCAGTGCAACGGCACCATCGATATCTTCGGTGGCGATCCGGACACCCTGATCTGCACCAGTTACCAGTACCCCTTCTATCCGTGGCGCTACCTGCGCCCCGAGTTCGACAACGTGGTCGATACCCCGCTGGAGGCGGGTTGCGACGGCGCCACCTTCCGTGCCCGAGTCGAGCGGGACTGGCTGCCGGCCCTGCAGGCCCACCGCCCCGAACTGGTGCTGGTCTCCGCCGGGTTCGATGCCCATCGCGACGACCCGCTGGCGGACATCTGCCTGGACGAGACCGACTATCACTGGGTCACCACCCTGCTCATGGACGTGGCGAGAAGCCATGCCGACAACCGGCTGGTCTCGGTGCTCGAGGGGGGCTATTCGCTCGAGGCCCTGGGGCGCAGCGCGACCGCCCACGTCCGGGCACTGCTCGGCCAGCCCTACGTCATGCCGTGAGTCTGGCGCGGGAGGTTTCTCGGTCCCGGGAAACCTCGCCGGCCCCCAGTCGCCGGCGACCACGTGCGTGGCGCGAATGGCACGGCCCGGCGGGGCGAGTGTGGTAGCATGACGGGAAATTTTGTTTCCTATCGTGAACGCCGCCATGTCCAACACCGATCAGGATGCCGCTCTGCGCATCGCCTCGGGTCGCAAGCCCTTCGTCGAACCGCTACGCCTCGGCGAGCGGCTCAAGGAGATTCGTCTGGCCAACCAGTGGACGCTCGAGGACGTCAGCCAGCGCACCGGCCTGGCCCGTTCGACGCTGTCCAAGATCGAGAACAGCCAGATCTCGCCGACCTTCACGGCGGTGCAGAAGCTGATCCAGGGCCTGGACATCGACCTGCCCCAGTTGCTCAGCACGCCGAAGGCCCAGACCCGTACCATGGGGCGACGCGACCTGACGCGTTCCGGGGACGGCCAGCGCCACCCCACCCCGACCTACGAGCACGAACTGCTGTCCCATCAACTGGCACAGAAGCGCATGATCCCCTTCAAGACCATCGTCCGGGCCCGGCGCTTCGACGAATTCAGCGAATGGGTCCGTCACGACGGCGAGGAGTTCCTGATCGTCCTCGACGGCAGCATCATGCTCTACACCGAGTTCTACGAGCCGGTGCCGCTCGACGCCGGCGACAGCATCTATTTCGACAGCGACATGGGCCACGCCCTGGTGTCGATGAGCGAGCAGGATGCCATCGTGCTGTCGGTGTGCACGCGGGCGGACGCCGGCTGAGCGCCCGCCTCTCGCATTCAGCGCGACTCGCCGGCCAGCTCCTCGCGCACGATCTCCCGAGTCGGCTCGAGGCCGTAGCGAGCCCGCGACCAGGCATACATCGCCAGCCCCACCAGCATGGCGACCCCGTAAACCGCCCACTCCACCGGCGTGAGGGCCGAGGGGCTGCCGGGCAGATAAAGCACCACCATCCCCAGGCCCAGCAGTACCGCCACGCCACCCACCGCGAGCCCGCCGGGTACCCGAAAGGGCCGCGGCATCGCCGGCTCGCGCAGGCGCAGCACCACGAAGGACAGCGCCACGCACAGGTAGGCGATGACGATGCCCAGGCCGCCGGCGTCGACCAGCCAGACCAGGGCCGGACGCCCGAAGAACGGCGCCAGGCTGGAGAACGCCCCCATCAGCAGGATGGCGTTGACCGGCGTGCGATGACGCGGATGCAGCTTGGCCAGGAAGGCCGGCAGCATGCCCGACGCGGCCAGTGCGTAGATGGCCCGCGAGCCGCCCACGTAGAAGGCGTTCCAGCTGGTGATGATCCCCGCGACGCCGGCCAGTACCATCAGCTTGCCGGCCCAGGGTGCATCGAAGACCGCCTGCATGGCAGCCGGCACCGCCAGCTTGCTGTCGGCCAGGGCCTGACTGTCGAGCATCAGCGAGGTGCCGAGAATGATCAGGGCGTACCAGAACACCGCCAGGATCACCGAGAACATCAGCACCCGGCCGATCTCGCCAAACGGCAGGTCGATCTCCTCGGCCGCCTGCGGGATCGCATCGAAGCCCACGAACATGAACGGCACCATGACGATCACCGTCATGATCCCGCCGACCACCCCGGCCTGGGTATTGAACAGCGGCTGCATGGTGGCCGTGTCACCCTCGAACAAGGCGCCGGTGATGAACATCACGCCGACCACCAGGATCAGCAGCGTGACCAGTTTCTGGACCAGCGCCGCGGTGCGAATCCCCAGGTAATTGACGCCCATCATGATCAGCGAGCCGATCACCCCGACCGCCACCCAACTGGCGGTGACCTCCCAGCCGGCGATGGTCCACAGATGCCCGGCCGAGTACCCCGGAAACAGGTTCTCGAACACTGTCGGCAAGGCGACGGCTTCGAAGGCGACCACGCTCACATAGCCCAGCACGATCGACCAGGTACAGAAGAACGACGGGAAATGCCCCAGGGCGCGGTAGCTGTAGACGTGCTCGCCACCGACCCGCGGCATCGCCGAGGCGAGCTCGGCGTAGGTCAGGCCGACCAGCACGATCGCCAGGCCACCGAGGATGAAGGCCGTGATCGCCCCCAGGCTGCCGGCCGAGGCGATCCAGCGTCCGGTCATCACGATCCAGCCCCAGCCGATCATCGCCCCGAACGCCAGGGCCAGAACATCCTTGCGGGCGAGCACGCGGACCAGTTGGTGGGAAGACGTATCCCCTGTCATAGTAATTCTCCTTGTGTCGGGAATGACCAGCGGCCTCTCGTTCGAATGCGCCGCTATTCTCGAAAGGTAGAAACCGCCGCCGGCCGCCGCCACGATAGTGTCGCCGCTCTGGATGGCACATCGCTCAGGAGAACCGCATGTCCGCCCCCTCATGCACTGCCCGCCGTCGCTTTCTCCGCGGCCTGGGCCTTGCCGGCCCCGCCCTGGCAATCGTTGCGCTGCTCGGCGGGCGCTCGGTATACGCCGAGCGGAAACCGGCCATCGGCGACAGCGACGGCGGCGAGGCCGACCTGAGGCGCCAGGTGGGTCACTTGAGGGCCTTCCGCGCCGCGCTGGGCGAGTGATCCCGCATCGGGCAGCCCTGTCGTCATTGCCTTTTTGTTATGCTGGGCGCACTTTCATCACCCGGAGCCGCCTGCTATGGACCATCTGGACAACGCCACCCGCGACGCCATCGAGGCTGCCGCCTTCCGGCGTCTCCTCGAGCACCTGGACGCCAACAAGGACGTCCAGAACATCGATCTGATGATCCTCGCCGACTTCTGTCGCAATTGCCTGTCCAAGTGGCTGGCCGCCGCCGCCGAGGAGCGCGGCGAGACCCTGGATTACGAAAGCGCCCGCGAGTACGTCTACGGCATGCCCTACAGCGACTGGAAGGCCCACTATCAAGCGCCGGCGACACCCGACCAGCTGGCGGCGCTGGAAGCCCGCCAGAGTCGCAAGCAGAAGGACGACGCATGAGTACCGATCGCGACGTTTTCGTGCCGCTGAATATCGCGGTACTGACCATTTCCGACACCCGTACCGAGGACACCGATCGTTCCGGCCAGGCGCTGGTCGAATGCCTGAGCGAGGCTGGCCACCAGCTCGCCGAGAAGCGCATCGTCGTCGATGACGTCTATCGAATCCGCGCGGTGGTCGCCGAGTGGATCGCCGATGCGCGCGTCCAGGTGGTGCTGACCACCGGAGGCACCGGCTTTACCGGCCGTGACTCGACCCCCGAAGCGGTGGGCGTGCTGCTCGACAAGACCATCGAGGGTTTCGGCGAACTGTTCCGTCACCTCTCCTGGCAGGAGATCGGCAGCTCGACCATCCAGAGCCGCTGCCTGGGCGGGCTGGCCAATGCCACCGTGGTGTTCTGTCTGCCGGGCTCGACCGGTGCCTGTCGCACGGCCTGGGACGGCATCCTCCGTGAACAGCTCGACAGCTGTCACCGGCCCTGCAACTACGCCAATCTGGTGATCCCCGGACGAGGCCAGCATGGCTGAGCTGCAGAGCGTCGAACGGGCCCTGGCCGCCCTGCTCGACGGCGTCGCGGCGCTGCCCGCCGAGCCCCTGTGCGTCGAGCGGGCGGCCGGGCGCGTGCTCGCCGAGCCGGTGGTCGCACGCCTCGACGTGCCGCCCGCCGACAACAGTGCCATGGACGGTTACGCCCTGCGCGCGACCGATGCCGGCCGCACCCTGCCGATCAGTCAGCGGATCGTTGCCGGCCGCGCTGCCGAGCCGCTGGCGCCGGGCACCTGCGCGCGCATCTTCACCGGCGGCGAGATTCCCGACGGCGCGGACTGCGTGGTCATGCAGGAAGTCGTGAACGTGGCGGGCGACAGCGCGATGCTGCCCGCCGACATCCCCGCCGGCGACAACGTGCGGCGTCGCGGCCGCGATGTCAGCGTCGGTCAGCCGTTGCTGGCGGCCGGAACGCGGCTCGAAGCCGCGGCCCTGGGGCTGCTGGCGGGCCAGGGCATCACCCGGGTGGCGGTCAGGCGACGGCCCCGCGTCGCCCTGCTCTCTACCGGCGACGAGCTGATCGAGCCCGGCGAGCCGCTTGCCCCCGGGCAGATCTACAACTCCAACCGGCCCATGCTGGTGCGTCTGCTCGAACGCTTCGGCGCCGAGGTGGTGATGGCCGTCCACGTCGCCGACGATCCGGCGACGACGCGCGAGCAGCTGCAGGCGGCGGCCGAGCGGGCCGATGTGGTGATATCGACCGGCGGGGTCAGTGTCGGCGAGGAGGATCACGTCAAGCAGGCGCTGGAGGCGCTAGGCCGGCTCGACCTGTGGCGGCTGGCGATGCGCCCCGGCAAGCCGCTGGCACTGGGGCGGCTGGCGGGGAAGGACACGCCGATGGTTCGCTTCGTGGGGCTGCCGGGCAATCCGGTGTCGAGTTTCGTCGGCGCCTGGCTCTACCTGCGCCCGCTGATCGGCGCCCTGCTGGGCTGCCCCCGGCTGAATGAACTGCCACGGCTCGTCGCGCGTGCGGATTTCTCGACACGCACCCAGGCGCGCCGGCACTACATGCGGGTGAGTCTCGAGTTCACTACGCATGGGATCGTTGCCCGGGCGTTCGCCGATCAGAATTCCGCGGTGCTCACGTCCTGTGCGGCGGCGGATGCGCTGGCGGTGATACCCGCCCACAGCGTGGTCAACGAAGGCGACGCCATCGAATGCCGATGGCTCGTCGACGATTGAACGCCGTTCACACGCCGAGTGCGTCGTTGAGCGCCGGCCACAGGGCGTTGAAGTCGCTTTCCAGCGCCGGATAGTCCGCCTCGACCCAACTCACCAGGCCGGCGAGCCGGTTGGGGCCGGACAGCCGGCGGCCGAGGCCGGCCATTGCCCGACAGGTGAAGGCGAGTTCGGCGTAGCGCGACAGCCAGTCCTCGGCGATCAGGGCGGGCACCAGACGCGCCAGGCGATCGGGGGCTTCGCCCGACGCCAGGACCCGATAACAGCGCTCGATCAGCGCCGCATCGGCATGGTCCCGGGCGACGAAGTGATCCCAGACCATGTCCAGCGCGATGCCCGCATAGCGCCGTCCGGGACGAGGCGCCCTGGCGCGCGCGCCGAGAACCACGGGGTGCCGGTCGACCCAGGCATCCACGCGCCGATGGTGGCGGATGCCGGCGGCGACATCGACGGGCCACGCTTCCAGATCGCGCCCCTTGACCCCGTCGGCGACCAGGTTGCCGTAGAGAAAACCATCCGAGCCGCCGCGGGCCAGCCAGCCATGGGCGAGAAAGTTCACGGCGTGCCTCGGCCCTGGACGAAAACTGCCCGTGCTCGGCGACTTTTCATATAAGCCTAGAGACAGTTGGTCGGTTTGGGCAGGCCGGCGAGACGCGCCGCCACCTTGGCCGGACTGTCGGGAAACAGCCGCATCAGGTGCAGCGAACGCCCCTTTTCCGCGCCGAGTTCCAGCCCCACCGCCTTGACCAGCGGACGCATTGCCGGGGCCGCCTCGTAGCGGGCATAGAAGGCGCGCAACACCTCGATGACCTCCCAGTGCTCGGCGGTCAGTTCACGCCCCTCCTCGGCGGCCAGCGCCTCGGCCACGGCGGGCGTCCAGGCCTGGAGATCGACCAGATACCCTTCCGGGTCGAGCGCCACCTCGCGCCCGTCGACGACCAGATGACGTGTCGGGTTGGTGGTTGCCATCAGTACCAGCTCACGGTGCGTTGGGTTTGCGCGGTCAGGTCGACGAATTCGGCCATGTCGACCATCGCGATCCAGGGGGCGCAGTGTTCGACCAGCCCCCGCGACACGAGGTCCTCGCGCAGGGCGAAGCAGCGCCCCTCGAGCGCGGCGAACAGGTCCGCCTGGGGCGCCACGGCGCCGTAGACCGCGGACTCGATGAGCAACAGCCGATCGTGCGCGCCCATCGCCCGCAGCGCGTCCTGCGGGACCTGGCTGCTGGCGGGCGAGCGGTTGAGGAGATGCAACAGCATGTCGACAGGCTACCTGGCTGGGGTCAGAAATTGAAAACGGCGGCGCTGCCGGCAATCAGGGCGGGCAGCGACTCGGCATCCACCGGCGCCGCCGTCCAGCCGAGCGCGTCGGGCGTCAGCCCGCGACGCTCCAGCGAATCGCGATCCACGCGGATGTCCTCGATGTCGTACATGGCGAGCATGTCGAGGGTGGGATGCGTCCCCTTCTGCCCCAGGGCGCCGGCGCGCTGGCCGGGGCGCAAGGCCTCGACGCCGTCGCCCAGGAACAGCAGCGTCACGCGCTGGCCGAACGCCGCCGCCACCAGCGCCACGTCGAGCCCTTCGCGCAGCCAGCTGCTGTCGTGGGGGGCGTGGCGCAGGATCACCAGCATCGCGGGCGCGGTTTTCTCGCTCATCTCGGCTCCTCAGGGCGAAAACGTGACCAGCCGGTCGTGATCGATCGCCGCCTGGACCAGCTGCCCCAGCCCGGTCAGCACGAAGGGCGCTTCGAGGCTGTGGGCCGGCTTGCCGTGTCGTGCGGCCTCGCCCTCGTCGATCAGGCCGCGGCGCAGGGCGGCAGCGATGCATACCAGCAGTTCACAGCCGTGCTCGCTGGCCAGTGCCTGCCAGCCTTCCCGCAGTTGCGGTTCGTCCTGGGGGGGCGCGGCCAGTCGCGAGGCATTGTAGACCCCGTCGTGATAGAAGAACACGGTTTGCAGCCGATGCCCGGCAGCGATGACCGCCCGCGCGAAGCGCAGCGCGGAATGCGCCGCCTGGTGGCTGTAGGGGCCGCCCTGGACGACGACGGCGTAGCGCAACGGTGCGTTCTGCAAGCTGACCTGACTCCCTGAATGCAAATGGCCCCGTCATCGCGACGGGGCCGGAAGCACGACGTTACCCCGACGCTCAGTCGTCGCTCATCACGCCCAGCAGCGACAGCAGGCTGATGAACAGGTTGTAGATGGACACGTACAGGGTCACGGTGGCGAGGATGTAGTTGGTTTCCCCGGCGCGGTGCACGATCTCGCTGGTCTGGTAGAGGATCACGGCCGAGGAGAACAGCACGAAGCCGGCCGAAACCGCCAGGGCGAGCGCGCCGATGTTGAAGATCATCGCCACGACCATCGCCAGGATCAGCACGATCGCGCCGGCCATGAGGAAGTTGCCGAGGAAGCTGAAGTCCTTGCGGGTCACCAGTGCCACCGCGGAGAGACCGACGAAGGTGGCGCCGGTCATGGCCAGCGCGGTCATCACCAGTTGCGCCCCGTTGGGCACCGACAGGTAGAGGCTGAGGATGGGGCCCAGCGTGAAGCCCATGAACCCGGTGAAGGCGAAGATCGCCGCCAGGCCCGCCGCGGAGTCGGCGGTCTTGTGCACCAGGAACATCAGGCCGTAGGCGCCGATGAAGAAGATCAGGATGTTCATCTGGCCGACGCCCATGGCGACGGCCGCCGCTGCGGTGACTGCCGAGAACAGCAGCGTCATCGCCAGCAGCATGTAGGTATTGCGCAGAACCTTGTTGGTCGCCAACGCCGACTCGCGGCGATCGGTGACCTGGGACGATTGATAGGCCATGTGCTCGGACTCCTGTGGGATCGAATACTGCACGATTGGACCTAGCATGCCGACTGCGAGTTCCCTACGCAAGCCCGCTGCGAACGCGACGGTTGACGCTTTTCAGACGCCCCCGTCAGTCGGCGAGCCTGGCCAGACTTTCGCTCAGCGGTTCGACATGCAGATGCTGCGTGGTGAAGGCGCCGGTATCGATGTAGCGAACGTTACCCAGATTGGTCGGCCGTTCGAGAATCGAGTGGCCGACGATCACCGCATCGATGCCGGCGACCGGCCGCGTATCCCAACCCGCCAGTCGCTGCCGCGCCCAGACGAGATGCCGGCGCAGCATGGGGTCGGCCTGCTCGATATCCCGCCAGTCATCCGGCGGTTCGGCGTGAACGATGCCGATCCGCGTCGCACCGAGCGCCACTTCCATGGCGTAGGGCATCCTCGCCAGCGCGGCATCGACCAGCGCCTGCAGCGATGCCCGATCTTCCTTCAGTGCCCAGCGCCCGCCGTTTTCCAGCCACAGCGGCCAGGCGCCGTTGTCGAGGGCGTCCTGCGCGAGGCATTCGTGGTTGCCGCGCACGGCGTGGAACCAGGGTTCGAAGACCAGCTTCAGACACGCCGGTGAATCCGGGCCGCGATCGATCAGGTCGCCGACGCTGAACAGACGGTCGCGGGCCGTATCGAAACCGAGCCGGTCCAGGGCCGCCATCAGCAGGCCATGACAGCCGTGGATGTCACCGACGACATAGTCGGTACCGTAGCGATTGGGGGCGAAGCGTTCGATCATCGTGTCTCGGGCAGACGGTGCCGGTTGAGGTCGGTCGCCACGCATGGCGTACCGCGATCGATGATGGCGGAGGTCGGGTGGGGGCGTGAAACGGCCCCGGCGCAGGCCGGGACCGAGCGACCGGCGTCAGGTCTTCTTGTCGCCAGTGAGGTTGATCTTGAGGGCAATGCCGGCATTGGTGCGGACATTGTTGAGCTCCAGCGCATGCTGAGTCATGTCCGCTTCGAGCTGCTTGAAGGCCTCGGCGTCATCGCGCTGCATGGCCAGCAGCTGGTTCTCGGACAGATTCTTGGAACCGAGATAATCCTTGCCAGTCTTGCGCAACGCGGTACCGACTTCCCCGGCGACCATGTCGTGGAAGTTGGTCTCGTCTTCGCCAGCGTTCTGAATCGTGATCTCCATGGCGTCTCCTTTTGCCATTCTGGAATGGGTCTCGCATCCGGCGAGAGCGTTCAGGACTGAGGCTGTACACGCGCCTCGTAGTGCGCCGGCACATCGCCGACCTCGGGATGGTAACGCGGGTCGGTCACCGTCAGCCGGGCATCGTCGGTATCCACGCGGCGGTGAATCAGCACGTCACCCTTGTCGATGTCGTGCAGCGCCTCGAGGATGACGGTGTCGCCCGTGACCGTGCCATGCACGGGACCCAGCCGCTCACCCGAGGACGATTTCTCGATGAGGAGCGTGTCATTCTGAGGGTTCTCGGTTTGCATATGCCTCTCCGTGGCCGTTTCGTTTCAGAGCTTGCCGTAGAACGCGTCGACTTCCTTCTTGGCCTCTTCGCGCTCCATGCCGTGGCGCTCCTGGAGCTTGCCGACCAGCTTGTCGTATTCGCCGCCGATGACGTCGAGGTCATCGTCGCTGAGCTTGCCCCAGCGCTTCTTGGCTTCGCCCTTGAGCTGATTCCAGTTGCCTTTGACCTGATCCGAGTTCATGACTGTCTCCTTGTCTACTCATGTGGGCAGCCTTCATGGCTGCTCATGGATTACCCTAGCAGGCCTGCCGCGAGTTCGCCTAGGGTTTGCGCCACCGTCCGCCGAGATCTTCGGCGTCGCGTCCCGCCAACGGGAAGAGCGATCTGCCATCGCCCCGCCATGGCCAGCGCAAACGAAAAAGGGAACCAGCCAAATGGCTGATTCCCTGGAATAAAGTGGCGGAGGGACAGGGATTCGAACCCTGGGAGGGCGTTAACCCTCGCCGGTTTTCAAGACCGGTGCATTCAACCGCTCTGCCATCCCTCCGGCTCACGGCGTCGCATATTACCACTTTTTCTTTCGGCGTCAACTGTCTGACACAATCAATACAATGCCTTAGCGGTCGCTCCCGCCACGTGGCACGTCTTTCGGCTTGCCGTGTCTTCAACGAAATGACCCGAAAGCGTCATCGCCTGCTGCCATCGTCCGGGATGGATCCACGACCGTGAGGAAGCCGTCATGCAACTGTCACGCAGGGAGCTCTTCGGCCTGGGGCTGAAAGGTGTCGCGTCAATGGGGGCCGTGATCGCCGCCCCGTCGATTGTGCTGGCCGAAAGCCGGCGTCCGGTCATCACGTCTGGCGTGATGAGCGGCGACATGCTGACCGACCGCGCCATGCTCTGGTCGCGGGTCGACCGGCCCGCGCGGATGCTACTGGAAATCGCCGACAACCCGGAATTTCACGGTGCCCGCCGGCTCGAGGGGCCCAACGCCCTGCCGGCCGGCGGCTTGACGGCCAAGCAGGACGTGACCGGGCTCGATGGCGATACCCTGCACTACCGGGTGCGGTTCGCGGCGCTGGGCGATCCGCGCGCGGTCAGCGAGCCGGTCGAGGGGCGCTTGCGGCTGCCGCCGACCGCACCCCGTGACGTGCGGTTCGTGTGGTCGGGTGACGTGGCCGGCCAGGGCTGGGGCATCGACGAGTCGCGTGGGGGCATGACCATCTTCGAGACCATGCGCGCGCAGCGCCCCGATTTCTTCATCCATTCCGGCGATACCGTCTATGCCGACGGCCCGCTGCCCGAGACGGTGACGCTGCCCGACGGCGGCACCTGGCGCAACCGGCTGACGCCAGCCAAGAGCAAGGTCGCCGAAACGCTCGACGAGTTTCGCGGCCAGCACGCCTACAACCTGCTGGACGACAATGTCCGGCGCTTTTATGGCGAGGTGCCGATGCTCGCCCAGTGGGACGATCACGAGACCCTCAACAACTGGTACCCCGGCGAGACGCTCGAGGACGACCGCTACCGGGTCAGGAACGTGTCGTTGCTCGCCGCCCGCGCCCGCCAGGCCTTTCTGGAGTACACCCCGATCCGCCAGCGCCCGGAATCCCCGCAGCGGATCTATCGCCGCTTTGCCTACGGCCCGGGGCTGGAGGTGTTCATGCTCGACATGCGCAGTTTCCGCGACGCCAACAGCCGCAATCGTCAGGCCGCGCCGCAGCCGGCGCCTTTCCTCGGCGACGCCCAGGTCGACTGGCTGCTCGATGGCCTGAAACGCTCGACGGCGACCTGGAAGGTGATCGCGGCGGACATGCCCATCGGGCTGGTGGTGCGGGATGGCGACGACTTCGAGGCCGTGGCCAATGACGAGGCGGGCCGGCCGCTGGGACGCGAACGCGAGATCGCCCGGTTGCTGCGGGGCATTCGTGACGCGGACGTGCGCAACGTGGTCTGGCTGACCGCCGACGTCCACTACACGGCGGCCCATCACTATGCCCCCGAGCGGGCCAGCTTCACGGACTTTGCCCCGTTCTGGGAGTTCGTCAGCGGCCCTTTGCATGCCGGCACCTTCGGCCCCGGCGACCTGGACGCCACCTTCGGCCCCCGGGTCGTCTATCAGAAGGCGCCGCCGCAGGGGCGCTCGAACCTGCCGCCGTCCGAGGGCTACCAGTTCTTCGGCCGGGTCGATCTCGACGGCGACAGCGAACGGCTCACGGTGACCCTGATGGATGTCGCCGGACGCGCCCTGCACGAGCAGGTGCTCGACCCGCAGACGGCCTGAGGATCGGGGAAGCAGGCCGACATTGACCGAGGTCACGAGACCCGGTTGCCTGCGTCGTGTCACGGTCCGTATCGTGAGTGGGGTACGCCTATCGAACCCACACGACAAGAGCCACGCAGGTGAACCATGGCCGTATTCAACGTCAGCTACGATCTGCAACAACCCGAGACCTACGAGGGCTTCTACAATCTGCTCGAATCGTTTCCGCACGATCACATCATGGATGGCTGCTGGCTCGTCGAGAGCGACGACGATGCCGGCAGCCTGCGTGACCAGCTCAAGGCGCACATCCATGGTCAGGATGCGGTTTTCGTGGTGCGTATCGGCGACGACTGGGCGGGGGCCGGCACGCAGTGCGGCGGCTGGCTGAACGCCCCGGAACGGCGCTTCGGCTGAGTCGCCGCCTCGAGCTGCCACGGGCGACTTGCTCCAGGTTATCGCGGCGCGACCTGATGCCTTTGCTAGGCTTCACTAGGCTTGATCCATCGGGTCGGTAGCGGCCCGGACAAGCGACCCACCCATCCGCAGGGCAGGACTCGATCATGCTGCACGAGGCCATCGCGATTCGCGAAGTTCCAGCATCCGGCGCCGATGAGGCGCCCCACTACGAAGTCTACGACAGCGACACGGGCACGCCACTGGGCACCTTCGAGACCTACGAGGCCGCCGAGGCGGAGATGGAGAGCATGAAGGCATCCAACCGTGTCGCCATCGATCCGCCGAACGAGGAGGAACCGGATACGCAGTGAGACGCGCCTGACGCGTCCCCTGCCCTGGCCGCCGCACCGGTCGAGGCCTCACTGGCTGATGCCGGTGGCCGCTGCGGCGTGCCCATCCTGCCGAGACCGCTGCCCGGTTGCACCACGCAATGCCCCACCGCAACAGCGGTCGTGACGTTCACTGATAGAGCCGCAGTCCCACCTTGGTCACCTGATTGCCCTGCATCTCGCTGACCACCCAGTGGATGCCGTGCCAGTCAATGTCGTCCCCGACCACCGGATGCCCGCCGACCCGCAGCGAGGCGAACTCGCCGAGCGTCATCTCCTGCTCGCCCGGGCTCAGTGTCAGACCATAGGCATCGGCCACGTCCCGCATCAGTGCCGCGCCGTCGAGGGTGAAGGTCCCGAAGAAGGCCCGCTCACGCTTGAGTCGCGCATCGCCGTTGAACAGTCGGTTGAGCGCCGGCAGGTCGTCGCTGCGGCCGATCACGCAGAGCACGTCGTCCATGCGCAGCCGGGTGCTGCCCTTGGGGTGCAACATGGTGTGCTGGCGGAACAGCGCCGAGATCAGGGCCCCCGAGGGAAAGCGCAACAGGCGGATCGGCACATCCTCGAGGGCATCGTTCTCGACCCGATAGACGAACATCTCGTAGTCGTTTTCGGGCAGCACGCCCAGCGGACCGCGCAGATTGGGCGTGACCCGCGGGGGGATCTGCACCCGGGTCCAGCGGGCCATCGGCGACAGTGAGCCACCCTGGATCAGCAGCGAAATCAGCACGGCGAAGAAGGCGATGTTGAAATACAGCGCCGCGTTCTCGACGCCGCCGATCACCGGGAAGATCGCCAGCACGATGGGCACCGCGCCGCGCAGGCCCACCCAGGCGATGAAGGCCACCTCCCGCCAGCGAAAACGAAAGAACGGCTTGATGGCGCACACCACCGCCAGCGGACGGGCGACGAAGATCAGGATCAGTGCCAGGGCGATGCCGGGCAAGGCGTAACCGATCATGGTGCTGGGCGTCACCAGCAGCCCCAGCACCAGGAACAGGCCGATCTGGCTCAACCAGGCGAAGCCGTCGTGGACCGGGAGGATGAAGTTGAGGTGGCGCCCGGGGCGATTGCCGATCATCAGGCCGGTGAGATAGATCGCCAGGAAACCGCTGCCATCGAGGGCGCTGGTCAGGCCGAAGACGCAGAAGCCCAGCGCCAGGGTGAGCAACGAATAGAGTCCCGGTGCCAGATACAGCCAGCTCAGCAGCCGGGCGATCAACCAGCCGGCGCCGAGACCGATCGCCAGGCCCAGGCCGAACTGGTTGAGGAACAGCCACAGCGTATCCAGCGGGCCCTGGACGTCGCCGGTCAGGATCTCCACCAGCGAAATGGTCAGAAAGATCGCCATCGGGTCGTTGGTCCCGGACTCGATCTCCAGCGTCGCACCGACACGCTCGTTGAGGTTCACGCCCTGCCCGCCGAGCATCGAGAACACCGCCGCGGCATCCGTCGAACCGACGATGGCCCCCACCAGCAACCCCTGGGCCAGCGACAGGTCGAGGATCCACATGGCGAACAGCCCCATGATCCCGCTGGTCAGGAATACTCCCAGCGTGGCCAGCGACAGGGCCGGCTTGAAGCCGACGCGAAAGGTCTTCAGCCGTGTGCGCAGCCCGCCGTCGAGCAGGATCATCGCCAGTGCCAGATTGCCGATGATGAACGCCAGCGGGTAGTTGTCGAACTCGATGCCCAGCAGGCCGTCCTCGCCGACCAGCATCCCCAGGCCGAGGAAGATCAACAGCAGCGGCACGCCGAACAGCGACGACAGGCGACTGGCGAGAATGCTCAGGGCCAGCAGCGAGCCGCTGAACAGAAAGAGAGTGTGAATGCTATCCATGGCCGTCCCTGTCGCGAATCCGAGCCCATTATGCCATGGTCGCAGGCGAGGCAAGAACGAGAGGCGTCATCGTTGGGAAGGCGCACGCCCGCGGGCCCGTCTGGCCAGGCAGCAAGCGCGCGGATAGACTGGAACGCCGCTCGTCTGCGCGGGACACTCCCATTCGCTACAGGAACCATCGACATCATGCTGGAACGCTGTCTTCCGGCCATCCTGCTGAGCGTGTGCCTGGCGGCCAGTCCCGTGGCATTCGCCGCTGCCTCGCTCGACCCGGCGTCGGTCGCCGCCGCGCTCAGCAGCGTCCAGGCCGATGCCGAGTCCCCGGCCGACATCATTCGCGACAACCCGCTGATCCACGAGCTGGCCGGCGAGCGGGGAGCCGTGCTGCTCGACGAGCCCGACGAACCGGATTACGTGAGCAAGGACCCTGAGCCGATCACGCCACCGCCCACCCATGCGCTGCGGATCGTGCTCGACTGGTACGTCAACCCCTATCACGCCGCCCTCATCGTGGCCCGCGAACGCGGTCTGTTCGATCGGCTGGGGCTCGACGTGACGCTCTCACCCCCCGCCGACCCCAGCGTGCCGCCCAAGCTGGTCGCGGCCGGCCGGGCGGAACTCGCCCTGGTTTCCGAACCGAGCCTGCATCGGCTGGTCGACCAGGGCCTGTCGCTGATCCGGGTCGGCACCTTGATTCCGCTGCCGCTCAGCGGGGTCCTGGTCCGCGACGATGCCGGGATCGACTCGGTTGCCGACCTCGAGGGCAAGACCATCGGCTATGCGGTCGAAGGCCCGGCGCGGGTCTATCTCGACGCCCTGTTCGCGCATCAGCCTTTCGGTCTCGACGCCGTGACCCTCCAGCCCGTCGACTTCGGTCTCGGGCAGGCGCTGGCCGGCGGCAAGGTCGATGCCATCGTCGGCCCCTTGCGGCCCCTGGAACGTGACGGGCTGGCCGAACAAGGGGTGGCGACGCACGAGCTGGAGATCGAGGACGGCACGCTACCGCTCTACGACGCGCTGACCGTGGTCGCCAACCGCGACACGCTGAGCCGGCACCGGCGGGACATCGCCCACTTCATGAATGCCGTGGAAGAAGCCATGGTCTGGATCGTGCGCCATCCACAGGCAGCCTGGACGCTGATCAGCCAGGCCGAACCGGCCCTCGATACGCCGGAAAACGCCCGCGCCTGGCCGACCCTGCTGCCCTACTTCGCCCTGCGGCCGGGATTGTTGCAGGTCGAGCGCTATCGCCGCTTCGAGCATTACCTGTATCGGCGCGGCCTGGTGGGGCAAGTCACGCCGCTGGCGAGCCTCGCCGTCGATGTCACGGCGCCGGAGACGCCATCGCCCTGACCCGCAACCAACAACGCTGCTACCGGACCCTGCGCTTCTGCCATGCTCGAACGCCCGCTGATCTTTCTCGACCTGGAAACCACCGGGACCCGGACCACGCGCGATCGCATCACCGAGATCGCCGCCCTGCGGGTCATCGATGGCCGCGTCGTCGATCGTTTCGTCACGCTGGTCGACCCGGCGATGGCGATCCCGGCGCGCATCCAGACATTGACCGGCATCAGCGACGCGATGGTCCGCGACCAGCCGACATTCGCGGCACTGGCCAACGACTTCTTCGCCTGGCTGGGTGACGATCCGCTGGTCGCTCACAATGCGCGTTTCGATTACGGCTTCCTGCGTAACGCCTTCGAGCGCGCCGGCCTGCGCTATCGGGCCGAGGTGATCTGCACCCTCAAGCTCTCGCGACGCCTGGCGCCGCAGGAGCGGCACCACAATCTCGACGCCCTGCTCGCCCGGCACGCGCTGAACGACCATCCCCGCCATCGCGCCGAGGGCGATGCCCGGGCGATGCTGGCTCTCTGGCGGCGCTGGCTCGAGGAGCACGCCCCGGCCGACATCGAGCGCCTGCTCGACGCGCAGCGTCGTCAGGCCAGCCTGCCGGCGCATCTGGACCCGGCAGAGCTGCAGGACCTGCCGGAACGTCCGGGCGTCTACGTCTTCCGCGGCGAGAACGGCGCGGTGCTCTATGTCGGCAAGAGCGTCAACCTGCGCTCTCGGGTCATGAGCCATTTCCACGGCGACCATCGCAGCGATCGCGAGATGCGCCTCAAGCAACAGACCCACGCGCTGACGTGGCAGGAAACCGCCGGCGATCTCGGCGCCCAGTTGCTCGAGGCGCACTGGATCAAGACATTGATGCCGATCCACAACCGCCGGCTGCGGCGGCGCGGGCGACTGGTGAGCTGGCAATGGACCCCGGACGACGCCCTGCCCCGGCTGGTCGACAGCGACTCCCTCCAGCCCACGGCCTCGCGGGCCCTCTACGGGCTGTTCCGCAACCGCAAGGAAGCCCGCACGGCGCTCGAACACATCGCCGAGCAGCATCGGCTATGTCCGCAGCTGCTGGGGCTGGTCGCGGGCCAGGGGCGCTGTTTCGCCAGCCAGCTGGGACGTTGCCGCGGGGCCTGTCACGGCGGGGAGAGCCTCGCGGAACATCGTCGGCGCACGGCCGAGGCACTGGAACGGCTGCGTATCCATCACTGGCCCTGGCCCGGTGCCATGGCCTTCGGTGAAACGGCCGGCGACGGGGCGCGTGTCTGGCACATCGTCGATCACTGGTGCTATCGCGGCAGTGTCGAGCGGCTGTCTCCGGACGCCCTGGCCTCGCTGGACGACCGCCCGCCGCGTTTCGACGTCGACACCTACAAGATCCTGCGGCGCTTTCTGGATGCCGACGACAGTGGGCTGGAGATTCGCCCACTCCCCTGAGAGGGTGTTTACAAATTAGGCGAGCGAAGGCAAGACAAGGCAAAATCGGCCGAAAAAGCGGAGTTTACACGGGGTAAATGAGCATTTTGACCGGGCTCGCGTACGAGGCCGATTTTAACGCCGTATTGTCGAGCGCAGGCATTTTGTAAACACCCTCTGACGGCCTCAGCCGTTGTGCTCGAGGAAGGCGTCGATGGTTTCGCGGAACGCTTTCGGGGCCTCGGCATGCAGCCAGTGGCCGGCCTCGAGCGTGACGATGTCGGCCCTGGGCAGCACCTCACGCAGCTTCGGCAGCAGTGAGTCGGGCACATAGTCCGACTGCGCGCCGCGCACCACCAGGGTCGCTCCCTCGAAGGCACCCTGGCCGGCGGGCTCGGCGATGATCGCGTCGTAGTCGGCCTCGATCTCGTCGAGCCCGACCCGCCAGCGCATGACGCCCGCGTCGTCGCGGACCAGATTGGTGGCCAGGAACTGGCGCGTCGCCTGGGTCTCGATCGTCTCGGCCATCAGCGCGTCGGCCGCCTGGCGTGACGTGGGAGCCTCGCCCTCGACCCGCCGCATGGCCGCGAAGATGTCGTCATGGCCGTGACCATAGGCGACCGGCGCGATGTCGGCGACCATCAACGAGGCCACGCGGCGCGGCGCTTCACGGGCGATGCTGATCGCCACCTTGCCGCCCATCGAATGCCCCAGCAGGTCACAGTCGTCGATCGATAGCCGATCGAGCAGCGCGATGACGTCGGCGGCCATGGCGGTGTAGCTCATGCCGGCCACATGGGGCGAGCGACCATGGTTGCGCAGGTCGACGGCGATCACCCGGCGGCTTCGCTGCCACTGCTTGGCATGCGACCGCCAGTTGTCGGCACTGCCAAGCAGGCCGTGGAGGATGACCAGCGGCCGGGTCCCTTCGGGACCGTTGTCCTGACAATACAGCGCGACGGTGTCGGTCATGGTGGGTCTCCCTTGGTGATGATGGCTTGCCGTCGCTCAGACGCCTTCGCGGCCGGGCGACGCCCCCCAGGCCAGCAGGCGCCGGGTCAGGAAGCCCAGCAGCACGCCATAGAGCGGCAGGAACAGCAGCAGCGAAATGGTCAGCTTGACGGCGTAATCGACCCAGGCGATCTCGACCCAGTGGGTGGCCATGAAGGCGTCGGGGCCCTGGTGGAAGGCGATCGCGAAAAACGCGAAGGTGTCGGCGAGGTTGCCGAAGATCGTGGATATTGCCGGGGCCACCCACCAGTGGGCGTTGCGCCGCAGCCGGTCGAAGACCTGAATGTCGAGCAACTGACCGATCACGTAGGCCATGAAGCTCGCCAGCGCGATGCGCGCCACGAACAGGTTGAAGTGCGTGAGCGCCGCCAGGCTGCGAAACTCGCCCTTCTCGAACAGTACCGAGAGCAGATACGACACCAGCAGCGCCGGGATCATCACCCGGGCGATGATCAGTCGCGCCGGCGTCTTGCCGAACAGCCGCACGGTGAGGTCGGTGGCGAGGAAGATGAACGGGAAGCTGAAGGCGCCCCAGGTCGTGTGCACGCCGGCAATGGTGAACGGCAACTGCACCAGATAGTTGCTGGCGGCGATGATCAGGATATGGAAGGCGACCATGGCGGCCAGACAACGCCGGTACTGGCTGGCGGTGAGCGAGAGCATGCGGATCCTTTTTACTGACGGTCGAAATGGCGAGGGGTGAGGGAACCCTCGAAGTGGCGCCGGATTATACCCGAACGGCCGCCCTGCGTCGTGGTGGCTCGCTCAGCGTGAACGGATGCCGTCGAGATAGGTCTCGATCAACGCCCGCGATATCGAGTAGGCCGGGGGCAGTTGCGGCAGGCGGCGTGGCGTGAACCAGGCGGCGTCGGCGATCTCCACCCCGTCGATACGGATCCGCCGGCTGGCGGCCTCGGCAAAGAAGCCCAGCATCAGCGAGTGGGGAAACGGCCAGGCCTGGCTGCGGAAATAGCGAATCCGCCCTACTGTCAGCCCGACTTCCTCGAAGATCTCGCGGCGCACGGCATCCTCGGCGGATTCCCCCGGCTCGATGAAGCCGGCCAGCGTCGAGTAGCGCCCGGGCGGGAAGCGCGGGCTGCGGGCCAGCAGCAGGTCCTCGCCGTGGGTGACCAGGGTGATGATGCACGGCGAGATGCGCGGATAGTTGCGATGCCCGCAGGCATCGCAGTGCATGGCGAACTCGCCGGCGATCCGCCGCATGGTGCTGCCGCAACGTCCGCAGAAGCGATGGTTGCGCTGCCAGGCGATCACCTGCAGCGCCGTGGAGAGCAGCGTGAAGCGCGACTCGGGAAGATCGCCGAGCCATTGGCGGGCCGCGGGCCAGCCGCGCTCCTCGGGCTCGGCGAGCACCGCCACCGGCTCGTCGTTCCAGAAACCCAGCGGCTGGGCCGCCTCGGGCCAGGTCTCGACCGCCGCGAAGGGCCAGCCGTCGGGCCCTTCGGCGATGCCCCCGGCGGCGTCGACACGGATCAAGAGTCCGCCACGGTGCGCTTCGGCCTCGGCCAGGTCACGACGAAACATCTACTC
The DNA here is from genome assembly GCF_020147985.1 of Modicisalibacter sp. MOD 31.J. NCBI lineage: Bacteria > Pseudomonadati > Pseudomonadota > Gammaproteobacteria > Oceanospirillales > Halomonadaceae > Modicisalibacter > Modicisalibacter sp. MOD 31.J. The sequence goes on along the minus strand of NZ_JAGXFF010000002.1, from coordinate 696,905 downwards.
GCCTCCGAGACGGCCGGCATCATTCAGGGCATCCCAGCAACACTGCCCGGCCTTGTCGCGGATGCTGGCCAGCTTGGCCTCGTGGGCGGCCCACTCCGCCTCGCTGGGGCGGGCGACGACCAGGCGCGGGCGATCGTTGTTCAGGCGACGTATGCGTGTGGTGCCGGCCCCGTTCTCGCTGGCCTCGACGCTGTCGGCGTCGAGGACCAGGGCGGTCTGCCCGCCGGTCATCGCCAGATAGACGTCGGCGAGAATCTCGGCGTCGAGCAAGGCGCCGTGGAGGACACGATGGCCGTTGTCGATCTCGTAGCGCTTGCACAGGGCGTCGAGGTTGTTGCGCTGGCCGGGATGGCGGTCGCGGGCGAGTTTCAGGGTATCGAGTATGCCGCAGTGCTCGGCCACCGGCCCCAGTCGGGGCTCGCCACGCTTGGCCTGCAGCAGTTCGAACTCGTGGTCGATGAAGCCGACGTCGAACGCGGCGTTGTGGATCACCAGCTCGGCGCCCTGAATGAAGGCCCAGAACGCGTCGGCGATCTCGGCGAATACCGGCTCGTCGGCGACGCGCTCGTTGGTGATGCCGTGGATCCCCACCGCTTCGGCATCGATGTTGCGTTCGGGATTGATGTACTGGTGATAGTGGCGTCCGGTCAGACGGCGGTTGACGACCTCGACGGCACCGATCTCGACGAGACGGTGGCCTTCCCGGGGGTCGATGCCGGTGGTTTCGGTGTCGAGTACGATCTGACGCATAGGATTCTCGCGGTAACCGGGTTGTCGCTTCAGTCCGTCGTCGCCATGGCGGCGTCGATGGCCTCGTTGGCCAGGGCGTCGGCGCGTTCGTTGCCGGGGTGGCCGCTGTGCCCCTTCACCCAGTGCCACTCGATCTGGTGGCGCCGGGTTTCGGCGAGCAGTTCCTGCCACAGCTCGGCATTCTTGACCGGCTGGCGCGCCGCGGTCTTCCAGCCCCGCTTCTGCCAGCCGTGGATCCATTCGGTGATGCCCTTGCGCAGGTATTCCGAGTCGGTATACAGCGCCACGTGACAGGGACGCTTGAGTTCCCGCAGCGCCATGATCGCCGCTTTCAGCTCCATGCGGTTGTTGGTGGTCACCGCCTCGTAGCCGTTGAGCGTCTTCTCGTGGCGGCCGGCATGCAGCAGCGCGCCCCAGCCACCGGGGCCGGGATTGCCGCGACAGGCGCCGTCGGTATGAATGATCACGGCGGGCGTCTTCTGGTCAGTCAACCTCGGTCATCCTCTCGCGTTCGTGCTCGGTGGGGGCGACTCGCGGCGCATGGCCCAGCAGACGGGGTCCGACCGCCGGTGCCCGGAGGCGCGGGCGAACGATCTGGACCCGCTGGGCACGGCGGCGAGCGCGAATCATGTAACTGTCGCCCAGCGGCACGTTGTGGCGGCGGCCCAGCGTCTCCAGACCGGCGTTCCGTGGCTGGCTGCCGGGCAGTCGGAACGCGCAGTAGTCTACCCGCTCGATCTCGAAGTCGACAAACGTCAGCCAGTCGCGCAGGCGGCCCGGCGTTCGCCAGTTGCCCCGCCAGGGCAGCATCGCCCGACGGCCGGGCCAGGGGCGTCGGCAACCCTCGACGCTCAGCGGCGACCAGCCGAAGAGGATCAGACGGCCACCGTCGGAGACCAGGCGGGTCGCTTCCTGAAGGACGCGGTGCGGCTCGGGTACCACTTCGAGCAGGTGGTGCACGACCACCAGCGTCATGCTTTCGTCGGGCAGTGGCAGACGGTGGGGCGTGCAGATCACGCTACTCGCGTCCTGGGCGAGCTCACGGGTGGGCGCCCAGGTCAGGGCGTGGCGCACGGGGCACATGTCGGTCAGTCGCGGCGCCATGCCGAGCTGCAGGCTGTGCTGGCCGAAGAGCCGTTCGCAGACCGGGCCCAGGCAGGCCCGCTCGGCCTGCCAGTGGGCCCGGCCATGGGGCGTCGTCCAGTACTGGCGCCCTTCCCGCACCAGTTGAGCCAACGATATCGTCAATGGCGAATTTGACACGGCGGCTCGTTCCCCCCAAGGTTTAGCCATTTTACGCAGCCGGTGTTGCGGAAGGCGCCGTGGGCGATTCTCACGACGCCGCGCCTTGGGACTCGTCGTCGGCTGCCGTCAACCGCGCTAAGGATAGACTCTCCATGATGAGCGTGACACCGATACCGGCCTTCACGGACAACTATATCTGGCTCCTGCGCCAGGATACCACGCCTCAGGTGGCCATCGTCGATCCGGGCGATGCCGCCCCGGTCATCGATACCCTCGAACGCGAAGGGCTCGAACTCGGCCACATCCTGATCACCCACCACCATCCCGATCATACCGGGGGCATCGCCGAACTCGTCGAGCGCTACTCGCCGAGGGTCATCGGCCCGGCCAACCCCGATATCGACGGGCTCGACGAGCACCTCGGCGACGGCGACGCCTGCCGCGTGCTGGGACGCCGCTTCGACGTGCTGTCGGTGCCCGGTCACACCCTGGATCACATCGCCTTCTTCGCCTCGGGCACGCCGCCGCTGCTGTTCTGCGGAGACACCCTGTTCGCCGGGGGCTGCGGGCGCCTGTTCGAGGGCAGCGCCGAGCAGATGTTCGACTCGCTCGCCCGCCTCGCGGCATTGCCCGAGGACACCCTGGTCTTCGCCGGGCATGAATACACCCTGGCCAATCTGCGTTTCGCCCAGGCCGCCGAACCGGAGAACCCGCTGCGCGACGCCTTTCTGCGGGAATGCCAGCAGGCCCGCTCGCTCGACCGACCGACGCTGCCCAGCAACATCGGCCGCGAACGCCAGATCAATCCGTTCCTGCGCGCGGCCGAGCCCAGCGTACAGCGCGCCGCGGCCCAACAGGGCGACAGCGGCACGCCGCTCGAGACATTCGCCACCCTGCGTGGCTGGAAGGACCGCTTCTGATTCCCCATGGACGCCAACCGACGCGCCCACGAGGCCCAAACGATATGACAGATCGATCGAACCGCCGCCGGGCCAGGTACCTGGCGGGCGGGTTGCTATTGACGCTTTCCACGCTCGGTGGGGCGGTGCAGGCCCAGCCGGATGCCGCCCCCGATACCTTCTGGGACGCCCTGCAACTGCAGGGCCCCACCGAGGCCAGCCTCTGGGCGCAGTTGCGATCGGGGTTCCAGTGGCAGGTCGACACCGGGGAACCGCGGGTCGAGCACTGGCTCGACTACTATCGCCGCCACCCGCTCGGGGTGGCGCGCATCGCCGAGCGGGCACGCCCCTGGCTCTACTGGATCACTCAGGAGGTCGAGCGTCGCGGCATGCCCGCCGAGATCGCCCTGCTGCCGTTCATCGAGAGCGCCTTTCGGCCGACGGCCAAGAATCCCGGCGGTGCCACCGGCCTGTGGCAGCTGATGCCCGGTACCGGCGATGCGCTGGGGCTGCGCCGTGACGGCTGGTACGACGGCCGCGTGGATGTGATCGCCTCGACCCGGGCGGCGCTCGACTATCTGCAGCAGCAGGCCGACCAGTGGTACGACGGCGATCTCGAGCTGGCCCTGGCCGCCTACAACGCCGGCGCCGGCACCGTGAACCGGGCGATGCGCCGGGCCATCTCGCAGGGCGGCAGCGGCGACTACTGGAGCCTGTCCCTGCCCCGGCAGACCATGAACTACGTTCCCAAGCTGCTGGCACTCTCGGAGATCATCGCCGACCCCGAGCGTTACGGGGTCGTGCTGCCCGACATTCCCGACCGTCCGGCGTTCGCCAGGGTCGAGGTCCCCGGGCAGATCGATCTGGCCCAGGCGGCTCGCTTGGCCGGCGTCAGCAAGAGCAAGCTGCGGGCCCTGAATCCGGGCCTGCTGCAGAGTGCCACCCTGCCGCGGCGCTCGCCGGCGTTGCTGGTACCCACCAAGGCCCGCAACGCGCTGGTCGCGGCACTGGCCTCCCGGCCCGACAAGGCCATGGCGCGTGTCGATCGCTATCGGGTCGAGCCCGGCGACACCCTATCGGCGATTGCCGCGCGACACGGGATCCCGCTCAGCGCGCTGCGCCGCGAAAACGGCATCCGTGGCAACATCATCCGCGTCGGCCAGGTGCTTCGCGTACCGCTGGGCCCGCCGGGCCCGGATACCGCCGGCGACACCCTGGTGGTCCAGGTCCGACCCGGCGACAGTCTGAGCCGGATTGCCGCGAAGCATGACGTGAGCGTCGCGGACCTCGCCCGCTGGAACGAACTCGACAGCGACCAGTATCTACGACCCGGCCAGGAATTGACCCTGTTCGCGAACCAATGACGGCCGGCCGCGATTGCGTTGATTGCCGTTGAAGGAACTCGCATCATGGCCGGCAGTCTTGGAAGAATGCGGCGCCCTGGCCCCTCGGCCGGGCGCTGCTCAGCGATGCCGCCGCGCCGTTGCCCGGGCACGCGGCAGCGGATTCGTTTCGAACTGTGCCCAAAAGGACGTCCTCGATGCTACGTAACGCCCTCGCCGCGTTGTTGACCGCCTCGGCGCTGGTCGCCTCACCCCTGGCGCTGGCTGCCGATCCCGGCGAGGTACCCACCGTGTCGGGGCTGTCACTCTACGACCGCCCGGAACTGGGCGACGACTTCGCCCACTTTCCCTACGTCGATCCCAAGGCACCGAAGGGTGGTACGCTGGCCCGAGCCGCTTACGGCAGCTTCGATTCCACCAACCCGTTCATCGTCAAGGGCACCCCCGCCAGCGGGTTGACCGAGGTCTACGACACGCTGATGGTCAGCAACCCCGACGAGCCCTTCTCCATGTACGGCCTGCTCGCGTCGGGGGTGCGTCTCGATCCGCAGCGTCGCTGGATCGAATTCGACATCAACCCCAAGGCTCGCTTCCACGATGGCACACCGGTCACTGCCGAGGACGTGGCGTTCAGCTTTCGTCTGCTGCGCGACGAGGGCTCGCCCTTCTATGCGTCCTACTATGCCGACGTGACGTCGGTCCAGACCGTGGACGCCGACACCGTGCGCTTCGACTTCGCCGAGCACAATTCCCGGGAATTGCCGCTGATCCTCGGCCAGTTGCCGGTGCTGCCCAAGCATTACTGGCAAGACCGCGACTTCACCCGGCCGACGCTCGACGCGCCGCTGGGCTCCGGCCCCTACCGGGTCGCCCGGATCGAACCGGGGCGGCGGATCGTCTACCAGCGTGTCGACGACTACTGGGGCAAGGACCTGCCGGTCAATCGCGGGCGCCACAACATCGACAAGCTGATCTTCGACTACTATCGCGACCAGAGCGTCGCCCTGGAAGCCTTCAAGGCCGGCAACCTCGACATGCGTATCGAGTCGAGCGCGCGCAACTGGGCGACGGCCTACGATTTCCCCGCCGCCAACCAGGGCTTCGTCGACAAGCTGATGATTCCCGACGGCCAACCGGCGGGCATGCAGGGCTACGTGATGAACCTGCGTCGCGACAAGTTCAAGGACGTGCGGGTTCGCGAGGCGCTCAGCCTGGCGTTCTACTTTCCCTGGCTCAACGACAACCTGTTCTATGGCGCCTACCAGCGCACCCACAGCTATTTCGAGAACTCACCGATGGCCGCCAGCGGCGAGCCGGGGCCGGGCGAGCTCGAGCTGCTCGAGCCCTACCGCGACCAGTTGCCCGAGTCGGTCTTCGACGCGCCGCTGCCGATCGACGAGCCCGCGGACCTGCGTCCGCGCCTGCGCAAGGCACTCGGACTGCTGCGCGATGCCGGTTACGAGATCCAGAACGGGCAGCTCGTCGACCGCAAGACCGGCCAGCCCTTCACGCTGGAGGTCCTGCTCCACGACACCCAGTTCGAACGCATCGTCCAGCCGCTGCTCAAGAACCTGGCGAGAATCGGCATCGACGGCCGCATCCGCACCGTCGACGTCAACCAGTACCTGAATCGGCTGCGCAGCTTCGATTACGACATGATCGTCGGCAGCTTTCCGCAGTCGTCCAACCCGGGCAACGAGCAACGCGAGTACTGGACCTCCGAGTACGCCGACAAGCCGCAGAGCCGCAACCTGATCGGCCTCGAGGACCCGGTGATCGACGCCCTGGTCGATGACCTGATCCGCGCCGACTCGCGGCAGTCGCTGAACACCGCGGCCCAGGCCCTGGATCGCGTGCTGCGCTGGGGCTTCTACGTGATCCCCCAGTGGCATCTCGACAAGACGCGGATCGCCGTCTGGGACAAGTTCGGCCGTCCGCAGCCGCCTCCCCGCTACACCCCCGATCTCGACGCCTGGTGGGTCGACCCGCAGCGGGCGAAGACCATCGACAATCGCCAGCACGGGGAATAAGCCGCGGTGGCTGCGTATGTCCTCAGACGAGTGCTGCTGATGATCCCCACCCTGCTGGGGATCATGCTGCTCAACTTCATCATCGTCCAGGCGGCCCCCGGCGGGCCGATCGACCAGATCATCGCCCGCTATCAGGGCCTGGACAGCAACGCCAGCACCCGTCTCGAGGGCGGGGGCGGCGATTCGGTCGGCAGCGGTCAGGAATCGCGGGGCGCACGCGGTGTCGACCCGCGATTCATCGCCCAGCTCGAGAAGCAGTTCGGTTTCGACGAGCCCGCCTATCAGCGTTTTTTCGACATGATCGTGGACTACGCGACCTTCGACCTGGGCAACAGCTTCTTCCGCGACCGCCCGGTCGTCGATCTGATGCTCGAACGGCTGCCGGTGTCGATCTCGCTGGGACTATGGACGACGCTGCTGGTCTATCTCATCTCGATCCCCCTGGGCATCCGCAAGGCGCTGCGCCATGGGTCCCGCTTCGATGTCTGGACCTCGGGACTGGTGATCGTCGGCTACGCGATTCCCGGGTTCCTGTTCGCCATCCTGCTGATCGTGCTGTTCGCCGGGGGTAGCTACTTCGACCTGTTCCCGTTGCGCGGGCTGACCTCGCCGGACTTCGATCAGCTCTCGCTGTGGGGCAAGGTGACCGATTATCTGTGGCACATCACCCTGCCGGTGATCGCCGCCTCGATCGGCAGCTTCGCGACCCTGACGATGCTCACCAAGAACAGCTTTCTCGACGAGATCCACAAGCAGTACGTGTTGACCGCCCGGGCCAAGGGCGCAAGCGACCGGCGCGTGCTCTACGGGCATGTCTTCCGCAATGCCATGCTGCTGATCATCGCCGGGTTGCCGTCGGCACTGGTGGGCATCTTTTTCACCGGCTCGCTGCTGATCGAGGTGATCTTCTCGCTCAACGGCCTGGGCCTGCTGGGCTTCGAGGCGGTGATGCAGCGCGACTACCCGGTGATCTTCGGCACCCTGTATCTCTATACCCTGATCGGCCTGATCCTCAAGCTGGTCTCCGACTTGACCTATGTGTGGGTCGATCCCCGCATCGATTTCGAGGCGCGGGAGTCATGATGGCCACTTCCCCTGCCCGCAAGTCCCGATTGTCGCCGATCACCCGCCGTCGGCTGCGCATTTTCCGAGGCAACCGCCGCGCCTGGATCTCGTTCTGGTGCTTTCTCGCGCTGTTCACGCTGAGCCTGGGGGCCGAACTGATCGCCAACGACAAACCGCTGGTGATGCACTATCAGGGCCACTGGTACGCCCCGTTGCTGGTCGATTACCCGGAGACCGAGTTCGGCGGTTTCCTGCCCACCACGGCGGACTACCGCGACCCCTTCGTCGCCGAGGAGATCGAGGCCCACGGCTGGATGCTCTGGCCGCCGATCCCCTTCGCGTTCGATACCCTCGATCAGCAGCTCAACCACCCCGCGCCCTCGCCGCCCGACGCGCGCCACTGGCTGGGCACCGACGACCAGGGGCGCGACGTGCTGGCCCGGGTGATCTACGGCTTTCGGCTGTCGGTGCTCTTCGCCCTGGCCCTGACGGTGGGCTCGCTGATCCTCGGCGTGCTCTTCGGCGGCATCCAGGGCTACTTCGGCGGCAAGGTCGACCTGATCGGCCAGCGGCTGTCGGAAATCTGGTCGGGGCTGCCGATGCTGTTCCTGTTGATCATCCTCGCCAGTCTGGTGGAACCCAACATCTGGTGGCTGCTGGGGATCATGCTGTTGTTCTCGTGGCTGGGGCTGGTGGATATCGTGCGCGCCGAATTCCTGCGCGCGCGCAACCTCGAGTATGTGCGTGCCGCACGTGCCATGGGCCTGCCGCCACATCTGATCATGTGGCGCCACGTGCTGCCCAACGCCATGGTCGCCACCCTGACCTTCATCCCCTTCCTGTTTACCGGGGCCATCACCACGCTGACGGCGCTCGACTTCCTGGGTTTCGGCCTGCCGCCCGGATCACCCTCGCTGGGCGAACTGGTGGCCCAGGGCAAGAACAACCTCCAGGCGCCGTGGCTGGGGATCACCGCCTTCGTCAGTCTCAGCCTGATGTTGTCGTTGCTGGTCTTCATCGGCGAGGGACTGCGCGACGCCTTCGATCCGAGACACATCGAACACGCCGAACGGGCCCCGGCCCCGATACCTCAGAGCGAGGCACCGCCCCATGACCCCGCCGCCGAGAGGGAGCGCGTCGATGAACGCTGAAACCGTCCTCGAGCTCCAGGACCTCACCATCGCCTTTGGCGGGGAGCCCGTCGTCGAGCGCCTGTCGTTGCGCGTCGACGCCGGTGAAACCCTGGCCCTGGTCGGCGAATCGGGCTCCGGAAAGTCGGTGAGCGCGCTGGGGGCCATGGGCCTGCTGCCGGCCGATACCCGTATCGGCGGGACCCGGCACATGGCGGGCCGCGACCTGGGAGCGCTGAACGCCCGGGAGTGGCAGCGCCTTCGCGGCAATCAGGTGGGCTTCATCTTCCAGGAGCCGATGACCTCGTTGAACCCGCTGCACACGGTCGGCAAGCAGATCGGCGAGATGCTGCGACTGCACGGTGGCTTGCGCGGGCGGGAGGCGCGCCGTGAGGCTCGCGAGCTGCTCGAGCAGGTCCGCCTGCCGCGCCCCGAGGAACTGCTCGATGCCTGGCCGCATCAGCTTTCCGGCGGCCAGCGACAGCGCGTGATGATCGCCATGGCGATCGCCAATCGCCCGCGCCTGCTGATCGCCGACGAGCCGACCACCGCCCTCGACGTCACCGTCCAGCAGGAGATCCTGCATCTGCTGCGCGATCTCCAGGCACGCCACGGCATGGCGATGCTGCTGATCACCCACGATCTCAATCTGGTGCGGCGCCACGCCGACCGCGTCTGCGTGCTCTATCGCGGTCGGGAGCAGGAAACCGGCCCGGTCCAGCGGGTCTTCGAGGCGCCCGAGAGTGACTACACCCGCACCCTGCTGGCAGCGGAACCCGACGGGCGTCCGGCGCCCTGCCACGCCGCAACGACACTTCTCGAGGCGCGTGGCGTCGGCGTGACCTTTGCGCGACCCAAGCGGTTGTTGGCCAAGCGCCCGCCGGATTTCGTCGCCGTGAAGCCATTGGACCTGCATCTGGCACGCGGCGAAACGCTGGGTATCGTCGGCGAATCGGGGTCCGGGAAGACTACCCTGGCGATGGGCCTGCTGCGGCTCAACGCCGCGCGCGGCGAGATCCGTCTGGACGGGACGCGTCTCGACGCGTTGAGCGGCAAGGCCCTGCGTCGGCAGCGCCGCCGTGCCCAGATCGTCTTCCAGGACCCCTACGGTTCGTTGTCGCCGCGCATGCCGGTCTTCGACATCGTCAGCGAAGGGCTGCGCTACCACCATCCGCATCTCGGCGACGACGAAGTGCGAGAGCGGGTCGTCACCACCCTGCGTGAAGTCGGTCTGCCCGAGGACGTCGTGTCGCGCTATCCCCATGAGTTCTCCGGCGGCCAGCGACAGCGCATCGCCGTGGCGCGGGCGATCATCCTCGAACCGGATCTGGTGGTACTCGACGAACCCACCTCGGCGCTGGACCGCACGGTCCAGAAACAGCTCGTCGTCTTGCTGCGCGATCTCCAGGCCCGGCATGGCTTGAGCTACCTGTTCATCAGCCACGACCTGAGCGTGGTCCGTGCCATGGCCCACCGGGTGCTCGTCATGAAGGACGGCGAGGTGGTCGAACAGGGGGATTGCGAGCAGGTCCTGCACGCGCCGTCGAGCGACTACACCCGTGCCCTGCTCGGGGCCGCCGGGCTGCTCTCGGCACGATGACCCCCGTGGCCGAATTCAGGCGGCCGCTTTCTCGATCGTCGGGTGATCCTTGTTCAACTGGGCACGCACCAGGGCGGCGACCAGCCGTGGAAAGGTTTCCGGCTCGACCCATTGCGACAGCGTCTCGACATCGTCGCCGAGCCCGAGACGTGCCGCCGACTTGAGGGCCATCTTGTCGGCGAACGGACGAAACTCGGGCCAGCAGACCTGCGCCTCGCGCAGGAAGATATCGGCACCGACACTGCCGATGCCCTTGAACGTCTTGAGTCGCTTGCGCGCCTTGTCGCGGTTGCCGTCCGCTTCCTCGCGAAGATAACGCAAGTCGCCGTGATAGTTTTCCTGCAGGTGGTAGGTCATCACCGCGAGCTGGCTGGCCGTCTTTTCGTCATAGCGCGCATAGCCGTGTTCGTTGAGTATCGTCACTCGCTCCTGCCAGCTCGAGTCGGCCATCTTGCGCGGCGTGGTCAGCCCCGCCTCACCCAGCGCACTGCAGGCCCGCATGGCCTGAGCGGCACCGACGGGGGCGCTGGTCAACAATGCCAGGCACAATACGCGAAACAACGGAGACGGGGTGTTACGCGGGATGTTCGCCCCCAGCTCTTCGGCGAACGTCTGCCCATGCCGATCCAGCAGCGTTTCGATGATACGTTGCTTTTTCGTCTTCATCGGACATTCCTTATCCTAAGTCTGGGTATACGGATTAAATGGTGGATGGAACTTTCCTGCATATCCACCTCTTGACCCTCTCGGAATGTTGCAGTCAATCATTTGGTCCGGATACCCGTATCGAGCGTATGGGCCTTGAACGCTGCATTGGAGACATCGCGCATGACGGAGAGGCTGGCTTTACACCTTGCGTTGAGGCAGATTGTCCGTGATGAAACGGGTCATCTCCTGCACAAGTTCGAGATCCTCGGGGGCTGTACCTCCGAACCCGCCATGCGGCATCGCCTCGAAGACGTGTAGCTCTGCCGGTACGCTCGCCCGTCGCAGCTTGCGGTGAAGGCGTACCGTATTGGAGAGAAAAAGGTCACGGGTTCCGCTCTGCAGGAACATTGGCGGCATGTCGGCCGTCATCTTACCGAACAGCGGTGAAACATAGGGATGTGTCAGATCCACGTCACCCGCATAGAGCAGGTTGCATGACATCAAGGAATTCGGCAGCACGACATCGATGGTCCGATTGGTCTGGAAGCTGTCACCCGATTCCGTCAAGTCGATTTCCGGGGATAGAAGGACAACGGCGGCCGGCAGAGGCAGTCCCTCGTCCCGCGCCCGCAGGATCATGGCCATCGCGAGATTGCCGCCGGCCGAGCGTCCGCAGAGGATGACATGATCGGCACCGTACGCTTCGATTGCATGCCTGTAGACTGCCATGCAATCGTCCAGAGCGTTCGGGTAGGGATGATCCGGGGGCATCCGGTAGTCAACACCGAAGCACACCATGCCATGCCGGCCCGCCTGCATCCGCGCACTTTGGCGGCAGGCTTCCCCACCACCAAAGACCAGCGCGCCGCCGTGGAAATCGATGCAGACACAGTCTTCGTGGCGAAGATCGTGCGGCGTCGCGATATGCACGGTTGCTGGGCCAATGTACTGAGTCTCGATCTCGGCTTCCAGCTCGCCCGCGAGCCCCCTGACCGCTTCCGCGTAGTGCGCGTCGGCGGCTTCCTGCATTTGTCTCCAGCCGTCATGATCTTCCGGGGCGGGGGACGGATAGAGCGCATTCAGTGGTGTGCCATCGTGGCGTACGGCGGCTTGCAGCATCCCCCGTGCGGCGGCGCTGATCGACGCGGGGACGGGGACCAGACGCTCGTGGATGCGGACGCCCTGCGCCTCCGTCTCTTGGGTTTCTGGCATATCTATCTTCCTGGCATTTCGCAGTTTTCAGGAAAACAGGTGGATCGGCTATCTATAATCGAATCATCGGAGATAACGGTATAATAGATTTCAAAAGGCTTCGATCTCGTCCAGCGTGAGATGCCGGCATTCGCCGGGCGCCAACCCGTCGTCCAGCGACAACGGGCCGATCGACTCACGGTGCAGGGTGCCGACCCGGTTGCCCACGGCGGCGATCATGCGTTTGACCTGATGATACTTGCCTTCGGTGATGACGATGCGCACCGCGGTCGGCGTCAGCCATTCCAGTGTCGCCGGTTGCGTCGGTTTCTTCTCGCCATCGAGCTGGATGCCCTCGGCAAATTGCCGCGATGCCCTTTCCCGGGCTGGCTCGTCGAAGGCATCGACGAGGTCGGCCAGATACACCTTGGCACAGGCCGCACGCGGTGAGGTGACGCGGTGCGACCATTGGCCATCGTCGCTGAGCAGTACCAGCCCGGTGGTATCCACGTCGAGGCGCCCGACCGGATGCAGGCGTTCCACCTTGGGCAGCTCGATCAGCTCGAGCACGGTCGGGTAAAGGCCTGACTGCGTCGTGCACTCGACCCCGGCCGGCTTGTGCATCATCAGGTAGCGGTGGCCGAACGACACCAGGCGTTCCTCGAGCCAGTGCACCTCGTCGTCGTCAGCGACATGGAACGAGGCGTCCTTGACGACCTGCCCGTCTACCGTGACCTCGCCACGATGCAGGGCTTTCTTGGCCTTGCTGCGGGTCAGGTCGGTCGATTCGCAGAGAAACTTGTCGAGGCGCATCAGGCGTTTACCTCGAAGCGGTCGGCATCCATCCACGCCGGAAACTTGTCGCGAAAGCGCGCAAGCGTCTCGTGGGAAATCGAGCCGGTACGAATGAAGGGTTCATCGCGCGGTTCATCGATCAGCGCCTCGCCCTTGAAATCGACGAGCATCGAGTCGCCGGCATAGTCCATCTGCTTGGCGTCCTGGCCGACACGATTGACACCGATGACGTAGCACAGATTCTCGATGGCCCTCGCCTGCAGCAAGGTCCGCCAGGGTTGACGCCGTGGCGCCGGCCAGTTGGCGACGCATAGCAGGGCGTCATACTCGAAATGCTCTCCCCCGCGGGGTTGCTGGCGAAGCCAGACCGGAAAGCGCAGGTCATAGCAGACCGTGAGCAGGATCCGGAACCCCTTGAGCTCGACGATGACCCGGTCGTTGCCCATAGCGTAGCGTTCGTGCTCGCCGGCCATGCGAAACAGGTGCCGCTTGTCGTAGTGGATCACGTCGCCGTCGGGGGTCGCCCAGACCAGCCGGTTGTAGTAATCGCCGTCTTCCTGGATCGCCACGCTGCCGGTCACCACGCAGCCCCGCTGCCGGGCCTGGGCGCGCAGCCAGGCGACACTGCGGCTGTCTGCCATCGGTTCGGCCATCTCCCGCGAATTCATGGTGAAACCGGTGGCGAACATCTCCGGCAGCACGATCAGGTCGGTCGTCGTACGGTCCAGACCGCCGAGCTGCTCGTCGAGCAGGCGACAGTTGGCATCGGGATCCTCCCAGCGCAGGTCCGGTTGAACCAGTGAGATACGCAGCTCGCTCATGGGGTGTCCTCAATGGTCGAGAAATGTGATCGAAGCCCTGCTTCCAGGGTAATGAAGTGCGCGCCTGCGTGCAGCCGGTCAAGGTGACCCATGCTAACATTAGCGCCGGCTTCAGCGCGGCGATTCGCAACGATCGTCCTCACTCACCAACGTGTCAGGACAACCATGACCCCGGCCACCCCACCCGACAAGGAAGCCTCCCGAGGCGTCGCCTTCGGCCTCTGTGCCTATCTCATGTGGGGCTGTTTCCCGCTGTTCTTCGCGCTCTTCGAGTCGACACCCGCCTGGGAAGTGCTGATTCACCGGGTACTCTGGTCCTGCGTCTTCCTGGCGGGACTGGTGACGTTGCTCAAGCGCTGGGGGCCGGTGCGGGGCGCGCTGGCCCGCCCCCGCCGCCTGGGGCGGGTGCTGGCCTGTGCCGTGCTCATCGGGGCCAACTGGGGGATCTACATCTACGCCGTGGAAAGCCGGCACGTCTTTCAGGCCAGTCTCGGCTACTTCCTGACCCCGCTGGTCAATGTCGCACTGGGCATGCTGATCCTCAAGGAGCGCATGTCGCGGCTTCAGGGGGTGGCGGTATTGCTGGCGGCGGCGGCCATTCTCGGCCAGTTGGTGATGCTCGGCGAATTACCCTGGATCACGCTGACGCTGGCGATCTCGTTCGGTACCTACGGGCTGCTACGCAAGCAGGTGCCGCTGGATGGCCTGTCGGGGCTTTTCGTGGAAACGCTGCTGCTGTTTCCCCTGGCCGTGCTGGCCCTCGCCGGTTTGAGTGTCGCCGACCAATCGCATTTCCTTCAGGGCGATACACGCGCGACCAACCTGCTGATCGCCAGTGGCGTGATCACCGCGCTCCCCCTGATGGCCTTCGCCGGTGCCGCCCGGCGGCTGCGTCTGGCGACCATCGGATTCCTGATGTACCTCAACCCGACCCTGCAATTCTTCATCGCCCTGCTGGTCTTCCACGAACCCCTGGACCCTGTGCAACTGGCGACCTTCGTGCTGATCTGGATCGGTCTGGCGCTGTATTCCTACTCGGCGTGGCAGGGCCGCTCACGAGCGCGGGCGGCCTGAGCGGCACGGTTTCAGCCGACCGGCTGACAGCGACCCACGGATTGTCGTGCCACACCGCCCTCCCCCTCTTGGCGTGGCGTGCCCAGACAGTCGACGATCGCCGCCAAGGCTCCCGTCGTGGGTATCTGGCACTGCAGCAGCGCGGCCCCCTCCTCGAGGCCCAGCGCCTCGCGGTGCATGGTCGCCGAGGGGTCCCGGCCGCGTTCCTCCCAGCCGTCCAGTGGAATGTCGCCGAGTTCGTCGAGCCGGGTCTCGGGAAGCAGCACGACGCAGCTCCGCACACCTTCGGTATTGAGGGCAAAGCGTCGTCCAGTGGTCGACGAGCGCCAGATCGACAACCGCAGGCGACTGATCGAACGCTCGTAGACCACCGCATCACTCGCCGCCAGCCACTCGGCCGCCAGGCGCCCGTTGATGCGCCGGTCCCGGGTCGCGGCGTTGACGTGGGGATACAGGAAACCGCTGCGCTGGACCATCCAGTCCAGGGCCTCGTCGAGCCCCACCCCGCTGTCCCGCTGATAATGCATTTCGCGGCGCGACAGCGCATTGCGCACCGTCGACAGCTTGAGTCCGCACAGTGCGGCGATCTCGGTGACGCTCAATCCATACGGCTCGCCATCGCCGACCACGATCGGCAACGCGGGAGTCAGCCCCACGTGTTTCTCGAGCCGGAGTCGCAGGCCGACCAGGCCCAGCAGATGCAGCAACCGGTCGGGCGGCGGTGTTTCCAGCGTCTCGGTCAGACTGCGGGCCATCATGACCAGGTACCAGAAATCACCCAGTGTCTCGGGGGCCAAGGTGACGCCACCGGACGGCGTTTCGGCCAGCGCCCAGGCCTGCAGGGCATGCATCGGTTCGCTCATGCGCATGGCCAGGGTGCTGGCCGATAGCGCCCTGGCTCGAACATCCTCGGAAGGCGCATCCCCCAGACTCAGGCGATGGAGCGGCGCCGCCAGTTCGCGGCAGGCAATCATCAGTTCTTCGGTCAACCGGTCCAGCGACAGTACTTCGCCTGCCGCTTCGCCCAGCAGGGATTCCTGCAACAGGCTAAGCGGGCTAGATATGCCCTTGATCATACTTGACTCCTGCGTACGAAACGGTCTCGCCGCGGCAACCGTGCAAGCCGTTCTTCTTCTTACGTGTTATGTCATCGACCCTTATCTCCTTTAACGGCCATCATGGGCGCTTCTTGAGCGATTTCACACGGAATGTGCCTTTTTCTTGCAGGAATGAACCAACGTTGCCAAACGATCATTAGGATTCTATCGTTTAGTGCGTTCAAGAAAATAAGATAACGGTATAAGTTCAGGGTCGAAAAAAACCCGCCCGACGCTGCCGGGCGGGTACTGGCTGATGATCACTGGCCGCCGGAGGGGAAATGGAACTCGGCGTGGGTCGTCTCGAAGGAGGACGGCCAGCGCTGGGAGATGGCCTTGCGGCGAGTGTAGAAACGCACCGCATCGGGCCCGTAGGCATGCAGATCGCCGAACAGCGAACGCTTCCAGCCACCGAAGCTGTGGTAAGCCACCGGGACCGGCAGCGGCACGTTGATGCCGACCATGCCCACCTCGATGCTGTCGGCGAAACGCCGCGCGGCCTCGCCGTCCCGCGTGAACAGGCAGGTGCCGTTGCCGTACTCGTGGGCGTTGATCAGCGCGATCGCCGCGTCCAGGGACTCGACCCGCACCACGCAGAGCACCGGGCCGAAGATCTCCTCGCGATAGATGCGCATCTCCGAGGTCACGGCATCGAACAGACAGCCCCCGACGAAGAAGCCGCCCTCGTGCCCCGCCACGCTCAGCCCGCGACCATCGGCCACCAGTTTGGCACCACTCTTGACGCCATCCTCGATATAGCCGAGCACTTTTTCACGCTGTTCGGCGGTGATCAGCGGGCCCATGTCGAGCCCCTTCTGGGTCCCGGGGCCGATCTTGAGCGCCGCGATCTTGGGCTCGAGGGAGGCGATCAACTGATCGGCGGTCTCGTCGCCGACACAGACGGCCACCGAGATCGCCATGCAGCGCTCGCCGCAACTACCGTAGGCCGCGCCCATCAGGGTGTTGGCGGCGTTCTCGATGTCGGCGTCGGGCAGCACCACGGCATGGTTCTTGGCCCCGCCCAGCGCCTGGACACGCTTGCCGTTGGCCGCCCCCCGGGTATAGATCGACTCCGCCACCGGCGTCGAGCCGACAAACGAGAGTGCCTTGACGTCGGGCGAGTCGATCAGCGCATCGACGGCCTCGCGGCTGCCGTGAACCACGTTGATCACGCCCTTGGGCAGGCCGGCTTCCTGCAACAGTTCGGCGATCGCCAGGGCGGAACCGGGGTCACGCTCGGAGGGCTTGAGCACGAAGGTGTTGCCGCAGGCGATCGCCATCGGATACATCCACAGCGGCACCATCGCCGGAAAATTGAACGGCGTGATACCGGCCACCACGCCCAGCGGCTGGAAATTCGACCAGGCATCGATGGATGGACCGACGTTGTGGGAATACTCGCCCTTGAGCAGCTCGGGCACCCCACAGGCATATTCGACGTTCTCGATGCCGCGGCGCAGCTCCCCCGCCGCATCTTCCAGCGTCTTGCCGTGCTCTTCGCTGACCAGATACGTCAGGCGCTCCGCGTTGTCCTCGAGCAGTTGCTTGAAGCGATACATGACCTGGGCACGCTTGGCCGGCGGCGTATCGCGCCAGGCGGGATACGCCGCCTTGGCCGCGGCCACGGCACGCTCGACGGTGGCGGCGTCCGCGCAGGCGACCTGCCGGATCACCTCGCCGGTCGAAGGGTTGGTGACATCCAGCGAGGCGCCGGTACCGTTGTGGGGCTCACCGTCGATCAGATGGGCGATGACCGTCATGGAAGATTCCTTGTCGAGTTGTCGTTGAGTGGAAAGGGATCAGTCGAGCGCGTCGAGCGCGGTGGCCACGGCATCGAACAGCCGCTCGAGCTCACTGTCGGTCGAGGCGAACGGCGGGCCGAACTGCAGGGTGTCGCCCCCGTAACGCACGTAGAAGCCCGCCTCCCACAGCGCCAGCGCCGCGTCACGCGGCCGGATGGTCGGGTCGTTGCCGCGCGGCGCCAGCTGGATGGCCCCGGCCAGGCCGTAGTTGCGGATGTCGACCACGTGGGAGCGCCCCTGCAGGGCATGCAGGCGTGTCTCGAAGGCCGGGGCGATCTCGCGCACCTGGGCCGGAAAGTCTTCGCGCTCGAAGAGGTCGAGGGCCGCCAGGCCGGCGGCACAGGCGACCGGATGTGCGCTGTAGGTATAGCCGTGGGGGAATTCGATGGCGTGGCGCGGCCCGCCCCCCTGCATGAAGGTGTCGAAGATCTCGTTCGAGGCGATCACCGCGCCCATCGGCACGGCGCCGTTGGTCACCTGCTTGGCGACGTTCATGATGTCCGGCGTGACGCCAAAGGCCGCCGCGCCGGTCGCCGCGCCGCAGCGACCGAAGGCGGTGATCACCTCGTCGAAGATCAGCAGGATGTCGTGCTGATCGCAGATCGCCCGCAGGCGCTCCAGGTAGCCCTTGGGCGGCACGATCACCCCGGCCGAGCCGGACATCGGCTCGACGATGACGGCGGCGATGTTCGAGGCATCGTTGAGCGCGATGTGGTCGAGCAGCGCATCGGCGAGTTCGGCGCCGCTGTCGGCCTGGCCGCGCGTGAAGGCATGGCCGGGTTGCAGGGTGTGCGGCAGATGGCCGACCTCGAGCAATTGCCCGTAGTGCTTGCGATTGCCGACGATCCCGCCGGCACTGGTACCGCCGACGTTGACGCCGTGATAGCCCTTGGCGCGCCCGATCAGGCGCGTCTTCTCGGGCTTGCCCTTGAGCCGCCAGTAGGCCCGCGCCATCTTGAGCGCGGTATCGGCGCTCTCCGAGCCGGAATTGGTGAAGAAGACGTGATCGAGCCCCGTCGGCGTCAGCGCGGCAATCCGTTCGGCGAGCTCGAAGGCCAGCGGATGACCGACCTGAAAGCCCGGCGCGTAGTCCAGGCTGCCCAGTTGGCGCGCCACGGCCTGCTGGATGGCGTCCCGATTGTGGCCCGCGCCGCAGCACCAGAGACCGGACAACGAATCGAACAACCGCCGCCCCTCCCGGTCGATCAGATAGCGCCCCTCGGCGCCGACCACCATGCGCGGATTGTCGCGGAAGTCGCGATTGGCGGTGAACGGCATCCAGTAGGCCGAGCCGGCCGACAGGGCATCGTCGTGGGCGGGTGGCCGCGAGGCCTGGGTGTCGAGACTTGGCATGGCGGGAATCCTGTGGTTGTGATCTTGCCCGATGGTCAGGCTCAGCATGGCCCACGGCTCCGCGTATGAATACCAGGAAGTATCAACCTTCACGTCAGGCTTTCTTCACGTATTGCACGAACCGCTGCGGGCATCACCCTCCCAATACCCCGCTACCGCCCGGGTGGCACACCCGACGAGCGCCGCCACCTGACTTCGCCGGGATGAGTCCGGGCCGCACCTTGCACCCACGCGGGCGACCCCTCATCATTTCCGCAAATCCGCCATGCCGGGCCTCTCGGCAGTTTCCAGACATCCTAGCTCATGCTCAAACGCTACCTGCCCCTGCTCAGCTGGCTTCCCGATTACCGGCGCGAGACATTCGGCCACGACCTGATCGCCGGGTTGATCGTCACCGTGATGGTCATCCCGCAATCGCTGGCCTATGCCCTGCTGGCCGGACTGCCGGCGGTGATGGGGCTGTATGCCAGCATCCTGCCGGCGATCGTCTACATGGTCTTCGGCTCCAGCCGGACCCTGGCCGTGGGACCGGTCGCCATCATCGCCCTGATGACCGCCGCCGCCCTGGCGAACGTCGCCCCACCGGGGTCACCCGATTATGTCCAGGCCGCGCTGGTCCTGTCGCTGCTGTCGGGGCTGATGCTCACCGCCATGGGCCTGTTGCGGCTGGGATTCTTCGCCAACTTCCTCAGCCATCCGGTGATCTCGGGCTTCCTGTCCGCCTCGGGCATCCTGATCGCCGCCAGCCAGGCGGCCCACCTGCTGGGCGTGTCGGCCTCCGGCTTCACCCTCCCCGACCTGCTGGGCAGTCTGTTCGGCGACCTCGCCTCGCTGAACCTGCCGACACTGGCGATCGGCCTCGCCACCCTGGTCTTTCTGGTCGCGGTGCGTCGTCACGGGCGAGGGCTGCTCACGCGGCTGGGTCTGCCGAGCAAGCTGGCCGACCTGCTGGCCAAGGCCGGCCCGGTGTTCGCCGTGGTACTGACCACCTGGGTCACCTGGCGGTTCGCCCTGGACGAGGCCGGAGTGGCCGTGGTCGGCGCGGTCCCCAGCGGCCTGCCGCCGCTGACCCTGCCCGGCTTCGATACCGACCTGTGGCATCGCCTGCTGGTGCCGGCGCTGCTGATCAGCGTGGTGGGGTTCGTGGAATCGGTGTCGATGGGACAGATGCTGGCCGCCAAGCGGCGCGAGCGGATCTCCCCGGATCAGGAACTGATCGGACTGGGAACGTCCAATCTGGCAGCGGCCTTTTCGGGCGGCATGCCGGTCACCGGCGGCCTGTCGCGGACGGTGATCAACTTCGATGCCGGCGCCCGCACCCCCGCCGCGGGACTGATCGCGGCACTCGGCATCGCCACGATCACACTGTTCTTCACGCCGCTGATTCACTACCTGCCGATCGCCACCCTGGCGGCGACCATCACCGTATCGATCCTCACGCTGGTCGACGTCAAGGCGATGCGCCGGACCTGGCGCTATTCGCGCAGCGATTTCGCCGGCTTGCTGGCCACGCTGGCCGTCACCCTGCTCGAAGGCGTCGAGGCGGGCATCATCGCCGGCGTGGCGCTGTCGGTCGGCTTGTTCCTGTACCGCACCAGCCGCCCGCACAGCGCGCTGGTGGGCCGGGTGCCAGGCACCGAGCATTTCCGCAACGTTGCCCGCCACAACGTGGAGAGTCACGCCCGGGTGGCGCTGCTGCGCATCGACGAGAGCCTGTATTTTGCCAACGCCCGCTATCTCGAGGACACCCTCTACTCGCTGGTCGCCCGGCGTCCCGAACTCACCGACGTGGTGCTCATCTGCTCGGCGGTCAACCTGATCGACGCCTCGGCGCTGGAGAGCCTCGAGGCGATCAACGCCCGCCTCAAGGATTCCGGGGTGACCCTGCATCTGGCCGAGGTCAAGGGGCCGGTCATGGATCGTCTCAAGCACAGCGATCTGCTCGACGACCTGACCGGCCGGGTCTTCCTGAGCACCTATGGCGCCTGGAGCGAGTTGCGCCCGCGCCACGTGGAGACCAGGGAGTCGATCCAGCCGCTGGATTGACCCCTGAGGCTCAGGCCAGGCGGCGCTCGCTATCTTCCTCGAACAACACCGCGCGACTCATGTCGATCCGCAGCGCCACCCGCTCGCCGGCCACCAGCCGGCTCTTCGGGCCGAGTCGCACGGTCGCCTCGGTCTCGCCCAGGCTGACCTGCAGCAGGGTATCGGCACCGGTGGGCTCGACCACGGTGGTCGTGGCTTCGAACAGGGTCCCCTCGGCCTGGTCGCCAAGCCGGACATCCTCTTCGCTGAAATGCTCGGGGCGCAGGCCCAGGATCACCGTCTCGCCCACGCAGCGCGCCATCTCCGGCGTTTCCCGCTCACCCGGCCAGGGCAGCGTCAACGCCCCCTGCCCCGCTTGGGTATCGATGCGCAACCGGTAGTCGCCCGGGTTGCCCTCCAGCGCGGCGTGGATGAAGTTCATCGACGGCGAGCCCATGAATCCGGCGACGAACATGTCGGCGGGATCGTTGTAGACCTCGTCGGGCGTGCCCAGTTGAAGGATGCGGCCATCACGCATCACCGCGATGCGATCGGCCAGGGTCATCGCCTCGATCTGGTCGTGGGTGACGTAGACGATCGTGGTTCCCAGGCGCTGGTGGAGCTTCTTGATCTCGGTGCGCATCTCGACGCGCAGCTTGGCATCGAGGTTGGAAAGCGGCTCGTCGAACAGGTAGATCTGCGGCTCGCGGGCCAGTGCGCGGCCCATGGCGACACGCTGACGCTGGCCGCCGGAGAGCTGCGACGGCTTGCGATCGAGCAACGCCGAGATCTGCAGCAGGTCGGCGACCCGTTCCACCGCCCGTTCACGGTCGGCCTTGGGGACCTTGCGCATCTCCAGACCGAAGGCGATGTTCTGGCGCACCGTCATGCTCGGGTACAGCGCGTAGGACTGGAAGACCATGGCGATGTCGCGTTCGGCCGGGGTGTGCCAGGTGACCTCCTCGCCGCCGATCAGGATCTCCCCCGCGGTGACCGGTTCGAGGCCGGCGATGGCGTTCATCAGCGTCGACTTGCCACAGCCCGAGGGCCCGACGAGGATCAGGAACTCCCCCGAATCGATCGCCAGCGAGATGTCCTTGAGCACGTCGGTGCTGCCGAACGTCTTGTAGAGATTGCGTATTGCCAGTGCGGACATGAAAAACCTCCGAATCCTCGATTCAACCCTTGACGGATCCCGCGGTCAGCCCGCGAACGAAATACTTGCCGGCCAGTACATAGACCACCAGCGTGGGTAGCGCCGCGATCATCGCCGCCGCCATGTCGACGTTGTACTCCTTCACCCCGGTCGAGGTGTTGACCAGGTTGTTGAGCGCCACCGTCACCGGCTGGGAATCGAACCCGGCGAAGGCCACCCCGAACAGGAAGTCGTTCCAGATCTGGGTGAACTGCCAGATCACCGAGACGGTGATGATCGGTCCCGACACCGGCAGCAGGATGCGCCAGAAGATGCGGAAGAAACCGGCACCGTCGAGCTTGGCCGCGGCGATCATCTCGTCGGGCACCGAGACGTAGTAATTGCGGAAGAACAGCGTGGTGAAGGCGATGCCATAGACCACGTGGACCAGCACCAGCCCGCTGACCGAACTCGCCAGCCCCAGCCAGCCCAGGGTCCGAGCCATCGGCATCAGCACCACCTGGAACGGCACGAAACAGCCGAACAGCAGCATCGCGAAGACCAGTTCGGAACCGCGAAAGCGCCACTTGGTCAGCGCATAGCCGTTGATCGCGCCGATCAGCGTGGAGATCGCCACCGCCGGCACGACGATGCGGATCGAATTGACGAAGTAGCCGGACAGCCCCTCGCAGCGCATGCCCGTGCAGGCCTCGCTCCAGGCCTTGATCCAGGGCTCGAAGGTGATCTCCTGCGGCAGGGTGAGCAGCCCGCCGGCACGGATCTCGTCGAGCGGCTTCAGCGAGGTCAGGATCATCACCACCAGCGGCATCAGGTAGACCAGCGCCGCGACGATCAGCAACGCGTAGAGACCGGCGCGCAGCAGCCGGGCGCCGGGCGTTCGACGACGTATCATGTCAGCCATGCTTGCGCCCCCGCAGTTCGGAATACAGGTAGGGAATCAGGATCGCCAGCACCCCGCAGAGCATCATGATCGCGCTCGCCGAGCCCAGGCCGATCTGACCGCGTGTGAAGGTGTGGACATACATGTAGGTCGCCGGCAGATCGGTGGCATACCCCGGCCCCCCGCCGGTCAGCGCCATCACCAGGTCGAAGCTCTTGATGGCGATGTGCGAGAGGATCATCACCGCGCTGAACACCACCGGGCGCAGGCACGGCAGCACGATGCGCCAGTAGATCCGCGGCAGGCTGGCGCCATCGAGCGCGGCGGCCTTGAACAGGCTGTCGTCGATGCTGCGCAGCCCCGCCAGGAACAGCGCCATGACGAAGCCCGAGGCCTGCCACACGGCGGCGATCACCAGGGTGTAGATCGCCATGTCGGGATCGACCAGCCAGCCGAAGTCGAAGCCCTCGAAGCCCCAGCCGCGCACCATCGCCTGGATGCCCAGGCCGGGGTTGAGCAGCCAGCGCCAGACGACGCCGGTGACGATCAGCGACAGCGCCATCGGATAGAGGTAAATGGTGCGCAGCGCGCCCTCCTGACGGATGCGCTGGTCGAGCAGGATCGCCAGCACCAGCCCCAGCACCAGGCAGATGACGACGAACAGCCCACCGAAGACCACCAGGTTGGTGGCGGCGACGTGCCAGCGCTCGTCGGCGAACAGCCGCGCGTACTGGGCAAAGCCGGCGAAGTCGTACTGCGGCAGCATGCGCGACTTGGTCAGCGAGAGGATGAACGTCCACAGCATGTAGCCGTAGACGAAGAACAGCGCCACGGCGAGCGACGGCGCCACCACCAGGCGTGGCAGCGCGCGCTCGAGAAAGCCGGACAGCGAACGCCGTCCCGCCTGCGCCCGCGCGCGTGGCAAGGAATGGGTCGGAGTCATGAACAGAACCTTGCTGAGAGGATACCTACCAGGACCGCCATCGGCCGTCCTGTAAACACCCTCTGGATGGGCGTGGGAAGCCGGGGCCGACAAGGCCGGCCCCGGCGCGACATCAGCTGGCCGCGCGCACCGCGCTGGCCAGGCGTTCCGCCGCGGTTTCCGCGCTCATGTCGGGATCGTTGAAGAAATTGGTGATCACGTCAAACACCGCCCCCTGGACGCTCGCCGAGACGGCCATGCCGTGCGCCAGACTGGGCACCAGCCCACCGCCGTCCTGGGCGGCGAGGAAGGCCTCGTGGGACGCCTTGGCGCAGGGGTCGAAATCATCCAGGGGCACGTCCATGCGCACCGGGATCGAGCCCTTGGCCTTGTTGAAGGTCGCCTGGAAGTCCTTGGAGAGGATCAGGCTGGCCAGATCCATCTGCGCCTGATGCTGGCCCTCGTCGTCGACCTGGAACATCGCGAAGCTGTCGACGTTGTAGGAGAACATGTGCTCGGTCATGGGGGCGGCCTCGCACAGATAATCCTTGCCCGGCTCGAGACCGGCAGCGGTGAACTCGCCCTTGGCCCAGTCGCCCATGATCTGCATCGCCGCCTTGCCGCTGATCACCATCGAGGTGGCGATGTTCCAGTCACGCCCGGCGATGTCCGGGTCCATGGTGCCGCGCAGCTTCTTGAAGGTCTTCAGCGACTCGACCATGGTGTCGCTGGTCAGCGCCTCGGGATCGAGATCAACGAAGGCCTTGCGATAGAAATCGGCGCCCCCGGTCCCCATCAGCACCACCTCGAAGACGGTGGCGTCCTGCCAGGGCTGACCGCCATGCGCCAGCGGGATGAATCCCGCCTCACGGATCTTCTTGGCGTCGGCGAAGAACTCGTCCCAGGTCTTGGGCAGGGTGTCGATACCCGACTTCTCGAGCACCTCGGTGTTGGCCCACAGCCAGTTGATGCGGTGAATGTTGACGGGTACCGCCGCGAAGTGACCATCGACCTTGTCGTCGGCGGCCAGGCGCTCCGGCAGGAACGCATTCCAGTTCTCCTTCTCGGCGACTTCGTCGATGTTGCCGAGGAAACCCATCTCGCCCCACTCCTGGATCAACGGCCCCTTGATCTGGGCCACCGCCGGCGGATTACCGGAGATCGCCCGCGACTTGAGAACCGTCATGGCACTGTCGCCACCCCCTCCGGCCACGGCGAAATCCTTCCAGGTATGGCCCTTGGCCTCGAGTTTCTGCTTGAGCATGTTGGCCGCCTTGGCCTCGCCACCCGAGGTCCACCAGTGCAGCACCTCGATTTCGGCGGCGTTGGCCTGTCCGACGGCGGCTGCCAGGGCGGCACCCACGGCAAGGGTATGAATCGGCTTCATGGCGTGTGACTCCTTCTGGTTATTGTGCTGACGCGGGGTCGGTCACGAGACGCACTCGTCTCGATCCTGGGAAACACGGGAAGTGGTACGGACGCTACGCGTCACGGAATCCCGATATTCGGCACGGATAGCGAGACGCCATGGCGGCGGGGAGGCACGGCGCATGATGGACGCCTGACTGGTGAGGCATTCGGTAAACGGCATGGCGTGGTCCTGCACTCTTGTCGTTATCACGTGCCGGATTCGGCATCATGTTAAGTACAGTAACGTACGCTCAGCGGTTTGCGAGTTACCGAGTCCTGCAAAGTCTTGCCGGTTTCTTACAGGCTCGTAATATTCCGCTCCGTCGCGCCCAGATTGCCGCCCAGCGCCAGGCTGAGCCGCACGGCAAGGCCCCCGCCCGGCGCCGCGCCGAGCTGGATATCGCCGCCATGAGCCCGGGCGATGTGGCGGGCGATCGCCAGCCCCAGGCCGCTGCCACCGGTGTGGCGACTGCGCGAGGGCTCGAGACGCACGAAGGGCTGGAAGACCCGCTCGCGTTGCGCCTCGGGGATGCCCGGGCCGTCGTCGCAAATGGTCACGACCAGCTGATTTGCGTGGCGTCGGCAGGCAATCTCGACGCGCTGGCCGTAGAAGATGGCGTTCTCGATCAGGTTGGCCAGACAGCGCTTGAGCGCCAGCGGCTTGGCAACGATCTCGCCGGCCCGACCGTCACGGCGAAGCGGCGTGTCGTAGACGGCCAGTTCGGCGACGAGATCCTCGAGTAGCGCATCCACGTCCACCGTCACGGCCTGCTCGTGCAGGTCGAGTCCCTTCACCGAGGCCAGCGCGCCCTTGACCAGTTGATCCATCTCGTCGAGGGCGCGCACGAACGCCTCGCGCTGGTCGACGTCGTCGAGCATCTCCGCACGCAGGCGCAGCCGGGTGATCGGCGTCTTGAGGTCGTGGGAGATCGCCGAGAACAAACGCTCGCGCTCGTCGACCTGATGGCGAATCCGCTCGCTCATGCGATTGAAGGCGATGGCGGTGTCCCGCAGCTCGCGGGGGCCACGCTCGGCCAGCGGCGGCGATTCCAGATCGTCGCCCAGGCGCCGCGCGGCACGCGCCAGCACCGACAGCGGCCGGGTCAGCCAGCGGATCCCCAGCAGCGACAGGCCGATGACCGTGATCAGCACCGCCAGCGAGACGAACAGCCGATCCCCCGAGAACCACGCCGGTTCGTCGAGCAGCCCGGCGATCGGCAGCGTGGTGGCCACGAACAGCCAGTGACGGCCCTCGAGCGGCATCTGTATTACCAGGATCGGCGTCGACAGCGGCGCCATCGCCAGGCTGCGATGGGCCCAGTGTGCCGGCAGTTCGTTGAGCGGTACCTCGTTGTTGAACACGCGCAGGTCGGCGGGCCGCGAGAAGCCGATGTGCAGTTCGAGCCGGCCCAGCTCGCGGGTCAGCCCGTCGCGCAGGTTGCGGGCGACCAGTTCCCGCGCCCGGCCGCCGTGCGTGCGCTCGATCGGGATACGGTGGTCGTTGACGCTGACGAAGAAGCGCGTGCCGCCCATGTCGCGCAGTTGATCGAGAACGATGTGCCGATACTCGTAGGGCAGCGAACGGAAGTAGCGCACCGTCGCCGCCAGACTCTCGGCGAGATTGCGCGACACGGTATCCAGTTGGGTCATGCGCTCGCGATCGGCCTGCCAGCTCCACAGGCCATAGCTCGTCACCTGGGCGCCCAAGACGCCGACCAGCATGAGCAGCACGAAGCGTCCGCGCAGGGTGCGCGGGCGAAACCAGTGCTTCACGTCACCGCATCGACCGGCGCGGCCAGCACGTAGCCGGCGCCACGCACGGTACGAATCAGCTGTGAATGCTGGGCATCCTCGCCCAGACGCTGGCGCAGGCGACACACGTGGACGTCGATCGAGCGGTCCAGCGGTGGCGCGCGACGGCCGCGACTCAGGTCGAACAACTGTTCCCGTGAAAGCACCTGCTCGGGATGGTCGAGGAAGACCCCCAGCAACAGGTAATCCGCGCCGGAAAGCGAACTGCGGTTGCCGTCACCGTCGATCAGCTCGCGGGTGATGCGGTCCAGCCGCCAGTGCCCGAAGCGCACCACCCGCGCCGACTCCGCGGTCGCCGGCCGGGCGCGGCGCAGCACCGCCTTGATCCGCGCCAGCAGTTCGCGGGGGTTGAACGGCTTGGCCAGGTAATCGTCGGCGCCCAGTTCCAGGCCGAGGATGCGGTCGGTCTCGTCGGCACTGGCGGTGAGCATGATGATCGGCACGTCGTCGTGGCGGCGCAGATCGCGACACAGCGAGAGCCCATCCTCGCCGGGCAGCATGATGTCGAGGATCACCAGATCCGGCGTCGCTTCCCGCATCAGGGCATGCAGGGCATCGCCGTCCTCGGCGAGTTGCGTCCGATAGCCGTGACGATCGAGGTACGTCTTGAGCAGTTCACGAATCTCGGCATCATCGTCGACCACGACCACCGTCGAAGGCTGCATCGTCATAGAGGGAGCGTTCCCGGGCCCCACCCGGCGAGGAGGCCGAGGGGGAGATCATCAGTAAAGTTCGAGAGATGATGCGTCGCCCGACCGGGAGCATCAAGCGCTCGGCGCCGTACCCGCGACCAAAGTGGTAAGCCTGACGCGCCCTTGGAGAGTGACGGCTTTACAGGAAGCACCGGGTAGCGAAGACTAGACCAAAACACCCTATGACGCGCCGCTCGACGTCGCCTTACGCCATGGGAACGGCATGCCTCACGAACCGCAGGAAGACCTGATCGACAACCTGGCCGCCTGCGCCAACGGCGAGGCCCGGGCTTTCGAACGCCTGTACCGGGCGACCAGCCCGCATCTCTATGCCCAGTTGCTGCGTATCGTCAGGGAGGAAGGCGCCGCCCAGGACTGCCTGCAGCAGGTCTACCTGCGTGTCTGGCAGACGGCGGGACGCTACGATGCCAACCTGGCCCGACCCATGACCTGGTTGAGCACCATCGCCCGCAACATCGGCATCGACTGGCTGCGGCGCCGTTATCGCCATGTCGAGGACGGCGACGAGGCGCTCGATCGGCTGGGCAGCGATCCCGACATGGCCGCCATCAGCGAGCTCGCCCAGCAGACCCGGCGCCTGCACGTCTGTCTCGAGGAACTGTCGCCGGATCAACGCCGGGTGCTCGAGAAGGCGTATTTCGAGGGGCTGACCCATGGCGAGCTGGCCGGCGCCCTGAGCCAGCCGCTGGGCACCGTCAAGAGCTGGATACGCCGCGGACTGGAGAGGTTGAAGGCATGCATGAGCCGTGGGATCTGAGCGATCCGCAAGAGCGCGACCTGGCCGCCGGCGAATACGTGCTGGGCACCCTGGACAGCCGCCAGCGCGCCAACTTCGAGGCCCTGCTGGCGGTGAGCCCCGACCTTCGGCGCCAGGTCGCCCGGTGGCGTGAGCACCTCCAGGTATTCAACGACCAGCTCGACCCCGTGCCGCCCCCCGAGACCCTGTGGCCACGCATCGCCCGCACGCTGGGGCTGAGCGGCACGCCCTGGCGTCGACGCCTGGGTGTCTGGCGCGGACTGACCGCCACTTTCGCACTGGCGGCGCTGATGCTCGCCGGCGCGCTCTACCTGCGCCCGGCCCCGGGCATGATCCCCGGCGATGCCGTCTTCGTGGTCCTCGACGACGATCAGGTACCGGGCTGGATCATCAGCGCCAGCGAAAGCGGCGAGCTGATGGTCCAGGCGGTCCAGCCGGCGATGCCCTCGGGCATGGCCGGTGAGCTGTGGCTGATGAAGGATGGCGAGCCCGTCTCGCTGGGCATGCTGCCGGACCGCGGCGAGGCGCGCATGGAGATGCCGCGGGAGTTGCGCTCGCTGATGCGCCACGTCGACCTGGCGGTGAGCATCGAGCCCGCCGGCGGCGCCCCGCAGGGCAAGCCCACCGGCCCGGTGATCGACCACGGTCGACTGATACCGATGCGCGGCGACGACAAGGTACGCCTGTAGCGGCGTTCAGCCACCCACCAGCGCCTTGACCTTGTCGACGATGTGCGCGCCGATGGGCAGTGCCGAGGTGGCCGCGGGGGACGGCGCATTGCAGACGTTCACCGTGCGGGTCGTGTTGACGAAGCGGAAGTCGTCGATCAACTTGCCGTCGTCGGAGACCGCCTGCGCGCGCACCCCGGCCGGATAGGGCTGAAGGTCGTCGAGGGTCAGGCTCGGACAGTACTTGCGCACCTCGCCCAGATAGCCCTTCTTGGACCACGAGTTCCTGAGCTCGGCCAGTCCCGGGCGCAGATTGGCCTTGAGTACCTTGAGCACCCCGCGGTTGGTCAGCATGGCGGCGCTGTCGGCCAGCGACACGTCGCGCTTGCGGTAGCCCTCGCGCTTGAACGCCAGCACCGCATTGGGGCCCACCGTGACGCTGCCGTCGATCATGCGGGTCAGGTGCACGCCGAGAAACGGCATCGACGGGTCGGGAATCGGGTAGATCAGATGATTGACGATGGTGTCGTGCTCGGCCGGCAGGCGATAGTATTCGCCGCGGAACGGGCAGATCGTGAAGCCCGGCTTGACGCCCAGCATGCTGACCACGCGATCGGCCATGAGCCCGGCGCAGGAGACGAGGTGGCTGGCGGTATAGGTGCCCTGAGTGGTGTCGACGACCACCTCCTCGCGACGCTCGCTGAGTCCCGTGACGCTGGTGGCGAAGCGAATCTCGCCGCCCTGGCGGACGAATTCGTCGCCCATCGCCGCCGCCACCCGGGCATAGTCGACGATGCCGCTGGAAGGCACGAAGATGCCCCCCACCCCGGTGATGTTGGGCTCGCGTTCGCGAAGCGCCTCGGCGGAGAGCCATTCACGCTGCAGGCCATTGGCCCCGATGCGCTCCCACAGCGAATGCATGCGCTGCATTTCCAGGTCGTTGGTGGCGACCAGGACCTTGCCGCAGATGTCGTAAGGGATGGCATGCTCGTCGCAGAACGCCTTGGTGGCGCGATTGCCCTCGCGGCAGAACGTCGCCTTGTGACTGCCGGGGGCGTAATAGACCCCGGCGTGAATGACGCCGCTGTTGTGGCCGCTCTGGTGACGCGCCGGCCCCTCCTCCTTCTCCAGGACCAGCATGCGCTTGCCGGGATACGCCCGCTTGAGCTGCATGGCGGTCGACAGTCCCAGAATACCGGCTCCAATGATGATGAAATCGTACACGTCTGCCCCTTGTCGGATGAGCGCCACCGGCTGTCGCGTTCGTCGTCGCGTACCGGGCCCCTCGCATGGGATACCGAAATTCGTCGGAGGCTTCAAGGCACTTGAAAAGCCGTATCATGGCAGCCACACCTGATTCAGGCTCCTTCGCGAATCGCTCCAGACGCTGCATGGACGCGCTGCGCGATGCCGGAACCACCATCAAGGAGTGAGAGGATGACGCACCAGGAACTGCC
The DNA here is from genome assembly GCF_020147985.1 of Modicisalibacter sp. MOD 31.J. NCBI lineage: Bacteria > Pseudomonadati > Pseudomonadota > Gammaproteobacteria > Oceanospirillales > Halomonadaceae > Modicisalibacter > Modicisalibacter sp. MOD 31.J. The sequence goes on along the minus strand of NZ_JAGXFF010000002.1, from coordinate 666,262 downwards.
CAGCGACGACGACCTCAGTCTGCTGGTCGATCTCTACGAATTGACCATGCTCCAGGCGTACTGGGCCGAAGGCATGAACGAAACCGCCACGTTCAGCCTGTTCTTTCGCAAGCTGCCGGCCCATCGCAACTACATGCTCGCCTGTGGCCAGCAGCATGTCGCCCGCCTGATCACGCAGCTGCGCTTCGGTGAGCGCCAGATCGCCGCGCTGCGCGAGCTGGGCCTGTTCAAGGAGGCATTCCTGGAGTGGCTGGCGAATTTTCGCTTCACCGGCACCATCCATGCCGTTCAGGAAGGCACGCCGGTCTTTCCCCACGAGCCGTTGCTGGAAGTCGAGGCGCCGATCGCCGAAGCGCAGCTCATCGAAAGCCTGATCATGAACTACGTGCACCTGGAGACGGTGCTGGCCTCCAAGGCATCGCGGATCGTCAATGCCGCCGAGGGGCGAGACGTGGTCGATTTCGGCATGCGGCGCATGCACGGCATGGATGCCGCCATCCGCGGGGTACGCGCCTACCGCATGGCCGGGATCGCCGCCACCAGCAACGTGCTGGGCGCGGCGCGCCACGGCCTGCCGGCACGCGGCACCATGGCGCACAGCTTCGTGCAGGCCCACGCCAGCGAGGATGGCGCCCTGCAGGCCTTTGCCCGGGAATTCCCCGGCACGGTGCTGCTGGTCGACACCTACGACACGGTGAACGCGGTCAAGCGCCTGATCGGCTGGCTCGACGCCAACCCGCACCTCGAAATCAGCGCCATCCGCCTGGATTCCGGCGATCTCAGCGAACTCGCCAAGACCTGCCGCCACCTGCTCGATCACGCCGGCCATCCGGAGATCGCGATCACCGCCAGCGGTGGGCTCAACGAATACCGTATCCAGGACCTGATCGCCGACGAGGCGCCCATCGACAGTTTCGGTGTCGGCACCTCGCTGGGCGCTGCCAGCGACGCCCCCTGCCTGGAACTGGCCTACAAGCTCACCGAATACGCCGGCGAGCCGCGCCTCAAGCACTCGCCCGGCAAGCACTCCCTGCCCGGCCGCAAGCAGATCTATCGCCACGCCAACGACGACGGCACTTTCCAGCGCGACACCCTGACACTGCGCGAGGAATCCGCCCCGGGCGAGCCCCTGCTCGCGCCGATCGTCGTCGACGGCGCGTTTCAGAGCGCGCAGATGGCGTCGATCGACGAAGCGCGTCAGGCGAGCCTCGACGCCGTGTCACGGCTGCCCGAGGGGCTGCGGCGACTCGACGAGGCCGCGCCCTACCGGGTCGACATCAGCGAGCGCATTCACGAACGCCGTCGTCTGGCGGAATCGCGCCTGGGCCTGCCCACCGACGGCTGAGAACGCCTTTCACAACCGGTAGACGAAGTGGGCATCTCCGTCGGCAGGGCGTCGCGAGGGCGCTGTAAACCCCTCCCTGGGCGCTACCTTTGCTATCTGACCGCCATGGATGGCGGGAATGCCGGAATGGAAAGGAGCATTTTCCGGCCATGGCAAAGGACCCTCGCTTTACCCTGCCACCGGTGCCCATGATCCGAGAGTTTGGAAATACGTTCTAAGGGTCGCTCCCTGGCCAGCCACCGCACGAGAAGGCGCACCCGCGCCTTCTCCACAGCTTGACGTACCCGCCGCGTTTCACGAGCATTGACCCTCGCTTTTCAGGGACCCGCCCGATCGATGCCTCTTCACCGTCTCGCCATGGCCGGCCAATGGCACTGGTATCTGCTGCACGACCGTCGTCCGCTGGACCGACACCTGCGCCTGGAGCACCCGGAGGCCATGCAGCCGCTGGAGGATGTCGGAAGCAGTCGCTTCTACCTGGACGCGCACGGGACGCGGCTTTTCAAGATCGTCACGGACAAGTACGACTGGCGACAGCGCCCCATGAAATGGCTGTTGCGCGACCTGCTCGAGAAACGGCTCTCCGGGCGCTTCGCCGGTTACCGGGAGTACCGCAGCAACCGCATCATCCGCCGTGCCGGCCTGAAGGCGGTCGAATGCCATGCCTACGGCGTCGCCATCAACCCGTTCAATGCGCTGGGCTCGGTCTATGTGATGGACTATCGCCGCGATGCCGTCTCCGGCGAGCCGTTCTTCCTGGCCCAGGGGGAAAGCGGCCGCCTGGCATTGCTCAAGCGGATGTGCGACGAGGCACTGCAGTTGATCGAGCACGGCTACGCCCATCGCGACTTCCACTACGGCAACGTCATGGTCGATGGCGACGGCGGACTGATCTGGATCGACACCCATGTGCGCAAGCTGCCCGCCGACCCGCAACGGCGCCGGGCCTGCGTCGCCGCCATGCTCAGCCCCACCAAGTTGCAGGGCGAAGCGTACCGGCGCTGGGCCCTCGAGTATCTCGAGGCGCGTCTGGTCTAGGGCGCACCATCCACTGCCAGGAAACTCCCATGCAACACGCTTTGTTCATCACGGATCATCTCGGCGGCGGCGGCGCACCGCAGTCGATCCTCGCCCTGACCCGCGCGCTGACGCAGCAGGGCGTTGCCGTGACCCTGGTAGTATTGAGCGACAAGGTCTGGCACGCCGTCCCCGAGGGGGTCGCCGTCCACTGCCTGCCGCTGACGCCCCGCTGGCCCTGGGACCGCTGGCGCCGTTATCGGCTGCACGCCAGGCAGCTCGACGCTCTGGTGGAACGTCTCGACCTCGCCCGCGCCGACCTGGTGGTCGCCAATCTCTACTATTCGCATCAGGTCGTCGTGCGCTCCTCCCTGGCCGACCGGGCCTGGCTGTGCATTCGTTCGGACCGTGCCTCGCATCTGGCAGCCGGCGAGGACCGCAAGACACGCCGTCGGCGTCGCGACCTGGTCCGGCTCTATCGCCGGCGCCGCGTCATCGCCATTTCCCGGGGCCTGCTCGATTCGCTACGGCGGGCCGGTGTCGAGCCCGCCGAGACCCGGGTCATCCACAACGGAATCGATATCGAGACGATCCGTGCGCGGATGCGCGAAGCGGTCGATTACCGGGACTATCTGGTCTTCGTGGGGCGCCTGGTGCGCAAGTCGAAGCGCTATGACCGGCTACTGCGCGCCTACCGCGCCAGCGGGGTCACTCAACGCCTGTTGATGATCGGTGACGGCGACACGGCCGACGTCCGGCGCGAAATCGAGGCGTTGGGCCTCGAAGAGCGTGTCGTATTGCTGGGGCAACTCGACAACCCCTACCCCTACATGCATCATGCCCGCCTGCTGGTGCTGAGCTCCGACTACGAGGGCTTCGGCCGGGTGATCGCCGAGGCGCTGGCCTGCGATACGCCGGTAGTCAGTACCGATTGTCCGTCGGGGCCCCGGGAGATACTCACCGGCGAGCTGGCCAGGGGCCTGGTGCCGATGCACGACGAGGCCGCACTGGCTCGGGCGATCGGCGAGCTGGTGGCCGATCCGCCGCCGATCCACGAGGCCGACTATCGACGCTTCGACCCGGCGGCCATTGCCGAACAATACCGCGCCCTGCCCGGCTGAGGCGGTCATCCACTCCTTTCATCACGGCCCGATACCATGAGCAAACGTTTCGCCTTCGTGATCGAGGATCTCTACGGCGGCGGTGCCGAGAAGTCGCTGCTCTATACCGCCGATGGCCTGCGCCAGCGCGGCAACACGGTCGAGGTGTTCATCCTCCGGGACCGTATCGAGCACCGCGTGCCGCCGGGCCTGACGATCACCAATCTCCAAGCGGTCAACCGCTTCACCAAGCTGTTCTCGAACGCCTGGGTGGAACGCTGGCAGGCACGGCGCATCGCCAGGGCGCTGGACGCCTTCGCCCCGGACGTGATCATTTCCTGCTCCTGCGACAAGATCACCCGGCACCTGCGCTACCCGAACCTGCACTTCTGGATCAAGAGCGACATCTCGGCCAAGTTCAGCGACCCGGCCCTGCGCGCCAAGGCCTTCGCCAAGGTCCATCGCTTCTATACCGGCCGCAAGGTAATCGCCGTCTCACAGGGCGTCGAGCGCAACCTGCGCGAGGTCATCGGTCTCGAGCCGGCCGAGATACGCGCCATCTACAACCCCTACGAACGCGAGCCATTCCTGGCCATGGCCGAGGAGCCAGCGAACCTGCCGAACGGCGATTACCTGATCAACGTCGGCACCTACGAGCCCCGCAAGCGCCACGACCGGCTGCTGCGCGCCTACAAGGCCAGCGGCGTGACCACGCCCCTGGTGCTGCTGGGCAAGGGCAAGGGCGATCAGGAAGCGCGCCTGCGCGCCCTGATCGACGAGATGGACTTGAACGACCGGGTCATCCTGCCCGGCTACCAGACCAACCCCTACCCGTTCATTCGCCACGCCCGGGCGTTGATTCTCACCTCGGATGCCGAGGGGCTACCCCGGGCGCTGATCGAGGCCCTGCTGCTCGGCACACCGGTGGTCAGCGTCGACTGCCCCTCCGGGCCGCGGGAAATCCTCGGCGGCACGCTGGCGCCCTTCCTGGTGCCGATGGACGACGAACCGGCACTCGCCGACGCGATCGCGCGCATGGACGCCGACCCGATCCCGATCACCGAGGATCATTATCGGCCCTTCCTCAAGGACACCGTGTTACCGCAGTTCGAAGCGCTGGAATAAAACCCTCTAATTCCGGGTTCATCGCATTGTGCCGGGAAATCCGGCATGGATCCTCCTGAACACGCTCCCTCCCACAGCCACCTGCCAGTTGACTGGTCCTTGTGGGAGCGAGTTTATTCGCGATGGCGGCGGGCACTGTACCTTTCCCGGCCATGCCGGGCGCCTGCGGCGCCAATCGGGAACAAGTTCCCTCCCACAGGAGTCCCCATGCGCCAGTGCGCCATCCAGGCTGATTTTCGTGGGAGATAGTTTAGGCCCCATGGCGGTAACTTAACGTTTCACGCCGATCCGCGAAGCACCTAATTCCCGATCATGGGGTGCGAGACGCCGCGTAGGCACGCAGCTCGGCGACCACCGCCTCGGACAGCTCGATCGACTCGCCACGCTCGGCACGCAAGGCGTAACGCCGCGCCCCGGGCAGCCGGACCCCCGGCTGGTCGAGCATGGCCTGAAACAGGGCTTCGATATGCGCGAGATAGCCGTCGCTGAAGCGGGCCGGATCGAAGGCCAGGATCAGATGCCCGACACTCGGCGCCTCGCCGTCCGCCTCGAAGAAGGAACTGGCCTGAAAGCCGAAGTGGCTGCCGGTCAGCCCGGCGGTGAGCAGTTCCACCATCAGCGCCAGCGAGGCGCCCTTGGCATCGCCGGCGGGCACCATGCTGCCGGCGATCGCCGCGTCCGGGTCGGTGGTGGGCCGGCCCTCGATGTCGAGCGCCCACCCCTCGGGGATCGGTTCGCCGGCCTTCTTGGCCAGCATCACCTTGCCGCGGGCGACCTTCGACAACGACAGATCGATGACCAGCGGCTCGGCATCGCGCCGCGGGGTGGCGAAGGCGATCGGGTTGGTCCCGTAGAGCGGGCGCTTGCCGCCCCACGGGGCCATCGCCGAGGGCGCGTTGCTGAAGGCCATGGCCACCAGGCCTTCCCGCGCCAGGCGCTCGACCGGCTCCCCGGCGACCCCGAAGTGATGCGAGCGGCCGATCGCCACGGCGACCAGCCCCAGCTCGCGGGCCAGCGGGATCGCTCGCTCGACGCCCCGGGCGATCGCCGGAAACGCCAGGCCGTGTCCGGCGTCGACGCGAATCACCGACCCGGCGACCTCGACCCGGGCCCGGGCACCGGCAACCACCTTGCCGCTGCGCGCCTGGGCGAGATAGAACGGCAGTCGCGACAGGCCGTGCGAGGGCAAGCCGTCGCGCTCGGCGGCGATCAGCGCCCGGGCGCTGACGCCGGCCTCCCAGCGCGGCACGCCGACCGCCTCGAGGGCCTCGACCGCCAGGGCCTCGGCATCGCGTAGCGACAGCGTCGTGTTCATGCGTTCACCCCCAGCGCCCGGCGCACGTTGTCGACGGTGATCCAGCTGATCCGCTCGTTGGACTCGTGCGTCACGCCGGCGATGTGCGGCGTGGCGATCAGCCCGTCGACGCCGGCCAGCGCCGAGCCTGCGGTGAGCGGCTCGTCCTCGAAGACGTCCAGCATCGCCCCGCCCAGGTGGCCTGCGCGAAGGCTGGCGGCCAGGGCCGCCTCGTCGACGATGCCGCCACGCGCGGTGTTGATCAGCAGGCTTCCCGGTTTCATCGCCATCAGAGCCTCGGCATCGATCAGATGACGCGTGCCTTCGGTCAGCGGGACATGCAGGCTGACCGCGTCCGCCGCGGCGAGCAGCGTTTCCAGTCGGTCGACGCGCTCGACCGTCTGCCAGGCGGCGTCGTCCTCGGCCACGAAGGGATCGAACGCCATCACCGACATCCCCAGACACTGGGCGCGCCGGGCCAGATCCCGAGCGATGCCCCCGAAGCCCACCAGACCCAGCATCGCCCCTTGGGTCTCGTGCCCCATCAACGCCTGACGCGGCCACTCGCCAGCCAGCACCCGCGACGTCGACAGGTAGGCCCCGCGGCGCAGCATGAAGATACCGGTCAGCACGTATTCGGCCACCGACACGGTGTTGCCGCCGGTCGCCGGCAGCACGGCGATACCGGACTCCCGGCAGGCCTCGAGATCGATATTGTCCAGCCCCACGCCCAGCCGCCCCACGGCGATCAGGTCGGGAAAGCGCGCCAGCAGTTCGCGGTCGACGCGCGTCCGGTTGCGCACGATCAGCCCACGCACACCGGCGCCCGCCGCCAGCAGCCGGTCACGATCGTCGACCAGGGTGGCGTCGAAGGTCACCGAGCAGTCCTTTTCGAGGTCGGCCACGGCCGCCTCGTCCATGAATTCACTGATAAGTACATCGGTCATCATTGGTCCTCATGAGTGCGCTTGTGCGCCTCGATGATGAAGGGGCGCAGGGGGCAGATCGTCGCGGAGGTCATTCGCCAGGACGGGGAATGTAGCGCCCAGGGAAGGGTTCACAGCGGCTCCGCAAAGATCTGTCCTCGGGTAGCCCTTTGTTGATCAGAGTGCGAAAACTAGAAGTGACGCCACAGGAGCCCCGCCGGCAACGGCACGTTGAGCACGATGGCGAACAGGATGTAGAAGCCGCCGATGATCAGCCCCAGCGCCACCGCGTAGCCGCCCAGCCGTCGCGCCGTCCAGGCGTGGTAATGGGCGAGCGCGGCCAGCAGCGCCGCGCTGGCGACGCTGGCGACGAGAAATCCCAGCCACTTGAGCGACAGGCTCCAGATGAGCATGACGGCGATCAGGCCGAGACGCCGAGCGACGCTGCCGGCCTCGGGGCGGGCCCGCCGGGGATGCGCGACGACACTCTTGATCAGCAACGCGACACTGAACACCAGCAGCAGCACGGCGATGGTTCGCGGAAAGACGCTGGCCATGATCGACATGTCACGACTGAACACGATCGCTCCGGTGGCGATGACGATCATCACCAGCGCCAGGAGGCGATCCGAACGGCGCGCATCGAGCGTCGCTGTCTGGGGGTCAGTGGCCATTGGCGGTCTCCTTGGGGGTACGGCTGCGCCAGGCGCGCCACAGCGGGAACAGCACCGAGAGCAGGACCATCGCGATGATCGCCAGCGACAGGGGCCGGCCGAAGAAGGCATTGACCACCGAGCCGGAGGCGTTGCCCATCAGATACCCCTGGACGAAGCCCTGCTCGGCGATCGGCCCCAGGATCAGCCCCAGCACGATCGGCGAGGGTTTCACGCCATAGCGCGACAGCACCCAGCCAATCACGCCCAGCACGACCATCACCACCACGTCGAAGGGATTGTTGCGGATCGCGTAGGTACCGATGATGGTCATGAAGGCGATGCTCGGCACCAGCAGCGCCTTGGGAATGCTGACGATCGACTTGAAGGCGTAGCGCCCGATCAGCAGACCGATGGGCAGCATCAACAGGGTGGCGATGAACAGCCCGCCGATGAAGGTGTAGGTGACGCCGACGTTGGTGGTGAACATTTCCGGCCCGGTGCGAAAGCCCTGGACCAGCAGCGCACCGAGAATCACCGCGTCGGGCGGCGTGCCGGGGATCCCCAGCACGAAGGTGGGAATGAAGCCGCCACCGACGGTGGCGTTGTTGGCGGTTTCGGTGGCGATCACGCCATCCGGCTCGCCCTTGCCGAAGTTCTCGCTGTGCTTCGAGGTGCGCCGCGCCTCCGAATAGGAGACCAGACTGGCGATCGAGCCGCCGGCACCGGGCAGGATCGCCACCGCCGTGCCGATGATCGCACTGCGCAGGCTATTGAACTTGCCGCGCCACATCAGCGACAGCCCCTCGGCGAAGCGAATCCCCCGCCCTTTCTCGGGCGGTTCCAGATGCGCGCTGGGGGTGGCGACCAGGTCGATGAGCACCGGCACGCAATACAGCCCGATCAGCGCCGAGATGGTCTCCACCCCACCGAGCAGGAATTGCGAGCCGAACGCATAGCGGATGTCGGCACCGATCACCGACACCCCGACCGTGGACAGCAAAAGCCCCAGCCCGGCGCCGATGAAGCCCTTGAGGGTCGAACCTTCCGACAGCGCCGAGATCAGGGTCAGGCCGAAGATCGCCAGCCAGAAATATTCCACCGGGCCGAACTTCAGGGCGATCTGCGCCAGCAGCGGCGCCAGGGTCAGCAGGGCCAGTGCCCCGACCAGCCCACCGACCATCGATGACAGCGTGGAGAGCGTGACCGCCAGGTCGCCGTCGCCCCGCTTGGCCATGGGATAGCCATCGAAGGTGGTGGCGATCGCCGAGGGCGTGCCCGGCGTGTTGACCAGGATCGCCGCGTAGGAGCCGCCGTAGATGGCCCCGGTATAGATCGCCCCCAGCATGATCAGTGCGGCCTCCGGTGCCATGCCGAAGGTCACCGGCACCAGCACCGCCACCGCCATGGTCGCCGACAGCCCGGGCAGCGCGCCGATGAGAATGCCGGCGGCGACTCCGACGATCGCCAGCATCAGATTGACCGGAGACAGGGCGGCGGCCATGAAACTCAGGGTGTCCATGCACTTCTCCCTCGCGAAGGGGCCCCGTGGCCGGGGCCCATGGAACGCCGCTCAACTCACTCGATGATGCCCATCTCGCGTGCCACCTTCTCGTACTCGGCACGCCGCTTGGCCATGAAGTCGGCCATCTTCAGGTACGGCACGTCGATCAGCACGAAGCCCAGGTTCTGCATCTTCTGGCGGAACTCCGGGTTCTGGTTGATCTGCTGAAAGATCCCCGACAGCTTCTGGGTCACGTCGTCCGGGGTGTCCTTGGGCACCGCCATGCCGCGATAGGCCCCCCCGGTCATCTCGTAGCCCAGTTCCTTGAAGGTCGGCACGTCGGGGAACAGCGGGTGGCGGTTGTCGGCGGACACGGCCAGCATGCGCACCTTGTCCTTGTGGTTGGCCGCGGTGGTGGTGTAGCCCCACTCGGCCTGCACCTGACCGCCGAGCAGCGCCGTCACCGCCGCGCCGGTGCCCTTGAAGGGGATATAGGTGGTCTTGACGTCGGCCAGCGACTCGAAGCGCCGATTGGCGATGTCGTTGGCGGACTGGGTGCCGCTGCCCGAGACGGTGATGCTGCCCGGCTTCTCCTTGGCGGCGGCGATCAGGTCGTCGAGCGTCTTGTAGGGACTGTCGTTCCTGACGATCAGCGCATCGGGGGAATAGTGGAAATAGTAGAAGTTCTTGAGATCCGCGGTCTTGAAGCCCGGGTCCTTGCCCATTGGCTTGAGGATGATGTGTGGCAGGTTGGTCCCCATGATGGTGTAACCATCGCCGTCCATCTCGTTGAGCTGCGACCAGCCCACCGCTCCGCCGCCACCGGCCATGTACTGAATGATCAGTTGCTGACCGGTGAGGTCCTGGAAGTATTTCTGCTGCAACCGGGCGCTGATGTCCGATTCGCCGCCCGGGCCGAAGGGGATGATGTACTGGATGTTGTGATCGGGGAAGTCCTCGGCACCGGCCGCCGCAGCGGGACCGGCGAGCGTGGCCGCACTGAGCAGACCGCCGACGAGGGCTGCCGCTTTCAGGGTCTTGAAACGTATCTGGCGCATGATCGTCTCCGATGTTGCTGTTATTGTGCTTCGGTTCCCGGGAGCCCGAGGGCTCCCGACATGCCACGTACCACCACGTGACGCATCATTGCTTTGTCGTTGTCGGGCGTGCCGGTGCGCGGTCCCTCGTGTATTAGCACTCGGCGATCGCGAGGCGACACCCGTCTTTGGTCTCAGGCGCTCGCGTGGCACCGCGTGAAGACGCACTCCCGATGCCCCGGCGCCTCGGCACTGATGTGCCGCCCGTCGGCCGTGCGTTGCGGCATTCTCAGCAACTGACGCCCCGTCTCCGGCAGATTGTTCTCCCGGCGTAGCCCCCGACACCTCGACGTCGATGGACTCGGCCAGGGTGCGCGGGCTCGCGCAGCGCTTGGTCCCGGGCTGGATCGGCTTGTCGATCACGCTGCCCTGCCCCGAGGCGTCAGGTGCGGGAACGAGTGCCTCGCCACCAAGTCATGTATATGACATAGTATATATAACAGTCAAGGAGATGCCGACATGCGCGTCCCTCGGTATAATTCGCCCGATGACCCCGTCGCATCACCGCTCACCAACAGGGACGCCGCCTCCATGACCGCGCCGAAAGGCCCGACATTTCAGCCGCTGTACAAACAGATCAAGGACTTGCTTCTGGAACGGATCGCGTCGGGTGAGTGGCCGCCGGGGACCTTCATCCCCAGCGAGGCGGCACTGGCCGCGAGCTACAACGTCAGCGTCGGCACGCTGCGCAAGGCGCTCGACGAGCTGGTCAGCGACAACGTGGTGGTCCGCCGCCAGGGCAAGGGCACGGCCGTGGCCACCCACGATGCCGATCGCGCCCTGTTTCGTTTCTTCAACGTCGTGCGTCACGACGGCGAACGCAGTCTGCCGGTCTCACGGGTACTGAGCCGCCGGCGTCGCCCGGCCACCGCCGCCGAACGTGACGCGCTGGATCTGCCACCCGGGGCGGAGGTGATCCATATCCGCCGGGTTCGCGAACTGGCCGGCAACCCGACGCTGCTCGAGGATATCGTGCTCGACGCCACGACCTTCGCCGCGCTAGAGACGCAGCCGGACGTGCTGCCCAACACCCTCTACCAGCTCTATCAGCATCAGTATGGCGCCACCGTCGCGCATGCCGACGAACAACTCGTCGCCGTGTCCGCCGACGCGCAGGATGCCGATCACCTGGGTGTTGCGCTCGGCGAGCCGCTGATCGAGATTCGTCGCGTGGCCCGGGACTATCAGGACGCGCCCATCGAGCTGCGCGTCTCGCGCCTGGCCACCGGCGACTACTGCTACACCAGCCGCCTCTGATCGCCGAGAAGGCCGCCGAGGTAACGGCCGCCCGGCTAGCCGGGCGGCCACTTGACGACTCAGGGCGTGAGCACGATCTTGGCCGCGGCGCTCTGTCCGGCGACCAGCTCGGCGAAGGCCGCGGCACCGCCATCCAGCCCGCGCGTCTCGACCCAGTCGAGGGGCCCCAGCGCCCCCGAGGCCAGCAGGTCGACCGTGGCGCACAGATCGCTGGGCGTATAGGTATAGGCACCCAGCACGATGAGTTCCTTGAGGGTGACGGCGCGCATGTCGAACGCCCCGTCATTGTCCTGCAAGCCCAGATGCATCAGCGAGCCGCCGGGGCGCGTGGCCTGCACGGCCATCGTTCGCGTCGCCGCCGCCCCCACGCAGTCGAAGACGGCCTCGACGCTGTCGGCCTCCACCGGCGACCGCCGCGGATCGATCACCGTCAGCCCGGCCTGCTCGGCGGTCGCGCGGCGCAGCGGATTGGTATCGGCCAGCGTCAGGCGGCGCACGCCGCGCTGGCGCAGCATCAACCCCGTCAGCAGCCCCACGGCACCGGCTCCGATCACCAGGACTCGGGCTTCCGCGAGCGGTCGCGTCAGGCTGCGCGCCAGGCGGTTGATGGCATGCAGCGCGGTGGCGGCCGGCTCGGTCAGCGCCGCCGCCACCGGCGACAGGCCATCGGGCAGTTCGATCAGGCACTGATCGGGGACCACCACGCTCTCGGCGAAGGTCCCCGGGCGGTTCATGCCCAGCATGGTGCGATTGCTGCACAGATTCTGTCGCCCCTCCCGGCAATAGTCGCAATGACCGCAGATCACCAGCGGGTTCATCGTCACCCGTTTGCCGGCGAGCGCGCCCTCGATGACTTCCCCGGCCGCCTCGTGGCCGAGGATCATCGGCGGCACCCGGCGCGGATCGTGGCCGTGATAGGCGTGCAGGTCGGACCCGCAGATGCCCGTCGCCAGCACCCTCACCCGCGACTCGCCGGCGGCCAGCGGCGCCAGTTCGATGTCGCGAAGCTCCATCTGCTCGGGGCCGGTATAGAAAAGCGCTTGCATGCTGAATTCCTCCAATAATGACCTACCTGTCATCCCTTCAAGCCAGGCACCATCGGGTGCTTGACCATGCGTTTCTCAACGCGCGGTGAAGCCGCCATCCACGAACAGCGTCTGCCCGGTCACGTAGGCCGAGGCCGGCGAGGCGAGAAAGACCGTGGGTCCGGCGATGTCCTCGGCGGTGCCGTTGCGGCCGATCGCCGTGCGCGCCGCCAGTTCCCGGGCCCTGGCCGGATCGTCGAACAGCGTGGCGGTCAGCTCGGTGGGGAAGAAGCCCGGCGCGAGGGCGTTGGCGTTGATGCCGTCCCGCGACCAGGCCTCGGCCATCGCCCGGGTCAACTGGACGATACCGCCCTTGCCGGCGCCATAGGGCGCGCTGTCGGGAAAGGCGCGCAATGACTGCAGCGAGGCCAGATTGATGATCCGCCCGTAACCGCGCTCGCGCATGCCGGGCACCAGCGCCCGGGCGAGAAAGAACGGCGTGCCCAGGTGCAGTTGCAGGGTCAGGTTCCAGCTGGCCAGATCGACGTCGTCGATGGGCTGACGCAGATTGACGCCGGCGGCGTTGACCAGGATCGATACCGCGCCGAACGGCTCGGCGGCCTGGCTGGCTACCGTCTCCAGCGACGCGGCGTCGGCCAGGTCGGCGACCAGGGCAGTCCCGCGCCCGCCCTGGCGCTCGATGCACGCCACCGTGTCATCGAGCGCGGCGCGGCGCCGCGCCGCGACCACCACCGCCGCCCCCGCAGCCGCCAGGGCCAGTGCCATGCTGCGCCCCAGGCCGCTGCTGCCGCCGGTGACCAGCGCTACCTGGCCGTCGAGATCGAAGCAGGGCGTCATCCTAGATCTCCTCGGCGATGACCAGATCGAATGTCTCGTCCGGGTAGTACTTGGCCAGACGCACGTCACCGCTGCGCGCGTGCCCTTCCATGCCTTCGCAGCGCGACAGCCGTGCCGTCGCCGCGGCGACACTGCGCGTCGCCTCCCGGGACTGGCGCTGGTAGGTGACGATCTTGAGAAACTTCTCGGCACACAGGCCGCCGGTGTACCGGGCCGCCCCCTTGGTGGGCAGGATGTGGTTGGTCCCCGAACACTTGTCGCCGAAGGCCACCGTGGTCTCCTCGCCGACGAACAGCGACCCGTAGCTGGTCAATTGCGCCACCCACCAGTCCAGATCCTCGACCTGCAGCTCGAGGTGCTCGGAAGCGTAACGGTCGCTGACCTCGACCACCTCCTCGCGGCTGTCGCAGATCACGATCTCGCCATAATCGCGCCAGGCGGCATCGGCGGCCCGGGACTGGGTCTCCGGCAGATCCGCGATCAGGCCGGGAATCCGCTCGCTGACCGCCTCGGCCAGCGCACGCGAGGTCGTGAACAGCCAGGCCGGCGAATCCGGGCCGTGTTCGGCCTGGCCGACCAGATCGGTGGCGACGATATGCGGGTCCGCCGTGTCATCGGCGATGATGCCGATCTCGGTGGGCCCGGCGAACATGTCGATGCCGCAACGGCCGAACAGTTGCCGCTTGGCCTCGGCGACGAAGCGGTTGCCCGGGCCCACCAGGATGTCGGCGGGCTTGCCGGTGAACAGCCCGAAGGCCATCGAGGCGATACCCTGCACGCCGCCCATCTGCAGGATGGTATCGGCGCCGGCCAGATCCATGGCGTAGAGGATCGCCGGATGGATGCCGTTCTCGTCACGCGGCACCGAGCAGGCGATGACGTTCTTGACGCCCGCCGTCCTGGCCGTCGCCACGCTCATGATCGCCGAGGCGATGTGCGCGTAGCGCCCGCCCGGCACGTAGCAGCCGGCGGTCTCCATGGGAATCAGCTTCTGCCCGGCGAACAGCCCCGGCGAGAGTTCGGTCTCGAACTCGCGGATGCTGTCACGCTGCGCCGCGGCAAAGCGTGAGACCCGTTCGTGGGCGAACTGGATATCCGCCTTGAGCTGTTCCGGCACCCTGGCCTTCGCCGCCTCGATCTGCTCGCGGGTAACCACCACGTCGCCTTCCCAGCCGTCGAGTTCCCGGCAGTACTCCCTGGCCTTGGCCTCGCCCTCGGCCTCGATCTCGGCCAGCATCCGCGATACCGTCTCCTGGGTCTGGTCATACCCCGTCGAGGCGTTCTTCTCCGCTTTCTTGTAGTAATCGATAGCCATTGCCGTTCTCCTTCTTGCTTGTTGTTGCCGTGACGGGCACCGGGGCCCGCTTCACGACGCCTGGTCAGGAAATCATTTGTTTATGTAAGCGCTTACAATCCGTCATGAATCCAGGGATCTGTCGGTGTCTGCTCACTACCTGTCTACAGGGCCCAGGTCGACAACCAGGGCACGAATGCCACCAGCAGCACCACCGCCAGCATGCCGATGACGAACGGCACGGCATGCCGGGCCACCGCCAGCACCGAGCAGCGCGTCAGGCCGGAGACGACGAACAGGTTCAGCCCCAGGGGCGGCGTGATGAAGCCCAGCCCCAGCGTCGTCACCATCAGGATGGCGAAGTGGAAGTCGTTCATGCCCGCCTGGTGGGCCAGCGGCAGCAGCAACGGCGAGAGAATCACGATGTTGGGCGTGGTCTCCATGACGCATCCCGCCAGCACCAGAATGCCGATCATCAGCAGGATGATCAGGGTCGGCGAGTCGGTGAAATCGCTCACCGCCCCCACCATGGTCTGCGGGATGTCGAGGCTGGCCAGCGTCTGGGCCAGCGGCAGCGACACCGCGATGATCGGCACGATCACCCCGCAGACCCGCGCCGAGGACTCCAGCATGCGCGGAATGTCACCCAGCACCAGCCGCTTCTGCAGCAGGCCGATGATCACCACCACCACCACGGCGACGGCGGCCGCCTCGGTGGGCGTGAAGACCCCCGAGTAGATACCGCCGAGGATCACCACCGGCACGAACAATGCCCAGCGCGCGCCCCACACGGTGGTCAGCCAGCGCCGCCACGAGAAGGCGGCCTTGTCCGACTCGTACCCGTAACGCCGGTTGAGCAGCATGTTGGTGAACATTACCGAGACCATCACCATCACCCCGGGGATGGCCGCCGCCAGGAACAGCGTGGAGGCCGACATGCCCAGCACCAGCCCCATCACGATATAGGCGATCGAGGGCGGGATCAGGATGCCGGTGCAGGCCCCCGACGCCACCAGCGCACAAGCGGCGGGCAAGGGGTAACCACGCTCGACGAGGCGATGGATGGTCATCCGCCCCACCGCCGCCGCCCCGGCGGCATCGGACCCCGAGATGCAGGCGAAGAACCCGCAGCCCAGGGTGGTCGAGTTGCCCAGCCCGGTGCGCAGCCCGCCGACCGTGGCCTCGGCGACATCGAGCAGCTTGTCGGAGAGCCCCGAGCGCACCAGCGCATCGCCGGTGAGGATGAACAGCGGCACCGCGATCAGCGCGAAGGCATTGATGCCGTCGAACAGCGCCTCGCCGAACACCGACAGCGGCAGCGTCTCGGTGAGCGTCAACATGCCCAGTGCGCCCAGTCCGATCGAGACCCACACCGGCACCCCGAGCACGATCATCAAGACGAGCAGGGAACAGGGCAGATAGAAGGTCCAGTCGAGGGACGAGACGGCCTGTTGGGCAGCCAGGAATTCCATGCATCACCTCCTCAGTCGAACAGCCGGTTGCCGTCGAACGCCGGCAGGCCGCGGCGCATCCGCCCGACATCGGCTGCCATCGATTGCACGACGCGTCCCGCCACCACCAGAAAGCCCAGCGGGATCGCCGCCAGGAAGATCGCCTGCGACACGCGCAGCCCCGGGGTCACCGAGCCGTACTGCAGCGAGGTCATGACCGGCGACAACGAGAGCCACAACGCCCACACGGCGAGTGTCAGGGTGGCAATGTCGGCCAGCCACCAGGCCAGCCGCTGGATGCGCGGCCCGCCCAGATTGACCAGCACGTCGATACGGATGTGGGCGCGATCCCGGACCGCCGCGCCGGCGGCGATCCAGGCCAGGTAGATGAAGGCATAGCGCGACAACTCCTCGCCCCACACCGAGGAGTAGTCGAGCAGGAAACGCCGCAGGACCTCGATCGCCACGGTGGCGATGATCAGGGCGTAGAAGGTCAGCAGGATCCAGCGTTCCGCCTTGCGGTCGAAGGCGGCCAGCCGATCGTACCAGTGGCGTTGCCGCGCCCCGGCCTCAGGCGTTGCTGTCGACGTAGTAGCCATTCGACACCTCCGTCGCGGCCAGCAGCTCGTTGAACTTGTCCAGCGAGCCCGCCAGCTGGGTCTTGAGATCGTTCCAGGTCGCCAGTTGATGGCCGCACTTGGCCTTCCACTGCGCGATCTCGTCGTCCGTCGGCGAGTAGATATCGATGCCGGCATGGCGCATCTCGTAGTAGGCGTAGGCACGCGCCGCGGGAACCTTGGCGAGATTCTCGCGGAACGTCACGTCCGAGGCCTGCATGATCGCGTCCTGAACGTCGGCCGGGCGCGCGTCGAACCAGTCCTTGTTGCAGGTGTAGACCTGGGCGTCGGGCACCGACTGGATCGTCGAGATCGATGCCAGCACGTCGGTGAAACCGAACACGTAGAGGGCTTCGACGCTGGGATCGAGGGCATCCGCGACGCCCTGCTTCATCGCCGAGGAGGTTTCGCCCCAGGCCACCGGCGTGGGGTTGGCGCCGGCCAGCCGATAGACCTTCTGGAGGATCTGCGACGAGGGCACACGGAACTTGATGCCGCGGATATCGTCCGGCGTGCGTACCGGGTGATCGAGCAGCCCCTGGCGCACGGCCACGGTCCGCGGGTCGATGCAGATGTAGCTGAGCACCTTGAAGCCGCGATCCTCGACCTTGCCATGAACCACGTCCTTCCAGACCGGTGAGGTCACCAGATTGACCAGGTGCTGGTTGGCACCGCACCAGTAGGGGATGTTGATCAGGTCGACCTCGGGCGCGAACGCCGAGAGATTCGAGATCGAATGCTGGGCCATGGCGATGGTGCCGTTCTGCACCTTGGTGATCAGGGCGCCACCGGCCCCCAGCTGACCGCCGGGTTGCAACCGCACGTAGAGCTTGCCGCGGCTGAAGTTCTGCAGGTTCTCCTTGAAGTTGAGCTGCATGATCGGATAGGCCCGCGAGGCGCCGAGACGGTAACCGGTCGCCATGACCAGAACCGTGTCCGCCGCCTTCTCGCGCTCTTCCTCCTCGCGGGAGATCGCGGCCATCGCCGACTCCGAGAACAGCGAGCCGCCCAGGGCACCGATCAGCGCCGTGGTGAAACCATAGCGACCCACCATGTTGAAGAAGTGGCGGCGCTCGGGACGTTGTGGTTCGCCGTCGGCCACGGCGTGACGGCTGAGCTTCTTGGCGTGGCGTAGCATGCTGGAACTCCTGTCTTGTTGTGTCGTGATCTCGGCTGAGTCCTGAATCGGGCCTGGCCTCCGCTCACTCGAGCCGAATGCAGCCCGTGATGAAGCAGGCGACCGTGGCGACGAGCAGTGTCGCCTCGGCCGCGGGCGATAGCGTGAACAGCGCGATCCCCCGGCTCTCGAACGCCACCCGTGCGATGAAGATCGCCAGCAGCAGCGCGGAAAGCGTGACCAGTCCGCGTCCCCATCGCCTTCTTGCATCGACATGCGTCGTTGGCATGGCTTTCTCCCGTGGTTGTTGTCCTTGTCGAGTCGACCGTTGCGCATCCTTGCCGCAGCCCTTCTTGCTAGGCACTTTCCTGCATGCCTCTCCCCAGGCCTTCCTCCGTGACAAGCGCTTCGCTGATTTGCCGGAAAAATTGTAAGCGCTTACAATCGGGTTGAACTGAAGCTAGCCAATGTTCGATAACCTGTCAGTACGACCTTGGTCACAGCCGCTTAATTGGGTGGCCGAACCACGAGACAGGCCGGTGCCAGCCAAGGTCCGACAACCTGTCAGTACGACCTTGGTCACAGCCGCCGAATTGGGTGGCCGAACCACGAGACAGGTCGGTGCCAGCCAAGGTCCGATAACCTGTCGGTACGACCTGGACCACAGCCGGCGAATCGGTGGCTGGGTCGTGAGACGACCCGGTGATACGCTGACGGAAACCCTCATGAGTCGCCCCATGAACAGGGATGTCAAACGCACACTGCTCGAGGACGTCGCCCGCGAAGCCGGGGTCTCCACGGCGTCGGTCTCCCGCGTGCTCAACGGTGCACCGCATGTCAGCGACCGGCTGCGCCACAAGGTCGAGGCGGCGGTCGACCGGCTCGGCTACGTGCCCCACGGCACCGCCAGGGCCCTGGCCTCGCGACGCATCGGCGCGATCGGCGCCCTGGTCCCGACCCTCGACAACCCGGTCTTCAGCGCGATGATCGACAGCCTCGAGCGGCGTCTCAAGCAATACGACTACCGGCTGCTGATCGCCACCTACCGTTACAGTCTCGCCGAGGAGGTCGAGTCGCTGCGCACGCTGATCCAGCAGGGCATCGACGGCGCGGTGGTGATCGGTCACGACCACCTGCCCGCGGCGCTGCAACTGTTCCAGCAACACGAACTGCCCTACTTCTCCTGCTGGCACAGCCAGGAGGACCCCGACTGGCCGAGTATCGGCTTCGACAACGCGGCGCCGGCCCGTCGACTCGCCGAGCACCTCATCGAGCTGGGGCATCGTCGCATCGCGGTGATCACCGCCCCCGTCGAGGGCAACGATCGTGCCCGGGCCCGCCTGCAGGGCTTTCGTCAGGCCATCGAGACGGCCGGCCTGACGCTGCCCGACGATCATGTCGTCACCGTCGACTACGGCATCGAGGAAGGGGCTTCGGCATTCGCCGAGCTGATGCGGCTGACGCCGCGCCCCACCGCCATCCTCTGCGGCAACGACGTGCTGGCCTTCGGCACGGTGTTCGCCGCCCAGCGCGCCGGGATCGCCATCCCCGGGCAACTCTCGGTGACCGGCTTCGACGACCTGACTCAGTCGCGCTTCATGCAGCCGGCACTGACCACCGTTACCACCCCGGCCGACGAGGTCGGTCGCCGGGTGGCCGATGCCCTGGTGGCGCGCATTCTCGGGCAGACGACCCGACATCGTCAGGTCCTCGAGGCGCGCGTGGTGCTGCGCGATTCCACGGCCCCGCCGCCCCACGCCACCGGCTGATGCGCCACCCGGGCGCCTCGCACGCGAGAACGCTGGCTTGCCGGGTCAGGCGCTCTCGTAGAGCCGCGTGAACACGAACTCCCGATGCCCCAGCGCCTCGGCGCTGGTGTGCCGGCCGTTGGCCGTGCGCAACAGCATTTCCAGCAGTTGATCCCCCGCCTCAGGCAGGTTGATCTCGCGGCGCAGCCCCCCCGACACGTCGACGTCGATGTGCTCACCCATCGTGCGCACCGTGCGCGGGTTGGCACAGAGCTTGATCACCGGCAGGATCGGGTTGCCGATCACGTTACCCTGCCCGGTGGGGAAGAAGTGCGCCACGTAGCCCGAGGCCGCGCACAGCGTGACCATCTCCGCCGCCGCCGACGAGGAGTCCATGAACCACAATCCGGGCCCGGTGGGCGTCTCGGCCTTGTCGAGCACCCCATCGACTTGGCAGCGCTTGCCGATCTTCTGGATGTTGCCCAGCGCCTTTTCCTCGATGGTGGTCAGCCCGCCCTCGATGTTGCCCTTGGTGGGCTGCGACTCGGAGAGATCGCTGGTCTTGTGGCGGTCGATCATCGCACTGTAACGGTCGAACATCGCCTGGAACTGCTCGCGCACCGTGTCGTTGGCGCAGCGCGCGGCCACCAGGTGCTCGCCGCCGGTCAGCTCGGAGGTCTCGCCGAATACCAGCGTGCAGCCCTGCTCGTAGAGCTGGTCGAAGGCTTCGCCGACGGTGGGATTGGCACCGCAACCGGAGGTGGTGTCGGATTCGCCGCACTTGGTGGAGACCCACAGCTCGCTGACGTCGCAGGGCTCACGCTGCAGCTCGCTGGCGTACTGCACGAACTCGCGGGCCTTGCGCGAGGCGTTGGCGATGGTGTTGTGGTCCCCGTTCTGTTCGATCCAGAAGCCTTCCACGGGCTTGCCGGTGGCGCGGATGCCGTCGACCACCTTGCCGGTCCACCCGGGCTCGATGCCGATCACGATCACCGCGGCGACGTTGGGGTTGCAGCCGGTGCCGATCAGGGTCCGGAAGTGCAGGTCGAGATCGGCGCCGAACTGCAGCCGACCGTAGGGGTGCGGCAGCGCCAGCGTGCCCTTGATGTTGTTGGCCACCGCTTCCGCCGCGGCGTTGGAGATGTCGTCCACCGGCAGCACGATCACGTGGTTGCGGATGCCGACCCGGCCGTTGTCCCGACGATAGCCGAGGAAGGTGCGTCCCTTGAGTTCCATGCTTACCACCTCTTGGTCTTGACGTTGTGAACGTGGACGTGTTCGCCCTGGCGAATCGACTGCACCACCCGGCCGATATCGACGCTGTACTTGATCACCGCCTCGCCCTCGGCGAGATCGCGGATCGCCAGCTTGTGCCCGATGGGAATCGCGTCCTTGACCTCGAACTGCAACGTCTTGTCCTGGTCCATCACCCAGCCGGTCAGCGTCTGACCGGCCTGGACCCCTTCCACCACCACCACGCCGACCGCGTCGTCGGCGTCGTGGACCACGAAATCGATGCTCATGCGCCTCTCCTCGCGTGGATCGCGTTGATTGTCGTCGTCGCTGCCGAGTGCTCGTCGGCCCGACAACTCATGTATATGACATAGTATATATGACCGTCAAGCACGAAAACGTCGCCCTCCACGCGGCGGCATGACGAAACCGGCGAACACGCCGGCCGGCCTGAGCGCGGCATGACAGGCAGAGCGCGCAACCGTCGGCGCGGCGCGTGGAGCGAAAAAGAGGCGGAAAATAGCGAGGAGAAACGCGGGGCCCGGCGTCGCTAGTCGGACTCGCGCAAGAAGACCTTGAACGCCTGCCACAACGGACTGCGGTAGCGCTCCGGATGCCAGACCAGCGAGAAGGAGCGGGTGAGTTGCAACGGGCTATCCAGGGCGACCAGCTCACCGCGCTCGAGTTCGCCGGCCACGCTCAGCCGCGACAGGCAGCCGAGGCCGAAGCCGGCACGCACCGCCTGCTTGATCGCCTCGTGCTGCTCGAGTTCCATGCGCACCCGGATGCGTTCGACGTGGGGATGGATGGCCGCCTCGAAGATCGAGCGCGTTCCCGAGCCCGGTTCGCGCAGGATCCACTGTGCCGCCTGCAGGTCCTCGACGCTGAGGCCTTCGCGCTGCGCCAACGGGTACTGCGGCGCGGCCACCACCACCATCTCGTCCTGGCGCCATACCTCGCTGACCAGTCGCGATTCGCTGCACTGACCCTCGATGAAGCCCAGGTCGGCGTCGAAACGCTGAATGTCACGCATCACCTCTTCGGTATTGCGTAGCCGCAACTGCAGGTCCGCCGCCGGATGCCGCTCGATGAAACGCCCGGCGAGCATCGGCAGCAGATAGGTACCGATCGTCGCGCTGGCGGCGACGTGCAGCGTGCCGCGCAGCTCCCCCTCGGGTTCCCGGGCGGCATCGATCAGTTCGTCGAGGCCGTTGAGGACCTTTTCGGCATAGGGCATGAGCCGGCGGCCGGCATCGTTGAGTTCGAGACGACGGCCCAGGCGTTCGAAGAGCACCACGCCGAGCTGACGCTCCAGATCGCCCAGCGCCTGGCTGGTCGCCGACTGGGAAAGGCTGAGCTGACGGGCGGCCGCACTCACGGCACCGCCGCGGATCACGGCGACGAATACCTGCAGCTGGCGGAAGGTCACATGACTCGACATATCGGTTTTACTTAACTGTCATTTCGTTATTACCCAATAACACATAAATCTATTCCTGATTAGCCTAACGGGACACGTCCACGGCGTCATCGCCAACCATCGGAGAACGTCTCATGTGGCAGGGATTGATACTCTGTGCCGGTCTGACCCTGGGGGGCTTCACCCTGGCCCACCTGCCGGGCATTCGTGAAAGCGGTGTCAGTCCGCTGGTCTTCTCGCTGCTGCTGGGCCTGGTGGTCGGCAACCTGCCCGTCATCGGCCATCAGCCGCGAGCCCGTGCCGGCCTTCAGTTCGCCACCCGCCGGCTGCTGCGCGGCGGCATCGTGCTGTTCGGCCTATCGCTGACGCTGCAGCAGATCCTCGGCCTCGGTCCCAAGGTGATCCTGCTCGACACCCTGGTGATCTGCAGTGTGCTGATCGTCGGCTACTGGGTAGGCACGCGCCTGCTGGGGCTCGACCGCGAGACCGCCCTGCTGACCAGCGCCGGCAGCGCGATCTGCGGCGCCGCCGCGGTGCTGGCGACCGAGACCACGATCCGTTCGAAGCCCGCCGCCACGTCCATGGCCGTGGCGACGGTGGTGCTGTTCGGCTCGCTGGCGATGCTGGTCTACCCGCTGCTCTACCCGCTCACCGGCATGGACGAAGGGCTCTTCGGCATCTACATCGGCGCCACCGTCCACGAAGTGGCACAAGTGGTCGCCGCCGGCGATGCGGTGGGCCCGCAGGCGCTGGCCAACGCGGTGATCGTCAAGCTGGTGCGGGTGATGCTGCTCGTCCCCTTCCTGCTGGTGGTCGGCCAGTGGTGGATCCGCCGGCAGGCCAGCGAAGGCAACACCGAGGTGGTCCGCGGCGGTCTGGTGATCCCCTGGTTCGCCTTCGGCTTCCTGGCGATGGTCGTCTTCAACAGCCTCGTCACCCTGCCGGCGCCGCTGCATCAGTCGCTGGTGGTGATCGGACAGATCGCCCTGGCCATGGCGATGGCCGCGCTGGGCTTCGAGACGCGCCTGGAAAAGCTCAAGGCCCTGGGGGTCAAGCCCTTCCTGCTGGCCCTGTGCCTGTTCGCCATGCTCCTCGCCGGCGGCATGCTGGTCACGCCGTTGCTGATGCGTTGATCGCCCGCTCCGGGCCGCCTGAAATGCCAAGGCCCCGGCTCATGAATGGCCCCCGATCGTCGGGAGGTTCGTTCATCGAGCCGGGGCCTTGTCGATACAGGGCGGCTTCAGTGCCTGGCCAGAGAGGCCCCGCGCCCCACGGCGTAGTAGAGCAGTCCCGCCTCGCGGGCCGCCTGCGGGTCGTAGAGATTGCGGCCGTCGACGACGACGGGCACCGCCAGCGTCCGCCTGAGCCAGGCGAAGTCGACGCTGCGAAAGGCCTTCCATTCGGTGCAGATCACCAGCGCATCGGCTCCGGCCACGGCCTGTTCACGGCTGTCGACGAGGTCCAGCTCGTCACGCTCACCGTACAGCCGCCGGCACTCCTCCATGGCCTCGGGGTCGAAGGCCCGGACACGGGCACCGGCGGCCCACAGGGCTTCCATCAGCGTGCGGCTGGGCGCCTCGCGCATGTCGTCGGTATTGGGCTTGAAGGCCAGGCCCCAGACCGCGACGGTCTTGCCGGTCAGGTCGCCATCGAAGGCCTGGGCCAGCTTGCCGAACAGCGTGGCCTTCTGGCGCTGGTTGACCGCTTCCACCGCCTCGAGCAGCTCGGCCCGATAGCCGATATCGCCGGCGGTGCGTGCCAGGGCCTGGACATCCTTGGGAAAGCAGGACCCGCCATAGCCGCAGCCGGGATAGATGAAGTGATAGCCGATCCGTGGATCCGAGCCGATCCCGCGTCGCACCTGCTCGATGTCCGCGCCCAGCCGCTCGGCGAGATTGGCGATCTCGTTCATGAAGCTGATCTTGGTGGCCAGCATGGCATTGGCCGCGTACTTGGTCAGTTCGGCGCTCTTCACGTCCATGACCATCAGCTTCTCGTGATGGCGGTTATAGGGCGCGTAGCATTCGCGCATCAATGTCTCGACCCGCGACGAGTCGGTGCCGACGATGATCCGCGCACCGTGGGTGAAATCCTCGATCGCCGCACCTTCCTTGAGGAACTCCGGGTTGGAGCAGACATCGAAGGTCAACCGACTGCCGCGCGCGTCGAGGGCCCGACGCACCTCGGCCTCGACACGCTCGGCGGTCCCCACCGGCACGGTGGACTTGTCGACGATCACCTTGTCGTCGTGCATGTGCTCGCCGATGCTGCGCGCCACCGCCAGCACGTACTGAAGATCGGCGCTCCCGTCCTCGTCCGGGGGCGTGCCCACGGCGATGAACTGCAAGGTGCCGAAGGCCACCGCGTCGGCGACGTCGGACGTGAAACGCAGCCGTCCTTCGGCGACGTTGCTACGCACCATGGCCTCCAGGCCCGGCTCGTAGATGGGGATCTCGCCGGCCTCGAGACGGGCGATCTTGGCCGTGTCGACATCCATGCACAGCACGTCGTGGCCGACATCGGCCAGGCAGGTTCCGGTGACCAGGCCCACGTAGCCGGTGCCGAAGATGGTGATTTTCATGGCAAAGCTTTCCTGTCGATTGTGTTGGCGCCGACAAGCCGTCGCCGCACCGGGTGACGGTCAGACCTGATAGAAGTCGCGATACCAGTCGACGAATCGGGCAACCCCCTCGTCGACGCCGACCCGCGGCCGATAGCCGGTTACCGCGAACAGCGCCTCGGTATCGGCCCAGGTCTGGGGCACGTCGCCCGGCTGCATGTCCTGAAAGTCGCAGCGCGCCGTGCGCCCGGTGGCCGAGGCGATGGCGCGGATGAAATCCATCAGCGAAACCGGGCTGCCATGGCCGATGTTGTACAGCGTGAAGGGCGCACGCGCGACATCCGGGACCGTCGCTTCACTGGTCCATTCGCGATGCGCGCTGGGGATCACATCCTGGATGCGCACGATGCCCTCGACGATATCGTCGATGTAGGTGAAGTCCCGCGACATCTCGCCATGGTTGTAGACCGACAACGGGCGGCCCTCGAGAATCGCCCGGGTGAACTTGAACAAGGCCATGTCCGGGCGCCCCCAGGGGCCATAGACGGTGAAGAAGCGCAGCCCCGTGGTGGGGATGCCGTAGAGGTGCGCATAGGTGTGCGACATCAACTCGTTGGACTTCTTGGTCGCCGCATAGAGGCTGATGGGATGATCGACATTGTCGCGGGTCTCGAACGGAACCTTGGCATTCATGCCGTAGACCGAGCTCGACGAGGCATAGATCAGGTGCGGAACCTGCTGATGACGACAGCCTTCGAGCACGTTGAGGTGCCCCACCAGGTTGGACTGGGCATAGACACGCGGGTTGTCGATCGAATAGCGCACCCCGGCCTGGGCCGCCAGATGAATCACTCGATCGAAGCGCTCGGTGTCGAACAGCGCCTGCATGCCGGCATCATCCGCCAGGTCGAGCCGCTCGAAGCGCACATTGGCAAAGTGCGCCAGATCGTCGAGCCGCGCCTGCTTGAGGCCGACATCGTAGTAGTCGTTGAGGTTGTCGATACCGACGATGGTGTGTCCATCGCCGGCCAGGCGTTTGGCGACCGCATGGCCGATGAAGCCGGCCATGCCGGTGATCAAAATGTTCATGACACTACCGAACCGCGAAAAATGCGCCACTATACCATGCACCTTCTCGGACGCGCGCCCTTCTCGCGGGCGATCCCTTCAAGCAGCACGCCGTGCGGCGAGCCACCCGGCCAGCCCCATGATCAACAAGACCACGGCGCCCAGACTGATCGCCGCCAGCGCATTGTCGAGCGAGGCCAGGCGCGGGTCATCGAGGGGGATATCGGGCGCGCGACGCAGCCCGTACAGCGCCAGTTGCCCGGCACCGGCTACCAGCGTCAACAGCAGTCCCAGCGGCAGACAGGACGCCAGGGCCGGCGGTACCGGCAAGCGTGGCCAGCGCCACTCGCGACGCGGCCTGGGCGCCTTGCGGCCCGCACCCCCGGCCGCTTGCTTGCCCTTCTTTGCCGATGACGCGCCCGCCGCCCCACGGCGCTGCTTGCCATCGCCGGCGGAGCGGCGGTTCGTCGCCGCTCCCCGGGGCTTGCGTTGCCCGGTCCGAGAGGCCTTCCTCGGCGTGCCTCGTGACCAGCGACGCACCAGCGACACCGAGACCACGCTCATCAAGGCCAACAGGGATGTAAAAAAGATCAACGCCGGCATTGCCATCCGCTCAAGTCAGTAACCTCGAGAAAGGGTAACGCGATCCGCCTCGGCCGTCAGGCACTCATGCCCCGGTCTCCCGTGGCGGCAGCAGATGTATCGCGCGGTGACGCGACCTGCTCGAACTGGGCCAGCAGATCCGACTGGTGCGTGGAAAAGCGGGTCTTGTGCAACGCCCCACGGGCATCGAGCCACTCCACCTCGTTGATACCATCGACCAGGGCCTGATTGGCCTCGGCCGCGGTCCTGGGGGCCACGTCATTGATCGAGCAAATCAGGGCGCGTTCGGTGATACGCCCGCGCAAGGGGCTGTTCTTGCCCAGCCGCAGGATCTTGAGCACGGCGTTACGCGTATTGCCGCTTTCATCGATACCCTGGGTCGGCGGTTCGTGATCGTCATGCTCCCGGTGACGCTCGAGTTTAGCGATCTCGTCACAGAGCCGGGTCATCGCGAAGGCCATGAAGAACAGCATGGCATTGAGCACGACCATGCCGATGGGCACGAGGTGAAGCTGGGCAATCAGGGTCTGCGGTTGATTCCGGGGATCGAACTCCAGCAGCATCAGCGTCGTGTACGGCGCAGACGCCAACGCGATCAGCCACACAAGGCTGAGAACGGCGACTCGCGACTTCTGGCCCATGTGCTCCCCCGCGAATTATTGTCTTCTATCGGTGGTCACGCCGTCTTGGAGGCCACAGGGCATGCCATGAAACCGAGTCCCGGCAGCCGACGGTCTTTTCCGATGGGATCGACTCTCGATCAGTCGATTGAAACATCTCCCACAAAGGTTATTTCAAAGTGTTGCAGAAAGAATACCGGTATTATCGTAACAAAAAGATATCGAGGATTACTTTTGATGTCGTTTGGTAACGCGATCCACGGTCGGGGACGAAACAAGGCCCCCCGCCGCGGGCGCAGGCGAGGTCCGCAGGGCGCCGGAAACACGCGGGGCCACCTCATGGCGAGCCCGCGTGTTTGCGACAGACGTCACGTCAGGCCGGCATTCCTCAATTCGGCCGCGAACTGGTGCGCGACGCGATTCATCTGTGTCGGGTCCACACCCGGCAACATCTTCCGCAGCTCCGCAAACAGGCTCTCGGCATTGGAATGGCGACCGGAGTAGATCAGCAAGAACAGATATTGTTCGATCTGCTTGTCGGTATAGGCGCTCGCGGCATTGCGCGAGCGCGTCTTCCAGGTATTGGTGCGAGTGTTTCGATTGTTCGACATGGCCCTGCCAAGCTTTACGAGTTGGCCCCCGCGGATACGGGGGCTGGCGAATCTCATTCCGGCGGATGATACCTCATTCACGAGGCAGGGGCATGAATGAGGATCTCGACACGGCGGTTTGCCGCGCGCCCCTGGTTCGTCGCGTTGCTCTGCAAGGGACGCGTGTCGGCGTACCCCACGGCTCGCAGTCGCGACGGATCGACCCCGGCCTTGACCAGATAACGCAGAATGGCCGTCGCCCGGGCGCTCGACAACTCCCAGTTGGACGGGAACCGCGGCGTGTCGATCGGCACGCTGTCGGTATGTCCTTCGACGGAGATTTCTCCCTCGTACTGTTCGAGCAGCGACACCAGCCCCTGCACGACATCGCGTCCGGGATCGGTCAGATCGGCATCGCCGGAACCAAACAGCAGATGGTCCTGAATGCGCAGGTTGATGCCACCCTTAACGCGAGACACTTCGACGCCGTCGATCACCGGCAGCGGGCTCTGCTGCGGCATCGCCCGAGCCACGGCGAGTGCCGCCAGCCTGGCGGGCTCGCTGATCAGCGCCTGGTGCGCCCCGACCTGCCGGGCGGCGGCGAGCGCCGGCGCCGAAATCGCCACGTCACGCGCGTCGGACCGCGCGGGGGCCATCATCCCTCGCCCCGCGATCAACTGAGCGCTGGCCAGCGCCACAGGGTTGATTCGCGGTGGAGCCTGCAACGCCGTGATGCGGATGCCCGTGCCGCGGGGCATGGTACGCGGACCGCCCGCGCTCGGTGCCGCGCCGGCAGAAACCCGACGCGCCGCCGCCACCGCCGCGCTATCGATCACCGGGGCCGCGTTGGCCTGATTCGCCTCGAGCGCCCCGCGCACGGCACCGACGATACCCCCGGCCCCGCCGCTGACGGTGAGAAGCAGCACGAACAGGGCGACCAGCAGGGTCATGATATCCATGTAGCTGATCATCCAGCCATCGCCGTCGCGCTCATGCGGGTGGACCGCCAGCAATCGATGGTGGCGGTCATTCCGGCGCCGGGGATGTTCAAGCATTGACGGCGCCGTCCTTGCGCTTGAGCCGCCTTGGCGGCGGGTCGCGCATCTCGTCATGCGGCGTGGCCACGAAGGAGTTGAGCGTTTCCTCGACGAACGACGGCAACCGCCGCTTGGCGATCAGCGAGACGCCTTCGAGCACCATGTTCATGGCGATCAGCCGCTGTTCGGTACGGCGCTCGAGTTTGACGGCGATCGGCTTGCAGACCAGGTTGGCCAGCAGAATCCCGTAAAAGGTCGACAGCAGGGCGACGGCCATCTTGGGGCCGACGGTGGCGATTTCACCGAGCTGCATGACCTGGAGCATGTTGACCAGCCCGACCAGGGTACCGATCATCCCGAAAGCCGGAGCGTAGGCTGCCATGGTGCGAAAGATCTGGGCTTCGGCAAGCTCTCTGGCCTTGAGACGGGCGATCCGCCAGTGCAACAGATCGAGGACTTCCTCTTCGCGGGTGTTATCGATGACCAGCTGGACCCCGGTACGCAGGAAGGGATTCCGGGCCTGTTTCAGCAGCTTCTCGACGGCGCGGATGTCGCCCTTGAACCAGAGGCGGGCCATCGCCACGAGCTCGCGGATGTCCTCCTCGATGTAGCTGTCCTCGCGCCGGAAGACCACACCGACCAGCCGTACCACGCGAACCACCTCCCGCAGCGGATAGCTGATGAAAGTGGCCGCCAGCGTTCCGGCCAGAACGATCAGGAGCCCGGGCAGGTTGACGAAGCCGGTCGCCGAATCGGCGCTCAACAACACCACACACCCAAGCAGCAGCACGCTTGCGACGATGCCGATCAGAGTGGATACATTCATTCGGAACGAATCTCGTTGGGGATTCAGGAGGCGTCCATCGTAGCGCTCCCCGGCAGCGGCAAAACCATGAAAAGGCGTGATACGCGACCGCCTTCTTGCCACTACCCCGCCCTAGCGGCCCTACCGGGCGGCATCAACGGGGACGCATGGCAGGGCGAGGGATGCCTGGAACAGGATGTTGCGAATGGCGGCTGCACGGAAAGAGTGCGGAAGAATGCCGTTCGGATGGATCAGCTCGCTTCATATTCCAGCATGATACTCAGCAGATCACGAACGCTATCGTCGCTTTGCTGGAAGTCTTTCATGAGATCGCGCAACTGCTTTTCGAAATCGCGCCTTGCGTTACGCGAAGATGCCTCGCTGGACGCGTCCAGGTCTCGCAGGGCCTTGGCAAAGGCGTCGTCGAGTTCATTGAACTGACGCAGCTTCTCGCGCTCGCTGAGCTGCGAATTCCTTCTCGGGCCGTAGTTTTTCATAGTCTCAAGACAACCGTGCCTTATCATTCTCGATACATCGCACACACGAACGATGTCCGAGGAGATTAACGAACAGCACACTGGTCAATTAACAGCGAATCATGGACCCACGGAAGAGGCCATGGGACAGTGCGGGGATGCCATCCTACCCCAAGATGCTGGAATTGCAAACAATCGACGAGGTCTCGGGCGATTCCTCGCCGATTGCACGGAGTATCGGGATGACCGCACCCGACCGGATTAGCCGACGGCAAGGCGCGTCATCGCAGGCGATCTCAATCTTCGGTGCGCACCAGCCAGGATTCGACGGTATCGGCGCCGTGCTCGTCCTTCCACGCCTTGAGCGTCTTCTGGTTGCCACCCCGGGTTTCGACGACTTCCCCGGTGTGCGGATTCTTGTAGATCTTCAGTTTACGCTTGCGCCGGCCGCTGGACGTCGTCTTGGCCTGGCTGGCAGCCGTGCTCTGCTGCGGTTTCGGATCGAGCATGTCGATGACGTCTCGCGGGCTCTTGTCGAACTCGCTCATGAGCGCTTCCAGGCGCTCCTTGAAGTCCAGTTCGTTCTTGAGCCGCTGATCGCCTTCGAGCTGCTTCAACTCTTCACTGAGTTGCTTGAGCAGCTGTTCTTTCTTCATGTACTCACTGAGTAGCGACATTGGGATGTTGCCTTCTTTCTTCGGATGGGATTAACGAGATGCCCCTCCATTATCAACCGATAACGCTTTTATGCCAAGTGCGAGTTATCGGCGTGGCTCTTTTTCACTTTTCGGCTAATTTCCTTTAAGTAATCGCCGTCCGTCAATACGTGACCGGCGGCTTTCGAGCCGACGGTTAAATCTGCCACTCGCGGGCATCCCGGAACAACGCGAATAGCGGCTTGCCGACTCCCGGTGAAAAGGGCTGCAGGGGAAAGCAATGCGTCGCGATCGTGAAGGGGGCGGTAGAACGGCACGAGTCCGGCAGCGGGCCATGGACACTACTGGCCCCCGTCGCTAGCATTGTCAACCAATTAAAAGATACAAGGTTGACTAATGAACCAATCCCTTCCCCCCTCATCATTGTGGCACCCCTACGCGCAGATGCTCACCAGTCCTACGGCACCCACCGTCGTCGGTGGCGAAGGCGCCCGCTTTCATCTGCAGGGCGGCGAAACCCTCATCGATGCGACCTGCTCCTGGTGGTGCATGATCCATGGTTACGGGCACCCCAGGCTGGTGAAAGCCATCAAGGACCAGGCCGACACCCTGTGCCATGTCATGCTCGGCGGCCTGAGCCACGAGCCGGCTCAACGGCTGGCCGACACCCTGGTACGCATCACCCCGGCGGGATTGAACCACGTGTTCTTTTCCGACAGCGGCTCGGTGGGCATGGAGGTCGCCATGAAGATGGCCGTGCAGTATCAGGTACAACGCGGACAGCCGGAGAAACACCGCATGCTGTCACTCATGGGTGCCTACCACGGCGATACCACCGGCTGCATGGCAGTCTGCGACCCCGAGGAAGGCATGCATGCGCTGTTTGCCGGATTTCTGCCCCGGCATCATTTCGCGCCAGCCCCCCGAGCCGGCTACCACGCCACCCGCGAGGCCATCGACACCGACATCGCCGCCCTTCGGGCAACGCTCGAACGATGCCACACGGAGACCGCCGCCCTGCTGATGGAACCCATGCTGCAGGCGGCAGGCGGCCTGAACATGACCTCACCGGCATACGTCAAGGCGGCTCGCGAGCTATGCGATGAATTCGATATCCTGCTGATCTTCGACGAGGTCGCTACCGGCTTCGGCCGCACCGGCAAGCTGTTCGCCGCCGAGCACGCCGGCGTCACGCCGGACATCATGGTGCTTTCCAAGGGGCTGACCGGCGGCTATCTCGGCCATGCCGCGACGCTGGCGACGTCTTCCGTCTTCGCGGCCTTCCTCAGCGACGATCCGGGCCGGGCCTTCATGCATGGCCCGACCTTCATGGGCAACCCACTGGCCTGTCGCGTGGCGCTGGAGAGCCTGGCCGTCTTCGAGGAAGAGGCCTACCTCGACAAGATCGCCGGCCTGAACACGATTCTCCGTGAGGAGTTGCAGGAAGACGGCGACCTGATTGGCAATTCACGTGTCGCCGACGTCAGGGTGCTGGGCGCCACCGCCGTCATCGAGGTGCACGATGCCGCGGACCTCGACGGTGCTCAGGCGTTCGCCCGCTCGCGCGGGGTCTGGTTACGCCCCTTCGGTCGCTGGCTCTACACCATGCCGGCCTACGTCACCACGCACGACGAGATGCGCCGGATAACCGGTGTGATGAAGGATTGGTTTGCCACGACCTCGTCATCACATTGACATGTGAACGCGCCAGAGTGAGTGGGTAAAACACCACCACGCCACATCGCTGCATCAGGCAACGGACACTGCCGTTCAGCGCGTCACGGAAGCGAGAGCGCAGGAAGCGCTCAGGGAACGGCCGCAAGGCCGTGCGGCAGGGATGACCGCCCAGGGAGCCTTGAAATCACGCCACGGAAACTGCCGTGGCGTCTTTGTTGGCAGACCAGGCACCGCCGATGAAGGAAAGCATTCGCGCCCCGGCGGATGGCTGAGCCGGTGTCAGCAATTGCCTTTCTTGGCCTGGCCCGGCGGACAGAAGTCCCCATCGCCGCGACCGTGATCATGGTCGTGGTGGCCATCGCCAATCTCGACGACCGGCTCAGGGTCGATGCGAGCGGGTGTGTAACTGCAGCCGGCCAGTACCATGGTACTCATCATCAGGGTCATCAGGGCTCGTATCGGCAACATGGCTATTCTCCTTTTTCTGGTCGGTTTTTCTCCTCGCTGCCACCCTAGCGAAAAACGGCACACGGCATAAGTCGCCAGATGGCGACAAGATCCCGCCTTGACAACTGAAGTCACGATCGACGATTTTGGTATACAACAACAGTACACAATACATCTCCGGCATCGGACAGGCACCTGAACCACCTTGAGGTGGGTAACCCTCGAACGTGATGGGGGTGTTGCGTCCATTGCTGAGGAGACTTCAATGACCGAGACACAGCGCACTCTCTGGATTCGTCAGCCCCTCGCCTGCAGTGATCCGGCCGCGGCCGGCGGCGTGGTGATACAAAGCAAGCGAATCATCGAAGCCGTGGCGGATGGCGCCCGGCCGCAATCCCGCGTCGACGACGTTTTCGACGCCGGCAACCATGTGCTGCTGCCCGGGCTGGTCAATACCCATCACCACGTCTATCAGACGCTCACCCGCGCCTACTCGCCGGCGCTCAACAAGCCGCTCTTTCCCTGGCTGACCACCCTCTACGATGTCTGGGCCAACCTCGACGAACCGCAACTGGCGCTGGCCAGCGAGCTGGCGATGGTCGAGCTGCTGATGTCCGGCTGCACCACGGTGGCCGATCACCACTACGTGTTCTCCGGCGCACTGACCCACGCCATCGACGTCCAGGTCGAGACCGCCCGGCGTCTCGGTGTGCGCGCCGCGCTGACCCGCGGCTCGATGAGTCTGGGACGCGATGCCGGCGGCCTGCCGCCGCAATCGGTAGTCCAGGACGAGCGCACCATCCTCGACGACAGTCAGCGTCTGATCGACCGTTATCACGAGCCCGACGACGGGGCGATGACGCGCATCGCCCTGGCGCCCTGCTCGCCCTTCTCGGTGAGCCGCGAGCTGATGCACGAGACGGCGCGCCTGGCCGAGAGCAACGACGTACGCCTGCACACCCATCTCGCCGAGACCGCCGACGAAACCGCGTTCTGCCAGCAACAGTTCGGCCTGCGCCCGCTCGACTACCTGGAAGCCTGCGGCTGGCTGAGCGATCGTACCTGGCTGGCCCACGGCATCCACTTCGACGACGACGAGATCGTCCGGCTCGGCCGGGCGGGCACCGGCATCGCCCACTGCCCGTCGTCGAACATGGTGCTCGGTTCGGGACTGTGCCGCACGCTGGAACTCGAGGCGGCCGGCGCGCCGGTGGGCCTGGCCGTGGACGGCTCCGCCTCCAACGATCACTCCAACCTCGCCGAGGAGATGCGCCAGGCGCTGCTCCTCGGGCGGCTGCGCTACGCCCCGGGCGAGATCACCCACGAGACGGTGATCCGCTGGGCGACTCAAGGCTCGGCACGCTGCCTGGGGCGCGACGACATCGGCGGGCTGGCGGCCGGCCAGCAGGCCGACCTGGCGCTGTTCCGGCTCGACGAGGCGCGCTTCTCGGGCGCCGAGAATCCGCTGGCGGCGCTGCTGCTGTGCGGCGCGCACCGGGCCGACCGGGTCATGGTCGCCGGTCGCTGGCGGGTCACCGACGGCGAGCCCTGCGACGTCGACCTGAGCGAGCTGCTGGCCCGCCACAGCCAGGCGGCTCGCCGCCTGCGCGAGGCGCTGTAATTCCACGCTGCCAGGCGGCAGCGCGTTGCTACCCCTGCCACAACAACAACCCGGAGAAAGACTCGATGACCACCGCTTCCGAGCCGGTTCAAGAGACGCCCCCGCGCGTGCGCAGTACCCACGACGTCAACGCCATGCCCCCGCTCCGGCGCGCGATACCGCTGGGCATCCAGCACGTGCTGGCGATGTTCGTCAGTAACGTCACCGTGCCGATCATCATCGCCGGCGCCGCCGGCCTGTCCGAGGCGCAGACCACGCTGATGATCCAGGCGGCGATGTTCGTCGCCGGGATCGCCACCCTGATCCAGTCGCTGGGGCTGGGACCCATCGGCGCGCGACTGCCGATCGTCATGGGCACCAGCTTCGGTTTCGTGCCGGTGCTGATTCCCATCGCCGTGGGCATGGGCGTGCCCACGGCGCTTGGCGCGGCGCTGTGCGGCGGCGTCGCGATGGCGCTGGTCGGGCTGTTCCTGCCCTATGTGCGTTTCCTGTTCCCGCCGGTGGTCACCGGCACCTTCGTGATCATGATCGGCACCCTCCTGATGCCGGTCGGTTTCGCCTACATCGGCGGCGGCTTCGGTGCTGAGGACTTCGGCGCCCTGCACCACTGGCTGCTGGCCGCGCTGGTACTGGTCGTGACCATCGGCCTGCACCAGTTCGGTCGAGGCATCTGGTCGGAGATGTCCCCCCTGGTGGGGCTGGTCACCGGCTTCGTGGTCGCTCTGCTGTTCGGTTACGTGGACTTCTCCAGCCTGCAGTCCGCCGCCTGGTTCTCGTTGCCGGTGCCCTTCGCGATCGGCGTGGAGTTCCACCTCGCCGCCATCCTGCCGGTGGTGCTGCTGGCGATCGTCACCTGTGCCGAGTCGATCGGCGACATCGTCGGTACCACGGTCGGCGGCGCCAACCG
This sequence comes from Modicisalibacter sp. MOD 31.J, assembly GCF_020147985.1. Taxonomy (NCBI): domain Bacteria; kingdom Pseudomonadati; phylum Pseudomonadota; class Gammaproteobacteria; order Oceanospirillales; family Halomonadaceae; genus Modicisalibacter; species Modicisalibacter sp. MOD 31.J. The sequence goes on along the minus strand of NZ_JAGXFF010000002.1, from coordinate 631,114 downwards.
CGAGCCCACCCCCAAGGAGCTTTCCGGCGGCGTCATGGCCGACGGTCTGGCGAGCGTCTTCGCGGCGATCTTCAACGCCTATCCGCAGATCAGCTTCAGCCAGAACGTGGGCATCGTCGCCCTGACGGGCGTGATCAGTCGCTTCGTGGTCGCCATCGGCGGCGGCTTCCTGGTCATCGCCGGACTGCTGCCCAAGCTGGGCGCGATCATCTCGGGCATTCCCAACTCGGTCCTCGGCGGCGCCGTGGTGATCATGTTCGGCATGATCGCCAGTGCCGGCATCAAGATGCTCAGCGGTATCGAGTTCAACAAGCGCAACATGCTGATCATGGCCATGTCCCTGGCCACCGCGCTGGGCCTGCCCGCTCAGGAAGGCCTCTACGCGGGACTGCCGGACAACCTGACGGCGATCGTCGATTCCGGACTGATCCCCGGCGCGCTGATCGCCATCGTGCTCAACCTGATCCTGCCCCAGCACGACCGGGCGATGCGCGACTCGGTATAGGTTTCGGCACCCGTTGGTGACATGGCGCCCCGGCCCGATGCCGGGGCGTCTTGCGGCCTGTCAGTCCCTGGCGTTGACCACGGCCATGGTCAGCCGCGAAATGCACACCAGGCGGCCACGCTCGTCCTCGATGCGGATCTCCCAGACCTGGGTACTGGCACCGATGTGCCAGGGCCGTGCCGTCCCGTGGACCCAGCCCGAGCGCATCGCGCGCAGGTGATTGGCGTTGATCTCGAGCCCCACCGCCTGCTTGCCGGGCTCCTTCAGACACATGTTGGCGGCGATACTGCCCAGGGTCTCCGCCAGGACCACCGAGGCGCCGCCATGCAACAGCCCCATCGGCTGATGCGTTCGCGAATCCACCGGCATCCGGGCACTCAGCGTCTCCTCGCCCAGCTCGGTGAACTCGATCCCCAGATGGCTGACCAGCGTATCCCGGCAGCTCCTTTCCACGTCATCCAGCGTGGGCGTTCCCGTCCATAATCCCATGTGTCTTTGTTCCTCTGCTTGCGATCCGGCGCTCCAGGCAGAAGTCCGGGAGCCATATTGACGTTAACGTAAAGCACTTCTACCGTCAGACAAAGATATCCTGCACGGGCATGCAGATACCAATGCCAATGCAGCGTTCGGCAGATCTCGTGCCGGTCGCCTCATGGCGCCGCCACGAGCGGGGCTGAGACGATGGTCGGATGGCGAAACCGGTCGCGCCACCTTACGTTAACGTCAACGGAAACAAGCGACCGGCACCCCGCTTGAGAATCGACACGCGCCGCCCCTGACGCCGCCCGCTTCGCCAAGGAGAACCCAGCCATGCACGCCCCCTATACGCCACTCGACTTCGGCCTCCCCGACGAACTGAACATGCTGCGCGACCACGTCAACGCCTTCGCCCGCGACGAGATCGCGCCGCGGGCCGCGCAGATCGACCACGACAACGTCTTCCCCGAGGATCTGTGGCGGAAGTTCGGCGACATGGGCCTGCTCGGCATCACCGTGCCGGAAGAGGACGGCGGCAGCGGCATGGGTTATCTCGCCCACTGCATCGCCATGGAAGAGATCTCGCGGGCCAGCGCCTCGGTGGGCCTGTCCTACGGCGCCCACGCCAACCTGTGCGTCAATCAGCTCAAGCTCAACGCCAATGCCGAGCAGAAGGCCAAGTATCTGCCCCGGCTGATCAGCGGCGAGCACGTCGGCGCGCTGGCGATGTCCGAACCCGGCGCCGGTTCCGACGTGGTGTCGATGAAGCTGCGCGCCGAGAAGCGTGGCGATAGTTACGTGCTCAACGGCAACAAGATGTGGATCACCAACGGCCCGGATGCCGACGTGCTGGTGGTCTATGCCAAGACCGACCCCGACGCCGGCTCCAAGGGCATCACGGCGTTCATCATCGAGAAGGGCTTCGCCGGTTTCTCCACCGCGCAGAAGCTCGACAAGCTGGGCATGCGCGGCTCCAACACCTGTGAGCTGGTGTTCGAGGACTGCGAAGTCCCGGCCGAAAACGTGCTCGGCGAGGAAAACCGCGGGGTGAAGGTTCTGATGAGCGGGCTCGACTACGAGCGCACCGTGCTTGCCGCCGGGCCCATCGGCATCATGCAGGCGGCCATGGACGTGGTGGTGCCCTACCTCCACGAGCGCCAGCAGTTCGGCCAGTCGATCGGCGAGTTCCAGCTGGTTCAGGGCAAGGTGGCGGACATGTACACCACCCTGAACGCCTGCCGGGCCTATCTGTATGCCGTGGCCGGCGCCTGCGATCGCGGCCGTACCTCGCGCAAGGACGCCGCCGGGGTGATCCTCTACTGCGCCGAGAAGGCCACCCAGGTGGCGCTGGACGCCATCCAGCTGCTCGGCGGCAACGGCTACATCAACGAGTACCCCACCGGACGCCTGCTGCGCGACGCCAAGCTCTACGAGATCGGCGCCGGCACCAGCGAGATTCGAAGGATGTTGATCGGTCGCGAACTGTTCAATGAATCGGCATAAACCCAGCGGTAAGCCATAAGCTTTAAGCGGTAAGTAACTGCATTGAGGCTTTTCTTACAGCTTCCGGCTTATAGCTTATAGCTCATCTCGGAGAGATGAATGGCTATTCTTCAGACCCAGATCAACCCGCGCACCGAGGCCTTCCAGGCCAACGAGGCGGCGATGCGCGCCGAGGTCGGCAAGCTCCACGCGCTGACCGCGTCGATCGCCCGGGGCGGTGGCGACAAGGCCCGCGAGCGGCACGAGTCCCGCGGCAAGCTGTTCGTGCGCGATCGCATCGACCACCTGCTCGACGAGGGCGCACCGTTCCTCGAGATCGGCGCGCTGGCCGCCCATGAGGTCTACGGCACCGAGGTGCCGGCGGCGGGTGTGGTCGCCGGCATCGGCCGCGTGTCCGGCGTGGAGTGCGTGATCGTCGCCAACGACGCCACGGTCAAGGGTGGCACCTACTTCCCGCTCACGGTGAAGAAGCACCTGCGCGCCCAGGAGATCGCCCGCAAGCACCGCCTGCCGTGCCTCTACCTGGTCGACTCCGGCGGCGCCCACCTGCCCCACCAGGACGAGGTGTTCCCCGACCGCGACCACTTCGGACGCATCTTCTACAACCAGGCCACGCTCTCCGCCGAAGGCATCCCGCAGATCGCCGTGGTGATGGGCTCGTGCACCGCCGGTGGCGCCTACGTGCCGGCGATGGCCGACGAGTCGATCATCGTGCGTAATCAGGGGACGATCTTCCTCGGCGGCCCGCCGCTGGTGAAGGCCGCCACCGGCGAGACGATCAGCGCCGAGGACCTGGGCGGCGCCGACGTGCACGCCAAGATCAGCGGCGTGGCCGACCACTATGCCGACAACGACGCCCACGCCCTGCAGCTCGCCCGGCGCGCGGTATCGCGGTTGAACTGGCACAAGCGCGGCGAGCTGGCAATGCGAGAATCGCGCCCGCCGCGGCTCGACCCGAACGAGCTCTACGGCATCGTGGGGACCGACCTCAAGAAGCCCTATGACGTGCGCGAAGTGATCGCGCGACTGGTCGACGACTCCGACTTCGACGAGTTCAAGCGCTACTACGGCGACACCCTGGTCACCGGCTTCGCCCACTGGTGCGGCCACCCGGTGGGTATCGTCGCCAACAACGGCGTGCTGTTCTCGGAGTCCGCCGTGAAGGGCGCGCACTTCATCGAACTCTGTGCCCAGCGCGGTATTCCCCTGATCTTCCTGCAGAACATCACCGGCTTCATGGTCGGTTCCAAGTACGAGCAGGAAGGCATCGCCAAGCACGGCGCCAAGCTGGTCACCGCCGTGGCCTGCGCCAAGGTGCCCAAGTTCACGGTGCTGATCGGCGGCAGTTTCGGCGCCGGCAACTACGGCATGTGCGGCCGTGCCTATGACCCCAACCTGCTGTTCATGTGGCCCAACGCACGCATTTCGGTGATGGGCGGCGAGCAGGCCGCCAACGTGCTCGCCCAGGTCAAGCGCGACCAGTTCGAGCGCAGCGACGAGACCTGGAGCGAAGCCGACGAGAACGCCTTCAAGGCACCGATCCGCGACCAGTACGAGCGTCAGGGCCACCCCTACTACGCCAGCGCACGGCTGTGGGACGACGGCGTCATCGACCCGCTGCAGACCCGCGACGTGATCGGACTGGCGCTGGCGGCAGCGATGAATGCCGAGATCGAAGAGACGCGCTTCGGGGTGTTTCGGATGTAGGCCCACGCTTCGCGTGGAGAAGGAAGGTAGAAGAAGGAAGAAAAGTGCGAAAATAACGACGCACTCGGACAAAGGGTTCTTCCCTCTTCCAGGCGCGAAGCGCCGTTCTTCCGACTTCAAACTGTATACCGAGGTCCGAGATGTCAGATAACACTGCCTACACAAGCCTATCGATCGACAACCGCGGCGTCGCCCGGCTGACCCTCGACAAGCCCGACGTCCACAACGCCTTCGACGATGCGCTGATCGGCGAGCTCAATGGCCATCTCGATCGTCTGCACGACTCGGCCGAGCGCGGCGAAGTACGGGTAGTGGTGCTCGGCTCCGTGGGCAAGCACTTCTCCGCCGGCGCCGATCTCCACTGGATGAAGCGCATGGTCGACTACAGTGTCGATGACAACCTCGCCGATTCCCGTGAGCTGTCGCGCCTGATGCAGCGCCTCGACAGCCTGCCCTGCCCCACGCTGTGCCGCGTCCAGGGCGCGGCCTACGGCGGCGCGGTGGGTCTGGCGGCGTGCTGCGACATCGTCGTCGCCTCGGAGGCGGCGCGATTCTGCCTCTCCGAGGTCAAGATCGGCCTCTCGCCGGCGGTGATCAGCCCCTATGTGCAGCGCGCCATCGGCAGCCGACAGATGCGCCGCTTCGCGCTGACCGCGGAAGTCATGGACGTCACCACCGCGCAGACGCTGGGCCTGGTCCACGAAGTCGCCGGCAGCCACGAACTCGACGAGCGCGTCGAGCACTACGTCGCCCGGCTCCTCGAGGCCTCGCCCCGGGCGCAGCGCGCCACCAAGGCCCTGCTCGCCGAAGTGGCCCGCGACCCCGACAGCGATGCCACCCGCGAGACCACCTGCCGGATGATCAGCGAGCTGCGCGTCAGCGACGAAGGCCAGGAGGGCCTGGCCGCCTTCTTCGACAAACGCCCCCCCGCCTGGCGACCGGCCGGCGACGACGACAAGGAATCCCGCTCATGAGTCTCGCCACTGCGCCCCGCCCGCTGGGCTCGGTACTGATCGCCAACCGCGGCGAGATCGCCTGCCGGGTGATCCGCACCTCCCGCCGCCTGGGGCTGCGCAGCATCGCCGTCTATTCCGATGCCGACGCCAACGCCCGCCACGTCCGCGAGGCCGACGAAGCCGTGCGGCTGGGCCCCGCCCCGGCCCGCGAGAGTTATCTCGACATCGACGCCGTGATCGAGGCCGCCCGGCGCACCGGCGCCGACGCCATCCACCCGGGCTACGGCTTTCTCTCCGAGAACGCCGAGTTCGTCGCCGCCTGCGAGCGCGCCGACATCGCCTTCGTCGGCCCGCCGGCCTCGGCGATCGCCGCCATGGGCGACAAGTCCGCCGCCAAGGCGCGCATGGAGACCGCCGGCGTGCCGCTGGTCCCCGGCTACCACGGCGACGAGCAGAACGACGATCACCTCAAGACCGAGGCCGAACGCATCGGCTACCCGGTACTGCTCAAGGCCAGTGCCGGTGGCGGCGGCAAGGGCATGCGCGTGGTCGAGTCCAGCGACGATTTCCAGGCCGCCCTCGACGGCTGCCGCCGCGAATCACGCGCCGCCTTTGGCGACGACCGCATGCTGATCGAGAAATACCTGACCCAGCCGCGCCACGTCGAGGTCCAGGTGTTCTGCGACAGCCAGGGCGACGGCGTCTACCTGTTCGAGCGCGACTGCTCGGTGCAGCGCCGCCACCAGAAGGTACTCGAAGAAGCCCCCGCCCCGGGCATGACCGAGGCACTGCGCCGCGAGATGGGCGAGGCCGCCGTGCGCGCCGCCCGCGAGATCGGTTATGTCGGCGCCGGCACCGTCGAGTTCCTACTGGATGCCGATGGGTCCTTCTATTTCATGGAGATGAACACCCGCCTGCAGGTCGAGCACCCGGTCACCGAGATGATCACCGGCGAGGACCTGGTCGAATGGCAGCTCGCCGTCGCCGCCGGCCTGCCGCTGCCCAGGACGCAGGATGAACTCACCATCAGCGGCCATGCCTTCGAGGCCCGGCTCTATGCCGAGGATCCGACGCAGGACTTCCTGCCGGCGACGGGGACCCTCGAGCGTTTCGGCCTCGACCTGACCGGCGCCGCGCTGGACGCCGAGCGGGTACGGCTGGACAGCGGCGTCGAGGCCGGTGACGCGGTCTCGATGCACTACGACCCGATGCTCGCCAAGCTGATCGTTCACGGCGACGACCGCGACCAGGCGCTGGCCACCCTCAACCGCGCCCTGGCGGCGCTCGACGTGGTCGGCGTGACCACCAACCGCGCCTTCCTGCAGCGTCTGGCCGGCCACCCCGCCTTCCAGCGCGCCGAGCTCGACACCCGCTTCATCGAGCATCACCACGACGAGCTCTTCGCCAACCGCGCGCCCGACGCTGCCACCTACGCACGGCTCGCCCTGCAGGCGCTCGATCACCTGCAGGGCGAGGCCGACGACGCCCCCTGGGCGCGTCGCGACGGCTGGCGGCTCAACGCCCCCCGCCAGGTGCGCATCGCCCTGGCTGACCCGACCCATGCCGCGGACGCCAGTGACAGCGACGCGATCGTTACCGTGCGCGCCGAGCGCCCGAGCGCCAACGGCGACTGGCGCCTCAACGTCAACGGCGAAAGCTTTCAGGGCCAGTTGCAGCGACTCGACGGCGACGCCGTGGCGATCACCCTCGACGGCCACCGCCGGCGCTACCTGGCACGTCACGAGCGCGCCGCCGACGGCGACCGGCTGATTCTCGGCGATGTCCACGGCGAAGTGCGCCTCGCCTGGCGGCGACTCGACGCCGTCGACCACGGCCAGCACGAGGTCGACGCCACCCTCACCGCGCCCATGCACGGCACCGTGGTGGCACTGCTCGTCGAGCCGGGACAACGCGTCACCAAGGGCACGCCGCTGATGGTGATGGAAGCGATGAAGATGGAGCATACCCTGAGCGCCCCCGCCGACGGCCACGTGGAAAGCTTCCACTTCCAGGGCGGCGATACCGTCGGCCAGGGGGACGTGCTGCTGGCATTTCAGGCAGGAGACAGTTGATGGCACTTCCCAGACAGGTCCGCATCGTCGAGGTCGGCCCCCGCGACGGCCTGCAGAACGAACCCGGGGCAATCAGCACCGCCACCAAGCTGGAGCTGATCGACCGCCTGGGCGCCGCGGGCCTTACCCACATCGAGGCGGCGAGCTTCGTCTCGCCCAAGTGGGTGCCGCAGATGGCGGATCACCGCGAGGTAATGTCCGGCCTGGCCCGCCGGCCCGGCGTGACCTACGCCGCCCTCACCCCCAACCTCAAGGGGCTGGAAGCCGCGCTGGAATGCGGTGTCGAGGAAGTCGCCGTTTTCGGCGCCGCCTCCGAGGCCTTCTCGCAGAAGAACATCAACTGTTCGATCGCCGAATCGCTGCAACGCTTCGCGCCGGTACTGGAACGCGCCAAGGCCGCCAACGTCCGCGTGCGCGGCTATGTCTCCTGCGTGCTTGGCTGCCCCTACGAAGGCGAGATCGCCCCGGCCAGGGTGGCCGAGGTCGCGAAGGCGCTGTATGAGATGGGCTGCTACGAGGTCTCGCTCGGTGACACCATCGGCACCGGCACCCCGCTCAAGGCCAAGCGCATGCTCGAAGCGGTCAGCCGCGACATTCCCATGGCCAAGCTCGCCGCGCACTTCCACGACACCTACGGCCAGGCCCTCGCCAACCTCTACGCCGTGCTGGAAGAAGGTATCGCCGTGATCGACAGCTCCGTCGCCGGCCTCGGCGGCTGCCCCTACGCCAAAGGGGCCTCCGGCAACGTGGCCAGTGAGGATGTCGTCTACCTGCTCGACGGCCTCGGCATCGAGAGCGGCATCGATCTGGACACGCTGGCAAAAACCGGTACCTGGATCACCCAAACCATCGGTCGGCCCAATCGCTCCAAGGTCGGTGTGGCAATCGCCGCTCGGTGACCCAGAGCGAAGTCGCAACAGCGCAGAAAACGGAAAAGCCCCTGAGACAGCAAGCTGGCTCAGGGGCTCTGCGTTGTGTCAGCCATGCGTCCTTGGTGGAAAATTAACACCACTGTTACCCGACTCCCGAGGGCATCCCGCGAACAGCCGCCAGGCCGGAAACGCGCTTGAATGACGGGTTACCTGCTACCCGAAGAAACAGCCATTTTTGTCAGCACTCACGATGGCAAAGAATCCCTCGATGGAGCGTGACTCAGGTTCTGGCGTGTACGAATGCCACTTTAGATCGCTACGCATCCAGTAGATTTTCCAGCGTTGAGATTTCTTGACGTAGGTCGCCTTGGCTACCGGCGATTCAATGTTCATGGATGGATCCCGGAAATGGGGGAGAATTTCGACAATCTGAACGCTTTGACCTGAAACCCGAACAGCTAGATCCAACTTGGCTCTGATCTCGACTGGCGGCCTCTGATCTTCAAGAAATTCAGAAGCGGCCCGCTCAATTTTCTTTGCTTCGAACTCACTGAATGCCATATAGATTCTCTATGGGAACGTCCATATAACGGCGCATTCACCGGCTTTAACGATGCAACGCCTTGTCAAACGATAACAGCTCCGATGCCAGCATCGAATAGAGAGCATGGTCTACATACCTGCCGTATAGATATTCACGCTCTCGGAGCAAACCCTCGAATGTAAATCCCAAGCGCTCGGGAACCGCCCGACTTCTTGCATTGCCCGTCGCACAGGCAATCTCAATTCGATTCATTTCGTGCTCATTAAACCCTGTTTTAACCAGAGATCTAACGGCGGATGTCATGATACCTTTCCCGACGCAGATTTGACTCAGCCAGTAGCCGATCCCGCCGATTCTATTCGCCAGATCGAATGGGTGGAAGCCACAAACCCCGCACATTGCACCCTCATAAAAGATCACGTATTGGGGGCCATGGCCAGCTTCATACTGGCTGAGAGCAGACTTGATAAATGATTCAGTGTCAGTCGATGTTTGGGTTCCATCAACCCACGGCAACCATTCTCGCAGGTGCTCCCGGTTTCCGTTCACCAAGTCAAAGAGCTGCTCTGTGTGGTCCAGACTCAGCAATTTCAGCTCAACAGCTTCAGTGGCAACCAAGTCCGCCTCCCTTCGCTTCACGCCTGAGCCCAACAGCATTTTAGGAGACCTTTCGCCCAGTAATACTGTAGACAATTGGAACATCGTGTCCCTGGTGGCTCAGGTAGAAGCGCCCCGGCTCACGCTCAACCATACCCTCGAAACAGTTGTATGGGCTGAACGGGAATTCGCTGACCCGCTCAATCTGAATGCCAACATCAAGCAATGCGCTGATGACACTGGATACTGGATGCGCCCACGTTGCCAGCCTGGCTATCGCCTCTGCGCCGTTTTCTGTGTACGTACCTTCTTCATCCACATCGGGTTGCACCTGGGTGAAATACGAATATCCCGCCAAGAGATCATGAACAGGATGAAATTCCACGATATAAAAGCGCCCACCGACTGCAAGATTTGAAGCGACAACCTCAGCCCATCGGTTTAGATCCGGCAGCCAACAGAGCGCACCGTATGACGTAAACACGATGTCGTACGGCGCTGATCCTGAACGCTGGAAAGAATAGACGTCAGTACATACGAACTCCGAGTTCAACTTGAGTTTCCGAGCCAGCTCCCGAGCCTTCTGGATGGCAATCGGCGATAGATCGACGCCAGTGCAAATTGCTCCCTTACGAGCCCATGACAGCGTGTCCATGCCAAAGTGACACTGGAGATGCAGCAAAGACTTGCCGCTCACATCCCCAAGCTCTGCCAATTCGATTTCACGAAGAGAGGTTTTACCCGCCAGAAAGCCCGGCAGGTCATAAAAATCAGAATCGAAGTGGGCTGCTGCACGCCTGTCCCACCCTGCTCGGTTCATCTCGAAGTAATCCGATTCCTGCACTGGCATCTCCAAAGTTGTAGCCAGCCATCAGCCGCGCGAGGCACGAGCATCGGCTGCATGGCTTTTTTCAGCATGATGGGCAATTTCATCTGCTATCCGCGGCAGCAAGGCTTTTGGAAGACAGTGCCCAAGACCGTCGATTTCAACCAGGCGACCGTTCGGTAATAAATCCGCAATATGCTTGCCGTGAGGTGGCGGATTGAGGGGGTCCTCAGCCCCCTGAATCACCAAGACCGGAACGCTCACCTTGCCCAGCTCCCTCCCTCTGGATAGAGGTACTGGCGTTGCCATTGCGTGATTTCCGGGCTGTACCCAAGTTCCGGCATGATCTATACATCGTTGCTCACGAAGCCGAAAATCAGCCGCATCAAACTCAAGCTTTTTTCCTGAAAGTAGACCCCATTCCTTTACGCGACGATCAAGTTCTTCCTCCATGCTCTCTGAGGGCGTTGCACGCTCAGAAAGTGCTTCAAGCACCGCCTTGTTTGGAAGGGGCAAACCATCCGGTGAACTTTCTCCTGAAAAGGCCCGTCCAATATTACCGACGAAGTCGACATCGAGTGCTGCTCCACACATCAGGGTCAAACTGTAGAGTCGATCCGAATGATCCAGCGCAAGCACTTGGCCTAAAGTCGCACCTATCGATAAGCCAACGACATGCGCCTTGTCCACTTCCCACGCGTCGAGAATCGATACCGCATCTGACGCCAGATCCTCCACAGCATAGGGGTCAGAATCAAACTCGATGAAGGTAGAGCGACCCGTATCACGATGATCATAGCGAATAACGCGGTATCCCTTGGACACGAGCAGGTCAACGAATTCATCCGGCCACATCAACGCTGATGCATTCGCACCTGAAACCAATAGTATCGCGTCCCCTTCGTCCGAGCCGGCAGAATGGCTCCAAAGTGACCGGCCAACTACAGATACAGATTTCTCTGGCACCAGAACCTCCTGTTGTGTTTTCACTCGTGACCGCTAAACGCCAAAGCTGGGCGAACATATGGCCGCTCTCATAGTCAAGGCTTTTTGTCGCATGCCATTACGAGGATAGGTGGTCGCCTTACATGCTCGGCTAGCCAAGGCTGTGCAGTGAGAGCGACTTCTGTCGGCTCAGGCTCAAGCAAGTCGGCGATTGTTAGCTCGGCCGTCAGCGCAGCGCTCACATATGTCTCAATTGTCCGGTGGTATTTAATGACGCCATCGACGAACCAGTTGGCGTACCGCACTCCTTGGTCGAAGTAGTTGTCGACCGGCCAATGGAGCCGAGACGTATGCTCCGAGTCATACCATCCGGCCAGTAGCGAAGTACAAATTGGATGTTCTACGGAGACTATGAGACGCCCGCCCGGCCGCAGCGCTGAAGCAATTTTCCCGAGCACTGCATCAAGGTCTTTAACGTAATGCAAGCACATCGAAGATACCGCGACGTCAAACATTGCTTCTTCTATTTTGGCGTCTTCGATAGCGCCAACATTGAACGATAATCGCTCATCCTGGTGTTGCCGTTCTGCTTCGGCAATCATCTTTTCAGAGATATCTAATCCGACGAATCGACTTATATCCTGGCTTAAACAGTACCCGGCGAACTTTCCGAAGCCGCAACCGATATCCAGGATATCAAGACCATTGAGCTTGGGAAGGAGGGCTCGTACGGCGGGCTCTTCGATGGAGACATTAAGCCCGCTCTCGTCGGCTCGGAGAGCCATATAGCCATTAAAAAACTCGGGCTCGTCGTAAATATTTTGTTTCATCTAATTCACCCAACACCGAAGCACAGAGGGGCCTTGGAGTGGCGACGAAAAAGTCACGCAAAGGGCGTCCGACGGCCATCGGCCGCGAACTGCTGCGCCTTGTTAATTGCATACCTCAATGTACCACTTGGGCTTGATGCACCCGAAATCCCGGCGGACGTTTGATTTCAAAGCCTTTTTGGAATCCAGCACCTTTGCCTGGCCATTTTCTCGGACGAAAAAAACCCAGTGCCAAAATGGCTTGCCCTGCTCTATTCGCCATTTAATGGCGAGAAGGGCCTTATCTGGCAACTGCTCCCAAGACTCGAATGGTGTTTCTTTGGGAGATGCGGAGATACCGAATTCTCGCAGAAGGGTTCGGACGTACTCCGTGTCGGACCAGAGTGATGTGTCTGATGCGTGAATACCAAGCACGTTGGCTCTCTTTTTGGCCTCAGCATAGCTGAGACCCGCCAGTGCGGCAGATGCTGCAACGCCACAACCGGTCACTTCTTCTTGAACGACAACTTCCATATCTTTACCAATTAACGCCCGCATTTTCGGCTGACTTGGAGCGCAGCGGAAAACCAGTCCGACATCATGCGCTTGCTAGGCCTTTTCATCGCCAAACTGGAAATACAATATATTTGACCAGTTACCTAAGCCAAGACCATAGAACGGTTGCAGCGGATCATGTTTTGGCAGCTCTTGCTTACGACCCAACAGCTTACCTAACAAGCCTACCTGTGGCTCCTCAGGTGTAATAGGCTCGGGCACAGCTAGTGCGTCTACTTCATTGCCAATTGATTTTATTTCTTCTATTAGCGCTAGATTTTTCGCCTCTAAGGAGCCTTCTTCCATGTCAAATATTTCACCACATTCAAGGATGAAATACTTTCTTTCATTTGAAGATTTCGACAGGAACGACTTCGTTTCATTTACAAGCGCTTCAGCCTCAGGAGGCAACCTAGAAAGGTAGTTATTCAAGGTGGCCAAACCAGCTTTAAAGTCACCAGCTATTGCGATTTTTTCTGGCGTTTCCCAAATGGAAGAATTAACCGCCATAGGATCGCCAGCTAGTAGAAGCTTAAAAGCTATGGGGATATCGTAGTTCCATTCTGAGATGCCATGTAAATCCCTTACTTCTTCCCACTCAGGCGACTCTGGAAGATGATTCGTTGTGTATAAATAACTTCTATTTGCCACGATCTCTCCTTTTGGGGCCTAACAGTGATTATACGGCAGATTCGTTTATTGCATTATAACGCGCCAGCACGTTCAATAACATTATCGAGCGCGCCATTTTTACCTAATCCCTTGATAGGAAAGGCTTCTTCAAACAGCTCGGCTACCTATGCCGAACTCGCGCGCTTACGCATCTTGTCAGATCCAATGATGCTGTATAGAAACACAGCAGAGAAAAACCTCCCAAGCCGCTGGAACGTGTGAAGGTCATCATGCGGTCGCGTACCGAGAGGACCTAACGCCTGGCCACGCTACCGCCCCTACCTGGGCATGAGGTGATGGCACTTGCCATCCATGCAGTAGCGCTAGCATTCAGCTAAAAGACAATTCCACCTGGCCATGCAAGAGGTCTTGAACAACAAGATTATTCACTCATCATGAAGGATGCAAAACGTTGCGGGTCGCAATAGACGCATAATTCGCCGCTTTGGGATTCAGCCCCCCGGGTAACTCCATCACGCAAGCGGATGCCGGCTCAGTGAAAACGCCTCAAAAAGAGAAAAGCCCCGAGCCAGTGGTCCGGCCCGGGGCTTTTTCTGATGCGGCGAGTTTTTTAGCCGAAGCTTACCTTTAGCTACTGACCCACTGCCCGCCACGGTAAGCGAGTACTTCGCCGCTCTGGTCATCCAGCGCGAACAGATGCAGCCAGCCGTTGTGCGTCAGCGAAGTCAGCACCTCATGGCGCGCGATGATTTCGGCGATTGCCTCCGGGGGCGCGGCGAGGTAGACGCTCAGGCGCAGCGGTTCGTGACGCCAGCGCTCGCCGTCATGCAGCGACTGCAGCGGCAGGCCGATACGTAGATCGCCGCCGTTGCCTTCGAACACCCCGATATGTCCGCCGACCACGTTGTGCAGCACTTTGTTGCCACTGCCGAACTTGCGGTTATCGGTGACCGAGGCGTTGTACTGCATGTTGATCCAGTGGGCGACCACCAGCGGCGCGGTCATGATCGCTTCCAGCCGCGCGAAGTCGCTATCCGTGCGCCAGTCGTAGTCGTGCAGGAAGCTGCGCCCGGCGAGATCGAGCAGCGCGGTGCAGCGCCGTGGGGCGGCGATGAAGCTGGCGTTGTTGGCCAGCCCCCACTCGGGGCGGGTCTGCGACCAGTCGGCGCCGCGGCGGTCCAGGGTCTGCTCGAGTTCAGGCGTATCGGCCGCGAGGCCGAGCTGCGGGGCGCGCTCGCGCCGGGCCTGCTCGCCGGCCCGTTGGAGCCAGGTGCGCATCTCTTCACCCAGCACGTGGGCGTCCGTCTCGGCCTCCAGCAGTTCGAGGCGGTCGGTGATGGTGTGATGCAGTGCCGGTACGAAGCGCGTCTCTTGGGGAATGATCAGCCCGTCTTCGGCCAGCGCCTCGCGCAGCGCGGGGTCGTTGAGCAGCCGCGCCAGGGCGCGTACCGAGACTTCCCCGGACTGGCCGCCGCAGGCGCCGCACTCGAGCCCCGCGGCATGCGGATTGTTACTGCTGTGGCTGCCGTGCCCCACCAACAGCACTCGCGAGGCGATGTGCTCGGTGAGCCCCATGCCCACCAGCACGCTGCGAGCGAGCGCGGCCTTGTCGGCCAGGCTCAGCGCCTCACCGCTGCCGCGCCAGTGCCAGCTCAGCGTATCCATGGCGAGCGGCTGGCGCCGAGCCTTGGCCTCCAGCGAGCGGCGCAGCAGCTTGCCGGCATAGAGCAGCCCACCCGCCTCCACCACGGTGAAACTGGCGCTCGCCGTGCGGCTCCACTCCTGCAGGCGTGCCTGCCAGTTCAGCCGTTGCGCTGTGTGTGTCGTCCCCGTGTTCGGTTCGCTCTTGAGCATCACCTGCGGTGCCAGCAGTCCAGGCAGGTGCGGCTGGGCCAGCGCGGTGCCGCCCTGCTGGTGCGCCAGCGGCAGCCCGAAGAAGCCGGCGAAGCCCAGCGTCTGGATCGCCGGGCTCTGGCGCTCCAGCGCCCGGCGCATCGGCTCGGAGCGCACATCGATGCAGAACACTGCCTGTAGCCGCGGCGTCTGCACATTGTCTGAAGCCACACCCGCAGCCTGCAGTAGCGCATGATGTAGCGGCTGCTGGTAGGCGATTTCGCTGGCGAGCTGCCACACCCACAGCGGCTGCTGCGCACGCTGGTGGCGCTCGATGCGCGTCGGCAGCTCCACCAGCTCGGCGTGCCACAGCCGATTCAGGCGCTCGGCCTGCTCCGGCTGCTCCGCTCCGATATAGCGCCAAAGCACCAGCTCCCAGGCCAGGCGGATCGCCAGCAGGCTGCGCATGTCCGATGGCGGGCGCTCGCCCTCGCGCTGATGCGCCTCCTGCGCCTCATCGGCGGAGGCATCCAGCCCATGCTGCCAATCCTGATAGGCGACCCAGCTGGCCCAGCCGTTGATATCGAGCAGCAGCGCCTGGGCGTAGCTCTCGAGATGGCCGGTGGCGACGTCCAGCTCGGCAATGGCCGCCTGGAACAGCCCCTCTTCGCTCTCCGGCAGGGTCTGGAAGTAGCGCCGCAGCCGCGGCTCGCCCATCAGGATGGCGATGCCGCGATCCTCGAGGGTCATCTCGCGCCAGTGCTGGTAGAGCCTTTTGCCGCGGGGCGCGTGCAGGCGTTCGGCGTTGAGCGGCCCGTCCGCCTGATAGTAGGCGGCGCAGAACTGGCTGATCTGATGGGTGATCTCGTCGCGCCAGGCCATCTGGTGTTGGCGGTCACGGCGGGCATCGATCAGATCGCTGATGTTATGCCAGTGGGGCAAACGGCTCAGCTCGTCGACCACCGCCAGTAGATTGCGGTAGGCGCCGTGGTAGTCGAGCCGTGCAGCGGCCTCACTCAGGTGCGCCTCGGTGATCTCGCCGCGCTGCCATGCCGTCAGATAGTGGCTCGGCGGCATCAGGCCGTGGACATTGCCCAGCGCCGAGAGGCGCGCCGAGACCGTGGCGGCGTCTTCCCCGCGCTGGGTCCAGTAGGGGCTCACCGCGATCAGCCGATCCAGCGGCCAGCTCGGGGCGATGCGTGCGCAGGCGCGATCCAGCGCCGCGATCTGGGGCTCGGTGAGCGGCGTGGCGTCGCTCGCGTCGGCCAGCCGTGCGGTTCGAGAGGTATCGAGACTCATCATTGGAAACTCCCGCGAGAGACGGTGTGATGCTGCTTGGCCTGAATCCGGCCGGGCAGCGCGTGGGGCCAGAGCTTGAGGGTGTTACGGGTGACCCATTCGTCGAGGTAGAAGCCGGCATAGCAGTAACGGTTGAGCGTCTGCGAGGCGCGGTAGTGCAGCCCATGGCGCTGCAGCCAGTAGCCGGCGAAGAGCAGCACGAACAGCACGCTCACCCACAGATCCGCCCAGGGCGAGACACTGTGCCCGGTGGCGGGCAGCAGCGTGACGAACAGCGTCTTGAGGCCGACATAGGCGAGCACCACCAGCACGGCCAGGCCGAGGAAGCTGCCGAGGGCGCCCGCGCTACGCTCACTGCGGCGCTCGGCCAGCATCACGCTCAGAGCCAAAGTGACCAGCACCCAGGGGCTGTAGGCGGCGAAGGCCGGCGAATCGCTGAGGCTGCGTGCCAGCACCACCACCGTGCTCACCAGCGCGGCACTGATCAGAAAAGCGGCGAGCCACTGGACCATCGAGGGGCTGCGGGCCGGGGCCTGGCGGCGTAGCAGATCCTCTGCCACCGCCTCGCCGGAGCTGAGGAAGGCGTAGGCCTTGTAGCAGGAGTGAGCGAGCAGGTGCAGCAGCGCCAGTTCGGTCAGCCCGAGGGCGATCTCGACCAGCATCAGGCCCATCTGGGCGCTGGTCGACCAGGCCAGGCGCACCTTGACGCTGACGCGGGTCATCATCACCAGTGCCGCCAGCACGCTGCTGACACCGGCCACCGCCAGCACCAGCGCCTGGGCCGGCGCCGACTGCAGCAGCAGCGGCGAGAACAGCAGCAGTAGATAGCCACCGAGGTTGATCACCCCGCCGTGCAGCGTCGCCGAGACCGGGGTCGGCGCCTCCACCACCTGGATCAGCCAGCCGTGCAGCGGTAGCTGGGCGCACTTGATCAGCGCCGCCAGCCCGATCAAGCAGGCCGCGGCCTGATCGGCGAGGGTCAGGGCGTGGCCGGGTACGGCATAGGCGGCGGTGATGACGCTGATCCGCGCGCTATCGTGTTCCAGGTAGAGGATGAGGAAAGCAGCCGCGGCGCAGAGCTCGGCGGCGCGGGCGAAGAGGAACTTCTTGTGCGCGGCCAGGGCGGCACGTGGGCGGTCCGGGTAGAACATCAGCAACTGGTGCATGGCCAGGCTGATGCCCAGCCAGGCGAACAGGAACAGCAGCAGATGATCGCTGAGCACCGCCACGCTGACCGCGGCGAAGAGCGCCTGGACGAGCGTAACGAAGCGTCGCTGGCGCGGCTCGCCCTGCAGATAGGTGGCGCTGTAGCGCACCACCACGAAGGCGATGAAGTTGGCCAGCGCCAGCATGCACAGTTGCAGCATGCCACTCTGCCACCAGCCGGCGAGTGCCGGCAGGCCGTGTACCAGCCCCAGCGCCAGCAGCGCTGCCGCCAGCAGCACGCTGACGCTGGTAGTGATCTGGCCGATGCGCCAGGCCCGCGCGGTGGCGCCGCGGGCGCTGACCACGGCCCCCAGCGCTAGGACGAGCGGCACCAGGGTAAGCAGGAAGGTGAAAAATGGCTCGTTGCCGTGCATGAGAGGGCTCCGCTGATCCGTGGAGCCTGAAGTATCCGGCGAAGCGATTTTTAATTAAAATAGATATTAATTGACCAATGGTTCTACAAAAGAGAACGAAATGAGCCGGCTCAACTATCATCATCTCTACTACTTCTGGCGCGTGGCCCGCGACGGCAAGCTGACCCAGGTGGCGGACTCGCTGCACCTCTCCCAGAGCGCGCTCTCGGCGCAGATCCGCAAGCTGGAAGAACGGATGGACAAGCCGCTGTTCGAACGCCGCAACCGCGCCCTGGTGCTGACCGAGGCGGGCCGCCGGGTGTTCAACTACGCGGAGGCGATCTTCACCAAGGGCGAGGAGCTGGAGTCGCTGATCAGCCGCGGTATCGAGCCCGAGTACCAACGCCTGCGCATCGGCACGCTCTCCACCATGTCGCGTAACTTCATCGAGAGCTTCGTCGCCCCCCTGCTCCATCAGCCCGAGCAGCGGGTGCACTTCAGCCTGCACGCCCGCGGCATGGCCGACCTGCTGGATGGCCTGGCCCGCCACGAACTCGACGTGGTACTCACCAATACCCAGCTACCCTCGTCGCATTCGCAAGCCGCCGCCTGGCAGAGCCAGCTACTGGCACGCCAGCCGCTCTCGATCATCGGCCCGCCGGGCGCCGCCCCGGGCACGCCTTTCCCCACCGGCTTCGAAGACAGCCGCTGGATACTGCCCGGCGAACACCACGAGATTCGCCGCGCCTTCGACGGCCACTGCAGCCTCTACCAGTACCGGCCGAAGATCCTCGCCGAAGCCGACGACATGGCGATGCTACGCCTGCTGGCCCGCGACAGCGGCGCGCTGAGCGTACTACCGGAGGTGGTGGTCAAGGACGAGCTACAGCAGGGGCGGCTAGCACGCCTGGAACAGCTCCCCAACGTCTTCGAGAACTTCTACGCCATCACCCTGCCGCGGGAGTTCATGCCGGGTGTGGTCTCGGAGCTGCTGGCCCGGCCACTGCGAGATATGGCGTAGACCATGTCGGAAAAGAAAAGATGAGAGTCCCCCGCCTGGGCAACGGTGTGACCTCACCACAAAAACAACAGGCCCCGCATCAGTTCAGTGCTCTGACGCGGGGCCTGTCACGAGATGCATGCCTGGCATTGAGATTGCCGAGGTGATGGCTTCATGCGCCGCCATGGCAACGGACGCCGGATTCAACCCGGCCTTTGCGCATATGCCTGAAGTAGCTCCGGGAACTTGTCCTGCGGCGGGAACTTGCAGAAGCTATGCTCTGCCCCCGTCGTCGCCCATTCCAGCTTTTCATCCGTATATGTTTCGACGAATGGCCTGAAGGCTCGGGCATCTTCCAGCATCGTCGCACGCACATTGACGAAATCATCCATGCCTTCCGGGCGCGTGAATAGCCAGCTCATGCAATGCCCGCAGAAAAAATGGCACGTACTACCATGCAGCCCACCGATAACCGGTTCCCCGGATGTGATCGAGAAGGCCGTGCTGTGAAACAGCGAACTGAGGCTGAAGGCACTGGATGTCATCCTCTGACAGCCCGTGCAATGACAGGCCATGGTGATCATTGGCTTGCCACGAACCTCGAACGCCGTCTGTCCGCAACGGCAATAACCTTTCGTACTCAGCGTCGTAGCATTCATGACGACCATCCCCGTTTCATGGTTTGACTCGTACCTACCGATACGGCGGAAATATGATTGCAGCCTTGGCACCTTATTGAACGACGAATCGATATTGGAAAAATCCGAAACCCAGGTCAGGCTCCGGCCCCGTGACTGACACTCTCACAAAGCCATTTTTCTCATAAAAATGATGATTACGCTTCGCGTAGTCCGGGGTTTCCAGCTCCCAGATTTTGACTGCCGGATAAAGCCGCCGTATCTCCCGAAGCATCCAGCTCCCGACACCCTTGTTCATCACGCTCGGGTGGACATGCATACCATGAATTATCCCCCGAGCGCCGCCACGCACAGCAATTATGATCGAGCCGCCGAGACAACCTTCCAAAAAGCAGGCATAGTAATGGCTGTCTCTCATCCATCTTCCGTGAACCATGGGATCATCATGGCCGGGAGGGCCGCCTGACGCCACCGTCAGCGGCCTGAAGCGATCATCATCGCTGAATGCAGCCTTGGCGAGTTCCGTGGCTGCCTCGATGGTATCAGGCGAGATTATTTCAAGCGTCCACATAGGTGCTCAACGCAGAATATCGAAGCTCAGTTGTCAGTCGATGTGCAACGGCGCTTACCATGATCGGCTGAAACGGTTGATCAAACCATGCTCCTTCAAAATAGCCATTTGCTCAGTCACTGACATGGCCCCTTCTAGCTTGATCACGGGACATGAGCGTTTTTCCAGCCATGCCCGATGCCTAGGTTTTGTCTGAAAAGTCGGATTTGCTAATGTGCCCCATGCTGCAACTGCATAGGTGACCCATGGCAGGACGCTACGAGATCTCCGACCACGGCTGGGCCCTCATCGAAGACATCGTCTCGCCGCCGCAGAGGTCAGGCCGTCCCCGTCGCGATGACCGCCAGGTATTGAACGGCATCTTCTGGATCCTCTGCTCGGGTGCCAAGTGGCGCGATCTGCCAGAGCGCTACGGCCCTTGGAAGACCGTTTATGACCGTTTCCGTCAGTGGCGCGATGATGGCACCTTCGAGGCCATTCTGGCGCGCCTCCAACTTCGCCTGCGAGAGGATGGTCTGATGGACCTGGACACCTGGATGATCGATTCGACATCGATCCGCGCCACTCGGGCCGCCTCAGGAGGCGGCAAAAAGGGGGACAGGTAGAGCCCGTAGACCATGCCCTGGGACGGAGTCGGGGCGGTCTGACGACCAAGATCCATATGCTCTGTGACCGGCATGGTTGGCCGCTGGCCTTCACGCTGTCGCCGGGGCAGGATTCGGATACACGGCACTTCATTCCCACCCTGGAGGATGTGCAACTGCCTGGAACCAAAGGCAGACCTCGCAAGCGTTGCCGTTTCATCGTGGCGGACAAGGGCTACGATAGCGAACCGCTTCGCCGCTACTGCGACCGGCATCGCATGAAGCCGATCATTGCCCGGCGCAAGATGAAGCGAAAACCGCGCCCCGGCGCTCCAAGGGGCTTTGACAAGCCCCGGTATCG
>NZ_JAGXFF010000002.1:0-610258 GCF_020147985.1 Modicisalibacter sp. MOD 31.J | reverse complement strand
AGCGAACCGCTTCGCCGCTACTGCGACCGGCATCGCATGAAGCCGATCATTGCCCGGCGCAAGATGAAGCGAAAACCGCGCCCCGGCGCTCCAAGGGGCTTTGACAAGCCCCGGTATCGGGAGCGAAACATCATTGAGCGCTGCTTCAGTTGGCTCAAGGAGCTGCGCCGGGTATGCACTCGTTACGACAAGTTGGCTAGCAGCTTCCGAGCCATGGTATGTCTAGCGTGCATAGAACGTTGCCTACGCGCGGACTTTTCAGACAGAACCTAGATTCAAGCCCAGGAAATGTGTTCCTGGAACGGGATTGTTCGTTACGGGAGGATGCTCAACGAATCCATACGACCGGTATAATTTCAGGGCAGCCTTGAACTCAGGCAGCACATCCAGACATATTTTCTTATATCCACTCATCACGGCCTCTTGCAAGACTCTGCCCACAAGATTAGCGCCCTGATTATCGCCTCGCGCACTTGGCCGGACATACACCCTCTTCATTTCGCAGACTTCCTCATTCAGCTTCCGATATGCCGCACACCCAACCGGCTTGCCGTCTTTTTTCAGCAGAAAAATTTTTGATTCTTCAGAGCCATACTTCTCAGGCAACTGGCTAAACTCTTGCTCATTGCCCTGGAAAGAGAGATCGACCGAGGTGCTGCCCACATACTCCCGGTACAAATCAAGAACATCCTCAAGATCATCGGGAAAAACGGCTCTCACTATCTCGAACATTTTATACTCCGGGCGGCATGAACAGATTTAAGGAGAAGTCAATTACAGGCCATTTTTGTCCACCTTGCTGACTCTTCTTATAGCGCCTTTCAAAATCTTGGAAGGCGCTCTATGCCGCAAAAGACTTTGTCGGGGCGTGTAGCCCGCTGGGCTGGGGCTTGAATGAATATTCAGCAACGCTACCAGTCCCGCGGAGCAAGAAACTCATGGAAAACATGGCCTGTCGTTGTACGGGGCATTTTGCGGTCGAAATCGGGTTACGCAGGATTCCCCTCCAACCCCGAAGCGTCCAACAGGCTTTCCAGCTCGCTCTCCTCGACGCCGAGCATGCGCAGGATATGCCGTTGGGCGGCGTTCAACACGCGCTGGCGCTCGGCTTCCTCGGGCAGACTCTTGGCGATGGCCACGGCACCGACCAGCGAGGCGAGAATCACGCGGGACTTGTCGGCGATGGCTTCGCGGTCGGGTTCGAGGGGCAGTTTCTTCAGGCGACTCAGGGCGATGAGGCGGGTTTCCAGCATCTTCTTCACGCGCCGGTACGAGGCCTCGAACAGCGTGCGAATCTCGGTATTTTCGTTGCCGATCTCGTTGAACAGCACCGACTCCGGGCCTGGCTTGTGCTTGCGCTCGAGTTCCTGAAGATTCCAGCAGTTGGCGACCAGGTCCGTCAGGTGCTTGACCGACAGCGGCCCCTTGACCAGCCTGGCCGCGCGGCTGTTCTCCAGGGTCTGACGCACCGAGGCCTGATAAAGCGCCTCCTTCGAGGCGAAGTGCGCGTAGAAGGCCCCGTGGGTCATTCGGGCCAGCTTCATGATCTGGCCGATCGAGACCTTTTCAAAGCCCTGGCGGCTGAACAGCTCGGTGGCCGACTTGAGAATCCGCTCCCGGGACCTGGCCTTGTGGGTTGCCGAGTAAGGCATGGCTACCTCGTCGTCTCACGCCTGAATATTACCTTGATCATATATAGCGCGATGCTAGCTTGGCGAAAACTCGCCATGCAGGAAAAAACGCCATGCAATCCCCTCTCGTCATCACCGGCATGGGAATGATCAGCCCGCTGGGTTGCGGCGTCAAGGCAAGCTGGGAACGCCTGCTCGCCGGCCGCTCGGGCGTCAGGACGATCACCCGGTTCGAGTCCGGAGAGTTGCCGATCAAGATCGCCGGCAGCGTTCCCGATCTCGGCGACGACCCCGAGGCCGGCTTCGACCCGGAACGTATCGCCGATGCCAAGGCACGCCGCAAGCTGGAGCTGTTCAGCCTCTACGCCATGGCCGCCGCCGACGAGGCGCTGGCCCAGGCGGACTGGCACCCCACGCGCGACGCGGACCGCGAGGCCACCGCCACCCTGGTGGGGTCCGGCATCGGCGGCTTCCCGACCATCACCCAGGCTCAGAACACCCTGACGACGCGCGGTCACCGCCGCCTCTCGCCCTTCACGGTGCCGGCCTTCCTGGCCAACCTGGCGGCGGGGAACGTCTCGATCCGCCACGGCTTTCGGGGGCCGCTGGGGTGTCCGGTCACCGCCTGCGCGGCCGGCCTTCAGGCCATCGGCGACGGCATGCGGCTGATCCGCAGCGGCGAGGCGGAAGTCGCCCTGGTGGGCGGTGCCGAAGCCTGCATCGACCCGCTATCGCTGGCCGGCTTTCACGCCATGAAGGCGCTCTCGACCGAACGGGAACGGCCCGACCGGGCATCGCGTCCCTTCGACCGGAATCGCAATGGTTTCGTGATGGGTGAAGGCGCCGGGCTGATGGTGATCGAGACGCTGGCCCACGCCGAGGCGCGCGGCGCGACGCCCCTGGCCATGCTCAGCGGCTACGGCACCAGCGCCGACGCCTATCACATCACCGCCGGTCCGGAGGATGGCGCCGGCGCGGCGGCGGCGGTCAGGGCGGCCTTGCGAATGGCGGGCCTGGCGCCGGAGGCCATCGATCACATCAATGCCCACGCGACCTCGACCCCGGTCGGCGACCGCGCCGAGATCGCCGCCCTGCGCAACGTCTTCGATGAGGCGCTGACCACGATACCGATCTCCGCCACCAAGTCGGCGACCGGCCATCTGCTGGGTGCCGCCGGCGGCGTGGAAAGCCTGTTCACCGCGCTGGCCGTGATACAGGGCCGACTGCCCCCGACGCTGAACCTGGAAAACCCCGACGATGACCTGCAAGGGCTGGATTTCGCGGCGAACACTACGCGCGAGCACTCGATCCGCCATGCACTGTGCAACGGATTCGGTTTCGGCGGCGTCAACGCGGCATTGATCGTCAGCCGTCTGTAGACGACGCGAGCACCATTCCTTCCGCCGCACGCTGCGTGCCATCGCCTGCCGACACACGGCCGGGAGGCGATGCCCCTTCCGCAGACATGCTCCCTTGGTCGAAAAAATCCGAATCAGGCTGTGGCTCGGCCGCTCGCTGCCGATAAAGAGCAGAAGTCCATCGTGGATCGCCCCGCGACGGCCTCACGACGAAGCCACCACCGCAGGGCGACTCGGAGCCATCGAGCCACCGATGGCAGCAAGTGGCCGAGCCGTGGCAACACCCGATATTCGATTCGATCAAGGATGCAATTCATGACCCAGGAAACACCCGACGTCGTCGCCGATATCATGACTCGCGACATCGTGACCCTGCGCCACGACCAGACCCTGCACGACGCCAACGAGGCCATGGGGGAATACCGGATACGCCACGTGCCGGTACTGGACGACCAGGGCCAGTTGATGGGCCTGCTCAACCAGAAGATCGTGCTGCGCGAAGCACTGCGCATCACCGACACCTTCGGTTCGCTGCACCTGAGTCGGCATCTCGACCGCATCGCGCTGGCTCAGGTCATCGACCGTAACGTCGCCACGCTCTCCCCCGATACGCCGCTCGCCGACGCCTTTCAGCAACTGCTCGAAAACCGCCAGGGCGCCATGCCGGTGCTCGACGGCGACCGGCTCGTCGGCATCCTTTCGTCAGTCGACGGGGTGCGTCTGGCCGTCATGCTGCTCGAAGGCACTCGGCGCTGAATAGCGGCATACGCCACGTACATCGACGACGCCCGCCGACAACGGTAGCCGAGACGACAGCGCCCACCCGGTAGTGGGCGCTAGGTCTTGCACGAAAACGGCCTGCACTCGCCGCTTCTTCGTACGCATCTCAGGCAAGACACGCCAACCCGGCAGTCAGAGCCCCGCCTGGGCCGCACGGTGGGCATGCAGCTTGCGATAGCTCTCGATCAGCCGCTGATGCCTTTCGATCCCCTCCAGTGCCATGCTGGTGGGCGTCAGGCCGTGGAAGCGCACCTCGCCGGTGATCGAACCGACCACCGCGTCCATGGTCTCTTCGCCGAACATGCGCCGCAGGTTGACGAGGTAATCGTCGAGCTCCAGCTCGTCATCGAGAGTGATCTCCAATACCGCCTGCACCGCGCGGTAGAACAGTTCCCGCGCCACGGTGTTGTCGTGGAACTGCAGGAACATCTCGACACGCGCCAGGGCGTCCTCGAACCGCTCGAGCGCCAGGTCGATCAGCAGTTTCAGTTCCAGGATGGTCAGTTCCGACCAGACGGTATTGTCGTCGAACTCGATGCCGATCAGCGTGACGATCTTCAACTGGTCGTCGAGCTGGCTCTCCTCCAGGCGCTCCTGCAGGTCGGTCAGTTGCGCATCGTTCAGAGCATGCAGGTTGAGGATGTCGGCACGAAAATTCAGCGCCATGTTGGTGTTGTCCCAGACCAGATCCTCCACCGGGTACACCTCGGAATAGCCGGGCACCAGGATACGGCACACCGGCGCGCCGAGGTCCTCGTGCACGACCATGTAGGCTTCCAGGTCCTGCTCGTCGAGGATACCGAACAGCCGCTCGGCCTCATCGTCATTGCTGCCCGAGAAGTCCCACTCGACGAATTCGTGGTCCGCGCGGGCGCTGAAGAAGCGCCAGGAGATCACCCCGGACGAATCGATGAAGTGCTCGACGAAGTTGTTCGGCTCGGTCACCGCCAGCGAGTTGAAGGTCGGCGCCGGCAGGTCGCTCATGCCCTCGAAGCTGCGCCCCTGCAGCAGTTCGGTAAGACTGCGCTCCAGCGCCACCTCGAAGCTCGGGTGCGCGCCGAACGAGGCGAATACCCCGCCGGTGCGCGGATTCATCAGCGTCACGCACATCACCGGGAACTGCCCGCCCAGCGAGGCGTCCTTGACCAGCACCGGGAAGCCCTGTGCCTCCAGTGCATCGAGGCCCTCCTTGATGCCAGGGTACTTGGCCAGCACGGCGTCCGGCACGTCAGGCAGCGCGAGCTCCTGCTCGATGATCTGCTTCTTGACCGCCCGCTCGAAGATCTCGGAAAGGCACTGCACCTGCGCCTCGGCAATGGTGTTGCCGGCACTCATGCCGTTGCTGAGGTAGAGGTTCTCGATCAAATTCGAGGGGAAGTACACCGTCGCGCCGTCCGAGCGACGCACGAACGGCAGCGAGACGATACCGCGCTCCGTCCGGCCGGAGTTGGTGTCGATCAGGTGCGAGCCGCGCAGCTCGCCGTCCGGGTCGTAGATCGCCCGACAATAGTCGTCCAGAATCTCGGCCGGCAGCGCGTCGTCGGGCCCCGGCTGGAACCACTTCTCGTCCGGGTAGTGGACGAAGCCACTCTCGGCGATGACCTCGCCGAAGAACTGGTCGTTGTAGAAGAAGTTGCAGGAGAGGCGCTCGATGAACTCGCCCAGCGCCGAGCAGAGCGCGGCTTCCTTGGTGGCGCCCTTGCCGTTGGTGAAGCACATGTTGGAGTGGGCATCGCGGATGTGCAGCGACCACACATTGGGCACAATGTTGCGCCACGAGGCGATCTCGATCTTCATGCCGAGATCCTCGAGGATGCGGGTCATGTTGGCGATGGTCCGCTCCAGCGGCAGATCCTTGCCCTCGATCCAGGTCTCGTCGCCGTCGACGGTCCCGCCCATCAGCAGCGCCTGAGCGTCCTCGTCGATGTTGTCGACCACCTCGATCTGGAACTCGGGGTTGTTCTGGATCACCCGCTTGACCGAGCAGCGCTCGATGGAACGCAGGATGCCGGTGCGATCCTTCTCGGAGAGGTCGTTGGGCAGCTCGACCTGGATGCGGAATATCTGGTTGTAGCGGTTCTCCGGGTCGACGATGTTGTTCTGCGACAGACGGATGTTCTCGGTGGGGATGTCCCGCGCGTTGCAGTACACCCTCACGAAGTAGGCGGCGCACAGTGCCGACGAGGCCAGGAAGTAATCGAACGGCCCCGGCGCGGAGCCATCACCCTTGTAGCGGATGGGCTGATCCGTGACGACGGTAAAATCGTCGAACTTCGCTTCCTGACGCAGATTTTCGAGGTAGTTGACCTTGATTTCCATGAAGATGGGCCGGGTTGGTGGCTTTCGGCTGGCTATGGCGCGCCATTATCCAGCTTTTCCGCCCCGGCGTCTTGGGCGGGCAGCGTGAAATTCCGGCTCCGAATTCCCATCTCGGCCTACATGCCATACTCACGCTCGACCCGAGCGATACGCACGCGAAAGTCGCTGTACCACTGGCGGCGCCCTAGCCGCTGTGCCTCGAGATGCTCGGCATGCCGCTTCCAGTCCCGAATGGCGGCCAGGCTCTGCCAATACGATACGGTGATGCCCAGTTCCTCCCGCGCGGACTCGATGCCGAGAAACCCCGGCTGCTGGGCGGCCAACGCCACCATGCGTTCGGCCATGGCCGCATAACCATGATCGCCTTCGGTTCGCTGGCTGCTGAAGATGACGGCGTAGTAGGGAGGTTCCGGGGTATTGGCGGTTATCGGCATTAGCGCTATCGATCCCGTTAGGTCTTGGGGGCAATGCAAGGCCTTGATAGTGACAGATCAATACTGCACAACTGAAGGGTCAAGACGCTATTCGAGGAGCGGAAACCGTTATGTCACTGACCCCGTCGCGGATGATCGAACTGGGCTCTCCCCTGCCGGCGTTCCGGCTACCCGACCCCGAGGGGCGGGAAATCTCGAATACGGACTTCGCCGGCCAGCCGCTGGTAGTCGCGTTCATCTGCAACCACTGCCCGTTCGTCAAGCACATCGCCGATGCCTTCGCCGCTTTCGCCCGCGAGTATCGGGAGCAAGGCGTGGCCGTGGTCGCGATCAACAGCAACGACTTCCACAGCCACCCGGACGACCGTCCGGAGAAGATGCTCGAAGAGGTTAGTCGCCGCGGTTACTCCTTTCCCTATCTGGTGGACGAGAGTCAGGACGTGGCCCGCGCGTTCGAGGCGGCCTGCACGCCGGATTTATTCCTGTTCGACCGCGAGCACAAGCTGGCCTACCGCGGTCAGTTCGACGACAGTCGCCCGAACAAGGACGCCCCGGTGACCGGCGGGGACCTGCGCGCCGCCGCCGATGCGGTGCTCGAGGGGCAACTGCCAAGCACCCAGCAGAAGCCGTCGATGGGCTGCAATATCAAGTGGAAGTGAGCGCCGTCGGTCGTGAGACAACGCCGTTGGCGCGCGATTTCGCATTCTCGGGCCACTCGGCTAGTATCGAGACTTTTCCGCTGCTGAGTCCTGCCCCATGACAGCGCCCACGCAAGCCGCGCTCGAACAACGCACCCTGATGCTCTCCATCGCCACCACACTGGGTGTATCGGCGCTGGGGGTGACATTCGGCCTGCTGGCCGGTTCACGTTCGATTCTCTTCGATGGCGTGTTCTCGACCCTGGACGCGGCGATGTCGGGACTGGCATTACTGGTCGCCCGCCTGGCGGTACGTGAAGCCAGCCAGCGTTTCCAGCACGGCTACTGGCACCTGGAGCCGATGGTGGCGGGTCTGAACGGCGGCATCCTGCTATTGCTGTGCTTCTACGCCTTCCTCAATGCCGTGCAGGGGCTGGTGGACGGCGGCCAGGAGCTCGCCTTTGGCCTCGCGATCGTCTACGCCGTGGTGGTCGCCACGGCCTGCTTCACGATGTTCATCTACGAGAAACGCATCAACCGCCGGGTGGACTCCGAGTTCCTGCGCATCGACATGCAGGGCTGGCTGATGGCCGGGCTGATCACCGCCGCGCTGGTGGTAGCCTTCGCCATTGCCCTGGTGCTGGAGCGCACCGCCTATGCCCACCTCACGCCCTACGTGGACTCGCTGCTGCTCGCCCTGCTGACGCTGTGCTTCATGCCCGTCCCTGTCGGCATCCTGCGCCGGGCCATCCGCGAGATATTTCTCATCGCCCCCAGCAAGCTGGACAGCGAGGTCCATGCCGCGATGACGCCGGTCATGGCCCGCGACGGACTGCTCGATTACTTCAGCCACGTGGCCAAGAGCGGACGCGGCCACTTCATCGAGATCCACATACTCACCACCCCCGACTTCGGCGCCGATAAAGGCGTCGCAGTATTCGACGAGATCCGCGAACAGATCGCCGGCGGGCTTTCCATCCCGCCGGAGCGACGCTGGTTCACGGTATCGTTCACCGCCGAAGCCAAGTGGACGTGAAGGCCCTACCCAGCACTTTGTGACAGAACATCAGTTTGAGGTGTGACGGTATTTACCTGACAGTCGGCCAAGAGACAACGAAATCAGGATTGCCCAAATCTGCCCGCAGCCGGAGAACGGCTTCCAATGCAAAAATGAAATAATCAGTACACACAACGCCTAACCGTTTTGGCCAGGCGTCGTATTCATTAATTTTTGATCTAGCCTATTATCTTCTAATTGTACTTCAGGTCGTAGGCAAAAATCTCCATTCTCTCAACTTGCTCATCAAGCTCAGAGACACGATCGAATTCATCGTAGCCAATGTCATCAATGAACCGAGCACCATTCCTGGACATTTCTTCGGATAGCAAAACCGCCTGCTCATCGTATTCGCCATTATAGTAGTTCAAAAACTTTTCGCACTGTGGTGTCATTGCATCGGCATCCACACTATCCTGGCACGCGGTCCCTAGCTCATGAGCTCTTTCAACGGCCTTAGAAAAATTTGCAAAGTCAAAATCCTGAGCATAGGACATCGCTGGAATCATGATACAGGCAACCACGACCGAAAATTTACGGATCTTCATAACAACCTCCTCTTCAAAAAATCAGCAAAAGCATGATATCACGTAAAAACCATGGAACCGATATAGATGCTTTCCTCCGATGGATTGGGACACTACAAAGAATGGGACATGGATTGCACTTGGCTCATGAGGCCGGCCACCATCTCTCAGCGAGTTATCCATGCATAATATAAGAACACTTAGGGCGATGACCAGAACTCATGGCGACTTAACTCACCAAATATCGATGGTAGGATTGAACTCACCAGGTTTTCCCGAATGTGATGTTTTGATATGGATCCGAGAAGGAATAACACTAACCCCCTTGTATTCTGGATTGACTTGCAAACTATCGATCACCCCCTCCTTTGCAAACCTGAAGAGAGTTCCCGTGATGCTATCCTTGATCTCGGAAATACCGGGAGGTACATACACGACATTCTGAGGAATATCTTCACCCCCTAACTCTGAAGGAAAAAGAAGAATTTTTTGCAACTTCCCTTCACGAGCCAACTCCATAGCCTTTTCGCGAGAATCGACTTTTGAATAATCCAATATCTGATCAGCATGGGCATGCCCCAACCCAAGAACGCCTAATAAAATCAGCATAAACTTTTTCATCCACTTCACCTCTCTCAAAACGTCACTCACTCAAAACGTCACTCTAAGCTTTTCATTCACAATAATGACTCTCTGATCAACAATTCCATGAGAGCCTGACCACTTACAAATCCACCACCATTGGAAAAAATTAAACAAAAAGTCCAAAAAAACCAAGCAACAATGGAAACAACCCCAACAACACCCGACCCCGCCATTCATCGAAGAAGGTTCTGATATCCATGTAGGTATCGTTCATGCGGTAGATGGAGCGCGCATTGGACAGCGCATCGTCGCCGAAAAACCAGAACCCGACCACCAGGATGATGCTAGGTTCTGTCTGAAAAGTCTGCACGCAAACAACGGTCTATGCAGGCCAGGCATACTATCGCCCGGAAGCTGCTGGCCAATTTGTCGTAACGGGTGCAAACCCGGCGTAGCTCTTTGATCCAACCGAAGCAGCGCTCAATGATGTTTCGCTCTCGATACCGGGGCTTGTCAAAGCCCCTTGGAGCGCCGGGGCGCGGTTTTCGCTTCATCTTGCGCCGGGCAATGATCGGCTTCATGCGATGCCGGTCGCAGTAGCGGCGAAGCGGTTCGCTATCGTAGCCCTTGTCCGCCACGATGAAACGGCAACGCTTGCGAGGTCTGCCTTTGGTTCCAGGCAGTTGCACATCCTCCAGGGTGGGAATGAAGTGCCGTGTATCCGAATCCTGCCCCGGCGACAGCGTGAAGGCCAGCGGCCAACCATGCCGGTCACAGAGCATATGGATCTTGGTCGTCAGACCGCCCCGACTCCGTCCCAGGGCATGGTCTACGGGCTCTACCTGTCCCCCTTTTTGCCGCCTCCTGAGGCGGCCCGAGTGGCGCGGATCGATGTCGAATCGATCATCCAGGTGTCCAGGTCCATCAGACCATCCTCTCGCAGGCGAAGTTGGAGGCGCGCCAGAATGGCCTCGAAGGTGCCATCATCGCGCCACTGACGGAAACGGTCATAAACGGTCTTCCAAGGGCCGTAGCGCTCTGGCAGATCGCGCCACTTGGCACCCGAGCAGAGGATCCAGAAGATGCCGTTCAATACCTGGCGGTCATCGCGACGGGGACGGCCTGACCTCTGCGGCGGCGAGACGATGTCTTCGATGAGGGCCCAGCCGTGGTCGGAGATCTCGTAGCGTCCTGCCATGGGTCACCTATGCAGTTGCAGCATGGGGCACATTAGCAAATCCGACTTTTCGGACAAAGCCTAGTCCAGGAGACCACGGCGAAACCGGCCATCAGCACACCACGGATGGCTGTTGCAGCCCATCTCCGCTACGCCTTCGGCTTGCAAATGGGGCATGTAGCGCAACCCGGCACGCGATCTGAAACTCATCACATATCGGTTCGTAACACAGCATTTCGACTTATTCTGCGCGTCACTATCGATCATCAAGGCAGCAGAGGATCCGATATGAGCGATCTCATGGACGCTGTAGCGCTGGGAGAGCATTCGCGCTCCACCACTGCCAAGGATATGACTCCAGTCTGCCCTACTTCAGAATAATACCCTCACCACACTCATCGATGATTTCCTGGGGCCATTGCGGTATTTTTCCATACCGACTAATCAGATAATGCCCCAGTATCTGCCAGGAGAAGAACACACACATCGACCGATAAAACACAGTGGACAAGACATTTACGGTAGTGTTGTTGGTGACGAGTCGGGGGATCGTATGTCGCGCGGACTCGGTCAGCGACGGCCGCCAGGACATGAGCCGTTCGGGCTTCTCGAAATCCTCGTCATGTTCCATAAAAGCCTGAATATAATTGAGAAAATAAAACATCCCCTCCTTCGGCGCCTCCCTTTGCAAATAAACCGTATCACCAAAGGAGAAGCTGTCCTCGACACGATAACCGGACATGATAAACCCTCGCAATTCATACCGGCAGGCCACGATAGAGCGCCCCTTGTAAGCGACGGCATAGGAACATTCCTGCCAGGGCATTTGCCGGGGTCGGCCGTCCTGATCGCTGAAAAAATACACCTTGCCGGTCTTGCGATTGAACACCACCGGATAAACGGAGGATCGTGTTATCTCGAACCAAGCTGCCAAAATAAAAGGATGAGCTACAAACAATGCAAAAGCGTTAAAAATTACTGAATACAGATATTCCTGAACAGAGACCATTAAATAACTAAAAACAACACAAAAAGCAACCATAACTGGCACCATGATTAAAAACACACCAAGCGACATCCCTCTTTCTCGAAAACCAGCGTCCCCCAACACAAGACAATGATCATCGACATGGAACAGGGTGCTGGGCGCCGCCTTGATATCCTCTGCCTCTCCAGGCGAGGGAATTTTTATGTCAGGGTAACTCCCTTTTCTCAGAAACCCTGTCAATCTAAGATACTTTTCAATATTCAAGAGATCACCCCAAAACGTTAGCCAGTTGTTTCTTGGAAGCCGTTACACTCTTGAATATTTCGGCTGTCCCATAAAAGTTATGGCTCAACCATTCCTGTGTATCCTCGGCGGCCCGGATGCTGCGTATACCGTGAACGGACGCGATCACCCAACAGATGTCACGTAGCAACTGGGTAGAGCTCGGGAGAGCTTGACGTCTCGTGCGACCAGGGTGGGCCGATTGCTCGCCGCTCGGAACCTGCGGATCGACCACGAGGCGCGGTGACACCTTCATACCGGCCCGGACGCCGTGCTTTCCCGACGCAGCTTGCGCGGCCAGTAGACTGGCCAGCACAGCAGCAGCGAACACCAGTGGGCCACGGCGTGAATCAGCATGAGCGGCGAGGCGATCAGCACCAGCGCGATCATCCCCGGGCGCCAGGGCGCGGCGGCCCACTTGTTCTCCAGGAAGCTCCAGGGGGCCAGCAACGAGCGCCACGGCCAGGGGAAGCTGGGGATGCACCTGGGCTTGGGCAGGCTTTCCGGCCCCTCTTCCATATAGCGGCGGATGTACTCCCACAGCGCATAGAGCTCATGATCGCTGCGCAGCGGCGCGCCGAGAAAGACCACATCGTGATACTCGGCACCGGTGCGCTGCTTGAAGAAGAACAGCATCAGAATCTCGCGCTTGCGCTGCTTGGTCACCACCCGGTCGTCGGGATCGACCGAGGCCACCACGTCGTCCCAGTCGTAGACCCGATTGCCACCGGCGAAATTGGGCCGATTGATGTATATCTTGCGCGTCCTGCGATTGAAACGGACCACGATATGGCGCTGGACCAGACACTCCATACGGAATATCCAGAAGAGATAGGAAAATGCAGCCACCATAATCAACCACAACCCCCAGGCACCTATTATTGCTAGATAGTCTGCAGTCTCGGCAGCTCTTCCCGTATTAGGCATCACTCCGGTCCAAAAAATACTGAAAAAACCAGACAGTAGATAGGGAAAAAAAAACAACCCTAACAACAAAGGGCTTAGACCCAACAACACCCCCCCCCCCGCCACTCATCGAAGAAGGTTCTGATATCCATATAGGTATCGTTCATTCGGTAGATAGAGCGCGCATCGGATGGCGCGTCGCTGACCTGCCGCTCCTGCATCCCCCGGTACTGCTTGCCGTACTTCTCGGTCGCCTTCTCGAACTGCTTCATATCACCCTCGAAGCCGGTGATATCCTTCTTGCTCGCGGTCAGGGTGCGGCGCATCAGCCATTCGATAAAATACATCAGGTCACGTCCTGTAAAGCCTGGTGGAAGGCGCCGACCTCTTCGGCGTAGTCGGGGTAATAATCCGGGGCGTCTTCGGTGGTAAAGGCACAGCGCTTGCACCACGCCTCGAGTGTGTCGTCGCCGAAAACTCCCTTACACCGGCCCGGATGCCGTGCTTTCCCGGCGTAGCTTGCGCGGCCAGTAGACCGGCCAGCACAGCAGCAGCGAACACCACTGGGCCACGGCGTGAATCAGCATGAGTGGCGAGGCGATCAACACCAGCGCGATCATCCCCGGGCGCCAGGGCGCGGCGGCCCACTTGTTCTCCAGGAAGCTCCAGGGGGCCAGCAGCGAGCGCCACGGCCAGGGGAAGCTGGGGATGCATTTGGGCTTGGGCAGGCTTTCCGGGCCCTCTTCCATATAGCGGCGGATGTACTCCCACAGCGCATAGAGTTCGTGGTCACTGCGCAGCGGCGCGCCGAGAAAGACCACATCGTGATACTCGGCACCGGTGCGCTGCTTGAAGAAGAACAGCATCAGGATCTCGCGCTTGCGCTGCCTGGTCACCACCTGATCGTCGGGATCGACCGAGGCCACCACGTCGTCCCAATCGTAGACCTGATTGCCACCGGCGAAGTTGGGCCGGTTGATGTAAATCTTGCGCGTCTTGCGATTGAAACGGACTACGATATGGCGCTGGACGAGGCATTCCATGCGGAATATCCAGAAAAGATACTTAATAAAAATGGCCAAAAAACCGAACCATGAGCACCACACAAGTCCAAGGAAAAAATATTCACCTGCAACTGCAGGCTCATCGGAATATAAATCTACCCCATTAAAAAAACGGATATCGCAGGCAACAAGAAGAAAAGAGGTATACCTATCAACCCTGTAAAGATAGGCGCCAGCCCCAGAACCACCCCTCCCCGCCATTCATCGAAGAAAGTTCTGACATCCATATAGGTGTCATTCATTTTGTAGATGGAGCGTGCATCGGACGGCGCGTCGCTGACCTGCCGCTCCTGCATCCCCCGGTACTGCTTGCCGTACTTCTCGGTCGCCTTCTCGAACTGCTTCATATCACCCTCGAACCCGGTGATATCCTTCTTGCTCGCCGTCAGGGTGCGGCGCATCAGCCACTCAACGAAGTACATGCAGGCTCCACTCGGCCGAGATCGTCCGGCGCGGTCTCCAAGGCGCGCCGGGCATGCTGCGCGGTGACACCTTCATACCGGCCCGGACGCCGTGCTTTCCCGACGTAGCTTGCGCGGCCAGTAGACAGGCCAGCACAGCAGCAGCGAACACCAGTGGGCCACGGCGTGAATCAGCATGAGCGGCGAGGCGATCACTACCAGCGCGATCATCCCCGGGCGACAGGGCGCGGCGGCCCACTTGTTCTCCACGAAGCTCCAGGGGGCCAGCAGCGAGCGCCACGGCCAGGGGAAACTGGGGATGCACCTGGGCTTGGGGAGGCTTTCCGGGCCCTCTTCCATATAGCGGCGGATGTACTCCCACAGCGCATAGAGTTCATGGTCGCTGCGCAGCGGCGCGCCGAGAAAGACCACATCGTGATACTCGGCACCGGTGCGCTGCTTGAAGAAGAACAGCATCAGAATCTCGCGCTTGCGCTGCTTGGTCACCACCCGGTCGTCGGGATCGACCGAGGCCACGACGTCGTCCCAGTCGTAGACCCGATTGCCACCGGCGAAGTTGGGCCGGTTGATGTATATCTTGCGGGTCTTGCGATTGAAGCGGACCACGATATGGCGCTGGACCAGACACTCCATACGAAATATCCAAAAGAGATAGATAAACGCTGCAAGCATTAACAACCATCCGAAGAGCAATACAAGAAAAGCCATGTAATCAGATGCTTCTATAGCTCGGCCAGTATGAAAAGTATGACCGCTCATTAAATCCCCCCCCATAGGGATCAAGAAGCTAAAGGGGAATCCTAAAACACCAAGCAACAAAGGAGACAGCCCTAATACAATCCCTCCCCGCCATTCATCGAAGAAGGTTCTGACATCCATATAGGTGTCGTTCATTCGGTAGATGGAGCGTGCATCGGATGGCGCGTCGCTGACCTGCCGCTCCTGCATGCCCCGGTACTGCTTGCCGTACTTCTCGGTCGCCTTCTCGAACTGCTTCATATCACCCTCGAACCCGGTGATATCCTTCTTGCTCGCCGTCAGGGTGCGGCGCATCAGCCATTCGATAAAATACATCAGGTCACGTCCTGTAAAGCCTGGTGGAAGGCGCCGACCTCTTCGGCGTAGTCGGGGTAATAATCCGGGGCATTTTCGGTGGTAAAGACACAGCGCTTGCACCACGCTTCCAGTGCGTCGTCACCGAAAAACCAGAGCCCGACCGTCAGAATGATGCCAGCCCAGGAGACCACGGCAAAACCGGCCATCAGTACGCCACGGATGGCCGCCGCCGCCAGGGTGCGGGCCAGTGGCGCCAGCAAACCGGCCAACTGGCGCGCCAGCGCGGTTTTGCCCTGCTGCGCAACACGGGATAAAAAGGTCGCCGAGGATGCTAAGGTCACCGCTGTCCCCAGTATGGCGATACCCACATTAGCTATGAATCTAACGCCATAGAAAGCTACAAGTAGATAGTTATCATTTTTATATTGATTCTCAGCTTCTATATAATCATCAATCGCCCCGAACAACGCCCCCACCGACGCCAGCATCCCGCCCCAGAACGAGAAACCGCCCAACTGGAACCGAGCCACCTTGCCCACATCCGTTGCGTGGTATTTCCCCATCACCATGACCATATTGATGCCGGAGGCGGCGGTGTCCGCTATGGCGGCGGCCAGGAAAGCCAAGGAGCCAGCGACCTGGGCATAGTCGCGGGAATCCTTGTCCTGTTTGGAGAGCGTTTGATAGAGCGCATAGCTCTCGATGATCGCCACCGCCACGCCCAGGCGAAACTGCATGAACTGGCTGCCATTGCCTTCCAGCGCCGTTTGAATATCCCGTGACAGGAAGCGCTTGGCCTTGGCGAGTTCCCGTGCCGAGCCCTTGCTGAACCAGCGGCGATTGACGCCGATCCTGGCGGCGCGCCGAGCAAGCTGGGCGCGCATCAACCCCAGAGACACGCGTAGCGTGGCCCGGTCCATGGTCTCGCTGCGCGCCTTCTCGAAGAACCCTTTCATGAACTGGGTATACCAGGCCATGGTCACGCCCAGCCGGTTCGACCGGAACCAGTCGGGTGTCTCGCCTTCCAGCGCCGCGTTGGCCGTGTTGAAGGCCACGATGAGCTGTTTGAACCCTTGCAGAATGTTCTGCGGCTCAGGCCCGATCCAACTGCCGTCGTCGGTGCCGGTGAGTTGTGCCTCCTTGGCACGAAACGCCTCGATATCCTGTTGCCCCGCACGGCGGATGTCGTACTGATTGAGGCAGTAGACCGCCCAGGCCAGATTCGAACGGTCGTGCATGTTCATATCCCGCCACCACTGGTCCAGCAGCGCGGCGCCGGCTTCGGTGCCTTCCATCCCCATCGTGGCCTGCACGACCTGAATGCTGTAGGCCCAGCCCCAGATCGGGCCCCGCGAATCGTAGAAATCCAGCGCATCCAGAAAGGCGCTGCCTTGCAGCCAGGCCAGGTGGTCGGCCGCGCGCGGGGCCATCAACGCCTCTCGGCGCCGGGACTGCTCGGCCATGCGCTCGTCGAAAGCCTGCCGTGCGTTCTGATCCAGCAGCGGCGCATACTGGCCATCGTATTCCCGGCGAAATTCCGCCCCGCGTTCTGCCGTGATCCGCCGTGAGCTGTCTTCGAGGATCTCCGCTTGGCGCTGTTCGTACTCCTCGGCCAGTTCGTAGTCGCGGGCCATCGGCTGGCTGTTACCCCCCATCTCCGCTACGCCCACCGCTTGCACATGGGGCATGTAGCGCAATCCGGCACGCGATCTGAAACTCGCCACATCCCGCTGCGCAAGGGCATTGACCCGCCCCTTGACGTAGTTCTCGCGGAGATCGCGTATCAACTCCGAGGTGTAGAAACGCTGCTCGTTGGTGAGGCCGTTCTCGTCCTCTTTTTCCATCCAGTCGCGCAGCGGCTCCAGGGCATCGTTGCGGTGGTTGTTCAATTCCTGGGTAATGCCGATGGCATCGCTCAGGACGACCGCGAACCCCTTGCCGTCGGACAGGTCGTACTGCAGGGTCTCGAATCGCGCCGCGTAATCGTGAAGATCGGCGGGCGTGGCCGATTCATCGAACGGGTCCGTCAATACGGGAAAGAGCTGCTTTTGCAACAGGCGGGCGACACTCTCGTCACGATAGCCGATGAACTCCGCCACCTGGTGCGTCAGTTGCGTCGGCGCGAGGACATCCTGGCCACCGCAGCTATGGGCCAGTTCGGCGATGGCGAAGCGTTGCAGGGTGTCCCGCCGATGGGGCTGCGTGCGAATCAGTTCCAGTTGCCGAACGCTCAAGGGATCCGGCAGGAAGAGCATGTACGCCTCGGCGACATCCTCCGCCTCACGGATGGTGAAGTGCGGCATGCCACCGCCGGTGTGGGTCGGCCGATTCGGGTCGATGCCGGCCAGCAGGGCATCGGCGGAAACATGGTAGCAATGCTCCCAGCGATAGGTTCCCAGCCGCTTGACCAGCACGTACAGGTACCCTTCGCGCAGGAAGCGAGCGCCATACCGGGCCTGCGCCAGGGTGACGCCGGCCACCGGCGGTCCCTGGTATTCGGGGACGCGTTCCAGCGCGGCCCGATCCGCTTCCTCGGCATACAGGGCACTGTATCGCAGGGGCAGAATGGTGACCGACGTCTTGCAGTCGACCGTCGCGCCGTCGTCCTCGGTCTGCGGCATGGCCGACAGGCGATCGCCGATGGTGCGTCCGATACTCAATGGGTCGAGCGTGCTATTCATGATCCGTCTCGTTGTTGCCAGTAACGCCCGTGGCCTGAAGCGTTTCCGCCAGGGGGCGGGCCAGCGATCGCGACTGGTCCACGGCGCGCAAGAAGTCGGGGCGACGCGTCACCGCCATGCCGTGAGCCACGCAGTAGGCGGTGTAAACGCTCAAGTCCTGAAGGCTTTCGAGCCCGGCTTGGCGGGCCTGGTGAATCGCCTGGTCGACGATGGCCAGGCGAATGCCCGGGCAATCGACCTGGAACAATGACGGCGAGGACCGTTCCAGCTCGCCGAGTATCCGGTGCACCGTGGGGTCGCCCCCCAATGCCTGCAAGAGATCCGGTGTAAGGAGAATCCTGGCATCGGCACCGGCATCGGGACTGTCACTCGTGGGCGACCAGGTGCCCGCATAGTCCAGCCAGCCATCCAGCCCTGGCAGCCACCAGTGGCTCAGGCTGCCGAACAAGCCGTGATACCAGGGCTTGTCGGTAAAACGATGCACGACGGGCAAGACGTGCGGCGCGTAATAACGCAACAATTGTTCTTCGCCGGCGGCATCCTCGACCACGCAGAACGCGCCCAGTTTCTCGGCCTCGTCAGCCGCCGGCTGATGCGTCATCAACAGCCCGTGAAATCCGCCTTCGGCCAGGGGGTACAGATCGTCAAGCAGGGTCTCGATATCGGCGACGAACAGCCAGGGGCCCAAGGGCCTCAACGCACTGAAGGCCGCCTGCTGGAACCAGGGGTGACCCTGGAAGGCCTGCCACAACGCCGTGCGCGCGTCCTCGGACAACAAGCCCATTTCCACCACCGCGCATACGGTGGTCGATGCCCGAACGGCCTCGTCCAACGCCGCCAGGCGGTCTTCGATGTGCGCTT
Source organism: Modicisalibacter sp. MOD 31.J (assembly GCF_020147985.1). Taxonomy (NCBI): domain Bacteria; kingdom Pseudomonadati; phylum Pseudomonadota; class Gammaproteobacteria; order Oceanospirillales; family Halomonadaceae; genus Modicisalibacter; species Modicisalibacter sp. MOD 31.J. Next base: position 591,492 of record NZ_JAGXFF010000002.1, on the reverse strand, counting down.
TCAGGGTCGGTGTGTCCACGATCACCCCTGCACCTTGACCAGCGCCCGTTGTTCACGTAGCGCCTTCATCCAGCAACTGATGCAGATCGGTTCCTCGGCGTCGGGCAACGCCGGGCGGCCAACGTGCATCTCCGTCGGCCCGCCGAACTCCTTGCTGCTGCCCTGGATGGAGACCCGCCCCGGGGCGTGAACCTCGATGTCGCCGCCCTTGATGCGCACGTAGGCGCCGCCGCTGACCAGCAGGATCTCCTCGGCGGCGGCCAGATCGATGGTGTCCTCGGTGGAGGTGACGTCGAGGTCCCGCCGGGCGGTGGCTTCCAGGTTGTCCGACTGGGCCTGGATCTGCACCTTGCCCCGCGCCGCGAACAGCTTCATGCCGGCCTTCTGCACGAACAGCGAGAGCCGGTCGCGTATCGCGCCGACCAGGTTGCGACCGGCGGCGAGGTTGATGTCCTCGCCACTGTCCAGACCGAGGGTGTGCCCCTGGGCGAGATGCAGCGACTCGGGGGTGGTGGTGGCGATACCGGCCGGGGAAGCGAGGTGCAGCCAGGGGGACTTCAGGCCGGCGCTCTCGCCCCGGCCGCCGCTGTCGGTGGCGCCACGAGCACTGTCTTGCTTGGTCTCCGCGAGCCGTTCGCTGTTGCCGTAGGGCGCCTGGGTGTCGTCGCGAGCGCGCGCGAGGGAGGCGTTGCCGGCCAGGGCCTCGGCGTGATGCGCCACGGCGCTTTGGCTGAGCGCGTCGGCCATCTCGTAGGCATTGCCCAGTTGCTGGAAGGCCGGGGTGAGGTCGAGCTGGTCGCCGTTGGCGCCGAGCTGGCCCCAACTGGTGAGGTAGAGCCCGCGGTTGGCGCGGATGGCGCCATAGGCGTCGCTGCGCAGCTCGAAGCCGCTGCCGCGGAAGGCGCCGCGGGTGTTGCCGCTCTGGTGGATCAGGTAGCCGAGGTTGAGCTGGCTCTTGTCGGCCTCGGAGCCCAGCCGCACGCGCTCCTGGTCGGTGGCGTCGTCGAACAGCAGCTCATTGTACTTGCTGCCGCGATAGGTCTTGCTCTTGAACCCGGAGAACAGCCCGTGGCTGTGCCACTCGGGGCGCTGCTCGCCGTTGTAGACCCGGCCGGTGATCAGCGGCCGGTCGGGGTCGCCCTCGAGGAAGTCGACCAGCACTTCCTGGCCGATGCGCGGCACGAACACCCCGCCCCAGCCGGCGCCGGCGTTGGGCTGGGCGACCCGCAGCCAGACCCCGGCGCGCTCGTCGTGGCGGCCCTGGCGGTCCCAGTGGAACTGCACCCGTACCCGGTCGAGAGGATCGGTGTGGATCTCCTCGCCCTCGGGGCCGACCACGGTGGCGGTCTGTGGGCCGCCGACCACCGGCCGGGGGTGGCTCAGCGGGTGGCGGTAGGGCTGGCTGCGGCGCTGGGCCTCGAGGTCGACGAGGAAGTGGCCGGTGCCGATGCGCGCGTAGTCGCTGTCGCGGGCGTCGTCGCGGGCCTGGGGGTCGAGGTCGTCGAGGCCGTGGGCGCGCTTGGCGGCGTCGAGCCGGGGCTGTAGGCTGCCGGGCAGGGTCTTGAGGTGCGCCGAGACCGGCAGCACGTTCTCGGCATGCACCGTGACGCCGAGTAGCAGGAAGGTCCGCTCGGCCTCGCCGCCGGTGTCGTGCAGCGGGTGCTGGGTGAGCTCGAACCAGCGCCCGGCCTGCAGCTGACGGGCGCCGCCGGCACCGTGGAAGCGCTTGGCCAGCGACTCGTGGGCCTCGAGGCGGTTGGCGGTGAGCCGCTCGCCGCGGGTGTGGCCGTGGTAGTAGTACTCGCCGGCGTAGTCGTAGAGCTCGCGTTCGGGCAGGTTGCCCTGGTCGTCGAGGGTGTCCAGCCCGGTGCGCAGGGTCAGCGCGGGCTGCTTGTAGTCGAAGCTGGCGACGCTGACCCGGGTGGGCTGCTGGACCCGCGCCCCGCCCCAGTGGGTCAGGGCGTCCTCGGCCTCGGTGGCATCCTGGCGGTGGAAGCGGATGGCGCGGGGCTCGACCGGCGCCGTGGTGTCGGTATCGTCGGTGAACACCACGCAGTGATCGTCCTCGCCGTGCTCGACGTAGTACCACAGGCCCTCTTCCTCGCAGAGCCGGCTGACGAAGGCCAGATCGCTCTCGCGATACTGCACGCAGTAGCTTCTGGCCGGGTAGTCGCGGCGCAGGTCGAAGCGGTAGCGGCCCTTGGCCGGGGCGAAGGCGTCGAAGACCTCGGTGAGCACCTCGACCACCGAGCGGTTCTGGAAGATCCGGCTGTCGCGGCCCAGGCCGAGCATCCGGATCCACGGCACCAGGGTGAGCTGGTAGTAGCTGACACCGCCGTCCTCGCCGAGCAGCGCCGCCTCGCTGACCAGGCCGTGGAGGGCGCGATAGTCGCCGTCGGCCTGACGGATCGACAGCGTCGCCGGCTGGGCCATCAGGGTCTTGAGTTCGATGTCGGCGTGCTGGGCGATGCAGTCGAGGGTGTAGGCGAACGGCTCGCTGACGCGCTCCTCGCCGACCAGCCGGTGGGGCAGCAGGGCCACGCCGGGGATGTCCAGGCGCAGCAGGCGCTGTGTCGGGGCCAGCTCGATGCCGAAGGTGTCGAGCAATGTATCGCGTAGCGTGTCGGTCATTCGCACCTCTCCTCCATCCTGTCGTCGGCGCTTGTTCCCGCGACGCGTCGATGGCTAAATTGACGCTCGTTGATGCGCCCGCCTCGGCGGGCCCCCTCTCACCCCAGCCAGGAAGCCCGGACCGATGAAAGGCATCGTTGTACTCGGCGACACCACCAGCCATGGCGGCAAGGTCATCACCGCGCAGAGCAATTACCTGGTCGACGGCAAGCCCGTGGCCTGCGTCGGCGACAAGGTCACCTGCCCCAGGGACAGCACCACGGTGATCGTCGAAGGCCATCCGACCCTGAAGGTCAACGGCAAGCCGGTGGCGCTGCACGGCCACAAGACCGCCTGCGGGGCGACCTTGATCTCCTCCCACAACGGCAACAGCGGTCACGAGTGAAACGCTTCGCCCCGCGCGGCTACGCGATCTCGGCCGCGTAGCTGCGCAGGGGCCACAAGCGCGTCCGCGTTTCCGCTTCCAGAGACAGCACCAGCGCGTGTTCGCGCGCCTCGAGCCCGGCAATCGCCAGCACCAGCGCCAGGGCCGTCAGCGCCTCGCCGGGCCAGCCGCAGACATCGTCAATCCCGATGCCGTCCTCGATCATGTCGAGCTCCGGCCAGCGCTCGGTCAGCGCACTGGCCACCTCGACCGCCCTTCCGGGCAGCCCGATGGTATCGATGACCAGGCGCGACGGCGCGGCGCCAGCGATATCCTGGCTCGTGTCACGGCCTTCGTCCTCATCGCCTTTCTCGCCTTTCGACCCGGCCGCCGGAGAACACGGCCAGGCCGCGTCCAATGACGCGAGCAGCGCCCGGCGCTTGTCGTGATCGCGACGACTGCCGCGAGGGGCATGCTCGCCGGCGTAGCCCCTGTCCAGACGCCAGCCGTCATCGAAGGCCCCGGGCTCGGGCAACAGCCGCTGTATCAACAGGGCCGAGACGGCCTCGCCCGGCCGCAACCCGGCCCCGTGCGAGGCGCGCACCAGCACGCCACGCTCGCCGAGCGCCGTCACGTCGGCCTCGTTGAGCAGCGAATCGGCACTGATCCACAGCACGTAGGGCATGCCGTCGCGTTCGGCGAGGGAGAGTGCCGCGTGCGGGTCGTCGCCGTGCCGGAGATGTCGTACCTCGCCCAGGCACGCGGCGTACTGGGTATCGGCGATCGCCCCGCGCAGATGCTCGACGACGATGCCGGCGGCCTCCGCCGAGCGAATCGGCGCACTCAGCACCACGTCGAACGCGGCGTCTTCGGGCAACGTCTCGAGCATCATCAACGCCTCGACCATGAGCGTCTGCACCAGCTCGTGAAGGCGCAGCGCCTTGGCCTCGACGCGTTTGAGACGCGGTTCCTCGACAGGCATCACATCGACGATCTCATGAACCGGCAACCGGAAACCGTCCGCGCCACGCAACGACCCGGACAGGTTCGGCGATCGCGCCTCGGGTACGCCGCCACCACCCACGAACCCCGACGCCGTCAGCGCCACGCCATCGATGAGCCGCAATCGGTCGGGGTCGTAATCGCCTCGCGCCGCACTCGGCGACTCGACGGGTTCGACGCTCGGCGGCCGGCGGGAAAGACGATCGAAAATCGACGCGCGTGACATGATCAGTCATCATCCCTGGGTTGCGTGCCCAAGGTGTCCCGGATGCTGTCGATGACACCGTGATCCTTGACCACGTCCTTGAGCCAGTCTTCCAGCGGCATACGGCCCCACTTGATGGCACGTTCGATGAGATAGGGCACTGGGCTATGCGGCTCGCGCTCCTTGAAATAACGCGCCACGCCGGTGAGCATCTCGAACGCCTCGTCACGACTGTTCGGCCTGGTGCGCAGTTCCCCCTCAGGCTGGGCGGCGGCGGGCATGTCGAACCGCGGCTCGACGCGTTCCGGCGCCTCGGTGACGGGCTCGGGCACGTCGGGCTCCACCGGCGCCGCAACATCGGCGCCCCGCTCGCGCAACCATCGCTCGGTCAGATCGCGGCACTGCCCCAGCACCTTCTCGAGCGCGGCAAAGCTCGGCGCCTCGCGACCGAAGCGACGGTCGGCGACCTCGTCGAGCTGCGCCAGGGCATCCAGCGACGCCACGATGGCGGCATGGCGTTCCTGGAGGAATTCCGTGCTGGTGAGCACCACCGAGCGCTGGAAGATCTCGTCGTTGATCTTGCCCTCGCGCAGGGCGCGGTCCATGGCATCGGGATCGTTGCGCGCCTGATTCTCGACCTGACGCGACTCGTCGTAGTCGGCCAGGCCGTGCTCGTCGCCGGCGACCAACGGCAGACTTCTCGTCACGTCGATCAGGGCGTTCACCAGCCAGTCCAGGCGCGCCGCGCGCTCGTCGAGATCCGCCTCGTCGAGCTCGGGATACAGCGTCGTCCAGTAGTCGTCGAGCAGCCGCGCGACGAACGTCAGGCCGAAGCCGATGCCCTCGAACCCCTCGCGATGCGCCAGGCCTTCACAGAGCCAGCCCGCGAGTTGCAGATCCTTGCTCTGCTCGACCAGCGCATCGCTGGTCAACTGAATCACCTTGCCCCAGTCGGATTGCTTGAGTTCCGCCTGCCACTCTCCCTGGGGGAGATAGGCCGGGTCGGCCCGGCGGGCCTCCTTGATCTCGTCGAACAGCACCGAGAAGGTCAAATCCTCCCCGGCTTCACCATGGCTACCGCCGTCGATGGGCGCGAGCAGCGCATCGATGGAGAGTTCGCCGAATGGTTCCATGTCTGCGACCTCGTGATGATTGCGGCCTCGGCGGAGGTCGGCGCACTCCGCTGGGCGACGATGTTGACGAACCCTGCGTTGACTCACGCAGAGAGAGTCGGTCTCGGGACCGCCCTCTCTGGGTCAGTCCACGCGACGCGCCCGGGGGCTCCACGGAGCCACGGGCGCGTCTCGAGGCGAGCAACGGGGGCGTTTCCGACAGGATGACGATGGCCCTGCCAAAGGACCATCGCCCCCGATTCACGCCAGATGGCTCACACCACTCAGGCGTAAACCTTGTTGCGGGTGCGATCCCAGCCGCCGGCGACGTTGCCGCCACCCTGACCATCGGAGCGCTTCTGCTGGGTGTAGGTGATCTTGATCCGCGCGAAGTTGAACTTCACGGTTTCGAACGGCAGGTCGTGACGGTCCTCGTGCTCGTCCTGCTCGAAGCCGGTGGAAGCGGACGTGCCTTCCATGTTGGTCGAGGAAACGATGACCTCTTCGAGCTTGACCTCCATGTAACGCACCTTGTCGCCGCCGGCACGGTTGACGTGCAATACGACTTCCTTGATGTGCTGGCCCTTGCAGCACGCCTCGAAGAGCTTGGCCGACGCCTTGTCGACGAATTTCTGGACGCGAAATTCGCTCAGATTGACGCGCTCCGCGGAGGCACCACCGGCAGAACTCGCCGTCGCCGAAGTCGCCTGGCTGGCACCGAAATCGAAGCTCTTGAGTTCGATCCAGTCGACGTGCTTGTCATCGAGACTTTCGCCGGGGATGCCGTCGATCTTGAGATATGCATCGAATGCCATGTTACTCGTACCTCCTGTTTACTCTCTGTAAAAAGCCTGACCCACGACACGAAACTCGACCGGAACCGATACGTGGGATGTGACGCAACGTCACTCATCGGTCACCATCCATGACGGCGACATGAAACCGAACGGTCATTTTAACCGAATGATTTTCCTGACCATTCAGCGTTTCATTTTTTGGGGAATATCATCGAAAACCATCTCGATTCATTCCGCAAGCCTGCAGCGTGAATTCAGACATACCTGACATTCACTATGGCAATTCTCCTACAAATGTTTGCGATGTATCGGGACACGCCTCCCGAGAAATAACGACCGAGGGTCGATGCCATGCTCGCCCACGCCATGACGGTGGCTTTGTTGCCTTGGCATCGCTCACTGCTGTTTCCTGACTTCGATCTCGACCCGGCGGTTGGGCGCCAGACACTCGATCAACGCCGCTCGGGGCTGATCGCGATCACAGGTCACCAGGGGCCGCTCGCTGCCGACGCCCCGGGCCTCGATCAAGCCGGCGGGCACCCCCTTGCCGACCAGATACTGGCGAATGGTCATGGCGCGTTGCAGCGACAGCTTGCGATTGTTCGCCTCGTTACCGATGGGGTCGGCATGCCCGGTGATCAGGATCTGTCCCAGGTCGCGGGTGTTGAGCAACCGCTCGGCGAGATCGTCCAGAGTCTCCTGGCCGGCCTTCTGGAGCCCGGCATAATCGCCGCGACCGAAGGCGAACAGGGTGTCCGATTCCAGCACGATGGTTTCGGTGCTGGTCAGGGTCTGTTCGAGCAGGCTGTCGATGTAGTTGCGGCTGCTCGAGATCAAGAAGGCGTTGGACGCGATCCGCGGCACGTCGGGCTCCGCGATCTGCTGACTGTAGAAATCGACCTGTCGACTCGCGTAGCGATAGTTCGCCTGCTGCTCGTCGATTCGGGTGCCGGTGCGGCGCTGGATGGCCGGATACCAGAACGCCGGCAGCCGATTGCGCAATTCCGCGGAATCGATCTGCTCGCGGGGCAGATCCGACAGCATCAGATAGGTATCGAGCGTCGCACGACCGAACTTGGCCAGCGACTCGGCACTGTTGTCCTTGGGGCGGGCATAGGGTGCCACGGTCTCGGGGCCGTCGACGGCGTGGAGCTCGTCGCTGCTGCGCCGATAGACCCCGATCGTGGTCAGCGCGAACAGCGAGCGTGTGAGATTGCGCGAGACCGGATCGAGCATCACCGGCTGAAGCTGCGAGAAATAAACGTCGCGGAGCGCCGGTTCGATCGTCTCGCCCTGATAGAGCCCCCAGCCCATCGGCCAGGGCGCGCCATCGCCTTGCCGGCGCCGATAGTAGCGCTCGCCCCATTCACGCAAGGTATCGAGGCTCGCCCACTGGGCGTATTGGGCGGTGTCTTCCCGATCCCGGGCCTGGGCCTCGACCAGCGCCTCGGACAACGTCGCGATCTCGCCGTGATTGCGTACTGCCGAGGTAATCCATAGCGCGCACAGCGCCACGCCCACGACGGCGGCGGCCAGGCTCCAGCGCAGCTTGCGTCGCCGCCCCCGGCTATCGCCGGCGTAGAGACCGGCCAGATGCTGATCGGCGACGATGACCCGGCGAAACAGGTTGGCGATGAAGAAGGGATGATCGGCGCGCGGCGCGGACAAGGCCGCGGGTTTTTCCAGGGCGAAGTGGCGGCCGACCCGCTGGGCATGCTCGCCTTCGATGACCTCCCCCTCCTGGAGCGCACTGACGAAATAGAAGCCTCGCAACAACGGTGCGCTCTGATAGGGGTTGGCGTTGGTCAGCGCCTCGACGAAATGCGTCAGGGTGCCACGCAGCGCTGCCAGTTCCAGGGGAAAACGAAACGCCGCGACATCGCGGCGGGTCTCGAGGATGTCGCGCTCGACGATCTCCTCGTCGCCGATTTCCAGCCAGTGGCGACACAGGGCATCCAGGGCGCTGTCGAACCGGCGCCCCCAATCGACGTCAGAGGGCTGCTGGTGGGCAAAGGTGTGCCCGAGCACGTCGCTCTGGCGCTCGGGGTCGAGGCTTTCGAAGAACGGCGTGAAGCCCTCGATCAGGTCGCACTTGGTGAACACCAGATAGATCGGCAGGCGTGCCTCGAGGTGGTCACGCGCTTCCTGGATACGTTCGCGCAAGCGGCGTGCCAGATTGCTGCGCTGACTGTCGCTGGCCTGAACGACATCGCTGATGTTGACCGCGACGATCAAGCCGTTGAGCGGGCAATGTCGGCGATACTGCTTCAGCAGCGAGAGGAAGCCCTTCCACTTTCCGGCCTCCTCCTCGCTGTTCATGTAGCGACCGGCGGTATCCAGCAGAATCGCATCCGAGCTGAAGAACCAGTCACAATGACGGGTGCCGCCCATGCCGGCGACCCGCGCGTTCTCGCGCTCGGCGAAGGGAAAATTGAGACCGGACTGATACACCATGGTGCTCTTGCCCGCCGCCGGTTGCCCCACGATCATGTACCACGGCAGGGCGTAGAGCGCGTCGCGCTTGCTCCTGCGGCGGCCCTGCCCATCGTCGCTGCTCTTCAACCGCTCGATCGTCTTCAGCAGACGCTCGCGCAAGAGGCCGATCTCCTCGCGATCCTGCGGGCTGGCCTCGAGCATGGCGGCATCGGCATCCTCGATCAGCAGATCCTCCAGGTTGCGTTTCTGCCCCACGCCGCGATAGAGCAGCAGCACGTAGAATGCCGAGGCCAGGAGAAACAGCACGATACCGGCCAGCAGGCTGGCCAGCGACGAAAAGCCCAGCGCCACGCCGATTCGCCAGACCAGGAAGATGCCCAGGAAGAAGAGACACCCCAGGATATAGGGCTGGTACTTGAAGAACAGATACTTCAGGTAGGCGAATCTCAAACGTTTCATCGATACGACCTGCTCGGAATTCAGTCAGTCAGTGGCGCGCCGTCGCGCGGAAAACGGGCCATGAAATCGGCCAGGCTCAAGCGAATGTCCGGCAGTGCCAGGGCGCCGGGATGCGCTTCGTCATCGGCGAACGGCGACAAGACATCGATACACAATCGTCGGTCGTCGGGATCGGACAGCACTTCGAAGAATTGCTCGGCACTCTGCCAGACCGGCATCACCAGCAGTCGCGGGCGCATGAAATCGTCGATCAACAGGCTCATGACCGGCGTTCCCCCGGGGCAGGCACTACCCAGCCACTGCTGCCAGAGATCCGCCACCGGCCGCTTCAGGCCCCGCTCCGCCGGCAGCGGCAGCATCACCGCCCGGTGACTGCCCGCGTTCCAGCGCGTCAGGGCATAGTGCAGACGGTGCAGGCAGGCCCCGCTGACGAATTCCGGCCAGCTCCATTCCAGCGACTTGACGACGTCCTCGAAGCTGTAGTCCTGCAGGAACCGTGCGTGGATGCGCTGGTAAAGCGCGAGATCCTGTTCGTTCAGGGCGCGCAGCTCGTCGAGGGCCGCCACCGGGTCGATCGGCGACGGGCCGTGCACCGAATCGGTGAGGATCCCCCGCACCTGTCCGGCGAATATCTCGCCGAGGGTGTTGATGCAGGACAACACCGCCGGGCGCCCAACCGCCTTGAACGTCTGGAAGATGAAGAACGGATAGCGTCGCCCCGAGGCATCCGCGGAACTGATCATCGCGGCCATCACGTCGCTGCCGTCGCGTGCGTGATAGTTGAAGAAACACACCGGCAGGGCGTCGAAGCGATGCTGCCAGTCCGCGTGATCGAGAAACCGCAACAGCGCGCTCTGCAACCACTGGTCCAGCTCCTGGATCACCGCGCCGGCGGCGTTCACGCCCACGAAGTCCGCCTGGCTGGGAATCTTGCCGAAACAACCGATCATGCCGACGCCCCGCTCGTCATCCGCCCATCTCGGGTATCCGTAGCGACTTGATGCGACGCAGATCGGACACCTTCACGCCACCGAAATTGCGCACGTCGAAGCTCACCGTGCCCATCCAGGTGCGCCAGCTGAAACGTTGCCGGGCGTTGTCGATCGGCGTGATGTGGGCGCTGTCGATCATGCGCAGGAAGCCCCAGCGGTTGGGATAGTCGAAGACCGTGTGACGCTGACCGTTGCGATTGACGATGTCCATCCGCGCGCCGAAGGCCTCATCGTCCCCCGGCCAGGTCATGCGCTCCCAGGCCTGGGTGTTGTTGCGGTAATGCAGGCGTTGTCCGTCGATGGTGAGGATGATGTCGGTCAGCCCGGCGGTCGGATTCATCTGGATCTCGAAGCCGTTCCGCAGATCCGACAGGCTGTCGATGACCCGGCCGAGCGCCGTGGCATCGTCGATGCTGGAGAGCATGCGCGGGTCGACCATCGGCGAACGCTGCCCACTGCCGGAGCCGGCCAGATCGCCGATCTCGTTGCGACGGAACGCCGAGAGCACGCCCTGGTCGGGATCGATGAAATGCTCCAGGTCACGGACGGATGCCTCGTTGACGGAATCGGTCACCGGATAACGCCCGGCGATCATCTGATCCCACGGCGTGGCGATCTTGTCGTCCCAGGCCGCATTGAGCTGACGGCGGGCGGGGCCGTTGAGCGCCGCCCAGGTGCTTTCCACCGGCACCCGGAACAGCGGTTCCAGCGCCTTGACCAGCGAGGTCCGCGAGGTGTCCACGCGCGAGGCGACGAAATTGCGCAAGGCGTTGACCTCGGTCGGCTGTCCGCCGAGCGTGGCCATGATCAGTGCCTTGCTGCTGCGACCGACGTCCTGGGCACTGCGCACGTTGTCCACGCGCACCTTCAACTGGCGCAGATCGAGCAGATACTGGTTGAGAATCGAGTCGTCGCTGCCGGTGGCATCGTCGGCCGCGAGCATGCGGCTCACCGGCCGGAAGTGGCGCATCAGCGCGCCGTCGTTGATGCGCGGCAGTGACGTCGGATCGACCACGGGGCCACTGCCGTCGTCACTCTCGAACACACTCATCACGCGCCCCCAGAAGCTGCGATCCTGCGCCTTGCCGTCGGCGCCGCCCTCGCGAGCGCTGGGGTCGTCCCAGTCGGTATTCGCCGCAACCGTCTCCAGCACCCGGCGCAGCGGCGAATCCTGCAGATCGCTGAGCTCGGCGAGGCGCTGGCTGGCCTGCTCGAGGGTATCGAACTCGGCGACGTGGGTATTGCCGAGGAAGCGCTCCCAGGCGACGACGTAGTCGCGCTTGTAGCGCGCCATCAACTGGCTGACGAAACGCGCCTTCGACTGCACGGCGTCATCGACGTCCTCGTCGTCCAGTACCCAGTCGGATTCGCGCTGCAGGTCGCCGGACACGGTCTCGATGATCGCCGGACGCAGATAGTCGTCCCAGACCTGGCGGGTGTAGAAGGCCGGCACCGCACGGCTGGAATACAGCAGCCGACCGCGCATCTCCGGCACCATCCGGGACAGCGTCAGGGGCTCGAAGCGTTTCTCCACCTCGAGCTGGTAGCGCAGGTATTCGCGGTCGACCAGCGTGCTGTCGATCAGGAAGGCGTTGAGACGCTCGCGACTGTCGGCGACCAGGGTCTCGTTACGCGTCAGCGCCGGCGCCGTGCCCTGCTTCAGGTAATGCACGTAGAGCGCGACATTGTCCATGATGCTCTCGCGGGACAGCGTCAGGCCGCGTCGCTCGACGCGCTCCGACCACAGGCGCGGCAGGGCCGAGGCGACGAAATCGCCCTGGTCGCGATGCGCGTCGGGGTCGGTGAGAATCAGATAGAGCTTGAGCGAGGAGTAGCTCTCGATCAGCCGCTCGACGTCGGCCTGACTGAGCCGGGTCAGCATCTCCTCTGAGAGCGAGGGCCCCTGTTCGCCGGAGAGCAACGCGGCCGAGGCATCGTCGCCATCGCCATTGCCGATCTCGCTGCCCAGCCGCCGGGTACGATCACGCAGCCCCTCCTCGAGCGCCGTTTCGGCATTGCTGCGCGCCGAGTACCAGGCATCGCGGGCACTGTCGGTGGTGCGCGAACGCAGCTCACTACGCGCGCGGCTGCCGAGCTCCGAGGCACTGGTCGGCACACTGCCCAGCGTCGGCCGCGATGTCGAGCGCTCTTGCAGGCGATCCAGCGCGCCGCGCCCGATCGATTCGCCCTGCCCGGCCACCGCCCGAGCGCCATTACCGTCCGCCGACGTCTCGCCGGCCGCGGCCTGGTCGCCATCGGCATCGACGTCGATCTCGCCCTGAGTCGCCCCATCCAGCGACCCGGCACGCGCAGCGAACGCATCCAGCGAGCGCAACTGACGCGCCAGCCGCTGCTGCAATGGCTCGAGCACGTCACGACGCATCAGTCGCGCCCAGGCTTGCTTGAGCGGCTCGTGCAAGGTGCTGCCCTGGTAGAGTCCCAGGCCGAGTTCGAGCGGCACGCCGGACTTGCGGTGCTCTTCGATCACCGCCAACTGGCGTTCCAGTTCGTCGAGCATGGCGAGCCGCGTCTCGGGCTCGAGCCCCGTGACATCGTTCTCGCCCGACGCGAGGCCATCGACATCGGCCTCGATACGCTGCAGCCATTGCGCGTTGTTGTATGCCGCCCCGCTCTGGGCGGCGATCGCGGCCAGGCCGAGTACCCCGGCGACGCCGATCATGAAACCCGGCAAGGCGCGGCGCTCGCCCCGCTGGGAGTAGTAACGCCCGAGGTTGCGGTCGGGAAAGATCACCTTGCGAAAGGTGTCGGTGATGAAGTAGCTGCGTTCGCCGACCGACGCCCTGGCGCGATCACCAGCCGACGACGCATCGAGGGCGAACTCGGCACAGGTCTGCTCGTCGAGCAGCGCCGGCAACGTCGGACCGTCCTGCAGGGCGCTGGTGAAGTAGAGCCCACGCAGGATGGGCGCCTGGTTGGCATTATGGTGCGAATCGAAACGCTCGAGAAAGTCGCTGAGCACCCCGAACAGCTCGGCGAAGTAATCGGGGAAGCGCAGCAGTTCGCTGTCGGCATCCTCGCCCTCCTCCAGCACGCGCCGATCGACCCGCTCGCGCAGCGCCGTCACCAGCCCCGGGAAGCGCCGCTGAAACGCCTGAGTCACGCCTTGCCGGCGCAACTCGTCGAGCGAGAAGGTCAGCCCCCAAGGGTGCTGGCGTTCGGTGGCGTCGAGCGTCTCGAAGGCCCGGGTGAAACCGGGCAGCAGGTCGGTCTTGCTGAAGAACAGGTAGACCGGCGGATGGACACCCAGGCAGCGACGATACTCCGCGACCCGCGACACCAGCCGCTCGGCCAGCGCGTGCGCTTCCTGGCGTGACTGCTCGAGCAGCTCGGGCAGGCTGACCAGCAGTACCAGGCCATTGATGGCGGGCTTGCGGCGCTGCTTGCGCAGGGTCTTGAGGAAGTCGGCGAACTCGCTGGCCGGACGATCCTCGACCAGATAGCGCCCGGCGGTGTCGATCATCACCGCCTCGCGACTGAAGTACCAGTCGCAGTGCTGGGTGCCGCTGACGGCGGACAGGTTGCCGCCACCGGCGATGGTTGCCGAGAGCGAGGAACGGGTCAGCAGCGAGGTCTTGCCCGAGGCCGCCATGCCGATGACCAGATACCAGGGCAACTCATACAGCGACGCCTTGCCGCCATCCACGGAGCGGGTCGCCCGCTGCATCGCCATGGCATGCCTGAGCCGCTCGCTGAGGATCTGGTAATCCCCGGGCTCCGACTCGGCGGCCTCGCGGTGCATCTCGAGCTCGACGAGGTTTTCGATGGTCCGCTCGGCACGGATGCGATGGTATTGACGCAACACCACCGCCAGCAGCCACACCGCGGTGACCAGCGCCATGGCGACGAAGATCGCTTCGCGCTCGTCGATCAACAGCGGCATCACGAGCACGCAGAGCGCGAGTCCGGCCAGCCACAGCACGATGGAAAGCGGCCAGAATCCTTTCAGCGAGCGCAGGAGTCGAAGAAAACGCATCGTGTCGCTCGCTCGTCAGGGAGTGGAGGTGAAGAGATCGCGGATCTGCTCGATCAGCGCGTCGGTTTCGCTGCCGAGCCACCAGTCGAGCCCGGCGTAGACCGCCAGGCAGAGACCGACGATCCCCGCCAGATAGACCCACAGCGGGATCTCGTAACGCAGCATCTGGCCGACCTGATCGGGCAATTTCCAGCTATCGCCCTGGGTCGAGGCGCGCTTGCGATAACGGGCGATGTCATGTCCCAGGGTATTGGCGATGTAGCGCAGTTGATCGCGGTTCTCCAGGCTGTACTTGCCCTCGAACCCCAGCGCCAGGCAGAGGTGATAGACCTCGAGGACATCGAGGTTGCCGCGGACGTCGCCACGCAGGCTGTCGAGCCGGTCGTAGAAGCCCTCGCCGGCCAGATGGACGCCGAAGTGCCGGTACTGGAGCGGATGCAGTTCGATGTGCTCGCGGATATTGCCGCTGCCGGCTTTCAAGACGCTCTCGTCGAGAAAGGCGCACAGCGCGTACTGCACGTCCTTGACGGCATCCGCGCTGTAGTTTTGCGCACGTGCCTTCTCCTCGAACTCCTCGAACCACCGATCGACGCGCTCCAGAAAGCGCTCGACGCTCTCCGCCTGCTGGCCACGGCGCACCATCAGCACCATGGCGATGAAATCCCGCGTCAGCGTCTTCAGCGAACGCGGCTCGACGGAGTCGGGCGCAGGGGCAAGGGCTTCGGTCATTTCATCACCGCCATCAATTCAATGCTGAGGTTCTTGAAACCGCTGGGGACGTAGAAGGCGATCGCCTGGGCCTCCATCATCCGCTCGTAGACGGCACCGTGCGGTTCGAGCGCGAAATAGTGGTTGTCCAGGCGCACCGGGATCGCGCTGGGCAGGCGCGAGGCATGGGTCAGCGTGCCACCGGGCATGGCGGTGTTGACCACCACCTCGATGTCCTCGGGCGACCCCACCTTGAAGGCGCGGGGCACCAGTTCGAGAATCCTCGACCCGGGCATGTCGGCATGCACGCTGATGTAGAAGTCGGCCTCCTTGAGACGCGCGTCGTTGAGACGCCCCACGTAGTAGGAGGGCCGGGTCTGCTCCAGCGGAATCGGGATGTACTGGTTGGGCACCACGATCTCGAGCAACTCGCGGACGATCGTCTCCAGCGCGAGCAGCGATGCCGCCGGGCGGCGGTGATCGTAGTCGGGAATGTCGGCGAGACGATGCGACATCGAGAACGTCATCAGGCTGGCGGCGAGCTCGGCGAGGAAGCGATACAGCGCTTCGGGGTGCAGCTGCGGATGGGCCAGCAGGTGCGCCAGTTGCGGATAGGCACGATTGATGGTGTAGAGCAGCCAGAACAGGGTGACGTCGCTGGAGCCGAACTCGGCCACCTGGTCGGCACGTTCGCGCCGCCGACCCGACAGCGCCTCGCTACGTGCCTGCAGCATGCCGATCAGTCGCTTGGCGATCTCGTGGGGCAGCGACACGGCGTCGAGGTGCAGCGCCGGTGGCATGAAGCGCTTCGACTCGAGACTGAACCCGCCCGCGGCGTTGCGTTGCAGGAGCGCGATCGGGCAATGGGTGAAGCCGTCCAGGCTGTCACCGTCCATCAGCAGCGTGACGTTGAGTTCGAGCGTGCCCAGCTCGTTCTCGATCGTGCCTTCGTAGAGGTCGGGCCGGGTCTCGAAACGCTGGATGAAGCGCCGACCGCCATGGCGCGTTGCGTCCGGATCGAGATAGCTCGGCGACCAGGGCTCCAGCGTGTGTAGCGCCGCATGGATCGTCACCTCGCCATTGCGCGACATGTCGCCGAGATCCCGGGCCGGCGGTAACGGATCGTGCTGGGGCGCATCGAACAGGGTGCCGTCGGGGAACACCAGCTTGAGGCGAGTCAGCCGCAGGGTGCCCTGCTCGAGCGCCCCCTCGTCGAAGGCGACCTGCTGCACCCCCCACTGGAAGGGATGCTGAGACTGGCGTGCCTCGCTCAGCTGGCGCTGATGGAACTCGTCCTGGTACTGGAAATGCTGGGGGAGGAGAAACATCCCCTCGGACCACATGATGCGATTGTGTCTACTCACGTCCCTGTCCCGCGTCTGTGAAGTGTCGATTGACGCCCCGCGACCGCTGGCAATCGCGAAGAAAGGAGAAGGCGTTTCGCGCCCGCCCTCATTCGCTCAACAGATTTTCGCCGCGCTCGACCTCGATGCGATCGCCGACGAGGCGTAGCCGCACCCCGTCGGAGGCGCCGAGCCAGCCCCCCTCTCGCAGCGCCTCGGCATCGAACAGCACGTGCCAGGCCCCGGAGACGGTGTTGCGGAAGAAAGCCGCGACACCGACGAACTGAGCGCGGGGGGCGAGTGCGGCCGTGTCGACCGCCCGTTCGCCCGGCAACACCGTCAGCTCGCGCCGCGACAGCAGGCTATCGCCCAGTGCCGCCTCGTCATCGCGCCAGAGCTGGCGCGGCGAGGCGGTGGCGAACGGCGGTCGTTCGGTGAGCTGGTAAATCCTGACCACCACCGAGAGCGGGTCGCCGTCGACATCCGGATTTACCGAGTCACCGGCCTCGACGGCGACCTGCACCCGCTCGGGATTGGCGAAGAGATCACCGGCCCAGGTGTCATCGAACCGACTACCGACGCGATCGGCGACACCACAGCCGGAGAGCATTAATGCTAAAAATATAAATCCCAGTTTTTGCGCAAGGCTCGCCATGATCGAAGTCTTCTGTTGATTCGCCCGACAGATCTCGACCCGGCGCGCATAAATCCGCCAGCGCCCGGCTATCGAATCGCAGTCTCTTGTTGCGGAGGCGGGAATACCCATGACCGATTTAAACGCTATAATCCCGCCGAGCTTAATCGCTCATCACGCCCACCATAAAAGTTCGGATTTATACATGAATTCGCGATCTCTTAAAACGTTTTCCCTTCTCGGGTGCCTGTTTCTGACCGCCTGCGCCAGTGGCCCCGAACCGCGTGTCGACTACGTCAAGGCCCGCGAACGATTCCAGGGGATACTGCCCTGCGCGACGTGCCGCGGGGTCGACACCGACCTGATCCTCCAGCGCGACCCCATCACCGGCAGCCCCGAAGACTTCTACCTCCACGAGGTGCGAATCGATGCCCCGGGCGGCCAGCGCGTCACCACCTCCTGGGGGAATTGGTCCAGATATCAGGAGGTTGAAAAGCCTCGTCGCTGGCGTTACGTCCTCCAACCCAAAAGCGGCAGCCCCCGCACCTACACCCTGCGGGACGAAGGAAAGCTGCAACCGCTGGACTCACGGGGCCGTCCGATGACCGACGACACGGGCGAACCGGCCACGCTCACCCCCCTGATTCCGGACCTGGCACCGCCCGACGAAACCCGGGAAGCCGAGCGGCCCGATTAAGCGACAAGTTGCCCGGAAGTTCAATTGGCGATTTTCTTAGACATTTTGTAAGAGATCTCCTACAAAACGCGTGATATATCTCTACAAGAAATACCGGCGCGACTCCGGTAAGCTCTCGTTGCGATTCCTTCCAGCCGTCGGGTGTCGCCCGGTTGTTTGGCATCGAGACGCTAAACCGCGTCGCGAGTCGCAGAGTCAGTGGGTATTCACAGGTTTCACCCGACTACGCTGAAGTCTTATCAGGGATCGATCATGACCCAGTCATTCGACGTCGACGGATTCATCAACGCGCGCAAACAGACCCGCGTGGTGTCGGACATCCTCAAGGTCCAGGCGGCGGATTATCTCGCGACGCTGGCCCCGCTGGTGCGCCCCCAGCCCCTGTTCGGGGAATACCTGCAGGGCGCGCCGCGCGGCAGCGGTCGCGAGACCCAGCACCACTTCAAGGAATTTCGCACGCTGTTCGATACGCATGCGAGCGCTCGTCCCTTCAACCTGCTCAACGAGCTCGAGGTGCCCCTGAACATCATCAACTCGACGCCGGAGCTGTTTCCGCTCGAGTACGATCACACGCTGCAGGACGGCAGTCGCGTGCGCGTTCTCAGTCCCGTGCGCTGGGTGGTGGGCTACGCCTCGTTCGATCTCGGCCGTTTTCGACAGGTGGTGCACGACCCCAATCGCAGCGGCTCCGAACTGCACCGCTTCGTGCTGCACTACCTGATGCTGTTCCACTGCTTCAGCCGAGCCGGCGGGCTTGGCCGCCTGCTCAAGGGACTGCGCTTTCCGTTGAGCTTTCAGCGGCTCGACGACTTCGGCGAGCTGCCCTTCTGCGTCATCAGCTCGCCGGTGGCCTCGACACTGCCGGACGACGGGGTCATTCGCCACAGCACCGAAATCTCGGGCAGCCGCAGCTTCGAGGAATTGATCCCCGAAGCGGCGATCGACGCCATGCAGGACGACCTGCGCGAACAACTGATCGGCGCGTTGAGGGGTTCGGACGCCCCCTGATCGCTCGCCTGCTCCCAGCAACGCCAACGGTCTCGACATCTCGAGGAAGGACGAATTCATGGCCAAGAACGAAAGTACGCAACACAAGCTCTCCCGGGTGCGGGCACCGCGCGTGCACCTCACCTACGACGTCGAAATCGGCGACAGCATCGAGAAGAAGGAACTGCCCTTCGTGGTCGGCGTCATGGGCGACTACTCCGGCAATCCGCTGGAACCGCTGCCGCGGCTGAAGGATCGCAAGTTCGTTCACGTCGACCGCGACAACTTCGACAGCGTGATGAAGGGCATCCGGCCGCGCCTGAGCTACCGGGTCGACAACACCCTGGCCAACGACGGTTCGCAGCTGCCGGTGGAGCTCAACTTCAAGCGCATGGAGGACTTCGAGCCGCAGGAGGTGGTGCGTCAGGTGGAGCCCCTGCGCAAGCTGCTCGAGGTCCGCAACAAGCTCGCCGATCTGCGCAACAAGATGGGCGGCAACGACAAGCTCGAGGAACTGCTCATGGACGTGCTGCAGAACACCGAGAAGCTCAAGACGCTGGGCGAAGAGCTTGGCCGCGAGGCCGCCGCCAAACCTCAGGACGAGACGCAATAACAGGAGTCTTCCATGGCCGAGAACCAGACCGACAACCAGCCGCAGAGCGAAACCCAGGAGGTCTTCGCGCCGGAGACTTCGCTGCTCGACAGCATCATCTCCGAGAGCCGCGTGGCGCGTTCGGAGACCGAGCGCACGCGCACCCGCGACCTGATCGACGAACTGGTCAATCAGGTCCTCGATGGGGAGGTGACGCCGAGCAAGGACCTGATCGCCGTGCTCGATTCTCGCATCGCCGAGATCGACTCGCTGCTCTCGGATCAGCTCAACGAGATCATGCACGCCAGCGAGTTCCAGCAGTTGGAGGCCTCCTGGCGTGGGCTCAAGTACCTGACCGACCAGACCGAGACCGGCACCAACCTCAAGATCCACATGCTCAACGCGTCCAAGAAGGACCTGGTCAAGGATCTCAAGTCGGCCTCGGAATTCGACCAGAGCGCGCTGTTCAAGAAGGTCTACGAAGAGGAATACGGCACCTTCGGCGGCGCCCCCTACGGCATGCTGATCGGCGACTACGAGTTCGGTCGTCATCCGCAGGACATGTACCTGCTCGAGCAGGTGTCCCACGTCGCCGCCGCGGCCCATGCCCCGTTCATCTCCTCGGCCTCGCCGGAACTGTTCGGCTGGGACGCCTTCACCGACATGACCGGCCCGCGCGACCTGTCGAAGATCTTCGACACCGTCGAGTACGCCAAGTGGAAATCCTTCCGCAACTCGGAAGACGCCCGCTACGTCGGCCTCACCCTGCCCCATGTGCTCGGCCGCCTGCCCTACGGCGAGGAGACCACGCCGGTCGAGGAGTTCAACTTCACCGAAAGCGTCGACGGCCGCGACCACCACAAGTATCTGTGGATGAACGCCGCCTACGCCATGGGCGCACGGGTCACCGACGCCTTCGCCAAGTACGGCTGGTGCGTGGCGATCCGCGGTGTCGAGGGTGGCGGCCTGGTGGAGGACCTGCCGACCCACACCTTCAAGACCGACGACGGCGAGGTGGCGCTCAAGTGCCCCACCGAGATCTCGATCACCGATCGCCGCGAGAAGGAACTCTCCGATCTCGGTTTCATTCCGCTGGTGCACTGCAAGGGCACCGACTACGCCGCCTTCTTCGGCACCCAGTCGGCGCAGCTGCCCAAGCAGTACAACACCGACGTCGCCAACGCCAACGCACGCCTGTCGTCGCAGTTGCAGTACATCTTCGCCACCTCGCGCATCGCCCACTTCATGAAGGCGATCATGCGCGACAAGGTGGGCAGCTTCGCCTCCCGCCAGAACGTCGAGGACTACCTCAACGAGTGGCTGTCGCAGTACGTGCTGCTGGACGACAACGCCGGCCAGGAAGCCAAGGCCAAGTACCCGCTGCGCGAGGCCCGGGTCGAGGTCGCCGAGGTGCCGGGCAAGCCGGGCTCCTACAAGGCGGTCACCTTCCTGCGTCCGCACTACCAGCTCGACGAGCTGACCGCCTCGCTGCGTCTGGTGTCGGAACTGCCGCAGTCGACTCGCGGCTCGTGACCCGACCGTCGACGGCACGGGTACCGGCTGACGGCCGGTACCCGCCGCGCGCCCCATCACGGAGGATGGCCACATGAGCGACGCCCTGCAGATGGTCCCCACGCTGCTCGACCGTCTACTCGACGACGAACCGCAGCACACGACCGAGACCGGCCCCGGACACCGCTGTTCGTTGCAGGCCTACAAGGCGAGCGTGGTTCGCGACCTGGAACTGCTGGTCAACACCCGCCGCGAGCTGCTCGCTGCCGAACTCGATGACTGGCCGATGCTGCAGGACACCCTGCTCGATTACGGCCTGCCGGACTTCATCAGCCGCGGGGTGCGCAGCAGCGAGGACCGGCGCCTGATACAGCGACAACTGGAGCGCACCATCGAGCACGGCGACAAGCGCTTCAGCAGCGTGCGCGTCCAGTTGCTCAACCAGGACAGCCATGACCGGATCCTGCAGTTCCGCATCGAAGCGGTGCTCTCGCTGAGCGAAGCGAGCCAGCGCGTCGCCTTCGACGCCGTGCTGCAAGTCAACACCCGACAGTACAAGGTGCAGAACCTGACCTGATGCTCGACGACCTGCTGCCATACTACGAGAAGGAACTCTCGCACCTGCGCTTTCTGGGCCAGGAGTTCGCCAATCGCTATCCCAAGATCGCCTCGCGCCTGCTGCTCGAGGGCGACGATTGCGAGGACCCCCACGCCGAACGCCTGATCGAAGCGTTCGCGTTTCTCAGCGCGCGCGTGCACAAGAAACTCGACGACGACTTCCCCGAGATCGTCGAAGCGTTTCTCGATGTGCTCTATCCGCACTACCTGCGGCCGACGCCGGCGCTGTCCATCGTCCAGTTCGATCCGGGGCAGCAGACCACGCTCACCGGGCGCTACCACCTGCCGCGTCACACCATGCTCCATTCGCGGCCGGTGGAGGATTCGTTCTGCCGCTTCCGCACCTGCTACCCGGTGGACGTATGGCCCATCGCCCTGACCGGCGCCGAACTGACCCGGCTGGAGCGTTCGTCGTTCAACGCCCACGGCAACGACCACGTGGCCCGATTGACGCTGGCGCTGGAATGCCTGGGCAACAACGACTTCGGAAAGCTGGGGATGGATCGCCTGCGCGTCTTCCTCGATGGTGAAGGCAGCCTGATGCACCCGCTCTACGAGCTGCTCTTCAACAACGTCGCGCGCATTACGGTGAGCTTCGTCGAGGACGGCCGGCGGCGCGAGATCGCCCTGGCGCCGAACGCGATCTCGCCGGTGGGCTTCGCCCCCGACGAAGGCCTGATCGACTACTCGGAGCGCTCCTTCCTGGGCTACCGCCTGCTGCACGAATACTTCACCTTCCCCGAGAAGTTCCTGTTCTTCGACCTCGCGGGGCTGGCGCGCCCGCTGGCGGGCAAGGCGGTGACACAGATCCAGGTACACGTCCTGTTCCAGGACTACGACCAGCACGAGCGGCTGGCGCGGCTGGCACAGACCCTGGGGCGGCACAACTTTCGGCTCGGCTGCACGCCGGTGGTCAACCTCTTCCCCCAGCAGGCCGAACCGATCAAGCTGACCCATACCCGCCACGAATACCCGGTGGTGCCGGACGTGCGCCACTCGCGCTCCACCGAGATCGTCTCGATCGACGAGGTGACCCGGGTGATTCGCACGGCCACCCGCGACGAGGTCACGCCCTGCCTGCCCTTCTTCGAACCCCGGGACAGCGACAAGCACGCTCGCCAAAGCTACTGGATCGCGCGTCGCGTGGACGCCGATGAGGCCCGCGACCCCGGTACCGAACTGCGTCTCAGGGTGGTCGACCGCGAGCTGGAACTGCTCGATGCCAGCAGCGACACGCTCAGCCTCAAGCTCACCTGCAGCAACCGCGACCTGCCGCAACTGATGACCTTCGGCCATCCGCGAGGCGATTTCACCCTGGATCGCGAGCAGGTCGTCGAGCGCATCGCCTGCCTGCGCAAGCCCACGGCGCCGGTTCGCCCGCCCATGGGCAAGGGCGTGATCTGGCGGCTGATCTCGCACCTCTCGCTCAATCATCTGTCGCTGGTCAGCGATGGCCGCGAAGCCTTGATGGAGCTGCTGTCGCTCTACAACTATCGCCAGGCATCGGCGATCCGCAAGCAGATCAACGGCATCGCCGCCATCCACAGCGAGCCGGTGATGACGCGCATCGGCCACCCGCGTCCGGCCTTCGTGCGCGGCACCGGCATCACACTGGAACTCGACGAGAGCCAGTTCACCGGCAGCGGTATCTTTCTCTTCGCCATGGTGCTGGACCACTTCTTCGGCCAGTACTGCAGTCTCAACAGTTTCACCCAACTCACCCTGCGCTCCCGGCAGCGTGAACAGCGAGTCGCTCAATGGCAGCCAAGAACCGGTACTCAGCCCCTGGTCTGATCGACCAGGCTCGCGCGGAGCCCTGGCGATTCGGCTTTTTCCAGTTGGTGCGCCTGCTGCGGCTGCACTACAGCCGAACCGGGCGTATCGATCCCGAGAACCGCCCGCACGAGGATCCGCTGCGGTTTCGTTCGTTGCTGTCGCTGGATTTCCCGCCCAGCGAGATCAGCGACCTCAACTTCGAAAGCGACAGGATCCGCTCGGCCAACGGCGATTCGTTGAGCGAGATCCAGCTCACCTTCATGGGCCTGGTAGGGCCTTCCGGCGTGCTCCCCCGCCCCTATACCGAGCTGCTGATCAATCGTCACATCGAGAAACGCGACGACGCCGCCCACGCCTTTCTCGACCTGTTCTCGCATCGCATGACGGCGCTGTTCTACGAGGCCTGGCAGAAATACCGGTTTCACATCGAGTACGAGCGCAAGGGCAGCGCCGACTTCGAGGAGTGGCTCTTGCACCTGGTCGGCTTCACGCCGACGACCCGGGCGCAGCGGCTCGATCGCGACGACGACCCGGCGAGCTTGCGCCGCAACCTGTTCAGCGGCTTCTCCGGGCTCTGGACCCAGCGTCCGCGCAACCCCGGCAATCTGCAGGCGATTCTCGAATACACCTTCCGCCAACCCTGCCGGGTGCAATCCTTCGTCGGCCGCTGGATACGCCTGGCGCCGGACCAATGCACGCGGCTCGGGCAGGCCAACGCCGCGCTCGGCCAGAGTGCCGTGGCGGGCAGCCGCGTACGCGATTATCAATCGGCGTTCCGGATCCGCTTCGGCCCGCTGAGTCTCGACGCCTACCGGTCCCTGCTGCCGGACACCGACACCCATCGCCGGCTGGTGCGGCTGGTGCGCTTCTACGTCGGCATCGAGCTCGATTTCGAGATCGAGCTGACCCTCGACAAGCACGAAATCCCCTCACCGCAAATCGGCGCGGGACACGGTCTCCGCCTGGGGCGGCTGGGCTGGCTCAAGCCGCCCGAACGTCCGGCCGACGACGACGGCCGGGTCATTTTCGACATTCCCTTTGATGGAGCCACGGCGTGAGTCTCAAATCCCTGTTCGACAAGCTCAACGACCCCTGTCGCGAGGCCATGGAAGGCGCGGCCGCGCTGTGTCTGGCCGAACGCCAGTACGAGGTCGACATCGAGCATCTGCTGACCAAGCTGCTCGACAGCGACGACAACGACGTGCTGCGTATCGCCCGCCATTACGACGTCGTGCTCGATCGGCTGGCGAGCCAGCTCGAGGAGACGATCGCCACCTTCAAGACCGGCAACACCCGCACGCCGGCCCTGTCGCCGCGCATCACCCGATTGATCGAACGCGCCTGGGTGATCGCCTCGATCGACCACGGCGAGGTACAGATCCGCGGTGGACACCTGCTGCTGGCGCTGCTCAGGGACGATGAATTGCGCCGCGTGATCGTCGACGGCGCCCGCGAACTCGACCGCATCAACGTCGACGACCTCCAGGCCCACTTCCACGACCTCATCGGCGGCAGCCAGGAGGACCGCCACGTGCGTCCGCTGGGCGACGCCGCCTCCGGCGGCAACGGGGAAGCGGCCGCCACCGGCAGCCCGGACCAGCGCCCCGCCAAGAGCAAGACGCCGGCACTGGACCAGTACACCATCGATCTGACCGGTAACGCTCGCGCCGGACGTATCGACCCGGTACTCGGCCGCGAGGCCGAAGTGCGCCAGATGGTCGATATCCTCACCCGGCGGCGCCAGAACAACCCGATCCTCACCGGCGAGGCCGGGGTCGGCAAGACCGCGGTGGTCGAGGGGCTGGCGTTGCGTATCGTCAACGGCGACGTGCCGCCGCCGCTGGCCAACGTCGAACTGCGCACCCTCGACCTGGGGCTCCTGCAGGCCGGCGCCGGGGTCAAGGGGGAGTTCGAGAATCGCCTCAAGAGCGTGATCGAGGAAACCCGGCGCAGCCTGCATCCGATCATCCTGTTCGTCGACGAGGCCCACACCCTGATCGGCAGCGGCGGCCAGGCCGGCCAGGGCGACGCCGCCAACCTGCTCAAGCCGGCGCTGGCCCGCGGCGAGCTGCGCACCATCGCCGCCACTACCTGGGCCGAGTACAAGAAGTACTTCGAGAAGGACGCCGCCCTGGCGCGGCGCTTCCAGGTGGTCAAGGTGGAGGAACCCGAAGAGCCGGTGGCAATCGCCATGCTGCGCGGGCTCACCCAGCGCATGCAGGACCATCACCAGGTCAGCATCCTCGACGACGCCATCGTCCAGGCGGTACGCCTGTCGCACCGCTACATCACCGGCCGTCAGTTGCCCGACAAGGCGATCAGCGTGCTCGACACCGCCTGCGCCCGGGTCGCGCTGGCGCAATCCTCGCAGCCGGCGGCGCTGGAGGACGCCCACCGCCGGGTCAACGACCTGTCACGCGAGATCGCCATTCTCGAACGCGAGCAGCGCGAAGGCGCGGAGCACACCGAGGCCCTGAGCGCGCTCCACGAACGACTGGCCACCACCCGGGCGCGGATCGACGACCTCGGCGCGCGCTGGGAGCGCGAGCAGGCCATCGTCACCCGCCTGAAGGCGCTGGAAGCCGACCGCGACGCCATCGAGGCGGGCGAGCAGCCCGGCGACGCCGACGCCTTGAGTCGACAGATCGGCGACACCCGCCGCGAACTGACCGAGGTCCAGGGCGCACACGCGCTGGTGCACGGCCACGTCGACGGCAACGTCATCGCCGAGGTGATCGCCAACTGGACCGGCATTCCGCTGGGCAAAATGCTGCGCGACGAGATCGCCACGGTGCAGCAGCTACCGAGCCTGCTCGGCGAGCGCGTACTGGGCCAGGACCATGCCCTGGCCGAGATCGGCAAGCGCATCGCCATCTCCCGCGCCCGCATGGAAGACCCCAACAAGCCGATCGGGGTCTTCCTGCTGCTCGGCCCCAGCGGTGTGGGCAAGACCGAGACCGCGCTGTCGCTGGCCGACGTGCTCTACGGCGGCGAGCGCAATGTCATCACCATCAACATGTCCGAGTACCAGGAGGCGCACACCGTCTCCAGCCTCAAGGGCTCGCCGCCGGGCTACGTCGGCTACGGCGAGGGCGGCGTGCTGACCGAGGCGGTGCGGCGCAAGCCCTACAGCGTGGTGCTGCTGGACGAGGTGGAGAAGGCCCACCCGGACGTGCTGGAGCTGTTCTTCCAGGTGTTCGACAAGGGCGTGCTGGACGATGGCGAGGGTCGCGAGATCAACTTCCGCAACACCGTGATCCTACTCACCTCCAACGTCGGCACCGACGACATCATGCAGCGCTGTTTAGGCGCGGACGCCCTGCCGTCACCCGACGCGATCGTCGAGAGCCTGCGCGATCAGCTCAATGCGGTGTTCAAGCCGGCCTTCCTCGGGCGCCTCAACATCGTGCCCTATTACCCGGTACAGAACGAGATCCTGCGCGACATCGTTCGACTCAAGCTCGATCGCATCAAACAGCGCTTCGAGGCCAACCATCAAGCCGGTTTCGACTACGACGCCGCGCTCGTCGACGCCATCGCCGAACGCTGCACGGACAGCGACAGCGGCGCGCGCAACGTCGACAACATCCTCTCGGGCAGCCTGATGCCGACCATCGCCGCCCAGGTACTGGATCGCATGGCCGAGGGCCAACCGATCGAGAGGTTGACGGTCAGCCTGAACGACCAGGGCGACTTCGATTACACCCTGATCTGAGCCCCCACCACTCCGCCGCCTCACGGACGCGGGGTGCGGGACACGTCATGACATGAAGGGAGACGCGCCGCTCATGACCGACATGACCACCGACACGTTGCTCGACACCTTCGGCATCGAGCTGGCCCCGACACAGCGCCTGCTGCGCCTGGACATCCCCGGCGTGGCCCTGCTGCCCCACCGGCTGGTCGGCGAGGAACGCGTCAGCGAGCCGTTCGCCTACACCCTCGACTGCATCGCCCAGCACGCCGACATCGAACTCAAGACCCTGATGGCCCAGCCGGCCCGGCTGTCGATCCGTCAGGCCGACGGCGACTACCGCGCCCTCCACGGCCTGGTCAGCGAGGCGGCGCTGCTCGGCGAGGACGGCGGCGTCAGCTACTACCAGCTCACCCTGGTGCCATGGCTCGCCATGCTCGGCCTGGGCCGCGACAGCCGGATCTTCCAGAACCGCTCGGTGGTCGAGGTGCTCACCGAGGTCTTCGACGCCTTCGCCCCGGCCAAGGGCCGCTACCGCTTCGACCTGCGCCGCGACTACCCGGCCAGAAGCTACTGCGTGCAGTATCGCGAGAGCGATCTGGCCTTCGTCAGCCGGCTCTGCGAGGAAGAGGGCCTGTGGTACTACGTCGAGCACGGCGAGGACGATCACTGCGTGGTGTTCACCGACGATACCGACACCACGGCGCCGGTCGAGCCCCGCGCCATCCGCTTCCACCGCCAGGATGCCACCGAGGCCGAGGACGCCCTGACCCACTGGGGCGGGGCGCGGGCCCAGCAGCCCACCCGGGTCAGCGTCGCCAGCTTCGACTACAAGCAGCCCGCGCTGACCCTGCGCACCGGGCTGGACACCCTCGACGACCAGGGCAACCTGCCCGAGCGCGAGCTCTACGACTACGCCGGCGAGTACTACTACCACGGCCACACCCGCGGCGAGCGGCTCACCGCCAACCGCCTCGAGGCCCACGAGTCGCTGGCCAAGCGCTTCCACGGCGCCGGCGGCGCCCGTCAGTTGCAGGCCGGGCGCTGGTTCGAGCTCACCCAGCACCCGCTGCACGACACCGGCGGCGAGGCCGAACGCCAGTTCCTGCTGCTCGGCGTCACGGTGCACGCCGAGAACGTGCTGCCGGTCTCGGCGCACCTCAAGACCCTGCCCGGCAGCCTGCAGCCCCGGCTCGACGCCGCCAAGCGCGCCCACGGCCTCGACGACCTCGACCCCCAGGCCCGCGACGACGCCCGCGACAGCGACTACGCGCGCATCGGCACCGGCCACTTCCTCGTCGACCTCGAGGCCCAGCGCCGCAGCCAGCCCTACCGCCACCCGCTGAGCCACCCCCGGCCGGTGGTCGGCGGCCCACAGACCGCCACCGTGGTCGGCCCCGAGGGCGAGGAGATCCACACCGATCCTCTCGACCGGGTACGGGTGCAGTTCCACTGGGACCGCCAGGGCCGCCACGACGAGCGCGCCGGGGTCTGGCTGCGGGTCGCCCAGCCCAACGCCGGCGCCGGCTGGGGCGGGGTGTTCGTGCCGCGCATCGGCCAGGAAGTGCTGGTCGACTTCCTCGAGGGCGACCCCGACCGGCCGCTGATCACCGGCCGGGTCTACAACGGCGAGCAGCGCCCCGAGTGGCACAGCCACGGGCTGTTCTCCGGGTTCAAGAGCAAGACCTATCGCGGCAGCAAGTACAATGAGCTGCTGTTCGACGACGCCACCGACCAGGAGCGCGTGCGGCTGGGCTCCGAGGCCGACAAGAGCCAGCTCAACCTCGGCTACCTGATCCACCAGAGCGGCAACACCCGCGGCGCCTTCCGCGGCAGCGGCTTCGAGCTGCGCAGCGACGCCTATGGCGCCATCCGCGCCAACCGCGGGCTCTACCTCACCAGTTGGGGCCAGCTCGGCGCCAACGGCGACCAGCTCGACCTGAGCCCGGCCAAGCAGCAGCTCGACAGCGTCTATCAGCTCAGCGACACCCTCAGTCAGAGTGCGGCGGATCACGACGCCGAGCCCCTGGAAGCCCGCGATCACCTGAAGCGCGCCGGCGAGGACGCCGACGACCGCTACGGCAACAGCGAGCAGCTCGCGGAGACCAAGCAAGACAGTGCCCGTGGCGCCACCGACAGCGGCGGCCGGGGCGAGAGCGCCGGCCTGAAGGCTCCCTGGCTGCACCTCGCCTCCCCGGCGGGGATCGCCCTGAGCACGCCGGAATCCACCCATCTGGCCCAGGGCAAGTCGCTGAGTGTTTCCAGTGGCGAGGACATCAACCTCGCCGCCGGGCGCCGCCTGGTGGCGGCGGTCGCCGAAAAACTCTCGCTGTTCGTGCAGAAGGCCGGCATGAAGCTGTTCGCGGCGCGGGGCAAGGTGGAGATCCAGGCCCAGAGCGATGCCATGGAACTGACCGCCGAGAAGGACGTCAAGATCACCTCCACCGAGGGCCGGGTCGAGATCACGGCCAAGAACGGCATCCTGCTCACCAGCGGTGGCGGCTACGTGCGCATCAAGGACGGCAACATCGATCTGCACGGTCCCGGCAAGATCGATATCAAGGGCGCCCAGCACCTGTTCGCCGGGCCGACCAGCCTGGACGCACCGATGCCCGAGCTGCCGGAGGGGGAGAGCCAACTCTGCGCGACCCGGAACCAGGCCGCCTCGACAGGTGGAGAAGGCTCGGTGGAGGGTTGATCATGGACCCTGCATTCGATGAGGCAGCCATCACCGCACGCATGGTGACCGCCGCTAACGAGGGCCACCTGCTGCGTCTCGTCGATCCCGCCAATGCGCCGGCCAGACAGTGCCGGGAAGATACGACACTGCGACGCATCGACAACCCCTTTGTCGTCCTTCCCGAGACACAGCACCTGTACCTGGAGCGTATCGCTACCGGGGACGCCGAGGCACTCCACGACGAGATTCAACGAGAACGCCAAGGGCAACCGATCAGCCGGGTCGAACCCGTGGCGTTCTGCGGCTGGCTGATCTCGAGACAGGCCCTCTCGACGATCGCCGGCTACCTGCGTCGTCAGCTTGCCCAGAAGACACCCGAGGGAAAAAACGCCCTGCTGCGCTTTTACGACCCCCGGGTCATGGAGCGGCTGACGCGGATCCTGGATCAAGCACAACTATCGACGCTGTTGGGACCCATCGACCAGTGGATTCATTTCGACAATGGCCGGGCCCTGCGATGGATCGCCCCGCATCAGGGCCATCGTCGCCTGGCGCAGCTGAAACTGAATGCCGATCAATGGCAATCCATTCGTCGCATCGGCCAGGTGAATCGCTGCCTGGAACTGTATCGCACGCTTCCCGACGCGGATCACAACCGCGAGATGGGCCCGGATGACACGGACCGCCTCATCGTCGAAGCACACGGTTATGGCCTGAGCGAACGCCAGGATATCTCCGCGTTCGTGCTGCACGGTCTGCTGCTGCACGAACGGTTCCACCGCCATCCCCTGATGCAGACGCTATTGAAAAAACGCGCAAGCGGCATGAGCTACATCGGCCTGACGAACCGGCTCACTCAGCAAGACTGGGAAGCCATCGCGGAAGACAAGGAGACTTTCGAGCATGACGGACATGTCGAGGAGTAACGAACAAGCCGCGTCGGGAGAGACCCCCGGCATGGAGAACGGGCGTTGCGCGTTCTGCGAGCGCAAGGGCCTGCCCATCCTGCCGGTCCGCTATGCCGTCTGCGAGCGCAATGATCGCAACAGCGGCATACCGGAACTCCCCGAATCGCGTATCCGCGAATTCACCGACATCATGCTCGACCAATCGCTGGAAGTGGGTGAAGAAAAGCCCGTGGCGAATTCACGTATGGTGCCATCCAGTGTCGAGAAGGTTGTCTCCGGCAGTAGCGATAATCAAGTCAACAAGTACATCCTTCGCCAACTGCGTCAGGGGTATCTTTACCTGTACGATCAGGACAATCCGGAAGGGATGTACTGGTACGCCTACGCCATCACCGCCGATGGCAAGTACTATCAGTTTCCAGTCCTCAACCCCAAACCCCTGGACAAGATCGAATTCTCCTGCAAGAACAAGCCCAACGATGCCTTGAACGCCTCGCTGATCACGCTGCCCAATCCCGACAAGTCGAGGATTCTCTATTACGCCTTCACCGAGCATGCCTGGCCCCCGGAACATATTCAGATGGTCGGCGGTGACCGGGCCTGGCGCGACACGCACATGCAGAAGGTCGATATCAAGGCCTGGGTCAACGGCGACGCACAAGCCTTTGCCTACGGCACCAACGAACTGGGATGGGTCGCCGAGTACAGCGATGGCGCCGATGACCTCAGCGAGCAGTTCTGGTCGAGCGGGCCGCAACGCAAGCTCTTCGACCGCGAGCAACTCAAGAACGCCATGGATCTGCGCCTAGACCACGCGGCCAGCCGTTACCAAGGCAAGGGGCTGATCCTGGCGGTCAAGGACGAAGCCGGTATCATCGATGAGCTCAATGCGTACCGGCATCAGGCCCTCGCCGCGACCGAAGACTTCTTCAAGGACAGCGACACGAGACGCCGCAAGCTGCTCTGCAAGCAGGCCATCGACGCTTTCCAGAAGAACTTCGCCAGAAGTTATCGAGAAAGCCAGCGACAAGCACTGAACGATGCGGTCGACGAGGCTCGGCAAAAGCGCGACGACTACATCGACCGCCACAAGGACGTTCTCGGCACGTCCGGTGAAAATGCACCTGGGAACCGGGATATTCGTTATCAGAAAAACCGTTTGGATCGCGAGGTCAGGGAAGCCGAGGAAGCCCGCGAGCGAGCCCCCCAAGAAGCCCGGGAAGCGGAAGCCGAACGCGAACGGCAGCGTGAAAAACTACGCGCCGAAATTGCGGAACTAGAGGCTGCCAAGGAACGGGAGATCGCCATACAACGCCAGAACATCGAGCACCATCGGCGAAACGGCAATGATCACATTGTCAAGATCATGGAACAGCGTATGCAAGAGGGTAGCAGCTATGATGCGCACATAAAAAGCAAGCAGATTCTACTCGATGGCATCCAATCAGAAGCGGAAGAAGCTGCCGAGGAACACCGCAAGCAACTCGAGGAACTTTACGACTCGAAGGATCTCGAAGACTTCGACAGGAAGTATCGTGAACAGACCGCCTATTGCGATGCCCTGCTCGCCCTGCACGACAGCGACTACGCCTTCTGGGTACGCGACCACCTGTCCGCGGTCGTCGGCCGCTACAGCCGGACCAACTACTGGATGGGCCTCGGGCTGAGCGGCCTGATCGCCAACGCTCTGCGTGGCGGCATCCTCTCGCCCGCCAGTGCCGGGCTGTGGCAACACCTGGGGAGTCAGCTCGATGCCGAGGACTCGCTGGTACTGAGCGCCCTGTTCGCCAACCAAACCTCACTGATCAGCGAGGCAAGGTCCACCGTCAGCGCCCTGAAACCGGCCGGGACACTGACCTCGAAGACATTGTCGGACTGGGGCGAACGCTTCCAGGCCATTCAAGTCAAGGCCCAGACGCTGACAAAGCGCCCAGCGCTGGACGATGAGATCCGCAATCGCCTGCGCCCCGTCCAGGGCGCCCTGGCGATGACAATCGGCAACTCGTTCGCCTCCCTGGTGACCTACGACGCGGCGGACGTGTTCAACAGCGATGCCAAGACCTGGCTGTCGCACTTCATCCCGTATGCGCAACTGGCCTACATGGGCGATCCGGAGACGCACTCCGGCAAGGCGGCCACCCCCGTTCTGCACCGCTTCCATCTGTCACTGGCGGGATACCACCAGTGGCTCAGGCTGGTGATGCGCTACAGCGAATCGGCGTCTCAAGGGGCCGACACCAGTCGGGCCCTGAAGTCCCTCGATGAACGTATCGGCAACTTCGTTGCACCGATGGCGGACAACGGCTGCTTCGTCGATGTCGCCCTGCCCGCCTTCGCGCTGGACGCCGAGGTCCTAGAACGGTTGAGCGATAGCGCCCTCGACGAGACCTACGGCCCCGAAGAGCGACAGCAGCGCTGGGAGGATCTGCAACAAAGCGCCCGGGACGTGGGCGTTACCCTTGGCAGCGCCGGCAGCTACGGCAAGGTCGCGGCACTGGGCCTGGTGCTCTGGAACACCCTGCTGGTGGTCGACAAGGAACTGCTCAGCGACGAGGACACCGGCGCCGACTGGGCCAAGGTGCTCGGCGCCAGTGTCACCCTGGCCAACGGCGGTATGCAGGCTATCGAGGGCTACACGAAGATCCGCGCCGCCAGCCTGGCCGAGGACGGTACCCTCGCCCGAATGGTGGCCAACGGCAACTGGAAGCTGGCCGGTAAAGTGCTGGGCGCGGTCGGCGGACTGGTATCGATCTGGGACGGCGTCAAGAAACTGACCGAAGCCGCCCGCGCCTTGCGTCTTGGCCAGTCCGCCAGCGCCGAGAATAGCATGATCATGGGCGGCGTCACCGTGGGCGGCGGCCTCGCCACCCTGATGGTGATCGGCGCCAGTACCGGGATCGGCCTGGCGGTCGGTCTGCTCGTCGGCATCGTCACCCTGCTTGTCGGCTACTGGACGGTCACCCTGGTAGCGCCCTCTGTGCAAATGTGGATCGACCGCAGCCTGATCGGGAATCACACTAGCCAGGTTCAACCCTTCGACGACATGGCCTCGGAACAGAGTTCGCTGGAGATGGTCTTCCAGGGGGTAGTGGTGGAATTGTCGTGGACGCCGGTGGCGCCCACCCCATCGGCCTACACTAATTCGTCTATTGCCTATCTGCCGGCACAGATCAATGACGAGGCGATGCAGCAAGAGCGCGATCGCGTGGAGCAATTGGTACGCATCAATCTGAAGGTCCGGGTGCCGAAGTTGGATACGATTGAGCTGATTCTTCAGTTTACTCCACATGGAGAAAGAAGAACTATTTTTGACTGGACCTATCAAAAAAACCGGAGTACCAAAGCGCTAGTGTCTGCTACAAACTCGGGATACGATACGACTCAAAGCAACGCACCAAGTGATCAACTAGAATTCACGTTGAAAGATAAGGTTTACGAGGCGGAATGGTCGCACGTGTACTCAAAAAGCGCTTTGACCGAGTCGGTCGACCTTTTCGTTAAATTTCGTTCCGCCGACACTCAGGCTCTGAAAAGTGATGCATTAACCCTCAGCATTGATGATTGATAAATTTTACGGGAGGTATTCTGATGAAGCATTTATTTTTCATCATCGCTCTCTTCTTGTCCAACAGCGCACAAGCGAAAGTTCTTTTCCATGATCCAACAGGGAAAGCGCTTAACGCTGCCATCGATAATCTTTCAGAAAAGGACGTTAAAGATTTATCCACTCCCGACGCCAGCCGTAAAAAATTTTTTTTGGGGCTTTTTTATATAAATGGAGCTCCAGAATTTCATATCGAAAAAGACTGCAAAAAATCCGTCGCTTTCTTGCAGGATGCTTGGGATGAAGACATTGCTGATGCTGGGTATACTTTGTCCACCATGTATTACAATGGCGTCTGTACGGAAAAAAATATCGCTAAGTCAAGAGAGTTGGCAACGCAAGCAGCGCAGGGGGGTTATATCTTAGCGCAACGCATGCTAGGCATGGCTTACGTAGGTGAAAAATGGAAAAAATTATACCCTTACAATGTCGACAAAGGTATATACTGGCTCAGCAAGGCGGGTAACGCTGGCGACGGAGAAGCTGCAGGGCAGCTCTCACACATGTATGGGAAAGGTGATGGTGTTCCCAAGGATGAAGACAAGTATTTTTGCTGGCTTAAAAAAGCTGTTTTCACAAAATACGAAAAAGGTAATATGCTTGGCATGCCAGGGCTAGCAAAGGCATACGAAAATGGGATAGGAACTAAAAAAGATCTTGTAAAAGCATACAAGTATTACGATTTAATCGGCACTGCAGGTGTAAAAGGTAAGCAACGTATCGCAAAACAGATGACTCAGGAGCAAATCAATAAGGCCCTAAGCCAGTCCCGTGACTGGCAGAAAGAAAACAACGTACAGACAGGCAGTGGGGTCATATGGCGCGTCAAGTGATGGCACGACAACGACTACGCCTTCTGGGTGTACAGTGATGGTATTCGCCTGACACATGCCCCCGTGGGCTCCCTATAGTTAAGCAGTGTTTTCTGCCGTTTTCCTGGGCTCCTTCTTCGTCGCCTTAGGGAGCCCCTTCTTGAAGACGGCATAAGGCGTCGCCCCCTTCATGTTGCGGCCCTGAGGCGGCCGTTTCGTGTTGTAGATGACCAGATAATCGTCCAGGTCCTGCTGCATCTCTTCCAGGGCCTCGTACCACTTGGTGCGCCCCTGGATGCGGAAGTGCTCATCCAGCAGGGTACGGTGCAGCCGCTCGACGAAGCCGTTGCTCTGCGGTCGCCGAACCTTGGTGGTGCGATGCTCGATCTCATCGAGCTGAAGGAACAGCTCATACGGATGCTGATCCTTCCGACCGCAGAACTCTCGGCCGTTGTCGCTGAGCACCGTGCTGACTTTGGCGTTGTGGGCCTCGAAGAAAGGCAGCACGTCGTTGTTGAGCACATGTACTGCCGTGATGGGCAGTTTGCTGGTGTAGAGGCGCCCCCAGGCGTAGCGGCTGAAGCAGTCGATCACGGACTGCAGGTAGACCTTGCCGACCCCCTTGAGCGTGCCGACGAAGAAGGTGTCGACGGCCACCAGTTCACCGGTGTGGTGGACCTCGATATGGCGTTCGCGGAACTCAGGGCTGAAGCGTTCCAAGTGGAGAACCTGATCTTCGGTCAGCTCGATCTTCTGCTCGCGTGTGGCCTTCTCGAGCCGCAGGAGGCGCTCATGACGGGTCAGCAAGTCATGGCGTCCCCAGACGCCTCGGACTCCCGTAGAGCTGACCTGAATACCACGTAGCGCCAGTTCTTGAGCGACGCGAACCGGACCGTGGGTGGGGAAGGCCAGGCTGTGCTCGAGAATGGCCGTTTCGATCTCTTCGCTGACGCGGTTGGGGTGTGGTCCCCGCGGCCCGGGAAGCTTGTCGACGAGCCCCACGGAGCCGAACGTCTGATAGTTGCGACGGATCTCATAGAACTGCTGCCGGGAGTAGCCCATGACCTTGCAGGCCTTGCTGACGTTCTGCAGATCCTTGGCCAGTTCTAGGAGACTGAGCTTGCGTCGTGCTACCTTTTCTTCGGTGGTCATAGTCGTTTCCTCATGGTGTTACAGCCGAGCGTCAGACACTCGTTCTATAATCCACGGGGAGCACTATGGCCACTTTGCTTTTCAGCGGCCGACTGTCAGGTAAATACCGTCACACCTCAGCCGGTATCGAAGGCAAGCAACGTGTCGCCAAGAAAATGACCCAGGAACAGATCGACGAGACACGCCGCGAGTCACAGGCTTGGCAAGAAGAACACAATGTCCAAGTTGGGGGCGGGTTTATACGACGCGTCAAGTGACGTTTAGCGTTTTATCAGCCATGCCGACGCATGGCTGTCGCACTGGACGCCGAGGTCCTCGAACGATTGAGCGATAGCGCCCTCGACGAGACCTACAGCCCCGAAGAGCGACAGCAGCGCTGGGAGGATCTGCAGCAAAGCGCCCGGGACGTGGGCGTTACCCTTGGCGGCGACGGCAGCTACGGCAAGGTCGCGGCACTGGGCCTGCTGGTGGTCGACAAGGAACTGCTCAGCGACGAGGACACCGGCGCCGACTGGGCCAAGGTGCTCGGCGCCAGTGTCACCCTGGCCAACGGCGGTATGCAGGCCATCGAGGGCTACACGAAGATCCGCGCCGCCAGCCTGGCCGAGGACGGTACCCTCGCCCGAATGGTGGCCAACGGCAAATGGAAGCTGGCCGGTAAAGTGCTGGGCGCGGTCGGCGGCCTGGTATCGATCTGGGACGGCGTCAAGAAGCTGACCGAAGCCGCCCGCGCCTTGCGTCTTGGCCAGTCCGCCAGCGCCGAGAATAGCATGATCATGGGCGGCGTCACCGTGGGCGGCGGCCTCGCCACCCTGATGGTGATCGGCGCCAGTACCGGGATCGGCCTGGCGGTCGGTCTGCTCGTCGGCATCGTCACCCTGCTCGTCGGCTACTGGACGGTCACCCTGGTAGCCCCCTCTGTGCAAATGTGGATCGACCGCAGCCTGATCGGGAATCACACTAGCCAGGTTCAACCCTTCGACGACATGGCCTCGGAACAGAGTTCGCTGGAGATGGTCTTCCAAGGGGTGGTGGCGCAGTTGTCATGGCGAGAAGCCATTCACGCAGGGCCGGGACCCAGTTCAGCGAAAAAAATAACTTTGGACGTTAGCTTACCCAAACTCAAAGAGTTCGAATTCATATTTTCACTATCCTCACCAGAAACTGGAGAATTATTATTTGACTACACAATCAGGAAAACTTATGACAGCGCTCCATCTACGATTGACAAAAAAACTCAAGGCGGCGGCTTTGGAAACAACGAAAAAGACATGTTAGAAGAAACTTCCCCTAAAGACAGATATGGCTGGAAGATAAGCCAGGATTATGAAAACAGCACCTTAGGAAGCTTGGTCATACTGAAAATTGTTTTAAAAACCCCAAGTTCAGAAAACTATCAATCCGGTGACGCTTTACTTTTGGAGTTTGGCAATGATTAAAATATTAATATTCGTGGCATGTTTATCCTTTACCTACACCCCTAGCTTTGCGAACTCTCAGTCCAAAGAGTCGGACACTCAAGCTTTAGAAACTTCCTGCAAAACTCATACTGTTAATGAAAATAACACTAGCAGCAACCCATGCATAGACTACACAATGGGTCTTAGATATTTAAATGGCGACAAAGAATCAGGCATCACTGTAGATTACAAGAAAGCCATATACCATTTAAAAAAGGCTTGGAATAAAGGGGTTATTGATGCAGGCTACTCTCTCTCCACAATGTATTACAATGGACAGCTTGTTGAAAAAGACCTTGACAAGGTTAGAGAGCTACTGCTCAAATCAGGAAAAAAAGGGTATGTAAAATCTCAAAGAACTCTAGGCCAATCTTACTGGGGAAAAACTTTAAACGACGTCTTCGAAAAAGATATTGAAAGCGCCATTTACTGGTTAAAAAAAGCTGCTTCTCAAGGTGACTCTCAGTCTGCCGCCAGTCTTTCCGCCATTTACAAGAATGGCGATGGAGTTGATCAAGATGAAAGCTTATCTTTTAAGTGGAGAAAGCAAGCAGCTCTATCAGAGAAAGCAGGATACAATCCAGGGCAGTTTTATGTGCTGGCGACATATTATGAGAAAGGCATTGGCACAGAAAAGAACCTTGTCAAAGCCTATAAATATTACGACCTGAGCGGCACCGCCGGCGTAAAAGGCAAGCAACGTATCGCCAAGGAAATGACCCAAGAGCAGATCGACGAAGCTCTACGTGAGTCTAATGCCTGGCAGGAAGAGAATAATATCCGTATCGGCGGTGGGCTCATACGGCGCGTCAAGTGACGTTTGGCATTTTATCAGCCATGCCGACGCATGGCTGTCGCCCTGCCCGCCTTCGCGTTGCAAGGCGAGGCTCTCGAAAGGTCGAGCGATAGCACCCGGGGCGAGACCTACGGTCCCGAAGAGCGACAGCAGCGCTGGGAGGATCTGCAACAAAGCGCCCGGGACATGGGCGTTACCATTGGCAGTGCCGGCAGCTACGGCAAGGTCGCGGCACTGGGCCTGGTGCTCTGGAGCACCCTGCTGGTGGTCGACAAGGAACTGCTCAGCGACAAGGACACCGGCGCCGACTGGGCCAAGGTGCTCGGCGCCAGTGTCACCCTGGCCAACGGCGGGATGCAGGCCATCGAGGGCGGGGCTCACTGGTGTGATAGCCCCGCTGCGCCCCAAGCCCACTCGATCAAAGAGTTCATGTCGGCTGGTACCAGACAAACCCATCTCGCCGGTTCTCGTCGGTGCGCTAGGCTCGGTAAGAGTATTGACCACCGCGAGGGGCCCATGACCCGGCGCATCGTGATCATCCAGGGCCATCCCGACGCCAGCGAACCGCACCTATGCCATGCCCTGGCCCAGCACTACCTGGAAGGGGCTGAGGCGACCGGCCACGCGGTGCGGGTGATCGATGTCGCCACGCTGGATTTCCCGCTATTGTGCAGTCAGAAGGCCTGGCAGGAAGGCCCGTTACCCGAGTCGCTACGCTCCGCGCAGGCGTCGATCGCCTGGGCGGAGCATCTGGTGCTGATATTCCCGCTCTGGCTCGGCGACATGCCGGCACTGCTCAAGGGCTTTCTGGAACAGGTGGCGCGGCCGGGCTTCGCTTTCGAGTACGAGAAGCACAATCCCTTCGGACGCAAGGGGCTTACCGGGCGTTCTGCACGGGTGGTGGTGACCATGGGCATGCCTGCGCTGGTCTACCAGCATTTCTATCGCGCTCACAGCGTCAAGTCGCTGGAGCGCAACATCCTGGGCTTCGTGGGCATCGCCCCTATCGAAGAAACACTGATCGGCCAGGTCGAGTCACTGACACTCAAGACCCGACAGGCCTGGTTCGAGAAGCTCCACGAACTGGGGCGCTGGGCACAATAGCGAGCTGCTGCCAATGCCCGGAGCCGTCGAACTCATTCCCGATAACGGCTGATCCGAGGCAATGTTTATCGCGAACCAGTTCGCTCCCACCGGAATGACCGGCCACCGATCTTTTCCTGGCCTCACCACGCCGGCGGGAGGGAATCAACGAGTCGTGCTGATTCGAGAACTCTAGCGACCGCCGGTCACATCGATACAGGTCCCGGTGGTATACGAGGCCGCATCGGAGAGCAGCCAGAGGACCGCCCGGGCGACTTCCTCGGCTTGACCGCCACGGCGCATCGGCACCGTATCCTTGAGACGATCGACGCGTTCGGGTTCTCCGCCACTGGCGTGGATATCGGTATAAATGATCCCCGGACGCACGGCGTTGACACGAATGCCTTCGTCGGCGACCTCCTTGGCCAGGCCGACCGTGAAGGTATCGATGGCGCCCTTGGTGGCGGCGTAGTCGACATATTCATGGGGCGCGCCGAGCCGCGCGGCAACCGAGGAGAGGTTGACGATGGCGCCGCCGGTACCGCCCTGCGCGATGGACATGCGGCGGATCGCCTCGCGGGCGCAGAGAAAGCTACCGGTGACATTGACGGCCAGAATGCGGGCCAAGCGGGCAGCATCCATGTCGGCCACGCGACACTGCCGCTCGAGGATGCCGGCATTGTTGACCAGCGCGGTCACCGGCCCCAGTTCTCGGTCGATGCACTCGAAGAGTCGCACGACCTCGCCCTCCTCGGCCACATCGGCAGCCACGGCGATCGCCCCGCCGCCGGCCGCGACGATCTCGTCGACCACCGCCTCGGCGGCCTGCCGGTTACCCCGATAATTGATGCAGACCCGATAACCCGCCGCCGCTCCCAGGCGGGCCACGGCGGCACCGATTCCCCGGCTACCGCCGGTCACCAGCATGACGTCACTCATCGCAATGTTCCGTTTCGTGTTGAAAGACGTCTCCATCCTGGGCGGCGACGCCGATTTTGGGAAGACGGAAACGCGAGATGTGATCTCTCGGCAGGTTGTTCATTCGGCGCCTACCGGGCCAGGGAAGGTACGAACCCCCTCTCCAGAAGGGCCGGATGCCTCCATGAGAATGCGCGTCTCATGCCACATGGTCGAATCCTGCTGGCCGCTCCGGTCATCGATGAAGGAGTGCGGGCTGCACCAGCCATAAAGCGCTCGCATCAATGACGCCTATGTTGAGCGATGCAAGCTGGGAAAGGAGAGGCAGGCATCTGCCTGCCTCGCTTCATCAGTACAACTGGCATCGCCCACAGGCCAGCTTGGGGTACCATCCTCCGGTTAGCCGGCCAGGCCTGACTGTGAAAAACCTCGCTAGGGATCGGCACGTCTGCCGATACCCCGATAGACCAGCCCGCGGGCGGCCACGTAGACGGGGTCGTAGATGTTGCGACCGTCGAGAATCAGGCGCGAGCCGAGGGTCTCCGCGAGGCGCCGCCAGTCCGGGTTCCAGTAACACTTCCACTCGGTGACGAGCATCAGCGCATCGGCCCCTTCGCAGGCCGCATAGGGATCGTCCTCGTACAGGCTCAGCAGCGGATGGGCGCCGACCTCCTTGCGCAGGGCCGGGAGTGCCGCCGGATCGTGGAGTTGCACGTGGACGCCCTGGGCCCACAGCGCCCGTAGCAGGGTCAGCACCGGCGCG
Organism: Modicisalibacter sp. MOD 31.J; assembly: GCF_020147985.1. Lineage (NCBI taxonomy): Bacteria > Pseudomonadati > Pseudomonadota > Gammaproteobacteria > Oceanospirillales > Halomonadaceae > Modicisalibacter > Modicisalibacter sp. MOD 31.J. Next base: position 550,763 of record NZ_JAGXFF010000002.1, on the reverse strand, counting down.
TGGTCGATGCGCGTGGTCCCCGGCTTGAAGGCCGCCCCCCAGATGGCCACGCGACGCCCTTCCAGTTGGCCGTGGAAATGCGTCCACAGCTTGCGGAACAGCGTCTCCTTCTTGTGCTCGTTGATGTCCAGGACCTGCTCGAGCAACTGGGACTCGCGCCCGGTCTCGTGCTGGACATCGGCCAGACGCATCAGGTCGCGGGAGAAATTGGGGCCGCCGAAACCACACCCGGGATAGAGATACTCGTAGCCGATACGCGTGTCGGCGCCCATCCCCTGGCGGACGTGCTCGACGTCCACGCCCAGCGAGTCCGCCAGCCCGGCCACCTCGTTCATGTAGCTGATGCGGGTGGCCAGCATGCCGTTGATCGCCAGCTTGGTCAGCTCGGCGGCACGCCGCGGCATGCGCTGAAAGACCTCGGCACGCCGGTTGAAGGCGCGCAACAGTTCGCGGACCTGGTCCGCCGCCCAGTCGTCCTCACAGCCCAGCAACCAGCGCGACGGTCGGGTGAAGACCTGCCAGGCGCGCCCCTCCTCGAGCATGTCGGGCAGCACCACCGCCACCTGAGAGGCGTGCCGCAGCAGGGCTTCGAGCGATTCGGTCTGACCCACCGGGAAGGTCGAGTTGTTGACCACCACCAGCGGTGAGGTCTGCCCGCCGGCGATGGCGTCGATGAACTGTTCGGCGGCCTCGCGCTGGTCCGGCGCCAGGGCCAGCCATACGATATCCACCTCGCCGCAGGTCTCGAGACCGTCGGTGGCATCGAACACCTGCAGCGCCCCGGCCTCGCGGCTGGCCGAGAGCTGCTCGGCCACCGAGGGTTCGCGGGACAGCCAGTCGGCTTCGGCCAGTTGGCTCCAGGGCGCATCGGGATGCGGATACCAGTCGACCTGGTGGCCGACCGACGCCAGGGCCGCCGCGGCCGTGGCCGCCGCGAGCTCGCTTCCATGCACGATGATTCGCATCGCTTACCCCTCGCTGGCGTAACGCTGCAGAAGGGCGTTGAAGCCGTCGCCGAACTTGGGATGGCGCTTGGCGAAGACCAGCGTGGCCTCGAGATAACCGAGCTGGTGGCCGCAGTCGTAGGTCGCGCCCTGCATCCGGTAGGCGGCGACCGGCTTGTCCTGACGCAGCCGGTCGATGGCGTCGGTGAGCTGGATCTCGTTACCGGCGCCCGGCGGGGTATCGGCGAGCAGCGGGAAGATTTCCGGCGGCAGCAGATAACGGCCGATCACCGCCAGCGTCGACGGCGCCTCCTCGACCTTGGGCTTCTCCACCATGTCGCTGATCGGGGCGCTCTTGCCCGGCGCCGGGGTCTCGCCGTCGAGCGCCACGATGCCGTACTTGTAGGTCAGCTCCTCGGGCACGTTCTCGACCATGATCTGCGCGGCGCCGGTCTTGTCGAAGGCCTCGATCATTCCCGCCAGATCGTTGCGCGTCAGGCCGGCATCGTCGACCAGCACGTCGGGCAACAACACCGCGAACGGATCGTCGCCGATCACCGGGCGCGCGCAGAGGATGGCATGGCCCAGGCCCAGCGCTTCGGGCTGGCGCACGGCGATGATGCTGACATCGTCGGGCACGATGCCGCGCACCTCGGCGAGCATGTCGTCCTTGCCCTTGGCCTCGAGCATCGCCTCGAGTTCGTAATGCTTGTCGAAGTGGTTCTCGATCGCCCCCTTGCTGGAATGCGTGACCAGCACGATCTCCTTGATGCCGGCCTTGACCGCCTCCTCGACCACGTACTGGATCACCGGCTTGTCGACGATGGTGATCATTTCCTTGGGGATCGCCTTGGAGGCGGGCAGGCAGCGGGTGCCGAGCCCGGCGACGGGAAGTACAGCCTTACGGATCATGGGGTCCCTCCTTCATGCACGAATGATTCGAGTATGTCATAGCGTTGCGTGACCCGCCGCATCCTGCAGCGAGCCGAGACGCCCGGGCGCCTCGTTCACAAACGATAACATCTATGCGCGCCCGACGTGACCGTCAACGGCGAATCGGTGGGGTAAACGCCAACCGCGACAGACATGCCAGCGTCCCGGCCGGCCCCCAAAGCGCTCGATAACAGGTAGAATGCCGGGATCATACCGCAGGAGGTCCGCGATGCCATCTCATGCTCCGCCAGGCACCCCGCTCGACGTCGAGTTGTTGATCGAGGCCCGCTGGGTGCTGCCGATGAGCGAGGGTCTGCCGACCCTGGACGACCATGCCGTGGCGATCGATGCCGGGCGGCTGCTCGGCCCCTGGCCCATCGAGGAAGCGCGCCGTCGGGTCAGGGCGCGCCGAGTGCTGGCCCTCGGCCACCATGCCCTGCTGCCCGGTCTGGTCAACGCCCACAACCACGCCGGGATGAGCCTGATGCGCGGCTTCGCCGACGACCTGCCGCTGATGACCTGGCTCAACGAGCACATCTGGCCCGCCGAGGCGGCCCACGTCAATCCGCGCTTCGTCGCCGACGGCACCCGCCTGGCGATCGCCGAGATGCTGCGCTCGGGGACCACCACCTTCGCCGACATGTACCTGGCCCCCGAAGCGGTGGCGGAGGTGGTGGCCCAGGCCGGCATCCGTACCCAGCTCTGCACGCCGCTGATCGACTTCCCCACCCCCTGGGCCGCCGATTTCGGCACCGGCCTCGAACGCACCCGGGCACTGGTGGAACGCTATCGCGATCATCCGCTGATCGAACTGGCCTTCGGCCCTCACGCCCCCTACACCGTCGGCGACGACAGCCTGCGGCGCCTGCTCGAGGCCCGCGAGCGGCTCGACCTGCCGGTTCAGATGCACGTCCACGAGACCGCCGACGAAGTCGAGCAGGGGCTGGCCAAGCACGGCAAGCGGCCGTTGCAGCGCCTGTTCGAGGCCGGGCTGCTCGGCGAGCGCTTCCAGGCGGTCCACGTCACTCAGGTCGACGACACGGATTTGGCGATGCTGCGCGAGACCGGCACCCAGGTCATCCACTGTCCGCAGTCCAACCTCAAGCTGGCCAGCGGCTTCTGTCCGGTGGAGCGCCTGCGGCGCGCCGGCGTCAACGTCGCTCTGGGCACCGACGGCGCCGCCAGCAACAACGACCTGGACATGATCGACGAACTGCGCAGTGCCGCGCTGCTCGCCAAGGGCGTCAGCGGCGACGCCGCGGCCCTGCCGGCCATCGAGGCCCTGGCCATGGCCACCCGCGACAGCGCGCACGCGCTGGGGCTCGGCGACCGGATCGGCCAGTTGCGCAACGGCTTCGAGGCCGATCTGATCGCCGTCGATCTGCAGGCCATCAACACCCTGCCCGTCCATCACCCCGCCTCGGCGATCGTCTACGCCATGAACAGCCGTCAGGTCAGCCATTCCTGGGTGGCGGGTCACCCACGGCTGGTGGACGGCATTCTCTGCGACAGCGATGTCGAGGCACTCACGCGCATGGCCATGGAACAGCAGCGCGCCATGGCCACCACCAGCCAATCGGGAGAGGCTCAATGACTCAGGCGCAAGGCGAAGACCGCCGCCATAACGTCGATCACAATGAAATCGCCAAGTTCGAGGCACTGGCCAATCGCTGGTGGGACGCCGAAGGCGAGTTCAAGCCGCTGCACGAGATCAACCCGCTGCGTCTCGACTTCATCGACGCGCGCGCCGGCCTCGCCGGCAAGACGGTGATCGACATCGGCTGCGGCGGCGGCATCCTCAGCGAGGCGATGGCCCATCGCGGCGCCACGGTGACCGGCATCGATCTCGGCGAGGCGCCGCTGTCGGTGGCCCGCCTCCATCAGCAGGAAAGCGGCGCCGAGGTGGTTTACCGCCAGGCCAGTGCCGAGGAAATGGCCCACGAGCATCCCGGCGAGTTCGACGTCGTGACCTGCCTGGAGATGCTCGAACACGTGCCCGATCCGGCGGCCGTGGTGCGCGCCTGCGCGACGCTGGTCCGCCCCGGCGGGCATGTGTTCTTCTCGACCATCAATCGCAACCCCAAGGCCTATGCCTTCGCGATTCTCGGCGCCGAGTACGTTCTCGGCCTGCTGCCGCGGGGCACCCATGAGTATCGCAAGTTCATCCGCCCCTCGGAGCTTTCCAACTGGTGCCGGGCGACGGGACTGCGCGTGCGCGAGCAGAGCGGGCTCACCTACAACCCGCTGACCCGCCGCTATCGCCTCGCGGCCCATGACGTCTCGGTCAACTACCTCATGCACTGCTCGCTGGAGACGCCATGAGCGAGCCCGCGACCACGCCTCCTCAGGCCCTGCTCTTCGACCTCGACGGCACCCTGGTCGACACCGCCCCGGACCTGGCCCGGGCCACCAACGCCCTGCGCGCGCATCACGGGCTCGAGGCGTTGCCCTATCCGCTGATTCGCGCCCAGGTCTCCAACGGCGGCAGCGCCCTGGTGACCCTGGCGCTGGGCCTGGAGGCCTCGCACCCCGATCACGCCAGCGCCCGGCAGTTCCTGCTCGACAGCTACGGGCGCGACGTCGCCGCCGAGAGCAGGGTCTTCTCCGGCCTTGAGCCGCTGCTGGCCGCCTGGTCGCGGCCACGTATCGCCTGGGGGATCGTCACCAACAAGCCGCGCGCCTATGCGGCACCGCTGATCGAGGCATTGGGTCTCAAGCCCGGTGCCCTGCTGTGCGCCGACGATCTGCCGGTCAAGAAGCCCGCCCCGGAACCGCTGTGGGCCGCGGCGCGTGAACTGGGTGTCGCCCCGGACGCGTGCTGGTACATCGGCGATCATGCCCGCGACATGCTCGCCGCGCATGCTGCCGGCATGCGCGCGATCGCGGTGGGGTATGGCTACATCGACGAGGCGGAGGATCGCGAGCGCTGGCAGGCCGACCGCTGGTTCGAGACGCCGCAGGCGCTGGCCGCGGCGTTGCTGGCGGTCGAGCGCGACGCCTGAAGGCGGGATGGCGCGACGCCGGTCGGCCCGGAGCGGGTGACCGGCGGGCTCAGCCCCCTAACGCCGCGGCGGCTGAGCGTCGAACCGCTCGCCGGTATGCCCGCGGCTGTCCGGGCCCATCAGCCACAGATAGGTGGGCATGATCTGCTCGGCACTGCGCAGCGTCGCCGGGTCTTCGCCGGGAAAGGCGCTCTGGCGCATTCGGGTGCGCGTCGCACCGGGGTTGAGACTGTTGACGCGGATCGACGACAGGTTCTCGAGTTCGTCGGCCAGCACCTGGACGAAGCCCTCTGTGGCGAACTTGGAGACCGCGTAGCTACCCCAGAAGGCACGCCCCTTACGACCGACACTGGAGGACGTGAAGATCACCGAGGCGTCGCGAGACGCCTTGAGCAATGGCAGCAGAGCCTGGGTCATCCATATCGGGCCATTCAGGTTGACCTGCATGACCTGCTCCCAGAGTGCCGGCGGATACTGCTCGAAGGGCGTGATCCGTCCCAGCAGACCGGCGTTGTGCAGGATGCCGTCCAGGCGGCCGAACGCCTTGTCGAGCGTCTCGGCCATCTCCTGATAGTCCTTGAGCGTTGCCCCCTCGAAGTTGAGCGGGAAGATCGCCGGCTGCGGGCCGCCGGCCGCTTCGATCTCGTCGTAGACGCTCTCCAGCTTGGCGGTGGTACGCCCCAGCAGGATCACCGTCGCACCATGGGCCGCATAGCTTTTTGCGGCGGCCCGACCGATCCCGTCGCCGGCTCCGGTCACCAGGATCACGCGATCGGCGAGCAGGTCGTCGCTCGCCCGATAGTCGATCTTGCAGGTCATGACGCCGTCTCCCTGCCCCTCACAGGCCGGACTGGTTGAGGAAGTCCTTGGCCATGCTGGCGGCGTTGCTGTCGGGGTATTCCTGGGTCACTCGCTGGAGCAGTTGCTTGCTGGCATCGGGCTGGCCCTGGCGCGCCTTGAGCAGACCCAGCTTGTACAGGGCATCGGGCACCTTGCTGCTCTGCGAGTAATCCTCGATCACGGTATTGAACGACTGCGCCGCCTTGTCGAGTTCGGAACGCGCCGAATAGAGCTCCCCCAACCAATAATAGCCGTTGGGTCGCAACGGCGACTGCGGGTAATCCTTGACGAACGCCTCGAAGGCACGGGTGGCGGCATCGAAATCCCGCGCCTGAACCTTCTCGAAGGCCGCCTGATAGGCCTGTCGGCCGTCCTGGCTGGCGGCCGCCACGCTGTCGGCGGCACCGTCGTCGACACGCTGACCGTCGGACGCGGCACCCGCGTCACTGCCTCCGGTACCACCACCGCGGCCGAGCTGATCGACACGCTTCTCGAGATCCAGATAGCGTTCCTGGGAGAGCTGCTTCTGCTGTTCGAGCTGATAGCGCAGCTCCTCGAGCTGACCGCGCAGCTGCTTGATGGCCTCCTGATTCTCCTGGAGCTGGTTGAACAGCACCAGGTTGCCCCCGGGCTCCTCGCGAGCCTGGGTCTGCTGATAGAAGTTGCTCTGCTTGGCCGCGAGATCCTCGACCACGGGGGCGGCCCATACGGTCAGCGGGAGCACCAGGGCTCCCGCGCCGCACAGTCCTTTCAGACGGTGTTTCATGCTCGACTCCGCCTATGACTGGAAGACATCGCCCGGACCGCCGACATCATCGCGGACCCGGGCGAGACAGCGTTGCTCAGTAATCGAGGATGACGCGACGGTTCTTGGCGTAAGCCTGTTCGTTGTGTCCTTCCACCGCCGGACGTTCCTCACCGTAGCTCACGACATCGATCTGTGACGGCGACACGCCCTGCACGGTCAGGAAACGCTCCACCGATTGCGCCCGGCGCTCACCGAGGCCGAGGTTGTACTCGCGGGTACCGCGCTCGTCGGTATGGCCCTGCAGGACGACGTTCGCGTTGGGGTGGCTGCGCAGATACTGGGCGTTCGAATTCAGCACCGACTCGAATTCGGGACGAATGGTGTCCTTGTCGTAATCGAAGTAGATGGTCCGCACGTCGGGGATGCCGGCCTGCTGCTGCTGCCCGCCTCCCATCTGGGTGCCGCTGACCTGGCCGCCGGAGACGCCCTGGCCACCGGCGCCCATGCCGCCTGCGGTGCCTCCGCCGGTGCCATTCATGCTCCCGTCCTGGGTGCCACCGCTGCTGGAACAGCCGGCCATCACGGCCAACGAGACAGCCACTGCCAGACCTTTGGCGTACGGTTTGAACTTCATTGTCAACTCCTTGCTCGGAATTCGAATGACACGAGATGTCGCTTGTCCCGCGACGTCAATTCATGAAGGGCGACCATGCCGGTTCGCGCACGTCGCCCTGGGCCGAGGGCAGACGGTAGGACGCATTGCCATCGGCCGACACCACACTCAGCACCCCGCGGTTACCCTGCTGGGTAGCGAAGATTACCATGCTGCCGTTCGGCGCGACACTCGGTGACTCGTCCCACCGCGAGTCGCTGAGAATCGTCAGCCGGTTGGTGTCGAGATCCTGCCTGGCGACGTGAAAGCCGTCGTTGCCGCGGTGAATCATGAACAGCGTCTTGCCGTCCGGCGAGAAGCGTCCACGGGAATTGTAGTTGCCGGTGAAGGTGAGGCGCTCGCTCTGCCCGCTGCCCAGATTGTAGCGGTAGAGTTGCGGGCCGCCGCTGCGATCCGAGGTGAACACCAGGCTCTGGCCGTCCGGCGCCCAGGACGGTTCGGTGTCGATCGAGTCGTTGTTGGTCAGGCGCTGCAGACCACGTGTCCCGATATCCATCACGTAGATTTCCGGCTGACCGTCCTTGGAGAGCGACATCGCCAGCCGCCGGCCATCGGGCGACCACGCCGGGGCGCCGTTGATGCCGGAGAACGAGGTCAGTTGCACACGCTGACCGGTCGCCAGATTCTGCACGTAGATCGCCGAGTTGCCCGACTCGAAGGACACATAGGCCAGCTTCTTGCCGTCGGGCGACCAGGCGGGCGACATGATGGGGTCGTCGGAAACGAGGATCTGCTGGCCGTTGTGGCCGTCGGCGTCGGCGACATGCAGCGCGAACTGGCGATCGTCGCCCGCGCCCTGTGCCGTGACGTAGGCGATGCGCGTCGAGAAGGCGCCACGCACGCCGGTGATCGCCTCGAACACCTTGTCGCTGACATAGTGAGCCCCGGCGCGTAACTGATTGGCCGAGACGGTGACCGCCTCGCCGAGCATGCGTTTCTCGCCGTAGACATCCATCAGCTCGAACTGGATGCGGTAGTCGTTGCCTTGCGGCGTGACCTGGCCGACGACCACGTAGTTGCTGTCGACGGCCCGCCAGTCACGATAGTAGACCTGATCGCTGGTGTGGGGCGTGGCCACCAGGGCGCTGCGGGCGAGCGGATCGAACTGGCCGCTGCGGGCCAGATCGTTGCTGACGATATCGGCGATGTCCTCGGGCAGCGTGCCACCCTGTTCCGCGAAGGGCACCACGGCGATGGGAATCGCCTGATCGCTGCCCTTGGTGATCTGGATGGTCAGGTCGGCACTGGCCAGACTGCTGAACAGCAGGATCAACCAGCCGCACAAATACGGGGTCAGTCGTTTCATCAGCGCACATCCTCAGGGTTGAAATCGAGATTGAAGTCACGGAACTGGCGCTGTGCCGATGGCGGCAAGTCGCGCATTTCCCGAAACGGTGCCGCCCGCTCGACGGCCTGCAATACCGAGCGATCGAAAGTGGGATCGCCACTGCTCTTCTGGATCGTGGCATCCACCAGCTCGCCGGTGGGCAGCAGGGTGAGGTGCACCACGGCCCGAAGCTGATTGCTCGCCGATGCCGGAATGATCCAGGCCTGTTCCACTGCGCGCTTGACCAGATTCTTGAAGCCATTCGCCGCCTGGGCCGCCTGTCTGGCATTGGCGATCGCCTGCTCCTCGCCGGCAATCGACTGATCGAGCGCCTGCTGGGCAGCCTGCTTGGCCGCTTGTGCCGCGCGTTCGGCCGCCTCTTCGGCCTTGCGCTTTTTCTCAGCTTCGGCCTGCTTGCGAGCCTCTTCGGCCTTGCGCTGTTTCTCGGCCTCGGCCTGCTTGCGGGCCTCCTCGGCCTTGCGCTGCTTCTCGGCTTCGGCCTGCTTGCGAGCCTCCTCGGCCTTGCGCTGCTTCTCGGCTTCGGCCTGCTTGCGGGCCTCCTCGGCCTTGCGCCGTTTCTCGGCCTCGGCCTGCTGCTTGCGAGCCTCTTCGGCCTTGCGCTGTTTCTCGGCTTCGGCTTGCCGGCGGGCCTCGGCTTCGGCCTTGCGCTGCTTCTCCGCCGCGGCCTGACGCTGAGCAGCCTGCTCGGCTTCCTCGGCACGGCGCTGGGCGGCCTCTTCGGCCTGCTGACGCGCCTTCTCGATCGCCTCGAGTTGCTGCTGACGCGCCGCCTCGGCCTGTTGCTGCTTGGCGGCCTGTTCACGCGCCTGCTGCTCGGCTTTCGCCTGGGCGTCTTCCTCGGCCTGTTTCGCCTTGGCGTCCTGCTCCGCCTGCTTCTGGGCCTCGGCGGCGCGCGCCTGGGCCTCCTGGGCACGCTGCGCCTGATCGGTCGCCGTCTCGGTACTCACCAGGGTCGCCTTGACGATCGACGCGGAGGACGGCTCGGGCTCGCTGGCCGGCCAGTGCAGGAGACTCAAGACGAGCACGCCCAGATGAAGGCCAATGGCGAGGACCACAGGTAGACCATAGCCTACCCGCCTTTCCTTTCTAGCCATCGTGTTTCCTCATCGCTTCGCCGGGGGCGGATCGGAGATCAGCCCCACGTTGGGCACCCCGGCCGTCTGCAGCGTGCTCATCAGCGTCACGACCTGCCCGTAGGAAACGCTCTGGTCCCCCTTCACCATCACCGGCGTCTGCGGCTTGCGCTGGAGGATGGCGATCACCTTGTTGCTGATCTCGTCGAGGCTCAGCGGTGTCTGGCCGTCACCCACCGACAGGAAGTAGTCGCCGTCGCGATTGACGGAAACGACCAGCGGCTCGCTGTCGTCGGGGACGTCGATGGGCTCCGAGCTCACCTTGGGCAGTTCGACCTGCACCCCCTGGGTCATCATGGGGGCGGTGATCATGAAGATCACCAGCAACACCAGCATCACGTCGATGAAGGGCACGACGTTGATTTCGCCCATGGGCTTGCGATGCGGGCCGCGATTGAAGGGTCCGTGCATCATGACCGTCGCTCCTCAGGCTGCCTCGCGATCACCGCGCCCCTGGAGGTTGCGGTGCAGGATGGAATGAAACTCCTCGGCGAAGTCCTCGTACTGGCCGAGGATCCGGTTGGACTGAGCCGACAGGCGATTGTAGAAGATCACCGCGGGGATCGCCGCGAACAGCCCCATGGCGGTGGCGATCAACGCCTCGGCGATCCAGGGCGCGACCGTGGACAGCGTCGCCTGCTGGGCCATCGACAGGCCCATGAAGGAGCCCATGATGCCCCACACGGTACCGAACAGGCCGATGTAGGGGCTCGATGACGCCACCGTGGCGAGGAAGATCAGGTGCTGGTTGAGACGCTCCTCCTCGCGCGACCAGGCGACCCGCATCGCCCGCTGCACGCCGTCGAGAATCGCCTGACTGCTGCGCGTCTTGGGCATCAGCCGGTTGAATTCGCGAAAGCCGGCACGAAAGATGTGTTCGGCGCCGACCACGTCCTGTTCCGGCGGCGTCTCGCGATAGAGTTCATTGAGGTCGACCCCCGACCAGAAACGGTCCTCGAAGGCACGATGGGCCTTCTTCGCCCGGCTGAGGACGAAGCTGCGCTGGAAGATCACCACCCAGGAGGCGATGGACCCCACGATCAGCAGCAACATCACCAACTGGACGACCAGACTGGCGTTCATGATCAGGTTGGGAATGGACAGGGAATCGTTCACGTGCGTCCTCGTCAGTGGTTAAGCGTATCCATTCAAGACCGCGGCAAGTGCCGCCGGCCACCGTGTAGGGCGAAGTCGCGTCGCGTCGATACAGGCAATATCGACGTCCGCGTCGCACAAGGGTTCCCCGCCTGCCAGCACCTGCTGGCGAAAACGCAGCCGGCACGACGTGCGTTCGACGACCTCGGCCGTGACCCGTAGCCGGTCGTCGAGTCGGGCGGGCTTGGCGTAACGGCATTCGAGCCGGTGCACGACCAGCTGGATGCCGTCGTCGAGCAATCCGCGCTGGGTCAGGCCTCCGGCGCGCAACCACTCGCTGCGTGCCCGCTCCATGTATTTCAGATAGTTGACGTAATAGACGATGCCACCGGCGTCGGTGTCCTCGATGTAGACCGTCACCGGAATCGCGAATGCCGTCATGGGCGTCCCTCGCCACTCGCTTCGGGGGCGCCTTCCAGGGCCTCCAGGCCGAAATGCAGATAGGCCTGGCGGGTGACCATGCGCCCCCGCGCGGTGCGCAGCATGAAGCCCTGCTGAATCAGATAGGGCTCGATGACGTCCTCGATGGTGTCACGCTCCTCGCTGATCGCCGCGGCGAGGCTGTCGACCCCCACCGGCCCGCCGTCGAACTTCTCGATCATCGCCAGCAGCAGCCGGCGGTCCATGTGATCGAGCCCGTGGCTGTCGACGTGCAGCATGTTCAGAGCCCGGTCGGCGGTCTCCTCGGTCAGCCGCCCGTCGCCGCGGATCTCGGCATAGTCGCGCACGCGGCGCAGCAGTCGATTGGCGATGCGCGGCGTCCCCCGCGCGCGCCGCGCGACTTCGGCGGCTCCCGCCGGCTCCGCCTCGATGCCCAGCAGTCGCGCCGAGCGGGCGACGATCTCGGTGAGCTCGTCGATGGCGTAGAACTCCAGACGCTGGACGATGCCGAAGCGATCGCGCAGCGGCGAGGTCAGAAGCCCCGCGCGAGTGGTCGCGCCCACCAGGGTGAAACGCGGCAGGTCGAGCTTGATCGAGCGCGCCGCCGGCCCCTCGCCGATCATGATGTCGAGCTGGAAGTCCTCCATCGCCGGGTACAAGACCTCTTCCACGGCGGCCGGCAGACGATGGATCTCGTCGATGAACAGCACGTCGCCCGCCTGCAGGTTGGTGAGCATGGCGGCGAGATCCCCTGCGCGTTCCAGCACCGGCCCGGAGGTCGACTTGATGTCGACCTCCATTTCGGAGGCGATGATGTTGGCGAGCGTGGTCTTGCCCAGCCCCGGCGGGCCGAATACCAGGGTGTGATCGAGACTGTCGCCGCGGCGGCGCGCGGCGGCGATGAAGATGTCCAGTTGTTCGCGGACCCGGGGCTGGCCGATGTAGTCGGTCAGCCGCCGGGGACGAATCGCGTGGTCGTGATGAGGCTCGCCCTCCTGGGGCGCGGCGGCTATCAGGCGATCGCTGTCGATCATCGCGGATTATCCTGCAAACTTGCGGGCCAGGGCGGCCTTGATCAGCGCTTCCGTCGACAGGCCCTCATCGAGTCCCGAGAGCATGCGGCCGGCCTCGGTCGGCTTGTAGCCCAGCGCCACCAGCGCCGCCTCGGCGTCGGCCTGCGGGTCGCTCGCCGGCGACGTGGAAGGCGTCGCTCCGTCGACGTCGAGACCGCCCTGCCCGCCGGACCAGTGCGGAAAGCGGTCGTGCATCTCGACGATCAACCGCTCGGCGGTCTTCCTGCCGACCCCGGGGAGCCGGGTGAGCGCCTTGACGTCGCTGTCCATGACACAACGAATGAACTGGTCCTGCTCCATGCCGGAAAGGATCGCCAGGGCCAGCTTGGGCCCCACCCCGTTGACCTTGACCAGCGCCCGGAACAGCGCCCGCTCGGGTTCGCGGAAGAACCCGTAGAGCAGGTGCGCATCATCGCGGATGCTCAGATGGGTATAGAGCTGAACGGTGTCACCGATGCCCGGCAGGGCCAGCAAGGTGTTCATCGAGGCCTCGAGTTCGTAGCCGACGCCGCCCACGTCGACGACCAGCCAGGGGGGCTGCTTTTCCAGCAGGGTGCCTCGCAGGCGTCCAATCATGCGATACTTTCCTTGAGATGACTGGGTGATCACTATACTGGTCACCCGGACGACTGGCCAGCGCGGCTCACTCGGGTCGAAAGTCCCGCCACGCCTGGCGTCCGCTGCGACGCCGGGTGCTGCGTCCGGCCCGTGGCAGCAGGCCGGCGCGGGCGTTGGCATGGGTCAGGGCGATGGCCAGCGCGTCGGCGGCATCCGCCTGGGGCGTAGCGTCGAGCGCGAGCAGCGCCGTCACCATGTGCTGGACCTGAGCCTTGTCGGCCGCTCCGGTGCCGGTCACCGCCTGCTTGATCTGGCGGGCCGCGTATTCATGCACCGCCAGGCCGTGATTGGCGGCACAGACGATCGCCGTGCCCCGGGCCTGGCCCAGCTTGAGCGCCGAATCGGGATTGCGCGCCAGGAAGACCTGCTCGATGGCGAATTCCGCCGGGCGATAGCGGGCAATCAACTCGGCCACGCCGGCATAGACCTGTGCCAGCTTCTGAGCCAGGTCGTCGGCCTTGATGCGGATGCAGCCGCTGGCGACGTAGGCGGGCCGCGTCGCGCCGAGATCCAGCACCCCGTAGCCGGTGATTCGCGAGCCGGGGTCGATGCCCAGCACGATCATGCCGGGCGCCACCGATGCCGGCTCACGCGGGCGCCGGCCGCTGGATCAGTGGAGCTCGGCGAGCACATCGTCGGCGAAGTCGGCGTTGGAATAGACATTCTGTACGTCATCCAGATCCTCGAGGCGGTCGAAGAGCCCGACGACCTTCCTGGCCACCTCGACGTCCTCGATCGGTGAATAGGTCTCGGGAAACATCCCCACTTCGCTGTGCTCGGGCTCGAGCCCCCGGGCGACGAGCGCATCCTTGACCTCGCCGAAGGCCTTGGGCGTGGTGATCACCTCGATCGCGCCATCGTCGTGAGTCACGACGTCCTCGGCGCCGCCCTCCAGGGCCGCTTCCATGATCGTCTCCTCGTCGCTGTCGGCGGCAAAGTTCAGCCGCCCCTGCTTGTTGAAGAGAAACGCCACCGAGCCGGAGGTGCCCAGGTTGCCGCCGTGCTTGCTGAAGGCGTGCCGCACGTCGGACACCGTGCGGTTGCGATTGTCGGTCAGGCATTCGACCAGCACCGCGACACCGTCCGGCCCGTAGCCCTCGTAGACGGCCTCTTCCATGGCGTCGCCGTCGGCATTGCCGGCGCCCCGGTCGATCGCGCGCTGGATGGTGTCCTTGGTCATGTTGTTGGCGAGCGCCTTGTCGACCGCCGCGCGCAGTCGCGGATTGTCGTCGGGCTCGCCGCCACCCTGGCGTGCCGCCACGCTGAGTTCACGAATCAGCTTGGTGAATACCTTGCCCTTCTTGGCATCCTGCGCCGCCTTGCGGTGCTTGATGTTCGCCCATTTACTATGGCCAGCCATCTCATGGTCTCCTTAATCGGAAAGACCGGCGCCGCTGTGATCAGCTCGCCGGTCGCCGTGACGGGAATCGATGAGTCGTCGGCCCGCATCGGGTACCGAACCCGGGCCACCGTGTCGCGGCGGCCCGGGCCAGGGGCATCACGCCTCGTCGGTCGCCACCTTGGGCTTCTGACGCAGGCGGATGTTGAGCTCCTTGAGCTGCTCGGCGCTCACCTCGCCCGGCGCGTCGGTCATCAGGTCCGCGGCGCTCTGGGTCTTGGGGAAGGCGATCACTTCACGGATGGTGCGCGCCCCGGTCATCAGCATCACCAGCCGGTCGAGGCCGAACGCCAGACCGCCATGGGGCGGCGCCCCGAACTTCAGCGCCTCGAGCAGGAAACCGAACTTCTCGTTGGCCTCGTCCTCGCCGATGCCCAGCACCTCGAGCACCGCACGCTGCATCGCCTGATCATGGATACGGATCGACCCGCCGCCCAGTTCGGTACCGTTGAGCACCATGTCGTAGGCCCGCGACAGCGCCTCGACGGGGTTGTTCCTGAGTGTCTCGACGTCGCAGGACGGCGCCGTGAACGGATGGTGCAACGCCTGCAGGCGAGCACCGCCGTCATCCTCGAACATCGGGAAGTCGACCACCCACAGCGGTGCCCAGGCCTGGGTATAGAGGTCGAGATCCTCGCCGAGCCTGACGCGCAGCGCGCCGATCGCCTCGCTGACGATGCGCGCCTTGTCGGCGCCGAAGAAGATGATGTCGCCGTCCTCGGCGCCCACCCGGTCGAGCAGCGTCTCGACGATGCCATCCATGAACTTGACGATCGGCGACTGCAGCCCCTCGAGCCCCTTGGCGCGCTCGTTGACCTTGATCCAGGCCAGCCCCTTGGCGCCGTAGATGCCCACGAAGCGGGTGTACTCGTCGATCTCCTTGCGGGTCAGCTTGGCGCCCCCGCTGACCTTGAGCGCCGCCACGCGGCCGTCGTCGGCGTTGGCCGGGCCGGAGAAGACCTTGAAGTCGACGTCCTTCATCAGGTCGTCGACGTCGACCAGTTCCAGCGGAATGCGCAGGTCCGGCTTGTCGGAGCCGTAACGGCGCATCGCCTCGGCATAGGTCATCCGCGGGAAGGCCGGCAGCTCGACGTCGAGCACGTCGTGGAAGAGCTGGCGGATCATGCCCTCGGTGATGCCCATGATCGCCTCCTCGTCGATGAACGAGGCCTCGATGTCGATCTGGGTGAATTCCGGCTGACGGTCGGCGCGCAGGTCCTCGTCGCGGAAGCACTTGGCGACCTGATAGTAGCGATCCAGCCCCGAGACCATCAGCAACTGCTTGAACAGCTGCGGTGACTGCGGCAGGGCGAAGAAGTGGCCTTCATGGGTGCGGCTGGGGACCAGATAGTCGCGGGCCCCTTCCGGGGTCGCGCGGGTCAGCACCGGCGTCTCGATGTCGAGGAAGCCCTCGTTCTCGAGATAGGCACGCACGCTGTGGGTGATCCGCGAACGCAGCCGCAGCTTGTCGATCATCTCCGGACGGCGCAGGTCGATGTAGCGATACTTGAGGCGCACCTCCTCGCCCACCTTGCCGTGCTCGTCGAGCTGGAACGGCGGCGTGGCGGCGGTGTTGAGGACCTCGACCTCCTTGGCCAGGACCTCGATCATCCCGGTGGGCATGCCGGGATTCTGGGTGCCCTCGGGGCGCAGACGAATGCGCCCGCGGATGCGCAGCACGTATTCGCTGCGGGCGCGGTCAGCATGGGCGAACGCATCCGGGGTATCGGGGTCGACCACGACCTGGGCGATGCCGTCGCGATCGCGCATGTCGAGGAAGATCACTCCCCCGTGGTCACGGCGGCGGTGTACCCATCCGCACAGCGTGACCTCCTGGTCCACCAGAGTCTCGTTCAACTGGCCGCAATAATGGCTGCGCATGTCAAATCCTGTTCCGTTGCTTTGAGAGTGCTTCTCCGCCGGCCGGCGCCGGCGGAGAACGATCAGGCGGTTGCCTTGCTGTCGGCCGGCTTGGCGTCACCGCCCGACGACTTGCTGGCGTCCCCGGCGAGGTTGCGCTTGGTACCACCGGACTTGAAGTCGGTCTCGTACCAGCCACCCCCGGCGAGGCGAAAGCCCGCCGCGGAGATCAGCCGCGACAACTCGCTGGCCTGACAGGCGGGACAATCGGTCAGCGCCGGCGCACCGACCTTCTGAAGCTTTTCCAGGCGATGGCCACAGGCCTTGCACTCATATTCGTAGATGGGCATGGTTCTAATCACTCTGTGACGAAGTCTCTGCCGCAGGCAGCCTGCTCGAGCCTACGGCGATCATCCCTATGATGTGGCCAGCCGTCGCGCTTTCCAAGCCTGCCGCGAAAGCCGCATATTATAGCGTGCCGCGGCCCCGGGCGGGCAAGTTGTCGCTCGGCGGCGCGAGGAAGTTTCCGTCGACAAGGAATTGCCATGAAAGCCGTGATACTCGATGCCGCCACGCTGGGCGACGACATCGACCTGCAACCGCTGCGCCGCGAGGTCGATACCCTCGAGGTTTACGACCTCTCGCCCCCCGACACCTGCCGAGAGCGCCTGGCCGGCGCCGAGATCGCGCTGGTCAACAAGGTCGTGCTCGACGAGGCCCTGCTCGGCGACCTGCCCGAGTTGCGCATGATCGGCGTGCTGGCCACGGGGACCAACAACATCGACATGGCCGCCGCCGAGCGACTGGGGATCACGGTGCGCAACGTCACCGCCTACGGCACGGCCAGCGTCGCCCAGCATACGCTGATGCTGATGCTCAGCCTGGCCAACCGCCTGCCGCTCTATCAGCGCGATGTCCGCGAGGGCGCCTGGAACCGCGCCCCGATCTTCTGTCTGCTCGATCATCGCACCCTGCAGCTCGACGGCAAGCGTCTGGTGATCGTCGGCAGCGGCGAGCTCGGACGTGCCGTGGCACGCCTGGCCGAGGCCTTCGGCATGCACGTCGACTTCGCCGCCCGCCCCGGCAACGAAGGCGAGGACTCCCGCAGACCGCTCGCCGACCTCGCACCCGAAGCCGACATCATCAGCCTGCACTGCCCGCTCACCGAGGCGACACGCCACCTGATCGACGAGGCGTTGCTGACCCGGCTCAAGCCGGGTGCCCTGCTGATCAACTGCGCGCGTGGCGGCATCATCGACGAGGCGGCGGCGCTGACGGCGCTGCGCGACGGCCGGCTCGGCGGCCTGGGCGTGGACGTGCTGCCCGGCGAACCGCCCCGCGACGGCCACCCCCTGCTGAGCGCGCTCGAGGAACCGCTCAACCTGATCGTCACGCCTCATAACGCCTGGATCAGCCCCGAGGCACGCCAGAACGTGATCGCACTCACGGCCGACAACATCAGACACTGGAAAGCGAATCGCTGAGACACGAGCGAAACCGCTCAAGATAACGGTATCAGCATCGTCGGGTCACACCGTCCGGACGACCGCGAAGGAGACGCCATGCTCTACAACTACGGGTCGATCAATATCGACCATGTCTACCGGGTTCCGCATCTGGTGCGCCCCGGCGAGACTCTGACCAGCCACGGTTATCGCCAGGTGCTGGGCGGCAAGGGAGCCAATCAGTCGCTGGCCATGGCCCGCGCCGGTGGCGACGTTACCCACTGGGGGCGACTCGGCCAGCAGGACCGCTGGGTGCTGGAAACGCTGGCCAGCGCCGGCGTCGACATCACCCCTATCGAGTTGACCGCCGAGCCCAGCGGCCACGCCCTGATCCAGGTCGACGACCAGGGCGAGAACGCGATCATCCTGCATCCCGGGGCCAACCACGGCTTTACCGACGCGCACCTCGCGACCCTGATGGCCTCGGCCCGGGCCGGCGACTGGCTGCTGCTGCAGAACGAATGCAACGCCCTGGAGCGCCTGCTGATCCGCGCCGAGGCCCAGGAGTTGCGCATCGCCTTCAACCCGGCGCCGATGTCGGCCAACGTGCTGCGTCTGCCGCTGGAGCGTTGCCAGCTGTTGTTCCTCAACCGCGGCGAGGCCGCCGCGCTGGTCGACCGCGACGAACACGACACGGTCGACGGCCTCCTGGAGGCCCTGCGCCAGCGCCTGCCCGAGAGCCAGGTGGTCCTGACCCTGGGCCGCGACGGGGTGGTCTTCCAGGACGCCACGCGACGCCTGCGGCTACCCGCCCATTCGGTCGAGGCAATCGACACCACGGCGGCCGGCGATACCTTCATCGGCTACTTCATGGCCGCGCTGCAGCGCGACAACGACATCGTCGAGGCGCTACGCCTGGCCAGTGCCGCCTCGGCGCTGTGCGTCCAGCGCGAAGGGGCCGCCCCCAGCATCCCGGTCTTCAGCGAGGTCGCCGAAGCGACCCGAACGTGGGACGAGCTGCCCCTCGACGAAGCGTGACCCTTCCCTACCGAACCAACACGAGGATCGAGACCATGACGACTCCCATCATCTTCGACACCGATCCCGGCGTCGACGACGCCCAGGCGATCGCCATCGCCCTGGCGCACCCCGACATCGAGCTGCTCGGGCTGACCACCACCTTCGGCAACGTCGAAGTGGCCACCGCCACCTACAACGCCCTGCTGCTCAGCGAGCTGGCGGGCCAGTCGATCCCGGTCGCCCAGGGCGCCGCGGCACCGATGAGCAAGCCCAAGTCGCCGCCCCCGGCGCACATCCACGGCGCCAACGGCCTGGGCAACATCGACCTGCCGCCGGTCAAGGGGCAGCCACAACCGGTCAGCGCCGGCCAGTTCATCGTCGACACGGTCAATGCCCGCCCCGGCGAGGTGACCCTGGTGGCGGTCGCTCCGCTGGGCAATCTGGCCGCCGCCCTGCAGATCGACCCGAGCATCGTCGACAAGGTCAAGCGCGTGGTGGTGATGGGCGGCTCGATTCGTGAGGGCGGCAACGTCACGCCGGTGGCCGAAGCCAATCTGTTCAACGACCCGCACGCCGGCGCCCGCGTGCTCACCGCCGGCTGGCCGCTGACAATGGTGGGGCTCGACGCCACCCACCGGTGCGTGCTCGATCCGGCGGCGATGGCGCGCATCGCCGAGGCCCAGGGCGAGCTGGGCAAGGTCCTGGCCGGCAGCTACGAATTCTACAAGGCCTTCTACCAGCAGGCCCTGGGCTTCGACGGCTGCTGCCCCCACGACAGCTGTGCGCTGGCCTGGCTGATGAAGCCGGAACTCTTCACCACCCAGCGCGGCCATCTCAACGTGGTCACCGAGGGACATGCCGAAGGGCAGACGGTCTTCGCCCCCGAAGGCCGGCCATTCATCGCCGAACGCTGGTCGACCACACCGCTGGCCGAGGTCTGCCTCGACGCCGACGGCGCGGCGGTGGTCGACTGGATCGTCGAGACCCTGAGCTGAACCGGGACACCAGGGAGGCTCACTTGCGGGGCGGGCGGGCCTCCGGCAGACACCCCCTCAGCGGGTGACGAAGGTGTCGTGTTCCTGCCAGTCGATGCCCGCCAGTTCGACATGGGTCACCCGCGCCGCGGGTGGCCCCTTCCACAACCATTCGATCACGCCGTTCACCGCCTCGCCCCGGCCGCAGAGCACGACCTCCACGCTGCCGTCCGCCTGATTCCTGGCATACCCCGTCACGCCCGCACTCAGCGACCGTTCCCGGGTCGCGGCGCGGTAGCCGACACCCTGCACCTTGCCGGTCACGCGTGCCTTGACGCAGCAATCGCTCATCGCCTCCTCCCGTGTCGTGACGTATCGCCCCTCGTTGTAGCATTCCCGACGCGCGACGCCCAACCCGCGGCGGCGGCCACGGTCGCATTGCGCCCATCGCCCGCTCAGTCGTTGATCAGCTCATGGCGAACCTTCACCGCCACGTTGCGCGGCACGATGCGCTTGCCGCGGGCTTCGAAATGCGTGCGGGTGAGCGCCGTGCCGAACAGCAGGATCAACGACGAGTAGTAGACCCACAGCAGGATCAGCACCACCGACCCGGCCGCCCCGTAGGTCGAGGCCGTCGCGGTATAGGCCAGGTAGGCGGCGATGGCGTAGCGGCCGAGGGAGAACAGTACCGCGGTGACCAGCGCCCCCACCGCCACGTCGCGCCAGCTCAGCACCACGTCGGGGAGCACCTTGAAGAGCGTGGCGAAGAACAGCGCGATGACCAGCAGCGAGACCAGCACCTCGGCGCCGCTGAGCAGCGTCTCGGTCCAGGGCAGCCAATCGCCGGCGAAGCGGAACACGGCACGCATCACCACGCCCAGTACCAGCGAGACCAGCAGCACGAAGCCGATCGCCAGCACCACGGCCAGCGACATCACGCGCTGCTTGAGAAAGATGAGCAGGCTGTTGCGGTCGGGATTGGCGGTGACCCCCCACAACACGTTGAACGAGTACTGCATCTGGGCGAACACCGTGGTGGCCCCCACCAGCAGCGTGAACACGCCCAGCAGGGTGGGCAGCAGCCCCGACGCCTGGATGCGCGAGGCGGCGACGGCATTCTGTACCGCCTCGGCGGCCCCGGGGCCGATCATTCCCTGCAGGTTGGCGACGATCTGGCCCTGTGCCGCTTCCTCGCCCAGCACCACACCGATCACCGTGACCGCGATGATCACCGTCGGCGCCAGCGAGAACAGCGTGTAGAAAGCCAGCGATCCGGCGTAGCTGAAGGCGTTGCGGTCCAGCCACAGCTTGACGGCGTCGCGGAGGATACGAATCCAGCGGAGGGGGGTCTTGACGAGCACGGGAACGTCCTGTTCGGAAAACGGATCCCAGCATAACCAAGCGCGGCGGCCGTGAAAAATCGCCAACCCATTCCATGCCCGGCGTGCCTTGCAGCCGGCAAGGCCGGCCACCATAATGGCCGCGCCTTTCCGATCGGAGACAGATGGTGCCCGCCAACCCCTCGCCACCCGCCACCGGCCACGACTTCGACTGCCTGGTCTTCATCGGCCGGTTCCAGCCGCCGCATCTGGGCCATCTGACGGTGATTCACGAGGCATTGAAGCGGGCACGCCAGGTCATCGTGCTGATCGGTTCCGCCTGGCAGGCGCGCTCGCTGCGCAACCCCTGGCGCTTCGAGGAACGCCGCGACATGCTGCGCAGCGGCTTCGACGACGACGACAACGCCCGCCTGGAGATCGAGCCGCTGCTCGATGCGCTCTACAACGACGACGTCTGGGTCCGCGATGTCCAGCGCAAGGTCCGCGACATCGCCCGGCCCTGCCACGGCAAGCTGCCGCGCATCGGCCTGATCGGTGCCAGCCGGGGCCAGTCCAGCTACTACCTGAGCCTGTTCCCGCAGTGGGAGTCGGTCAGTGTGCCGCTGGTCGACGGCATCTCGGCAAGCCGTATCCGCGAGCGGCTCTTCCATTCCCGGGCTTCGGGCAGCGCCTACCTGGCCGACGACGCCGGCCACGATTTGCCGGCCCACGTGCATCGCGCCCTCGAGGCCTTCCAGTCGACGCCCGCCTGCGACCAGTTGCTCGAAGAGCAAGCATTGCTCGAACAGTATCGCAGCGCCTGGGCCCAGGCGCCCTACCCGCCGATCTTCGTCACCGTCAACGCCGTGGTCGTGCAGTCCGGTCACGTGCTGCTGGTCAGGCGCACCGCCGCGCCCGGCAAGGGGCTGTACGCCTTGCCGGGCGGCTTCATCCATCCCCAGGAGCGGCTGCTCGATGCCTGTCTTCGCGAACTCAAGGAGCGGGTCCGCCTCAAGGTCCCGGAACCGGTGCTCAAGGGCTCGCTGCGCGATCAGCGGCTGTTCGACGACCCGCATCGCAGCTGGCGGGGGCGCACCCTGGCCGAGGCCTTCTACTTCGCCTTGCGCCCCGAGCAGCAACTGCCGCGCCTGAAAGCCACCCGCGGCGGCGATCGGGCGAGCTGGGTGGCGCTCGCCGACCTCGAACCCGAGACCCTGTTCGAGGATCACTTCTTCATCATTCAGAATTTTCTGGGACTGCCGGCCGGCTGGGCCAGCCCCTGAAAGGGCCTTGAGCGAGGCCTGCGCTCGTCGAGCCGATCAACGCCCTCTGTGACGCAGCACGGCCGGATCAGGCCTGCAGGAAATCCCGCGGCAGCTTGGTCATCTGCCGCCACAGCCGCTCCACGCCCGGTTTGTGCACCAGCGAACAGCGATACAGCCTGACCTCGAGCGGGATGTCCCAGTGGGCATCGCCGGCTCTCACCAGACGCCCATCGTCGAGTTCCTCGCGGATGCAGAAATCAGGAATCCAGGCCATGCCCACGCCCTGCAACGCCATGCCCTTGAGCCCCTCGGCCATCGCCGTCTCGTAGACGGTCTTGAGCCGCATCCGGGTCGGATCGTTCTTGAGCAGCATGCGCACCGAGCGTCCCAGAAAGGCCCCCTGGGTATAGGCCAGGAACGGAATCGCCTCGTCACCCTCGAGCGGAAATCGCGGCCGTCCCCGCTCATCGGGAACACAGACCGGCAGCATCATCGCCTTGCCGATCGAGAAGGAGGGAAAGGCCTCGGCATCGAGCTGCATGGTGGCATAGGGGTCGTGATAGCCGAGCATCAGATCGCAGTTGCCTTCGCGCAGGACGTGGATGGCATCGCCCACGTTCATGGCCACCAGGCGGGTGGGCAGTTCGCCGACCCCCTTCTGCAAGCGCGAGATCCAGCGCGGATAGAACGCCAGCGCCAGCGAGTGTGCCGCGACGATGTCCAGCGCCTCGTTGGCCATCGCCAGCCCGCGCAGGTGGCCGAGACATTCGCCGAGCTGCTCGACCAGGTTGCGCGCCGTGACCAGAAACAGCTGCCCTTCGGGGGTCAGACCCACGGGGGTCGTCGAACGATCGACCAGGGTCGCGCCGACCGCCTGTTCCAGCGAACGGATGCGCCGACTGAAGGCCGGCTGCGTGACGTGGCGCTGCCGCGCCGAGGCGGAAAAGCTGCGTGTGTTGGCCAGGGCGACGAAGTCTTCCAGCCATTTCGTTTCGAGGTTCACCGCGACTCCACTTGCCGTTGGCGGGCGCGAGTGCCACCACTCACCGCCGAAGCCACGATTTTACCCAAGCTCCCACCCCGGCTCCACGCCTATGTCGATGTTTTGCAACACCTTGTCCACCCGCCATGAATGGTCACTGGACCGGGGCCAGCAGGTAGGCCGCGCGCGAGACCAGCTTGCGCCAAAGCGAGCGCTGCTGGAGTTCTTCCAGGGTGACCTGACGGCAGTGCGTGAAATCGCACTCAAGCATCGTCTCCACCTCGGCGGCGAACCCCCGGTCGGGAATGAAGGCGGTGATCTCGAAATTCAGCCGGAAGGAGCGATTGTCCAGGTTGACCGTCCCCACGGCCGCGCTGTGATCGTCGATCAGCAAGACCTTCTGATGCAGAAAGCCCGGCTGATAGCGATAGATCTTGACGCCCGCCCGGATCATGTCCGGCAGAAAGGAGAACGCCGAGAGAAACACCAGCAGATGGTCGGGCCGCTCGGGCATCATCACGCGCACGTCCACCCCGCGCATGGCGGCC
Source organism: Modicisalibacter sp. MOD 31.J (assembly GCF_020147985.1). Classification (NCBI taxonomy): domain Bacteria; kingdom Pseudomonadati; phylum Pseudomonadota; class Gammaproteobacteria; order Oceanospirillales; family Halomonadaceae; genus Modicisalibacter; species Modicisalibacter sp. MOD 31.J. The sequence continues at coordinate 527,103 of NZ_JAGXFF010000002.1, read as the reverse complement.
AGCCGCAGGGCGTCCTGCACGCCCTGATCGGGCACGAAATAGGGACTGGTCACCCACAGCCGATGCTGGGCACTGGTGATGTTGTGCTGCATGAACAGACTCGCGGTCTCCTGGGCGTCGGCCGGCCCCGACGGCACGATGACCACGTTCTGGCACTCCTCGCAGGTCACCTCCGGCATCCAGGTCAGGTCGATGACCCGGCCGGTCGCCCAGTGCCAGTCTTCCCAGAATGCCTCCTGAAGGCCCAGCACACTGGGTCCGGCGAGGCGCAGGTGGGTATCCCGCCAGGCACCGTGACGCGGGTTCTCGCCGAGATACTCGGTCCCCACGTTGAGCCCACCGGTCCAGCCCTGAACGCCATCGACCACCACCACCTTGCGGTGATTGCGAAAGTTCAGCTGGAAACGATGGCGCACGCCGCGTGACGAATTGAAGGCGCTCACCTCCACACCGGCACGCCGGAGATCCTCCAGATAGCCCTCGTCCAGGGCCCGGCTGCCGATCTCGTCATACAGCAGGTGGACGCGCACACCCTGCTGCGCCTTGCGTTCCAGTCGATCCTTGAGCGCCAGCCCCAGGCGGTCGCGACGGATGATGAAGAACTGCACCAGCACATAGCGGCTCGCCGACTCGATGCCCGCGAACAGGCTCTCGAAGGTGGCCTCGCCGTCGATCAGCAGTTCGGCACGATTGCCGCTGGTCAGCGGCATCATCGCCAGCTTTTCCACGGCATGCACGTTGCCCTGACGCACGTCGGCCAGGTACGGGTCGATCAGCGGCCGATAGCGCTGCAGCACACGGCGCAGCGCCGTGTCCCGTTCACCCCGCGCCGACACGTAACCGTAGAAGCGCGGCCGACCGAAGATCCAGTAGGCCGGCACCGCCAGATAGGGAAAGGTCACCAGGGAGATGATCCAAGCCACCGCCCCCTGCGACGTGCGACTCGACATCAACGCCAGCACGGCGGAGATCGCACCGGTGAGATGGATCACGAAGACACCGAGGCCCAGCAACCAGGAGGTCATCGCCCGCTCCCGTCCGGCGTGACCGGGCCGAACGCCCCTCGCCCGGCGCGGCGTATCCCCGCGCCACCCCGGCAGGGGGCGATCGTGGCATGCTGATGGGCGCGTCCTGCACGTCGCATGGCGTTCCCTCGTCGTTGGCGTGGCTGGCAGGCGGCGTCGCGGCCGACGCCGCCGCGTCGGTCACCCGCCAATTCAGGCCGGTTCGGCGATGATTGCCTGCCACTTGGCCGGACCGGTCCGGTGGACCGACTCGCCGCTGGAATCCACGGCCACGGTCACCGGCATGTCCTCGACCTCGAATTCGTAGATCGCTTCCATGCCCAGGTCCTCGAAGCCGACCACCCGTGAGGCCTTGATGGCCTGAGCGACCAGATAGGCGGCACCGCCCACGGCCATCAGATAGACCGCCCGGTTGTCGCGGATCGCCTCGATCGCCGTGGGCCCGCGCTCGGCCTTGCCGACCATGCCCAGCAGGCCGGTCTGTTCGAGCATGGTGCGGGTGAACTTGTCCATGCGCGTGGCGGTGGTCGGACCGGCGGGGCCGACGACCTCGTCGCCCACCGGATCCACGGGCCCCACGTAGTAGATGAAGCGGCCCTTGAGATCCACGGGAAGGCTCTCGCCCTTGGCGAGCATGTCGACCATCCGCTTGTGCGCGGCGTCGCGGCCGGTGAGCAGCTTGCCGTTGAGCAGCAGCGTGTCGCCCGGCTGCCAGTTGCGCACGTCCTCGGCGGTGACCGTGTCGAGATCGACGCGCTTGACGTTGTCGCCGACCTCGCGGGTGATCTCCGGCCAGTCCTCGAGCCTGGGCACCGGAAGTTCGGCGGCCCCGCTGCCGTCGAGGGTGAAGTGCACGTGACGCGTGGCGGCACAGTTGGGGATGATCGCCACCGGCTTGTTGGCGGCGTGGGTCGGATAATCCTTGACCTTGATGTCGAGCACCGTGGTCAGCCCGCCCAACCCCTGGGCGCCGATGCCGGTCCGGTTGACCTTGTCGTAGAGCTCGAGCCGCAGTTCCTCGGCGCGCGTCGAGGCGCCGCGCGCCTGGAGTTCCTGAATGTCGATCGGATCCAGCAGCGACTCCTTGGCGAGTTCCATGGCCTTCTCGGCGGTGCCGCCGATGCCGATACCCAGCATCCCGGGGGGACACCAGCCGGCCCCCATCTTGGGCAACTGCTCGAGCACCCAGTCGACCACGTTGTCGGAGGGGTTGAGCATGGCGAACTTGGACTTGGCTTCGCTGCCGCCACCCTTGGCGGCGACGTGCACCTCGACGGTGTCGCCGGGCACCAGCTTGTGGTGAATGACCGCGGGCGTGTTGTCCCGGGTGTTCTGGCGCTTGCCGTCCGGATCGGCCAGCACCGAGGCGCGCAGCACGTTATCGGGGTGCGTGTAGGCCCGGCGCACACCCTCGTTGATCATGTCGTCGAGACTCATGTCGGTCTCGAAACGCACGTTCATGCCGACGTGCACGAAGACGGTGACGATCCCGGTGTCCTGGCAGATCGGACGGTGGCCCGTGGCACACATCCGCGAATTGATCAGGATCTGGGCGATGGCATCGCGCGCCGCCGGATTTTCCTCGCGCTGGTAGGCCGCATGCATGGCCTCGATGAAATCCTTGGGGTGGTAATACGAAATGTACTGCAGCGCATCGGCGACGCTCTGGATCAGGTCATCCTGGCGGATCACGGTCATGTGGCAGGAACTCCTTCGAGTGACAAGCAACTCGCCGCGGACCGTCAGGTGTCTACGGCGAATCTCCGTGGCCCCGGATTATACCCTATCCCCACCGGCCACGGCAGCGCTCGCGCCTGGCATCCCGAAAGGCTACCACCCGACCTCACAGCCTTTTGTTTTCGACAATATAGATAACGGTATAAAAAGTAGCCTTTTGCAACTCCGCCTCACTCTTACCAAACTAACGGGGTGGACCGACGCGCCGAACTGGGACGTCCGGCGTGTCGCTCGCGATCAACCGACTACTTGCAGGGATGCTCATGTACCGTCGCCACTTCGTCTCGTTTCTGTTCCTCGCCCTCGCCATCATCGCCGTCTGGCTGGTGTTCTGGCCCCCCGCCTCCTACCTGCTCATCGTGTGGCTGGCAATGGCCCTGCTCGGCATTTACGACCTGCGCTCGCGGCACAACGTGCTCAACAACTACCCGATCATCGGTCACCTGCGTTACATGCTGGAATTCGTGCGCCCCGAGCTGCGCCAGTATTTCTTCGAGTCCGAGCAGAGCGGCCGCCCCTTCAGCCGTGCCCAGCGCACGTTGATCAATGCCCGTGCCGACGGTAAAGCCGATACCTCGCCGTTCGGCACCCTGCGCGATTTCGAGGCCGCCGGGTTCGACTTCTCCGAGCATTCGCTGGTGCCCAAGGACGTGGCCGAGGACGTCACCCGCATCACCGTCGGCGGGCCGCAGTGCGAGCGCCCCTACCACGCCTCGCGCCTGAACATCTCGGCGATGAGTTTCGGCTCGCTGTCGGGTACGGCGGTGCTGGCCATGAACCTGGGTGCCAAGCGGGGCGGCTTCGCCCACAACACCGGCGAAGGCGCCATCAGTCCCTATCACCAGCGTCATGGCGGCGACCTGATCTGGGAACTGGGCACCGCCTACTTCGGCTGCCGCACCCGGGAGGGCCGTTTCGACGCCGAGGTCTTTCGGGAAAAGGCCCGCGAGGACCAGGTCAAGATGATCGAACTCAAGCTCTCCCAGGGCGCCAAGCCTTCCCATGGCGGGTTGCTGCCGGGGGAGAAGGTCAACCAGGAGATCGCCGAGACCCGTCAGATCGAACAAGGCCAGGACTGTCAGTCACCGGCGGCCCACCCCGAATTCGACACACCGATCGGGCTGCTGGAGTTCATCGTCCGCCTGCGCGAACTCTCCGGGGGCAAGCCGGTGGGCATGAAGATGTGCCTCGGCAAGCGCAGCGAATTCCTGAGCCTCTGCAAGGCGATGCGGGAAACCGGCATCCGCCCCGACTTCATCACCATCGACGGTGCCGAGGGCGGCACCGGCGCCGCCCCGCAGGAGTTCTCGGACCGCCTGGGCAACTACATCAACGAGGCGCTGCCGTTCGTGCACCAGTGTCTCGTCGGCACCGGCCTGCGCGACGACCTCAAGCTGATCGCCAGCGGCAAGGTCGCGCTAGGCTTCGACATGGTGGTCAAGATGGCGCTGGGCGCCGACATGTGCAACGCCGCCCGGCCGTTCATGTTCTCGGTGGGCTGCATCCAGGCGCGCCGCTGCCACACCAACCAGTGCCCCACCGGGGTCACCACCCAGGACCCCAAGCGCAGCCGCGCCATCAACGTCGAGGAGAAGGCCTGGCGGGTCGCCAATTACCACGCGGGCACCCTCAAGGCCTTTCGCGATCTGACCGGCGCGATGGGGGTCGACCACCCGGACAAGCTGACGCCGGACATGATCTACCACCGCAACGACTACACCCCGGCGGTCAGCTACCAGCAGCATCTCGTTCCGCTGCGGCCGGGCCAGTTGCTCGAGGACGGGGAGATCCCCGAGGCCTATGCGCCGCACTGGGAGGCCGCCCGGGCCGATCGCTTCTAGGTCTAGACTCACTGTCACGCCGCCGGCCGCTTGCCGGCGGCGTTACCACGACCGGGTCCTCGCGATACCGAGATCGTCATCCAAAGGAGGGAATGCATGTCAGACACGGTCAGCGATTTCATCGTCTCGCGCCTCAGGGACTGGGGTATCGAGCGTCTCTACGGTTATTCGGGCGACGGCATCAACGGCTTCATGGCGGCCCTGCGGCGCGCCGACGACGGGCCGCGCCTGATCCAGCCCCGCCACGAGGAGGTCGCCGCCTTCATGGCCAGCGGCCACGCCAAGTTCAGCGATCAGGTGGGGGTCTGCGTGGCGACCTCCGGGCCCGGCGCGGTCCACCTGCTCAACGGCCTCTACGATGCCCGCAAGGATCACATGCCGGCGGTGGCGATCGTCGGCCAGCAGGCGCGCATGAGCCTGGGCACCGACTACCAGCAGGAGCTCGACCTGATCGCGCTGTTCAAGGACGTCGCCGGCGATTACGTGCAGATGGTCACCGAACCCGCCCAGGCGCGGCACGTCATCGACCAGGCACTGCGCATCGCCATCGCCGAGCGCACCGTGACCTGCGTGATCCTGCCCAACGACGTGCAGGACCTGCCCATGGCCGACCCGCCCGCCGCCCACGGCGCGGTGTTCTCGGGCGTCGGCTATCGGCGTCCGCAGCGTCTCCCCGCGGCCGAGGATCTCGACGCCGCGGCCGAGCTGCTCGACCAGGGCGAGAAGGTGGCGATCCTCGCCGGCGCCGGCGTCAAGCACGCGGTGGACGAGCTGCTGGAGCTCGCCGAGTGTCTCGGCGCCGGCGTGGCCAAGGCGATCCTGGCCAAGACCATGGTGCCCGACGACGTGCCCGGCATGACCGGCACCATCGGCCTGCTGGGCACCGAGGCCAGCGAGAAGATGATGGAGGAGTGCGACACCCTGCTGCTGGTCGGCACACGCTTTCCCTACGCCGAATTCCTGCCCAAGTCGGACCAGGCACGCGCCATCCAGATCGACGTCGCCCCCGAGGCGCTGGGGCTGCGCTACCCGACCGAGATCAACCTGCACGGCGACGCCCGCGGCACGCTGGCCGCCCTGACCGAGCGCGTGGCGCGCAAGGACAACCGCGAGTGGCGCGAGCGCGTCCAGGGCTGGATCGACGAGTGGTGGCGGGTCACCGACGAACGCGCCGAAACCGACGCCGCACCGATCAACCCCCAGCGGCTGTTCCAGGCGCTCTCGCCGCGGCTGCCGGACGACGTGCTGCTGAGCTGCGACGTGGGGTCCGCCACCAACTGGTACGCACGCTACCTGAAGATCCGCCGCGGCATGCTGGGCTCGGTGTCCGGCGGCCTGGCCTCGATGGGTAACGGCGTGCCCTACCTGCTGGCGGCCAAGTTCGCCCACCCGCACCGTCCGGCGGTGGCGATGGTCGGCGACGGCGCCATGCAGATGCTCGGCAACCAGGCGCTGATCACCCTGGCCAAGTACTGGCGCGAGTGGGAGAACCCGCAGTGCATCGTGCTGGTGCTCAACAACCGCGATCTCAGCCAGGTGACCTGGGAGCAGCGCGTCATGGAAGGCGACCCGCGCTTCGATACCTCGCAGGACCTGCCCGACTTCGCCTTCGACGAATACGCCCGGATGCTGGGTTTCACGGGGCTGCGCCTGGAGCGCGCCGAGGAGATCGACCGGGTCTGGGACGAGGCCTTCGCCGCCGACCGCCCGGTGGTGATCAACGCCTACACCGACGGCGACATCGCCCCGCTACCCCCGCACATCAAGTTCGAGCAGGCCAAGCACTACCTGAGCTCGATGCTCAAGGGCGATTCCTCGGCCACCCACCACGCGCGGTTGTCCGCCAAGCAACTGGGACGCAGCCTGCTGGGGCGCAACCGCTCCTGACATGGCCGCGCCCTGACCCTTGCGGTCTGGCAACGACGGCGGCCCCACCGAGGTGGGGCCGCCGAACGCGCTTCCGGGGTTACTTGAGTTCGATCAGCCGCGCATTGAGCGCCTGGGCCTGATCGCGGAGCCGCGCCGCCTCCTCGAACTCGAGATTCTGGGCGGCCTCGTGCATGGCGTCCTCGAGCTTGGCGATCTCGCGGGTCAGCTCGGGCACCGAGAGATTGCGCAGCATCTCGGCGCCGTAATCGGCCTGCGGCTCGGCGACCTTGCGCTCGCTCTTGCGCCGCGAGCCCTTCTTGCCGGGCGTCTGGGCGCCTTCCATGATATCGGCCACCGACTTGGTGACGGTCCGCGGCACGATGCCGTGCTTTTCGTTGTGGGCGATCTGCTTGGCGCGACGCCGCTCGGTCTCGTCGATCGCCCGGCGCATCGAATCGGTGACCCGGTCGCCGTAGAGGATCGCCTTGCCGTTGGCGTTGCGCGCGGCGCGACCGATGGTCTGGATCAGCGAGCGCTCGGCACGCAGGAAGCCTTCCTTGTCGGCGTCGAGGATCGCCACCAGCGACACTTCGGGAATATCCAGGCCCTCGCGCAGCAGGTTGATCCCCACCAGCACGTCGAACTTGCCCAGACGCAGGTCGCGAATGATCTCGACACGCTCGACGGTATCGATGTCGGAGTGCAGGTAGCGCACGCGGATGTCGTGCTCGTCGAGGTATTCGGTGAGATCCTCGGCCATGCGCTTGGTCAGGGTGGTGACCAGCACCCGCTCGCCGACCTCGGTCCGCGCGCGGATCTCCGAGAGCAGGTCGTCGACCTGGGTGGAGGCCGGGCGCACCTCGACCTCGGGATCGACCAGCCCGGTGGGACGCACCACCTGCTCGACCACCTGGCCGGCGTGCTCGGCCTCGTAGGGCCCCGGCGTGGCCGAGACGAACACCGTCTGCGGACAGATCCGCTCCCACTCCTCGAAGGTCATCGGACGGTTGTCGAGCGCCGAAGGCAGGCGAAAACCGTACTCGACCAGGGTCTCCTTGCGCGAGCGGTCGCCCTTGTACATGCCGCCCACCTGCGGAACGCTGACGTGGGATTCGTCGATGAACAGGATGGCGTCGGGCGGCAGGTAGTCGAAGAAGGTCGGCGGCGGCTCGCCCGGCGCGCGACCGGAGAGATAGCGCGAGTAGTTCTCGATGCCGTTGCAGTAGCCCAGCTCGAGCATCATCTCGATGTCGTAGAGGGTGCGCTGCTCGAGCCGCTGGGCCTCGACCAGCTTGTCGTGCTTGCGCAGCCACTCGAGGCGCTCGGCGAGCTCGGCCTTGATCTCCTCGGTGGCGGCGAGGATCGTCTCGCGCGGCGTCACGTAGTGGCTCTTGGGGTAGATGGTCATGCGCGGCACCTTGCCACGCATCTCGCCGGTCAAGGGGTCGAACAGGCTGATCGACTCGATCTCGTCGTCGAACAGCTCGACGCGCACCGCCTCCTCCTCGGAATCCGCCGGGAAGATGTCGATCACGTCGCCGCGTACCCGGTAGGTACCGCGGCGGAAATCCATGTCGTTGCGGGTGTACTGCAACTCGGCGAGACGGCGCAGGAAGGAGCGCTGGTCGATCAACTCGCCACGGTTGAAGTGCAGCCGCATCTTCAGGTACTGGTCGGGATCGCCGAGACCGTAGATCGCCGACACCGAGGCGACGATCAGCGCATCGCGACGCTCGAGTAGCGCCTTGGTCGCCGACAGGCGCATCTGCTCGATGTGATCGTTGATCGAGGCATCCTTCTCGATGAAGGTGTCCGACGACGGCACGTAGGCTTCCGGCTGGTAGTAGTCGTAGTAGGAGACGAAGTACTCCACCGCGTTGTCGGGGAGGAACGACTTGAACTCGCCGTAGAGCTGGGCGGCCAGGGTCTTGTTGGGCGCCAGCACGATGGTCGGGCGCTGCACGCGCTCGACCACGTTGGCCATGGTGAAGGTCTTGCCCGACCCGGTCACGCCCAGCAGCGTCTGGTGCGCCAGCCCGGCCTCGAGGCCCTTGACCAGGCCGTCGATCGCCGCGGGCTGGTCGCCGGCCGGGCGGTACTGGGAACGAATTTGAAAGGATTTGCTCATGAGCCTGAGATGGTAGCCGGGCGGGGAAAGTTCAAGCGCCGGAGGCCATCGCCAGCCGGCTGGTGATGGCGACCGTGGCATCGGTCATCAGCCGGTGGATGGGGCAGCGATCGGCGATCTCCAGCAACCGCGTGCGCTGCGCGTCGTCGAGATCGCCCTCGAAGGTCAGCGACACCTCGAGAGTGTAACGCCCGTGGCGCTCCTCGCGGTCGTCGCGCGAGACCTCGACACGGACCGCCTCCAGCGGCCAGTCCTTGCGCCGGGCGTACATGCGCGCGGTGATCGCCTTGCAGGCGCCCAGCGCCATGTCGAAATAATCGTGCGGATCCGGCGCGCTCTCGTCGCCGCCGACGATCGCCGGCGCATCGGCGAACAGGTCGTCGAAGTCCTCGATGTCGATGCGCTGGCGCAGGCTGTGATCGTCGACGCTGATGACGGTGATGGTCATGCCGCCTCCCTGCGTGGTTGATGGTTTGTCTAGCGAACCTCGACACCCAACTGCTTCACCGCCCGGATCAGCGCATCGCGCTGCACCCGGCCCTCGACCTCGGCACCGTGGCGCCCCACCTCGGCGCTCTCGACGCCATCGACCATCATTAGCGCCGTGGTCAGCCGGTTGACGGTGTCGGCATCGTCGACGTTGTCGAAGGTCAATGAGATCTGCTGGGCCATGTGTCGTCCCCCTGGTGCGGTTGGCTCGCTCGACTGCGCCTCCAGTCTAGCACGCGGGGGCAATCCGTCACTCGCCGGCCACACCCGGCGAGGGCTCCGATGGCTTGCATTCGCCGCCCGGCGCCCCCATCTCGATAAGGATGACCCACCCCGGCAAGGGAGACGCCATGACCGACTGGAACGCCCATCTCGAGAGCCACGGCGCTCGCCACGTCGACGCTCGCCACGTGAGTTTCGCGGACCCGGCGCAGGTGCGCGAGGCCCTGGAGAAAACCGTCCTGCAACCGCTGGTCCACTTGGCGATCCTCGAGATTCGCGGCAGCGATGCCGAGCGCTTCCTGCAGGGGCAGACCAGCGCACAGCTCACCCTGGCCGACGGCGACTTCGCCGCACCCACCAGCTTCTGCACGCCCAAGGGGCGCATGCTGGCCAACGGCCAGTTGATGCGCCGCGAGGAAGGCTGCTACTGGCTGCTGCTGGACGCCGGGCTGGTCGAACCGCTGCGCGGGCACCTGGCCAAGTTCGCGCCCTTCTACAAGGTCGAACTCACGGCGCGTGACGATCTGGCGATCATCGGCCTGACCGGTCACGCTGCCCCGGCGCTGATCGAGGCCCGGTTCGACGTGACGCCACCGACCACCTGGCGGCAAGCGACCGTGGACGACGGCGTGATCGCGCGCCATCCCGGCAATCTGCCACGCCTGCTGCTCTGCCTCACCACGCCGGCGGCGATCGACGCCTGGGATGCTCTGGCGCACGACGCCACGCCGGTCGGCAACGACGTCTGGCAGTGGCAGGACATCCAGGCCGGTCTCGCCTGGCTGGACGCCAGTCTGCAGGACAGCTACCTGCCGCAGATGTTCAATTGGGAAGCGCTGGGCGGCGTGAGCTTCAAGAAGGGCTGCTACACCGGCCAGGAAGTCGTCGCCCGCGCCCACTTCCGCGGTCAGGTCAAGAAACGCCTGGTACGCGCCCAGCTCGAGGGCGCCAGCCTGCCGGGGATCGGCGACGCGGTGATCGACGCCGAGGGCAAGGCACGCGGCGAGGTCGTCGCGGCGGCGCTCGACGGCCAAGGCCAGGCCGAGATCCTCGCGGTACTGACCACCCGCGAGAGCGCCGAGCCGTTGACGGTCGGCGAACAGCGCCTCGAGCGCCTCGAACTGCCCTACCCGGTGGAACGCCTCGATCCCGAGGCCATGGCGGTCGGCAGCCCTGACGGCTAGCGGCCCGGCCACCGCGTCACGGCGATGGCCCATCGGCGAGACCGAACAGCCGGCGGGCGTTGGTCGTACTGTGTTCGGCGATCGCCGCCACCGTCTGGCCGCGCAACCCGGCCACCCGTTCGGCGATGTCAGCGATTCGTGCCGGCTCGTTACGCTGGCCCTGGAAGCCGCACAGCGGCATGGCGGGGCTGTCGGTCTCCAGCAGATAACCCTCGTCCGGCAAGGCGGCCACGGCGCGATGCAGGCGCTTGGCCCGCGGGAAGGTCGTCGCTCCGCCCAGGCCCAGGACGAACCCCAGATCGAGAAACGCGCGGGCCTGTTCGGGGCTGCCGGAGAAGGCGTGGATCAGCCCCCCGGCCGGTGGCGCCAGCTGGCGCAGCCGCTTGGTCAGCGTGTCGTTGCACTGCACGCAGTGGATCACCAGGGGCAGGCGCCGCGCCTTGGCCAGGCGCACCTGGGCATCGAACAGCCGCCACTGGGCGTCCAGGCTGTCCGCGAAACGCGCATCGATACCGCACTCGCCCAGCGCCACCACCTCGGGGTGCGCATCGAGGGACCGCGCCAGCGCTTCCACGTCCGCCTCGCCGTGGCGATCCATGAAATAGGGATGCAATCCCAGGCAGACACTGACGTCGTCGCGCCGCCCCAGCGCCAGCACGGCGCCCCAGGCGGCCCGCGTGGTCCCCGGCACCACGAAATGACCGACGCCGGCCTCGCGGGCCCGCGCGAAGACCGCCTCACGGTCGTCGTCGAAGGCGGAAAAGTCGAGATGGCAATGGGCGTCGATCAGCATGCACGTCCCCTGTCGGTGTCTTCTGCCATTCCTGGCAGTCTAGGCGTCGGCATCCTGCAGATGCGAGGTGCAGGCCGGGCAGCGCGTCGCTTCGAGCGGGATCTTGGACACGCAGTAGGGACAGGTCTTGACGGTCGGCGCTGTCGTCTCCGGCTCGTGATGCAGGTTCTTGAGCCGGTTGATGTTGCGGATCAGCACGAAGGTGGCGAAGGCCACGATCAGAAACGACAGCGTGGCGTTGATGAACAGCCCGTAGTTGAGCGTCACGGCGCCCGCGGCCTGGGCCTGCTCGAGGGTGCGATAGGGCCCTTCGCCGCTGCCGGCGCGCAGCACCCAGAACTGATTGGTGAAGTTCACGCCGCCGGTGATCAGCCCGATCAGCGGCGTGAAGACGTCCTTGACCAGGCTGTTGACGATGGCGGTGAAGGCGGCACCGATGATGATCCCCACCGCCATGTCGACGACATTGCCCTTGACCGCGAATTCGCGGAATTCCTTGAGAAACCGAGATGCCATGTCCGCTTCCCTCGATCCGGGGAGCGACGAAGGTCGCTCCTCGAACGCAAGATGTGCCATCGCCCGGCTTCGGGCAAGTCGTTTCAGTGCTCGCGGGTGGCGTTGAAGCGCACCTCCGGCCAGCGTTCCTGGGTCATCTGCAGATTGACCCGGGTCGGTGCCAGGTAGGTCAGGTAGCCGCCCCCGTCGAGCGCCAGGTTGGTGCTCGCCTTGCGCCGGAATTCGTCGAGCTTCCTGGCGTCGTCGCAATACACCCAGCGGGCGGTCTGGACGTTGACGCCTTCATAGATGCAGTCGACCTTGTACTCCTCCTTGAGGCGATGGGCGACCACGTCGAACTGCAGCGCCCCGACCGCGCCGACGATCAGGTCGTTGTTGTCCAGCGGCATGAACACCTGGGTGGCGCCCTCCTCGGAGAGCTGCTGCAGGCCCTTCTGGAGCTGCTTCATCTTCAGCGGATCGCGCAGGCGCACGCGCTTGAACAGCTCCGGCGCGAAGTGCGGAATGCCGGTGAAGCGCATGTCCTCGCCGACGGTGAAGGTGTCGCCGATCTGGATCGTGCCGTGGTTGTGCAGACCGATGATGTCGCCCGGCCAGGCCTGCTCGACGTGGGCACGATCGGAGGCCATGAAGGTCAGGGCGTCGGCGATCTTGACGTCCTTGCCGATGCGCACGTGGCGCATCTTCATGTTCTTCTCGTACTTGCCCGAGCAGACGCGCAGGAAGGCGACCCGGTCGCGGTGCTTGGGATCCATGTTGGCCTGGATCTTGAAGACGAAGCCGGAGAACTGGCCGTCACTGGCCTCCACCTCGCGGGCGTCGGTCTCGCGGGGCTGCGGCATGGGGGCATACTCGACGAAGCCGTCGAGCATCTCGCGCACCCCGAAGTTGCCCATCGCGGTGCCGAAGTAGACCGGCGTCAGCTCGCCGCGCCGGTAGGCCTCGAGGTCGAATTCGTGGGAGGCGCCGCGTACCAGCTCGACCTCCATGCGCAGTTCCTCGGCCTGATCGGCGCCCAGCACCTCGTCGACCTCGGCGCTGTCGAGGCCCTCGATGCGCACGTCGTCGGGAATGCGGTTGCCCTGGCCCTGCTTGTAGAGATGGATGACGTCATCGTAGAGGTGGTAGACGCCCCTGAAGTGACGGCCCATGCCGATCGGCCAGGTCATCGGCGCGCACTGGATGTTGAGCACCGTCTCGACCTCGTCCATCACCTCGATGGGATCGCGGATGTCGCGGTCCATCTTGTTGATGAAGGTGAGGATCGGGGTGGTGCGCAGCCGGCACACTTCCATCAGCTTGATGGTGCGATCCTCGACGCCCTTGGCGCCGTCGATCACCATCAGCGCCGAATCCACTGCGGTCAGCGTGCGGTAGGTGTCCTCGGAGAAGTCCTCGTGCCCCGGGGTATCGAGCAGGTTGACGATGCGCCCCTTGTAGGGGAACTGCATCACCGAGGTGGTCACCGAGATGCCGCGCTCCTGCTCCATCTTCATCCAGTCGGAGGTGGCATGGCGATCGTTGCGCTTGCTCTTCACCGAGCCGGCGAGCTGGATGGCGTTGCCGAACAGCAGCAGCTTCTCGGTGATGGTGGTCTTCCCCGCGTCGGGGTGCGAAATGATCGCAAAAGTGCGTCTAAGCCCCGCCTGCCGCGATGTTTCATCAGTTTGCATCAACTAAAAATCCTGGATTTGTACATATATTTGTACACATATCAAAAACCACCCTGACCGACCTTACCCGGCGCGTGAGTGAGCCGTATACAAAGATCAGTCGAAGGGAATCTGCGCGGAATTGTACCGGGCAGAGGCTAAGAGGAACAGCAAAGCCATAGGAAGTATCAGGTTCGTGGTGATATTTGCCAACCCCCTCGCGCATCTCCGATACTGTATAAATACACAGCAACCAGACTAGGGGACGCAATCCGTGACATCACCCAACACACCAGAGGCAGCAGCGACCGACGCCGACCAATTCCTTCACCGAGCCTCGGACAATACAGTTACTATCCTTGGGCGCGCTGACGAATACGCCGGGTCGACTCCCCTTCCTCTCGCAGGGGGAGAAGTACGCGCAGGGTTTCCCTCGCCCGCCGAGGACTACCTTGAGGGGGAACTCGATCTCACGCGACATCTCGTCCAGCACCCTAATGCCACCTATTACGTCCGCGCAAAAGGGGACAGCATGGAAGGCTATGGGATCTACGACCGAGATCTTCTCATCGTCGATCGCGCACTCGACGCACACACTGACGACATCCTCATCGCCGCGGTCGACGGCGAGCTTACCTGCAAGAGGCTCGGCATAATCGATGGGTGCCCAGCCCTGCTATCGGGCAACCCCGCGTACCCGCCGATCCGCCTGCAAGGCCGCGAAGTCACAACCTGGGGTGTGGTCATTTACAACGTACACGCGTTGTGCCGACGGGTGACACGATGATAGCCCTGGCGGACTGCGATGCTTTTTATGTCTCGTGCGAGCGCGTCTTTCGGCCGGACCTCGCGCGTCGAGCCGTTAGTGTATTGACGAACAACGACGGTTGCGTGATCGCCCGCAGCCCGGAGTTGAAAGCCCTGGGTGCGGCAATGCTGGCGCCGGATGAGACAGCGACACGGCAACTGCTCGAGCAGCTCCCGCTGACGGAGATATGGGGAGTCGCCGGGCGCACCGCCAGGAAGCTCGAGGCCTTGGGTATCCAGTCCGCCTGAGATCTGCGAATGACCGATCCCCACCGATTGCGCCACGGTTCTCGGTCGTACTGGAACGCATCGTTTGGGAGCTGCGCGGCCGCGACTGCATCCAGATCGACGAAATGGCCGCACCGCGAAAGAAGCTCATGACCAGCCGGAGCTTCGGCCGCGCGACGGGCAGCCGCCAAGATCTGCGCGAGGCGATCTGCCAGCATGCCACCCGTGGCGGGGAGAAGCTGCGCGGACAAGGGAGCCTGACGAGCGCACTGGTCGTCTTCATCCAGACCAATCCGTTCCGGGAGGGTCAGCCGCAGTACGCCCAGAGCGCCCTGCTGCACCTGCCGCAGCCGACCGATGACAGCCGCGCAATTATTCGCACCGCCCTACAAGGACTCGACGTCATCTACCGTCCCGGCTACGACTACCAGAGAGTGCGGCGTAATGCTGACTGATATGAGTCCTCGCACGCATGAGCAGCAAGATTTGCTTGCCGATCAGCAGAGCGACGCAGACCGAGAGCGGTCTGAGCGATTGATGGCGACACTCGACAAGCTCAATAACGAGCACGGCGCCGGCACCGTTCGCCTGGGACTCGGCCGCGCGGATGCCGCCTGGCACATGCGCAGCGCCAACCGGACGCCCAGGTACACGGCGAAGTGGGATGAGCTGCCCATCGTGAGGATGGGATAGACGACTGCCAGCGTCCGATCGAGACACCTAGATCGAGTAGGAGAGGGAGTTGCTTCCTCCGTCCTCTCACACCACCCACACCACTGGGCATACGGATCCGTACCACGGCGGTTCCTGTACCCCCATCATTCGGCTGAGCTTCGTTTCGCTGAATTTGTCCGCCTGTGTGCTCTGAGCGCTTCGACAGTCTTTGGGCTTCCGGCCCGCCACATAGTTATCGAGAGCCCCCAGGGAGACTTTTGCCCGTACACAAGTATTCTTTTTCGGGTATCCGGATTATCTGGTTGGTATGCGAGAGCGAAAGGTGGCCGACAAACTCAACCCACAACGGATTAGCTGGTTGATGGCTCGCTGAGTACGCTCACTTGCTAGAGAGCAGATACTTCACCAAACAGGCGATGCCCAGGACCAGTAGCAATAGTAGGGCAATTCCGATCACTGGCATTATCCAGCCCATCGCCCCCATCATCCCGCAATCTGGTAGTGTCGTGTTCATCGTGACAGGGCTCCCTGTGGTGTCCATGCCCAAAACCCGTGGTGCCGCCGCCCAGTGGCACCACGGTCGCGCTCATATCGTTCACCCGGCACAGCAGGACAACTGCGTCACATCCTTGGTGAAAGTCTGGGCACAGAGCTTGAGCCCTTCCACCATGGTCAGGTAGGGAAACAGCTCATTGGCGATGTCGTGTACGGTCATGCGTGCGCGTAGCGCCATCACCGCCGTCTGGATCAGCTCACCGGCTTCCCCCGCCACCGCCTGCACCCCCAGCAACCGGCCCGAGTCGCGTTCGGCCACCAGCTTGATGAAACCACCGGTGTCGAAATTCACCAGCGCACGCGGCACGTTTTCCAGGTCCAGCTCACGGGTATCGACGCTGAAGCCTTGCTCGATGGCCTCGGCTTCCGTCAGGCCGACGGTGGCCACCTGGGGGTCGGTGAAGATCACCGCCGGCATGGCGCTCAGGTCCAGGGTGGCTTCGCCCCCGGTCATGTTGACGGCAGCCCGGCTGCCCCCGGCGGCGGCGACATAGACGAACTCCGGCTGATCGGTGCAGTCACCGGCGGCATAGAGCCCCGGCACCGTGGTGTGCAGATGCTCATCGACCAGAATAGCCCCATGTGCGGTTTCCACGCCGAGGCTCGCCAGGTTCAGGGCCTCGGTATTGGGTGTCCGTCCGGTGGCCACCAGCAGTTGATCCGCCCGCAAGGTGCCGGCGTTGGTGTCGACAATGAATTCATTGTCGGTGTAGTCCACACGGCTCGCCTGGGTCTGCTTGAGGACCTCGATGCCCTCGCGGCGAAACGCCGCCTCCACCGCATCCCCTACCGCCGGGTCTTCCTGGGAGAGCAGGCGGCTGCGGGCCAGCACCGTGACCCGGCTGCCCAGCCTGGCGAAGGCCTGGGCCAGTTCCAGGGCCACCACCGAGGCGCCGATCACAATCAGCCGCTCGGGAAGAGTGTCCAGGGCCAGAGCACTGGTAGAGGTCAGGTAGGGGGTGTCGGCAAGACCCGGGATCGGCGGTACTGCCGGTCGGGCGCCAGTACCGATGAAGGCGCGGTCGAAGTGGACGACCTGCTCGCCGCCCTCGTTCAGCTTGACCATCAGGCTATGGGCATCGATAAACCGGGCCTCGCCGTGCAGGACAGTGATGGCCGGGTGGTCGCGCAGAATCCCCTCGTACTTGGCGTCACGCAGTTCCTCGACACGTCGCTGCTGCTGCTCGAGCAGCTTGGCCCGATCCACCACCGGCGCCTGGGCGCTCAGGCCTGCATCGAAGGGACTTTCCGTACGCAAGTGGGCAATATGGGCCGCGCGAATCATGATCTTCGAAGGCACACAGCCTGTATTGACACAGGTACCGCCGACGGTGCCGCGTTCGATCAGGGTGATCCGGGCGCCGCGCTCGGCGGCCTTCAGGGCCGCCGCCATGGCGGCGCCGCCGCTGCCGATCACCGCGATGTGCGGGGCGTCTTCATCACGGCCCTTGGACACCGATGCGCCTGCCGGGGAAGTGGGCCCACTGTTGGCCAGTCGAGCTTGGTAGCCAAGTCGGGTCACGGCAAACGTCAACGCCGAGGCCGGTGTCCCCGGATCAACGGCTACCGATGCCGTCCTCTGAGGATAGGATACCTCCACCGACTGCACGCCGGGCAGCTTCTCCAAGGCTTCCCTGACATGATCCGCACAGCGGTCACAGGTCATGCCGCTCACGTTGAGTTCAATCATCACGTTTCTCCGAGTCTTCATTAGTAAAGCCGGCATCCTGCTTCCGCTTGTGGTATCGCGCGTAGAGAGGTAAGCCGATGACGATGGCCAGGACGGCAAACAGCAGGTAATCGAGATAGCCTGCCAACGCGGCCAGGCCCGCCGTACCGAATAGCACCAGGGCGATTGGCCCGGCGCAACACAGCACCATCAACCCGGTGCCAAGCACGACGCTTATAAATTTCTGCGAATCTTTCACGCTTATTCCTTCACCGTGACGGACAAGCTCGTAAACAACTCACCCGATGACCGCGATGTGCAGCTGCTTGATGTCACTCAGGGGGCGTATTCCTTGATTTGATAGAGCCGTTGTCACAACAGGCGTCGAACTGCTTCTTACGCCAAATCGCATAAATGGTCAGGCCGATGAAGAAGGCCAGGGCCGGCAATAACACAACGTCGAGATAGCCCGTCAGCGCCGCCAGGCCCACCGTGCCAAGCAGGATCACCAGGATCGGCGTAAAGCAGCACAATGCCACCAGGACGGTGCCGATCACGCTCACGCGCAGCAGGGTCTTGGGATTCTTCATGATCACTCTCGATCCGCTTGCGAGGATGTCGGGGTTGATGGATACCCAGCGTTGGTGGTGGCCTCGGTCAATGCCTCCACCGACGTTCGGGCGTCGTCAAAGGTGACCACGGCCTCGAGATCCGCGTAGCTCACGTCGACTTGCGAGACGCCGTCCACCTTGTTGAGGGCGGCCTTGACGGTGATCGGGCAGGCGGCACAGGTCATGCCCGGCACCGACAGCTTCACGGTCTGCAAGGCCGCTAAGGCGGGCGTGCTGAGCAGGGCGAGTAGCGCGATGAAGGCGAAACGAGCTTTCATGGTAGATCTCCTTTTAATAGAACAAGGGCAAGACGTAGGGGAATACCAGGGCGATTAGCACCAGCAGCGATACGAGCCAGAAGATCGCCTTGTAGCCCGTCCTGACCCGTGGCACGGCACACACCTCTCCCGGCTGGCACTTTTCCACTGGCCGAAAGACGCGACGCCAGGCGAAGAACATCGCCACCAGCGCGACGCCGATAAAGAGCGGGCGATAGGGCTCCAGCGACGCCAGATTGCTGATCCAGGCGCCGGAAACGCCCAGCGTGATCAGAACCAGCGGGCCGAGGCAACACGCCGAGGCCAGGAGGGCCGCGACTCCTCCGGCGGCCAGGGGCCCTCGCCCCGTTTTAGGTGTCCGCATTGACGATTCTCCTTTCGGGATGGGGGGAGCTACGATAAGGTTACTTCCGTAGCTTGGTACGGAGTCAAGCATCATGAAGAGACATGCAGATAAAGTGGCGGACACCATGACCATTGGCGGCCTGGCCAAGGCGGCCGGCGTCAATGTCGAGACAATCCGCTATTACCAGCGACGAGGGCTATTATCGGAGCCCGAACGACCTCCCGGAGGTATTCGACGCTATAGTGCCGCCGATATCGACAGGTTGACGTTCGTGAAAACGGCGCAGCAGCTGGGCTTTAGTCTGGATGAGATCAGTGACCTACTTCGGCTGGAAGATGGCGCCCACTGTCAAGAAGCCAGTGCTCTCGCAGAGCACAAGTTAGGGGACGTTCGCGAGAAGATCGACAGGCTTGAAAGAATTGAGAAGGTGCTGAGCGAAATGGTCGACCGATGCCATGCACAACAAGGCAATATCACTTGCCCGCTAATTGCGTCATTGCATGAAGGGCTCAGAGAAGCAGAAGACCCAAGGGAGTAAATCACCTTCAGTTCGTAGAAAACAACGCGGTCAAAGAGTCGTAATCATCTATGGACCATGTCGACAAGGAAAGTTTGCATGACCAGCTTGCCTGACAACATCCTGCACCTTCCCGAGTACCACGTCCTAGCCACCAAGATGGAAGAGCATGATCTCCACTACCAGGTCGAAGCTCCTGAGCCTCTAGCTTGCGAGGAATGCGGCGTTGAGAGTGAGTTTGTCAGGTTCGGCAAGCGCGATGTGGCCTATCGCGACCTACCCATCCACGGAAGGCGGGTCACCCTCTGGGTGGTCCGTCGCCGCTACACCTGCCGGGCGTGTGGAAGGACGTTCCGGCCAGCTCTTCCGGAAATGGTAGACGATCACCGCATGACGCGGAGGCTTTACAACCACGTCGAGAAGGAAGCCTTCAATCACCCCTACGCCTACGTGGCTGATACCACGGGCCTCGACGAGAAGACTGTCCGCGAGATATTCAAGAAGAAGGCTGAGTTCCTGGCAGCCTGGCATCGCTTCGAGACACCCCGCTGCCTGGGGATCGACGAGCTGTACCTGAACCGCCGCTACCGCTGCATCCTGACCAACCTGGAGGAGCGTACCCTACTGGACCTGCTGCCCGGTCGCCAGCAGGACGCGGTGACGAGGCGCCTCATGAGCATGACCGAGCGCCACCAGGTCGAGATCGTCAGCATGGATATGTGGAAACCCTACCGCCGTGCTGTCCAGGCGGTGCTGCCGCAGGCTCGCATTGTGGTCGATAAGTTCCACGTCGTGCGAATGGCCAACGAGGCCTTGGAAAAGGTCCGCAAGGGGCTCAGGAAAAAGCTGACGTCCAACCAGCGCCGAACCCTCAAGGGTGACCGGAAGATCCTGCTGAAGCGCGCTCACGATGTCTCAGATCGCGAACGGCTCATCATGGAGACCTGGACAGGGGCATTCCCCCAGCTCTTGGCGGCCTACGAGCACAAGGAGCGGTTCTTCCACATCTGGGACGCCACAACCCGGCGTGACGCCGAGAAGGCGCTGACTGCCTGGATTGACGACATCCCACAGGGGCAAAAGGAGGTCTGGAAAGATCTCGTCAGTGCTATCAGTGGCTGGCATGAGGAGATGCTGACCTACTTCGAGACCGACATCCCGATCACCAACGCCTTCACGGAGTCAATCAACCGGCTGGCCAAGGATAAGAACCGCGATGGCCGTGGCTACTCATTCGAGGTGATGCGGGCCCGGATGCTCTACACCACCAAGCACAAGAAGAAGGTGCCGCAGACCAAGGAATCCCCCTTCCTGGGCAAGGCCACCATGACCTACAGCATGGGTCTTCCCGAGCCTGAGAAAAACTACGGCGTCGATCTATCAACCTTCTGGAAGAGTTAAGGGTTCGAAGGAGCAAGGGGCTCCATCTACCACTTAATCCGGATACCCTCTTTTTCCTGCCATAGCGTGACCGCTTTAGGCCGACAGCCACTTGATACCAATACTATTATTAAGCGCAGCCTAACATTCCTCTTTCGGCCAGAAGCGGACCTTATAGTCGCCTTTCCTTGGACCTGGATTCTTCCCCTACCTGGTCACCTACAATCCACCGAAAAGAAACCTTGGTTTTCTTTACATCATTACGCCATGTTGTCGACGAGGGTAGGGAGAAGGGCCCAGCAAACCCAGACAGCTGAGGAAGAGATATAAGTAGAGGCGTAGTTTCAGCAGAGAGCTCTTCTTGGTGCAGTAGTCACCGGTGGGGGAAAGCGTCGCCCCAGCCTGACGGCCGGGGCGACATGGGCGATGCCCGGTCTCACAGCATGCGCTTCAACTCCCCGTACTCACCACCGATGCGCAACACCACGGTCACCTCGTTGTCGTTGCGGTTGCGGAAGAACCAGCCGTGATTGCCGGTGAAGGCCGCTTCCAGTTCGCCTGCGTCCTCGGGCACACCGCGGCCTTTCTCGTAGCTGATCGAATTGCCATTGCCGTCACCGTGGGTGTCGAAGTTGATCGGGCCGCCCTCGGACTCCCAGGCGAAGCGGGCCACGGCGCCTTCCTCCATGGTCAGTTTGTATTCCGTCCCTTCGCCCGGCGTCAGGGTGAAGCTCACCTCATCACGCCAGGTGGCGGCCGGCTCAGGCGCAGGGGCCTGTGCTTCGGCGGGCGCAGTGTCGGCCGATTTGGCGCTGGAATCGACCTCGGCGACGACCTCCGGGACTTCGGACTCAGGCTGGGCCTCGGGCGCCGGCGTTTCAGCCGGCGCGTCTTGCTCGGGCACCGCCGTAGCATTCGCCCGCTCGAGCTCGGCCTCCTCGGCCAGCTGCTGCTTGATCTCTCCCATGTCGGTCAGCCCCAGGAGGCGTCCCGCGCCGGTGGGATCGATCGCGTACTCGGCGGGTAGGACCACGGTGACCAGCAGGACGGTGGCCGCCACGGCGGCCAGCAGAGTCGAGCGGATCAGCTTGCCGGTCGAGGGTAGTTCGGCGCGGGTCGGCATATCGGTGTTGTACATTTCAGACTCCGTGAAATCAGGCGGTGAACAGGCCGGTGAGCTGATAGCCGATCAGCATGAAGCCGGCGCACATCATGGCGACATTGGCGGTGTAGGCATGGCGCAGGAAGCCGGCGGTGCGTCGCCAGAATCCCATCACGATGAGGATGGCCCCCAGGGCCAGCAGCTGGCCGATCTCCACGCCGACGTTGAACGCCAGCAGGTTGGGCACCAGGCCGTTCGGCGAGATCTCGTACTCGATGATCTTGGTCGAGAGGCCGAAGCCGTGGAAGAAGCCGAAGACCAGCGTCGCCGCCTTGGTGTTGGGCTGTAAGCCGAACCAGCGCTGGTAGGCGCCGAGGTTATCCAGCGCCTTGTAGACGACGGAGAGGCCGATGATGGCATCGATCAGGTAGCTGTTGATGCCGATGTTGAAGTACACCCCGAGCAGCATCGTCGTGGAGTGCCCCAGGGCGAAGAGGCTGACGTAGATGGCGATGTGCTGCATCCGATAGAGGAAGAAGATCACCCCTAGCAGGAACAGGATGTGGTCGTACCCCGTCACCATGTGTTTGGCGCCGAGGTAGATGAACGACATCAGGTGGATGCCGTAGATCTCCTGGATATAGCCCTTGTCGCCTTCCGCGACGGCATGGGCAAGGGCATCGCCGCTGGCTCCCAGGAGCAAAACCAGCAGGGCGAACAGGGTCAGGGCGTAGTGTCGGGCCTTGTCAGGCACGCCGCACACGTCCCTCATCAATGAGGAAAACATGAAACTCTCCACGGTTTAGGTATCGAATCACGGTCGCCCGGTGGGCGACCCCGGTCATGCCGCGATGACCGGCCGTGGAGGGCGCTCGAGTCGGAAGGCACGGCGAAGCGGGCGGCCATCCCGCTGCTGCCTCCGGATGGTGCTGGGGATCAGGGGCGCCACGACGATCCCGTCCGTGATCCGATCCGCCGTCTCGTGGAAGTGGCTGCCGCTGTCATGCGGCAGCGGCTGGCGGTCGGTCGACGCATGGGCGTGACCGTGCGCATGGCCATGCGCGCCCGGGAGTTCCCCCTGGAGCCTGTGCTCGATGGCCGCCGAGTCAACCGGCCCATGCGCACGTATCTCGCCAATACCGGATATGACCAGCCCCTGCACGATCAGCAGCAGGAGGGTCAGGTGACCGAGACGATGACACAGGCGGTTGAGCATAGAGGCAGACCAGCACCAGGGCGAAGATCGGGATGAGGCGCTATCGGGCCTTTCCTCATGGGGCATTGCCACGATAGCGCCAGAGAGCTTAGCATCCCCCCTAGGGGGATATAAACACCAAAAGGGAACAGAAGATGACATCGCATACCCACCAGTCGCATCCCGACATCATCAAACGCCTGAAGCGTGCGGGCGGGCACCTGGAGAGCGTGACCCGGATGATCGAGGACGAGCGGCCCTGCCTGGAGATCGCCCAGCAGCTGCATGCCGTCGAGAAGGCGATCCAGCAGGCCAAGCGGACCCTCATTCAGGACCATATCGACCACTGCCTGGACGAAGCGATCGCCCCCCAAGACTTGGCGCAGAGCGCCCACGTCGATGACTTCAAGGCGATCGTTCGCTACCTGTAATCCACTATCACGCTGCAAGGAGAGCCGTATGCTCGAGGTGCTGAGTCATCGTCGCTATCGCCACCTGTTCCTGGCTCAGGTCATCGCACTCGCCGGCACCGGACTGACGACGGTCGCCCTGGCGCTGCTGGCCCACGATCTGGCAGCGGGGCAGGCGGGTGTCGTGCTGGGCACGGCCCTTGCGATCAAGATGGTGGCCTATGTAGGGATCGCGCCGGTGGTCGGGGCCTACGCCTCGCGTCTGCCGCGCCGCGTCTTGCTGGTCTGCCTAGACCTGCTGCGGGCGTCCGTGGTCTGTGCGCTACCCTTCGTCACCGAAGTCTGGCAGATCTACGTGCTGATCTTCCTGCTCAATGCCGCCTCGGCGGGCTTCACCCCGGTCTTCCAGGCGACGATCCCGGATCTGCTCGAGGACGAGGATCAGTACATCCGCGCGCTGTCGCTGTCGCGGCTCGCCTACGACCTCGAGAACCTGCTCAGCCCCATGGCCGCCGCGGCGCTGCTGATGGTGATGAGCTTCGATGTGCTGTTCCTGCTCAACGGCCTAGCCTTCCTGGTCTCGGCCGGCCTGGTCGTCTCGGTACTCCTGCCGTCGCCCCAGGCGACGGAGGACGAGGCGCCGAGCGTGTGGCGCAAGGTCTCCCACGGCATGCGGATCTACCTGAAGACGCCGCGACTGCGCGGGCTGCTGGCCCTGAACATGGTGGTGTCGGCCGCCGGAGCCATGCAGATCGTCAATACAGTGGTCTATGTGCGTTCCGCCCTGGGCCTGGGCGAGCAGGCGGTGGCTCTGGCCTTCGCGGCGGTGGGCGGCGGGTCGATGCTGGTGGCCTTGCTGCTGCCGAAGGTCCTGGAGCGTGTGCGTGAACGCCCGCTCATGCTCGCCGGTGGCGGGCTGATGACGGTGAGCCTGTTCCTCGGCCTGCTCGCGCCCGGCTTCGTCGGCCTGATGGGACTATGGTTCCTGCTGGGCGCCGGCGCCTCGCTGGTCATGACGCCCACCGGGCGCCTGCTCAAGCAGTCGTGCCACGCGGCGGACCGTCCGGCGCTGTTCGCCGCGCAGTTCTCGCTGACGCACGGCTGCTGGCTGGTGGCCTACCCGCTGGCCGGCTGGGTTGGGGCCGAGGTGGGGCTGACCGAGACCTTCGCCCTGCTGGGGACCATCGCGCTGCTGTCGACGGCGCTCGCGGCCCGTATCTGGCCATCACGGGACCCGATCGCGCTCGAGCATGACCATGACGCCGTTGAGCATACCCACCTGCACTACCACGACGAACACCACCAGCACGAACATGAGGGCTGGGAGGGGCCGGAGCCCCATCGTCATCCCCATTACCATCCTGGCGGCCGGCATCGGCACGACTTCGTGATCGATCGCCACCATCTGGTATGGCCCCGGTGACTGAACCCGGGCCAACAGCAACAACAATACACCGCGCAGGGAACGAAACATCACTTCGAATGGTGGACTTACCCCGAAAAGCGAGACACCTCTAAACTGGGGTAAGTCCATCCCAGAGTGCTTGACCTTGTTATAATTTAGTTTTTACACCCACTCTTATCGCAGTTGATACGCTCATGGGACTGAAGCCAATGACCTGGATTTTATCGGGTGTTGCAGCCGCAACCAGTGCCTCCCCCCTTATTTCCACTATGGACTACACCAGTAGGCGTATGCTTAACAGCCATAGATAACTCCTATGCATCCCGTTCTCTTATCGCCGGAATTTCACCGACTCGTCAGCAGGCTTTGTCTGGAAGAGAAGATAAAGAGTCTAAATTACGTATACTCCACAACGCCTTGGGTAAGTCACCGGCACGAATCGCAGCATACTACCGGCCGGCTCCACCCGTTGGTTATGTGTTGCACTTGATACCGAGCCCTGCCTTGTAAACCTGGAAATTTTCATAAATTCGATGAATAGTATTGGAAATTATTCGTTGGCCACTTTTTCGACTAGTATATTTTAGCTTGTCCGCATTTTGATCACTCTGTACCAGTCTCGTAAACAGATCATCTCTTTGTTCCTCTGGAACTCTCTCAGGTCTATAAATCATCAAATAGACCCGATTCTCCAGTAAGGGCGATAATTCCGGTATGGCCGCTTTGGGTCGATATCTGCCGTTCGCAAGCTCCCACCCACGGTTGTCTTACTGACCGGAACCCCGATCCTGTATGGATATTCCTAACGTCGAGCACGCTACCGCCAAGCAGCACCACATGGTGCCGCCTCCTCGGCTATGGAGCTGCCGGAGTCGCCATTTGGCAACCCAGGAATTCCGCAGGACACTTCCAGCAACACCAGCCTACTAAAGATGGCTTCGGCTTTACCACTCGAGGCTTAAGTACCCTCGCCGCTGAAGCACTACCGTACCCTCGAGCTTTTAATGGTAGATCGGGATGCAGGCGGGGTTCTGGCAGCCTAAGGGGGCCGTGTTCGGTTAGGGCGTGCATCTCCTCCTCGGTGTCGGCCAGCATGTGGCACATCCTCATACTGCCGAGCCTGGCCCGCATATCGTCGACGTAGACAGTCATCCGCCACCACCTGCCGCAGCAAGGGGGCGAGGTTCGACACCATAGCCGATGTATAGCGGATGCCCGGGTTCGCCCGCGCCGGTCACACGCAAACAATGGGTCTCAACGCCGGCATCGGCCAACATCGCCAACACACGCTGGCCGCGGCCGGCGAACAGGCCGTGATTTCCCCAGCCGCAGACCACCAGGTCTACCCCTTGGGCGCGCTCGAGGATCGCCGAATCATTCTCCGGGCCAATTGGGTCATCCGCGGTGTATAGCCACTTGGGATCCGTAGATCGGAGCGCGAAGATATTGCAGACATAAAGGGAGCCGTAGCCCATTGTCCTGGAGCGACGCTCACAGCGCTCGACTGTCGGGTCATTGGCAACCTCATCGGCTGTACTGGGATTCAGCAGCAACCAGAGAACGCTCGGGCCAGCCGCCCAGCGCCGCCATAAGTCATAGCGCCATGTCCTGCATGGAGAGAACCTCGCGCCGGTGTCGATGAACAAGTCGCTTGATGCGTTCATGTTAATTTACCTCCGGCCTGCGACTGGCCCACCTCGATGGGAAACTCCCCGAGCATGGCGCAGCCCGCCTGAGTAATCTGATACTTGCCTGCCGATAGGTGACGAACTGCCCCCTTATCCGCAAGCCGGTGAATCATCGCTTTCGAGATGTCATAGGTGCCGTCGTCGTTGATTGTCTCGTTGAAACGTGCAAGCGCCGATCGCTCCGCCTCGTCTAGCCCCGGAACCACCACCGTTGTGCGTCTTGCGTCATGAAACTGCGTGCCAACGGTGGGAACTGCGCGGGTATTCCACGCTTCGACAGCCTCCCTTTCAGACTCGGCCCACCCTATCGGGTTGTGATGCCGCCCTTTTGCACAGCAGTCCGAGCAGCGCACTGCTTTGGCAATCTCATGTACGGGCCAGTCATCTGAATGGACGCTGGTAATATTAAGATCGTTGCCCCCGCAGAATGGGCACGGCTCCATCACGCCTCCACCTGCGCCCGCTTGTACCGAGCGCCTATCCGGTAAACGGCACGCGGTGTTATCCATGTTGTGGTGATTCACCGCACACCGATTCTGCTTGGTCATTGACGCCAAGTCATCGCACAGGAGCATGAGCATTGGTCCTGTCAGAGCCGCGGACTCCCTGAGAATCCCCGCCCTGACCGCGGCGTTGCGTATGGCTTCGGCAAGGCGCCGTTGGCCATTCTCCGCCGCCTCTATCCGCTCAATAAGCGTCAGGATATCGCTGGGCAAGACCTGCATGTGTGGCCCGTCCTGGCCAGGCTCGCGGCCTCGCCAGCCCAGTTGGCGTTTCTGCGCTTCGTCTTTCAGCGCTGCAATGTCAGTGCTCACGGCTCCTCCGGTGTCTGGGCCTTCTCGTGGGTGATAGGCCCAGCTTGCCCCAAACCGGTAGAGCAGCAATCGGTTGAATATGCGTCGGTACAGGTGGGATTGGAGAGAATAAAAGCGCCCCAGTGCAGGGCCGGGGCGCAGGATATGTGAGGGTCTCAGACGGACGCGGTAGCTGGCTGCCGGCTACGGTGAGGACAGGATCACGCGAAGCTCCGCATGGCGCTGGAAGTAATGACTACACCGTCCACGGGGCGGTCGGTCCGTCTGGCTCAGCCGCTTCATCCAGGCCATCCATGGTCCGTCGCCACGGCTGAGCTGTAGCCGGAGCCCGGTGTTAGCGATGATGGCTTCACCTGCCCCTTCGCTCGCCTTCAGATCATCGAAGCCGGACGTGGCGTAGATGACCTTGTTCGTCGCCTTCGATGCCTTTCTAGCCATGAGCTTCCTCCAGTTCCTCCTCTTCTTTGAGCACCTGCCACTCTTTCACCTCGACGAGATCCGCCGGCGGTTCCCAAAGCAGGTGTTCCAACTCGACGCTCCAACGAGAGCCCGTTCTCCGCTCATTCCGGTACCTCTCAATCTCGCTGGGCTCCACCTTCCGCCAGGGCACCCGAACGAACAGCACGCCCTTCGCCGGAAAACCGAATACCACCGGGGCGTAGCCCTTGGAACCCTCAATCATGACGGGGGCAAACCCGCTGAGGTCCACAACCTGTAACGCTTGCTGGACACTCGGGTATGCGGGGAGCGCCTCGATCTGCTTCCACAGATCCTTGCCAGGCGGGGTGTTCTTACGCGGCCAATAAAGCCCATTCTTGTTGCGCTTCTTCCACGCACCTTGATCTGGCTCCGTGTCGAATGCGAACCCTGCGATGCCACCGCGGTTCCAGACGCGGACGCCCTCGGCGCCGATCTCCTCGGCGAACGCCTGGTATGCCTTCACGGCCTCATCTCGTTGCTTGGTGAGCCGCTGAATCTCCTCAAGAAGCGGGCCAGAGGTGCAGCGGAAGAAGCGAAAGTACAGGCTCACGAGTGCTCCTCCTGTTCCGCGCGATCCAGGCGTTCGATCTCGGCCAGCACCAGTGCACCCGCTTTGACCAGGTTGCGTCGGGGATTGGAGGCCGGCTTCCACCAGCGGTCCTCGAACATCCAGAAGTCAGGGGCGCGCTCAAGGCTCTGCTGGCTATGCGGGTACATCTGGCAGCCTGCATTGAGGGCATACGCCGCTCCAGCGCACGCCAGTTCCCCTTCGTCGTGCCGATCATCGTGCTCGAGCGACCAGCCTTCTTCAGTCATTTGCCGCTGGCGTTCGTCGACCAAGGACCCAAGGGAACCAGCACCACAGGCCGGTGCCAGAAGAAGCCGGGCCAGGGACGTGGTGGGTTTGACCGCCAGAAACACGATATCCGAGTCCTCGGTGTCAAAGCGGCCTATCTCGATAAATCCGTCAGGCACCTCGAAGTGCAATGAGTACATGTAGGCGCTCGGGTCGCGTGTGAACGCCTCGTGCTTTTTTGGCTCCTCATACTCGTCGGGTGTCTCCTCAGATTGGATATGCACTACGAATCCCATGGGCTCCAACACCTGGTGTATGTTGCGTTCCTCTAACAACGGGTGCTGAATCAGTTCGTCGATCAGTCGCATCATTTACTCCCTAGAGTAGTTCCGTTTTTGCGCCTATTAGCGTCACAACCCGCGAACGCTGTGTCCGTGGGCGACGCGAAAATAGTTAGGAATCCTCGGCGAGACGGACTCGCTCGACCCAAACCTCACGGACTTTGCCTGTGCTGAGGTTCTTCACCGACAGATACCCTGGGCGCAAGGTGCCCAGAATCGCGGTGACTTCATAAGGACCAATCCAGCGATCGCCGTGCTGGTAGTCAACCTGCGTGCCAATGGGCAGCTCGGCGGTGATGGCATCGACGTAGGCTTGCTGGGCATCCAGGATGGCCAGCCGAAACGCCTCCAACCGTTCGTGGTCGACGCCCACAGTGCGAGAAACCTCGTCGGTGTTGGTAGGACCAGGCGCGGCCATATGCGCAGCCGCATCAACGATGGCCAGGCACTCGGCCTGTGCGCAATCAAACTCCTGGCTGACAGCAACCGACAATGTGTGGCGCTCCTCCGCGCCATTGCTGGGGTAGGTCGCGTATGCCCTGAGCCTTCCGTGCCGATCATCGAGGCCATGGGAAATATTGAGGTCGGCAGCCAGACGCAGCGCAACGTCGCGGGCATCAAGCGGGTTCCAGTAGAACGTACCGGGATGGTCACGTCTGCGCGCCATAACGCCCGTACCGTTCTCGCCGGCAATCTCGTAGCCGGCAGCTCGCGCTGCTTTCTCCAGTAATTCGTAGTTGGTCATTCAGCTAATCCCCTCGCTATTGCGCGGCCTCAGCCACCCGAGGTAGTACACCTCGGCGATGTCGATGCCGCCGTTTTTGAGCCGATGGCGCGGGACGCTCCGAACCATAGAGGGACCGATAATCTTGCGAAGCAAGCGCTCATCCAGAATGTTTCGGCGATCGCGCATCCAGACGGTTTGCATCCGAAATACGTGATACGCCGCCTGACGGCGATCAGGGTAGAATTTGAGCACGATCTTAAAATGGTGCTGACGGCCGGTGATTCGGCTGAGCAGGCAGGACAGCATGTTGGCCCCTGGTCGTTATCGGGTTGCAGTAGCAATTTCACACGAGCCGGCAAAGCAGCAAGCGCTCAAATACCCCGCTGCTAAATGCCCTTTGTCACCTCCCTGTCGGCAACCAGGATCGTCACAGCAATGCCGGTGCCAGCAAATTCGTTGCTGTACACCTCCGACCAGCGAACCGTCCAATCTGGAAGCATCGGCTTCTCGCGCATGCTGGCGGGCACGATGGCCACCAGCCGCCCGCCTGGCCGTACCAGATCAGCGGCCGCAGAGACGTGCTGGATTGCCCGCCCCTCGCTGAATGGGGGATTCATCACTACCCTGTCGAACTGCGCCGCAGTATTGGCCCACTCGATGAAATCGGCGCATATCGGGTCAAACCCCTGGGACGTCAGCACCTTGCAGTGCAACTCCGCGACCTCGACGCAGGTGGTCCGTTCGCGTGGGAGGCGCTGGGCAATGTGCCCCTGTCCAGCGCTGGGCTCGAGCACGCGATCACCTGCCCCGATCTCTGCCAGCGAGACCGCCTCGTCGGCAATGTGCTCCGGCGTCGGGTAATACTGGTGCGAGCGCTGATCGGGGATGCAGCCGGTCAGGATGATGTGGTTGAGCGCCGCGCCCGGGTGATAGTCGAACACGAATGTCATCGCGTTCTGCTTCACGCCACCGATGGCCATCAGCGCTTGCTCGACCGCCTGGGTCACATGCTTATCCTCGAGGTAATACGAGGTTAGATGCAGACTGCTCCCTCTCAGGGATCCTTCGGCGAGAACTTGGATGATGGCAAACGGCAGCGGCCGGTCCATCAGAATTACGGGCTTGCGTTTCTTTCGCGTCTTCGGCTGGGTACGGAATTGGGGCGGAATCGCTGCGGGATAGAGGCT
The DNA here is from genome assembly GCF_020147985.1 of Modicisalibacter sp. MOD 31.J. Classification (NCBI taxonomy): domain Bacteria; kingdom Pseudomonadati; phylum Pseudomonadota; class Gammaproteobacteria; order Oceanospirillales; family Halomonadaceae; genus Modicisalibacter; species Modicisalibacter sp. MOD 31.J. The sequence continues at coordinate 496,435 of NZ_JAGXFF010000002.1, read as the reverse complement.
CGCCAGCACTGCATTGAGTCGCCAGGCCATGTCTTCGTGAACTTCGATGTGGCAGGTTCCGCGCTTATAGACCCGCATGCGCAGCGCTCCCCCGTCCATGTCATGCCATACGCCAGGATCCTTACGAATTGCCGACAATGCCTTCCTCGTTGCTTGGCTTCGAGGTTGATCACGCCCCATGAAGCGGGCGATCACGGCACGAAGGTCATTGATGTACTCCCCTTTACGCCATTCGACAGTCCCGAAGTCATCAAGCACACCGGCGATAATCATGCGCTTAGAGAACCCTTCTGGTCGATTGGTGACGTGCTCCCCAGAGAGCACCCGGAATATCCCGTCGACCCGCTCGGCAAAGAACTCAGCACGCTGAGACAGCAGGCTCTCCAATGTGGTACGCACCCAGTCTTCCTCGAACGCCGGGGTATCGTGGTTTTGGATCTGCTCGTGCCATTCATTTCGGCGCCTGGCTGGCATGAAGTCGAGCACGTCCGTCAGCGCCAGCGCTCTCTGCCAGAAGTCAGCGTCGAGGGCGGCGATCGCCCCCTTTGTCTCGAACAAGCGATCCACCCGAAAGCGGCCATGGCGGTTAGCGTCGGCCTCGTTGCCATCCAGGAAATACTGCATCGCGCTCTCGTGCTCGTTGCCCAGCACCGTGGCGGCCAATCCATCGATCTTCGCGCGCATGCGCCGGTACTGGCCCATCAGGCTGTCGACGAGATCCGAGGACATCGGGGCGAAGAACTCGCCCACGCCGGCGTCGCATTCGATGCTGTTGGCGGTATCGATGGTCTGATGCTGCATGGCTCCCCCCGGTTGGATTCTTTAAAACTGGGGGGGAGCGTGCCCTAGATCAGCAAAGCAGCAAGCCGCTGGGTGGCGAGGGAATTCGCAGAGGGCGCTGCCCAGGCAGTCTTGTCGTGGCAGAGTTCGGCGTCAAACTTGAGGTGCGCCACCTTGGTGAAAATTCGCTTGGGAAGCCTCGTTGCTGGCACGCCCTCTCCAAAGCAAAGGCAACATGAAAGGTATGGCTTGAAAGTGCGAATCATTCCAGCGAGTTAGGTGAGCCTGGTGACTTGACTGATGGTATTGGCATCGTGCCGTGGTTTCGGGGAAGGGAGCCGAAATCGGTAACGATCAGGCGTAGTGGCCGGTCACGATAGATCGGACGGGGGGTTCGATGCCGCGGCATACACAAATAGACCTGATCAAGGCTCGCCAGTATTGGTAGCATGTACACGATAGGCTACCCGAGAGGATCGAGCACAAGATGCTGCAACTGTTGGAACACACAGATGAGGTGAGGCGCTCCATCGCTGCGTCGATGGACCCGACCAGGAAGTCCGCTTTGGGCCAATTCATGACGCCAGCTCCGGTCGCCGAGTTCATGGCTGAGATGTTTCCGCAAGGCAAGCACAGTCAATGCCGACTGCTAGATGCCGGAGCAGGCCTTGGCGCATTGACTTTTGCCTTTCTTGATCGCTGGACGGGGAAAGGGCTCAATTTCAAGCGAGTAGAAGCTACGGTGTGCGAAATTGACGACACCTTGCGTGCTCATCTGGAGCAGTCGCTGAAAGATTATGCACAATGGCACCCACTTGAATTTCAGGTTCTGGCGGGGGATTTCATAGACTTGGTAACTGAGGGTGCAACTTCGTCAGATCAAGGCTTTACCCATGCAATCCTCAACCCTCCGTACAAAAAGATCAGAAGCCAATCACATCACCGTCAACAGCTTCGGCGCGTAGGCATTGAGACAGTCAACCTTTACTCGGCTTTCGTAGCTCTTGTGCTTTCACTACTGGAGCCGCAAGGCCATATGGTCGCCATTATCCCACGTAGCTTCTGCAACGGGCCCTATTATCGGCCGTTCCGGGACTACCTGCTGGAACATGCAGCCATCCACCGTATTCACCTTTTCGAGTCTCGCAACAAGACCTTCAGCGATGATGCTGTGCTCCAAGAGAACGTGATTATTCATTTGGAAAAGGGGGGCACCCAAGGCGATGTGTGCGTCTCTACTTCTAATGATGCCACTTTCTCTGATATCGAAACACACACGCACCCCTTTGAGCGTATCGTTTTACCCACACGTGACGGAAATTTCATCCAGGTCCCCACATGCCCAGAAGAAAGTATTCTTGAGTCACCTGCGATTCAGAGCACGCTGGACGATCTTGGTATTAAGCTCTCGACGGGGCCCGTTGTGGGCTTTAGGGCAAAAGAATATTTACGTGAGCAACCTGAAACGGGCTCAGCCCCATTGCTATACCCCATGCATTTCAATGGCATTACAGTTAAGTGGCCTATTGAAGGCGGCCGAAAGCCAAACGCCATAATGCGTAACGAAGAAACAGAGCGTTCGCTCTATCCCGTTGGGCATTACTGCGTAGTTCGCCGTTTCACTTCGAAGGAAGAGAAACGGCGGATCGTAGCTTGCGTAATTGAACCAGACACATTCAATGGGGCTGTCAAACTGGGCTTTGAAAATCACCTTAACGTCTTTCATAATGATAAAAATGGAATCCCAGAAAAACTAGCGTTTGGACTTTGTGTTTATCTAAACACTACTGCCGTCGATGAGGGTTTTCGTCAATTTAATGGCCACACCCAGGTTAACGCTACTGACCTAAAACAGATGCGCTATCCCAGCCGGGCTGCACTCATGAAACTTGGCGAGTGGGCATCACAGCAGAAAATCTTAGAACAGCACGTAATCGATAACAAGCTGGAACAGTTGATTCATGAGCACACATCAGCACGTTGAAGAAGCGCAGCAAATACTTGAAGCGTTAGGGATGCCAAAAGCCCAACAAAACGAACGATCTGCCCTTGCTCTACTAGCATTGCTGGACCTTCGCCCAGGTATGACTTGGCCGGCAGCCAGGAACCCGCTCATAGGAATCACACCTATTATGGAGTGGGCTAAAGAACACCATGATAAAAGCTGGAAACCCAACACGCGTGAAACTGTTAGGCGCCAGTCCATACATCAATTTGTTGATGCTGGACTTGCACTAAAAAACCCCGACTGGCCTGGTCGCCCGACAAACAGCCCCAAGGCTGTGTATCAGGTGTCACCGGAAGCGCTGAAGCTATTGCAAAGCTTTGGTCGACCTGAGTGGAAGGACAATCTCGAACATTACATTGCAAATGTGGGCTCTCTTGCTGCTCGTTATAGCAAGGCGCGAGACCAAGTACGAGTACCAGTAAAGTTAACTAATGGCAAAAAGCTCATGTAATGACCCCCTGGTTTCTGCACACCCTACGCCGTTAATGCGGGGTGTGCTCGGGGTGCCACGTAGTCCAGAGACTGATGTGGCCGCTCTTCGTTGTAGTACCGGATCCAGCGATTGATCACGACCCTGGCTTGGCCCAGCGATTCGAAACGGTGAAGCCAGATGCACTCCTCCTTCAAGGAGCGGAAGAAGAGGGTCGGCAACGATTCTGACGCAATCCTCCAAAATTTGCCTTAACCTATTGTATTTAAATTATTTTGGCGTTGTAGCTCATGGGTGAAACCTGCCGATCAAAATCAAGCGTATAATCGCCAAATCGGTTGATATGGTCCGTGCGGTATGGGGCCAGCCCTTTGAGAATATCGTGATCAATATGATGACCGCGCTCTTTGAGATCTTTAAGGGTTAACGTCATCGACTCCACATTGTGAAGAATGACCAGGTTGGCCACCAAGTGGTTATATTTGATCACCTTCCGTTGCTCATGACGGATATTCTCGGCGATCACCCCCTCGCCGCCGAAGAACAGCCATTTCACGAACTGGTTGAACTCTTCCGTTTTGTTCGTCTCCGCATGAATGGTTCGCCGCAACTCCACGCTGCCAATGTAGTCCAGAAGAAAGGTTGTCCGAACGACCCTCCCCAGTTCCCGGAAAGCAAAGTAGAGTTTGTTCTTGAGGCTTGCGGTACCTAAACGTCGCAGTACCGTAGACGGTGCGATTTTTCCAGCCTTAATCGATAGCGCCACCCGGAGCATGTCCGGCACATGGGTTTCAATCAGTTTCCAGTTGATAGTCTCGCTGAACAAAGCATTGATGTGCTCATACCGTTGGCGTTTGTCAGACTTGTAGAACACCAGCTGCTTCAGATTCCGGATGCGGGGCATCAGGTTGATACCCAGCAGGTAAGCCAACCCGAAGACGGGCGCACTTTGCGCCTGAGTATCGCCATGCAAGGTGTCAGGCTGGATATCGGAGTCGTTTTTGATCAGTCCATCAAGGATGTAAATGGCCTCATAAACGCCGCAAGGAATGAAGTGGCTGAACAGCGCGATGTATTTGTCCGAGACGTGGTAGTAGCCCACCCCGCCATAGCCACCGTACCGTATGTGGTATTCCGATAGCAGATTCTGTTCGTACAGGTTCCATTTTGTGCCATCGGCGGCGGCCCGCTGGCCAGTTCCCCAGTGTCGCGGCAGCCGGTAGCGGTTGTAGGCATTGATAACCTGTACAATCGCCTGCTCCAGGCGCTCTTCGGTGACGTGCCGCAGGTTGAGCCAGGACACCTGCCGGCGATTAAGCGTCGTGATGGATCGCGCGGTCTGAGTTGGCCCGAGATTGCAGCCATAGCAAAATAAGGTCGAAACAAAGCGGGTACGGGGGTCGTCCAGCTTGCCCTCAAATCCGGAAAGTGGCCCAAAGCGTTTGTGGAGGCCCAGCCATTTTTCGGCTTCCACCAGGATGTCGAGAATGTTCTTTTCGGGCATATTTTGGGATAACTGCTTATCAATCTCAGCTAACCCATCCGGAGGCGCTCTACGGCGGTGCTTCCGGATCACCAGATCTTCACCATGGAAGACGGCGTATTCATTCTCCGGGAAGCCACGGTCAATGCGGTCGGCCGTTTCGCTCAACCGGGAGTGGGCTTGTACCACAAAAGCGGCTGGGTCGGATTCGATATCAATCATCGCACTGTAGTCCGCTATCTGGGCATCATAGACACTCCAATCCACCAGCTGATCGCGGTAGTCACTGTACTGGTCGCTATTCGCGACCGCGAGATCGCCGGAAATCAGTTCACGCTTCACCTGTGTCAGTACGCCCAGCTCGAAATACTTCCGGTAGACCATCCCGGGGGGCAGCTGGCTTGGCCCGGTCCCCAATACCAAACGGCGCCAACGCTCCGGTAGCCAGGACACGTCGACGGGTTGACTACTGAGGACAAGGCATTCCTTACGGCTGTGCCGGTGCTTTTTCAGAGTCGCAATCGCCTCAATCAAAGATTGATCGTGGCTGGTTGCCGCCAGATCCAGTAGTTCAAGGCAATTGAATAACAGGGGGCGTAACGGGCGGTAGGGTTGCAGCATGAACGGGATGAAGTTATTGCCAGCATAGGCCATGTGTTCCTCACACTCTGCCAGTAATTCATCAGGATCGCTCTGGATGGCAGCCGCCACTCGGGCACCTCGCTCGGAGTCCGTTGGCGCTTCCTGGACGGCGGTCAGTACGTCACGCAGTTGAGCCACCAGCCTGTCCATGCGTTTCATGTGATCCAGGTGATACTGGTTCAGGTTGGCTTCTGCCTTGGTTTTGATGTTGCGCATCTTGCGAACAAAGATGTCGACCGCATCGTCCATCGCGCGACGCAATTGGGCATGGACCAGCAGAACCATCAAAGCGTAGCGTTTGGTGCTTTGCATGGCCTTGATGTTGGCCGCGCCCAGCGCTCGTGCTTCCAGTATGAAGTGGTGATATTTGGCGGCGGGAATGTGATCAACAGCGGGCAATTGTTGACACCAACCCTGAAGCCATTCCAGGTGCTGAAGATACTTCTTCACTTCCGTATTGGTCGGCTTTTTGGGTTCCTGTTTCAACTTATGCCAACTGGTATGAGGGGAATCATCCGGCACTTGCAGCAACTGGTCAAATTCGTTTTTTTGATGCGCTGTCAAACCCACATTGAGCGTCCGAAAGTAACCGGTATTGACCGTGCTGCGAGCCTGACGCGCGGTCCGTTGCAACGTTGAAAAACCCGGTAACTCAAAACGCTGGCGCACCAGCTCTTCAATCACCACATTGATGATGTCCGCCAGGTCCTGCTTGGTGGTGGCCGCTTCACGCGCTAGTTCCCGTACAATTGCCTTGCCTTCAACGGTGAACGCCTTGATGCCCACCTGTTGACGAACCGTCTCCAGCATCCGCTGACGGGCGCCGCCATTGCGGTCGTAGACCCTGAGCTGGCTCAATGCGAGATGTGAAAGGTCGTCGCACGCCAGAATGTGCGTTGTAATGGATTGGGGAACGGCTTTGAGATGGACAAAGTAGCCCAGACGCTGCACTGTTTTCAGGAGAATGAGTAGGGCGCCACGAGCAGCCGGAGTTCGACCGTGCTTTCGGGCAAAGGATCGTTCCTGGGTAGAGGGTGTATAAATTTCTGCCAGTTCTTGATCCGAGACCACCGCCTTCAATCGCGGATAGGCGGTTTCATGGAGGCTACTCATACGCAGTTCTTCGCTATGGGGTTCCAGTGAAAGGCATTAGCCCACAGTACTTTCGCTCTTGAGGGGGGCATTGCTTATAGTAGGCAGCAATTCGTCAAGACCAAAGGAACCGCCCGTTATTTTGTGAACGCCACGCTCGCTTTACGTTACGGGATTATTCGGTCATCGATCGCCGGTTCCCCGATTTATTGAATCGTTACACCACACCGCAGACTGATTCGAGCTATGGCCATTGAGCATCTTTCCCCCCCCACTGATCATTCACACCTACCAACGCCTTTCTAGTGCCCAGCTAATCGCTCTGGCAGGGACCGGGCTAACGACGGTGGCGCTGGCGCCGCTGGCCCATGACTGACGGGCGGCAGTGCGGGCCAGGTGCTCGGCATTGCGCTGGCCCTGAAGATGATTGCCTACGCCCTAATAGCACCTCTGTTTGGGGCTGTTGCCCAAAAACTTCCCCGCCGTACTCTGCTGGTCACACTGGACATTCTGAGGGCCTGCGGGGTTGCCCTTTGTCACTGAGGTTTGGCAGGGGGCCCACTCTGGCTAGGGTAGGTACAAAATTTTCGCCCAACCCCTTCATGTAATGACGCAATTAAGGGGCACGAGATATTGCCCTCTTGGGCGCAGCACCGATCAACCATGGCGCTCAGTAAAACCTCAATTTGCTGTAGCTTTTCGATCTTCCCACGTACGTCGTGCAACTTGCGCTCCGCGAGAGTGCTGGCTTCCTGGCAGTGGGTGCCGTCTTCGAGTCGGAGCAGGTCGCTGACCTCATCGAGACTGAAGCCTAACTGCTGCGATGTTTTCACAAAGCTCAACCTGCCGATATCGCTGGGACCGTAGCGTCGAATACCCCCGAGAGGACGCTGGGGCTCAGGTATTAACCCACGTCGCTGGTAGTAGCGGATGGTCTCAACTGAGACGTTCGCCGCCTTAGCCAGCCCCCCGATGGTCAATGAGTTCATTTCATCCGGCATTTGCCTTGACTCCGTAGTTGACTACGGCCTCAAGCTTAACCTATCGAACAAGGCCGTAGAAGGTGTAATTGCAATATCAGAGTTGAATTCCGAGTCACAATCCGGTCGCGAGTCGTTAATCGCAGGCGGGGTTGCAGCCTGCTCGCGTCGGCCTGCTGTCTGGGCACCTTGGCCCTGATCGCCCTGGGGGGTTCCGGTGCCTGGATCGGCAACCTGGCGAAGTCTGCGAGGTACCGCAAGTGCGCACCGCTTCGAGACACCCCGCTACCTAGGTATCGACGAGCTGTACCTGAACCGCCGCTACCTCTGCATCCTGACCAACCTGGAGGAGCGTACCTTGTTAGACCTGCTGCCCGGTCGTCAGCAGGAGGCAGTGACGAAGCGGCTCATGAGCATGACCGAGCGCGACAAGATCGAGATCGTCAGCATGGACATGTGGAAGCCATATCGCCGTGCCGTCCAGGCGGCGCTGCCACAGGCCCGCATCGTGGTCGATAAGTTCCATGTTGTGCGTATGGCCAACGAAGCCCTGGAGAAGGTCCGCAAGGGGCTCAGGAAGGAGCTGAAGGCCAACCAACGCCGAACCCTCAAGGGTGACCGGAAGACCTTGCTGAAGCGGGCTCACGACGTCTCCGACCGCGAACGTCTCATCATGGAAACCTGAATGGGGGCCTTCCCCCAGCTCCTGGCAGCCTACGAGCACAAGGAGCGGTTCTACCACATCTGGGACTGTGCCAGCCGGCGAGATGCTGAGCAGGCGCTGGCTGCCTGGATTGACGACATCCCAGTCACCAATGCCTTCACGGAGTCGATCAACCGGCTGGCCAAGGACAAGAACCGCGATGGCCGGGGCTACTCATTCGAGGTGATGCGGGCCCGGATGCTCTACACCACCAAGCAGGGGTCAGTTCACGAAACGGAAAAAATTGTACGCTAAGCCTTTGGCATCAATGATATCGACACCATTTTTTCCACAATTCATAAAGTTGCGCAGTAATTAGTCGACGACTGGCCCTTGCTAAATAATTTTCATTTCAGCATGAGTTGTGCTTTAAAAATTCAATTCTGCAACTACACTCATTGGGCGAACAGAGCGAGAAATCCGCCGTTAATTCCAATAGCGGGTACGCGAATGAATATCAGTTATCGCCAGTTCTGGCAAACCTGTTTCTGCATTATGCATTGGATCGTTGGCTGACCGTTCGTCATCCGGATATCCCATTCTGCCGATATGCAGATGACGGAATACTGCGTTGTCGAAGTGAGCGTGAGGCTCAGTATCTGCATTCCCAGCTAGATATGCGTGAGGTGGACCCAATAGCTATTCACAGAGATGCCCAACAAACGAGTATACTGGCCTGTGTTTGTCCAGGCTGCTCGGATAAATCACCATCAGCTCCTTGCTAAGGCCAGGCTCACTCACGGGAATAGCCACCAGACTTCCATTTTGGACCTCCTCCCGTACAGAACTTTCAAGCACCAACGATGCGCCAAGTCCGACCTTAACCGCTTGCTTGACGGCTTCGGTGCTACCCAGCTGCATAGATACCGTCGGAAATGGCCCATGCTCACCGAAGTAGGTCGCCAAAAGCCGGCCAGTGCCGGTGCCGGGTTCGCCGCCGATCAGAGCCATGTTAGACAGCGTATCGCGGTCGATATCGGTTCGACGGGCTAACGGGTGACCAGGCGGAACGATTAGAACAACGGGCTCGTTACGCCACGCCTGAGCATGGAATCCGGGTAGATCATGCCACCACTCCATAATCGCCACGTCCAGCTCACCGTCCGATAAATGCCGTGCAATAGTCGGATTGGAATCTATTACCACATCCACCTCGGGCCCTACGCCCAGCTCCTTGTAACGACGGCGGATGCAGGTTCTGAGTGCAACACCGTCAATGTGTCGATGATGGAGCCTCATGGTACTTCGCCATCTGCTCGCTCATCATCTCAATGGGACACTTGAAGTCGAAACGCTTTCGCGGGCGCATGTTCAGCTCAAGCGCGATCTCATCCAGCTCTTGCTGGCTATAGATCGATAGATCCGTTCCCTTGGGCAGGTACTGTCGTATGAGCCCATTGATATTTTCGTTGGCGCCCCTCTGCCATGGGCTGTGTGGGTCACAGAAGTAGATGGCGACACCGGTATTCTGGGTGACCTTGGCGTGCTGCGTCATCTCACGTCCCTGGTCATACGTCATGCTCTTCCGTGCGGCCAACGGCATGCGATTCAGCGCCGCGCTGAAGCCTTCTACAGCAGAGGTGGCAGTCGCATCGTTCATCTTCGCCAGGATCAGGTAACCGCTTTTGAGTTCGACAAGGGTGCCGACAGCCGATGCATTGTTCTTGCCCTTGATCAGGTCGCCTTCCCAGTGGCCAGGAAATTCACGTTTTTCCACCTCTGGAGGACGGAGATGGATGCTGACCATGTCCGGGATCTGGTTGCGCCGGTCAACCTGGCCACGGCGCGGCTTGCGGGTCGGCTTACCTTGCCGCAAACAATGGATCAGTTCCTTTCTCAGCTCACCGACGGGCAACGCGTAGATGGCACTGTAGATCGTTTCTCGGCAGACGTAGGCGTCTCGAAGGTCAGGAATATTCATATGCTTGAGCTTGCCGCTGATCTGTTCGGGAGACAAGCGCCGACGCAGCATGTGCTGAATCAGGGCGAACCGAGGGCTTCCAGGAAGCAGTTTGCGCCTTGGTCGACAACTGTCTCGACGGTCATGACGGCGCTGTTGCGCGTGTGACGCGCGATACCGGCCATCGGACGACCCATTGCGCCGTATCTCTCGACTGATCGTCGCCGGGGACCGCTCAAGCAGGGCTGCTACCTTCCTGATGCTCAAGCCCTGCGAGAGGCTGACCTGGATCGTGGCACGTTCTTCGGTGCAGAGTTCAGAATATGACATGGGGTCAACACCTTACCGGTTTGGTCAGGTGTTGCACTCAGAATTGGCGGCCAAGGACGGATGTAGGGCTGGAGCATATAAATCCCAATATTGGAGCTCGCCCCAACGCGAAGTCGAGCCTCCATAATGGAAGATCTCGCCTGCTCCTCCAGCCGGAGCAGACTTCGGGCAAAAGGCAACAAGGTTAAGGCAGCCCGGGTTGGCTCACAGCCAGAGCGCCCCCTGTGGACCAATAAAACGCCAAGTTGGTTTTCGAGTTTTTGAAGGTGCTGGGACAGTGTGGGTTGTGCGATGTCCAACTGGCGGGCTGCGGCCTGAAACCCGTTGTGGTCCAGCACCGCCACGAAACTCTTCAGCCAGACAAGATTCAGCATGGGCCGCTCTCGCGGCCACTGGGATCATTGATCGCATCATCCGGCCGCTCACCCCGAAGCACTTGCAGAATGTTCCGAGCAGCGCGTTGCTCGATAGCCAGACGCACCTGACTGACTGCCGATCCGATGTGAGCAGTAAACAGCGTGTTGGGGTGGGCCCTGAGCCCCTGGGCGATCTCCCTCGGACGATCTTCTCTCGCCCAATCTTCCATCTCAAACACATCAGCGGCGTACCCCCCCAACTGACCGGATTGAAGCGCTTGCAGAACACTACCCTCATCCACCACAGATCCACGGCAGGGATTGATAAGGAATGCGCCCGGTTTCATTCCTGTTAGCGTTTCGCGATTAATGGTGTGGAGGGTTTGCTCATTGAGCGCCAGTGCCAGGATCACAATATCTGACTGGGCCAGCAGCATCTTGAGGGGAGTATGGGACAAACCCAGTGCCTGCTCATGCTGCACGGGTAAACGTTCCGGCTGGGAATAGATTAAATCCGCTCCCCATCCGTTCAGGCGCTGCGCCACCGCTTGGCCGATGGCCCCCATACCCACAATACCAATCCGTGAGCCTTCGATCCCCTGCCCATAGAAGCGTGGTGTCCAGCCAGTAAATTCACCGGATCGAACGAAGTGGTCCGCCGCCTTGACTTGTCGGGTGAGACTGATCGTCAGCCCGACCGTTAGCTCTGCAGTAGGCACGGTTAGCAAATCCGGTACAAATGTCAGCCAAACCCCATGACGCGTGCAGGCATCCACATCAAAGTTGTCATAGCCTTTCAGGGCTGCACCAATCACCTTCAAGCGCGGACACCCCTGTAGGAACTCCACTCCAACTCGGTCTGGCATGAACGCCATCATCGCATCAGCGTCTGCAACGCGCGCAGCCACTTCCTCCTGGGGCAACGTGGCGCCGGATTGGTTGGTGACCAGCTCGCAATCTTGGGCAAGTTCATCCAGAACACTGTCATGGATCTTATGGGTTATCACAACCTTGGGTTTCATCGACGTTCCTTATTTGAATTTCTTACGAAGGCGGCCACTGAGACTGTCCACGACGGTGACCATCAACAAGATGACAATGAGAATGGCGCTGACTTCCTGATACTGCATGATTCTCAGCGAGCCCATCAATTCGAAGCCAATACCACCGGCACCCACCATGCCCATTACGGTCGAGGCACGGAAATTGTATTCCCAGCGATAAATGGACACGTCCGCGAATTGAGGAAGTGCTTGTGGCAGCACGGCGTGATAGAGCACCTGCAAGCGAGTAGCGCCGGCAGCATCGGCCGCTTCCACTGGCGCCTCATCTACATGCTCAATCGCTTCGGCAAAAAACTTTCCAACCATGCCAATGGAGTGAAGACCGAGCGCCAGTACGCCAGGCAACGCCCCAAAACCAACAGCAGCCACGAAGATGATGCCCATGATCAGTTCCGGGACTGAACGCAAACCGTTTAAAAGGGTTCGAGTTACTTGGAACACCACCGGATGTGGAGAGGTGTTGCGCGCAGCCAGGAATGCCAGTGGCACAGACAAGGTTACTGCAATGGCAGTACCGGCAATGCTCATCGCAAGCGTGTCGATTAACGGCGACACCCAGCTGGCCACATTGGTGAAGTCAGGTGGAAGAGATTCGCCAATGAGTGTGCCTATGGCTGGCACGCCATTGGCAAGTGTATTGAAATTGAGCAGCCCTACGTACCAACTTGCGACAAAAATGATGAGCAGCACTAACAGCGACTGTCCGAGTTTTTTCCGCCAGCCTTTCGCGTGCTCATCCAGCACGGAGGCCGACGGGGCCGGCGACAGAGTCGCCGGTTCCGTCGTTGTATAGTTCATGGGGCACTCCTCACATCTTCGCGAAATCAAGATTCAGCAGGCCGCCCATACGGCGGATGACGTCGTAGTCCGAGTCACTGATGGCAGCGAAGCCCTCGGCCTTCAGGCTGCTGAGGATCTCTTTGTCGTCAATACTCAGGAACGCATCACGCACCTTTGCCTTGAGCTCTGGATTCAGGTTGGAGCGCATTGCCCAAGGGTACTGGGGAAACTCACCGCTGTAACCGAGTACCCGAACCTTGCTCCGATCGATCAGGCCGCGATCCATTACATGCTCGAAGATAACTTCGGACAACCCTCCGGCGTCGGCATTGCCATTGGCGACGTTAACCGCAACAGCGTCATGGCTACCGACGAAATGAGCCTCATAGTCCTTTCCGGCTTCGAGCCCTGCCTTCTCAAGGAGTACGGTCTTGGGAATCAGGTGGCTGGACGTCGAGGCCGGGTCGCCGTAAGCCATATTCTTGCCCTTGATATCGGCGTAGGACTCCACGGCGGAATCGGCATTGGCAATGATGACGGAACGGTAGGTGGGTTTGCCGTCCACAATCATGGCCGCGAAAGGCTCGATGTCGCTTTTGCTCTTGGCCATCACATAGGAGAGCGGACCAAAGTAGCCCAGATCAATGCGGCCGAACCGCATGGCTTCAATCATCGAGGAGTAATCGGTGGTCACGATCAGCTCGATTTTCTTGCCGAGGGTGCTTTCCAGGTAGTCTTTCAGGGGCTGGTTGCGTTTGATCAGTGCCGAGGCGTTTTCATCTGGTAGCAGGGCGACCTTCAGCACATCCGGGTCTGGATCGGCCGCCTGGGCATAGGGGGCAAGGCCGGTGATCAGGCACAGTAAGATAAGAGCATTCAGTATCGGTTTCATCGGGCTATCTCCATTTGCTTGGGTTGGGGGGTGATGGCTACAGGGGCGAGCGCAGGTGTTCGGGCCGGGCCGGACGCCGGGTTCGCCTCCTGTTGGTAAATCTCATTCAGGTGTTCCTGCCGCAGATGGGCTGGTGTGTCGTCAAACACAATTCGGGCGTTGGCCAGGCCTACAATTCGGTCAGCAAAGCGCCGGGCATATTCCAGCTGGTGCAGGGAAATAACAGCGGTGATGCCGTCCTCGCGGCAGATGTCCCGGAGCAGGCCCAGTACCCGTGCCGAGGTTGCCGGGTCCAGGCTGGCGACCGGTTCATCAGCCAGAATCATGGATGGCTGCTGGGCCAGGGCGCGAGCAATGCCAACGCGCTGTTGCTGTCCGCCGGAAAGCTGGTCCACCCGGGCTATAGCCTTGTCGGCCAACCCGACCCGTTCCAGGCAATGGTAGGCAAGCTCCAGATCGGCCCTGGGAAGGGGCAGCAGGCTGCGACAGGTGCTGTGATATGCAAGCCGGCCGGTGAGAACATTCTGCAGCGCAGTGTGGCGCTCGATCAGTTGATGGTGCTGGAAAACCATGGCCGTGCGGCTGCGGTGCTGTCGCAGGATTCTACGGTTGGTCAGTTCACCAAACTCGCCAGACACAACCTTCCCGGTTGTGGGCTTAACCAGGTGATTCAGTGAACGAAGCAGAGTGGATTTACCCGCGCCTGAAAGTCCCAGTAGCACGGTGAATTCGCCCTTGTGAAAGTGAACGTTGGTGGGTTTGAGCGCGAGGACGTTTCCCGGGTAGGTTACGCCCATACTCTCGACTCGAAGCATCACATTGGTTGATTGAGTTGGCGCCACAGGATCACCTTTTGCAATAAATAAGCTCGCCGTATTGCGAGTTACAATTGAACGGTAAAGCTGAGAGATGACACTGTCGTGTCACTGACGTGACAGGTTGATGAAGTGCTTTTGGTTCGCAAGGATTTTCCGAAGGGCTCTGTGAAATACATGGAGCTCAGCCAAAGTGGAACGAGCCACCCAGGAGCTTAAGCAACAAAAATTGCGTTCCACCGTCAGTCGGCGAATCTCACGGTACAGTTCGTCCGTGCTGAGTTCATCGAATTGCTTACCGACTATACTCTTGCCTTCGAGGAGGTCGGACGCGCTCTCCAATAGGTCGCGCTTCCAGGTGCTGACTATGGTGGGGTGGATCTGGAAACGGGCAGCAATTCAAGGTGTGGCCTTAAGGGTGGGCAAGGACAGCCTTGCACTTACTAATTCGAAATAAAGTAAGCAGGGCACTGTCACCGCATCACTGATGCTGCGCAAGCTCGGGAGCTATCCGCGTCAGAATGGCCTCGCGATCGCATTGCGCGAGCTGGGCCGCATTGAGCGAACATTATTCGCACTCGACTGGATGCAAAACGTCGAACTGCGTCGCCGCGTGCAGGTTGGTTTGAATAAGGGCGAGGCTAAGAACGCGCTGGCTCGTGCCGTCTTCCTGAACCGGCTCGGTGAACTCCGCGATCGCAGTTACGAGAATCAACGCTACCGTGCAAGCGGACTCAATCTCGTCGTCAGCGCTATTATCCTTTGGAATACGGTTTATATGGAGCGGGCGGTTCAAGCACTGCGCGAAGACGGCCGGGATATCGACGAGACGCTTCTGCGGCATCTTTCTCCCTTGGGCTGGGAGCACATCAACCTGACCGGCGACTATAAAGGATGTCAAACAACTATCCTGCTGCGCGGGATAAGGCAAGGCCCCGTGAATGATATGCGAGAAATCGTGAATCGGCTGGGCCTGACCGGAGAAGCGGAGGCCACGCTTCATGTGGCGCTATTGCGTGAGCTGGTCCAGGGTCGTCCTGTCACTCTTAAGCGGCTTGCAGCGTCGCTCAACTGGACGACGGACCAGGTGGTGCAGGTGCGGGAACAGCTGCCTTGCGGAACCGTCGAGTATGACGGTCAGGGGTTGGTCGGTTCGTAGCTAATCTGGGCCCAACCGGGCGCCCTTTCTCACCCAATGTGGTCCCACTGCTCAGGATAATTGCGGGCCCAACAGATTAGCTTTGTGAGCCACTACAGATACCTGTTCATCGTATTCTGAGTGCTTCCGGGCAGCGTAGCCAGCCGCGACCACACTCACCATTAGTCGGTGTCCCGGATCAACCTGGCGACTTTGGTCAGTAAGGTGTTTGCGGCGTTGTCCGTAAATTGCTGTCCTTCCTCGATGTAGCCCCGCACCGTCCCGTCATGCTTCCAGCCACCCTGGCGCTTGATCTGCGCAAAGTCGACCTTTTCCCGCGCGGCGGCGGTGGATAGACCGCGCCGGAAGCTGTGACTGCTCAGGGTCGGCACGAAGTCCAGGCCGCAGGTTTCCCCAAGCGCTTTCAGGATTCGGTTCACCGACCCGCCTGAAAGGGCCTGGGATTGCAACCGATCCCAGCGGTTGACGGCGCGGAAGACGGGGCCTTCGTGAATGCCGGCATGCTCTAGCCAGGTTTCGAGGGCGCTGACCGGGCAGACCAGCTCGTTGCCCCGAGGCAGGGCCCGCTTCAGGCCTTCACCGTGAGGGTCTGTTTTAGAGCGCGGCAGGGTCACCACCAGCCCTTCCGGCTCCCACGACAAGTGCTTCACCTCAATCGCTACCAATTCACTGCGGCGAAACGCCCCAAAAAAACCGACCTGCAGCAGGGCCCAGTCACGATGCTTCTTGAGCGAGTCAGGCTGTTGCTGGAGTGTTTCCAGGAAGGCCGCAATGTGTTCGAGGCGCAGCGCCCGGGCTTGCCGTTTCGGCCGACCATGGGCGCGACGAATCCCTTCCAACGTTTTGCGCACGCCGGGGTCTCGAGCGGGATCACGCAATCCCTGAGTCTGGTGCCAGCGCCCCAGGGCCGTCAGGTAAACATCCAGCGTGCGAGGATTAAGCGCGTCTGCCTGATCGGACAGATAGGCCGCAAGGGTCGCCGGCTGTGTCGGGAGACGTCCACCCCAGCGCTCAAAGCTGCGAATGGCCGCACGGTAGGTCCGCCGCGTGTTGTCGGTGGTGGCCATGTGGATGTACCGATTAGCCGTATCGGCTAATACGGTCTTTTCCGCGTTACGTAATGTGGACTTGACGGTGGGTTTTGGATCCATGACCGCTCCAATTCGAGGCGTGCTTTCAAGAGCCGCTGATGTACCGGCGTTACAGGAGCAGGATAGAACAGACCACACACTAACGCACGTTAACGCGCTTTAACGTGCGTTAGGCATCTTAAATAAATTTTGTTAATTATCGAATAAATAATGTAATATTACATATCACGTTATATGATAAAATGAGGCATGTCATGGCCCGCGCCGGAATTACTTACCAGGATGTCGCCAACGCTGCGCAACGCGTCCGCCAACGCGGTGACGAGCCCACTGTCGACCGGGTGCGATCGGAACTCGGTACCGGCAGTCGCAGCACTCTCGGGCCAATGCTGAAACGTTGGAAATCAGGCAGCGAAGCCGCAGCGGATCTGAACGGACTCCCGGCTGACTTGGTGGCCGCCGTGAAAGCCCTGCATGAGCGAGCTCAATACGCGGCCGATGAACGTATTACGCAGGAGCGCGAAGCGCACCAGACGCTGGAACAGCAATGGCGCACCGAGCTGGAAGAGGTGCGGCAGCGGTGCGAGTCACTGGAAGAGCAACGCTGCGGGCTGGAGAAGGCCAATGAAGCGCTTCGCAACGAAAGCGATGCCCAGGCCCACGCTCTTCAACAGGAACAGCTCCGGGCGGCCTCACTCACGTCCAAACTGGAGGCAAGTCAGGAGAAACTCAGTGAGACCACTGCAACCGTCCAAGAGATGAAGCAGGAAAACCGCGATATCCGCAGCCATTTCGAGCACTACCAGCAGGAGATTGCCGAGGATCGCCGTCATGAACGGGACCAGTTCCACAGGACCCAGTCAGGGCTGGAGGGTCAGGTGGATCAGCTGACGCAGCAGCTCCGTTCCAGCGAACAGGACCGCGACACGCTGAGACAACATCGCGACCAAATAAACCAGCGCTATGAGGCCAGTCAGGATCACGCTGAAAACTTGAAAGAAAAATTGCACGCGAGCCAGGCCGTCATAACACAATGGGCAACGCGAACAGAAACGCTGGAAGCGACAGTCGACCGCCTCCAGCTGGAGCGAGATAGCGACGCCGAACACAGGGAGAAGCTTGGTGCGGCCCTAACGGATTCTGAAAAACATCTCGCGGCCTGCCAGCAGCGGATCTCCGACCTCAGAGAGCGCGTGGCAGCGGCTGACGACCGAAACCAGTTCCTCAACGATCAGAATCGCGAATTACTGCAGGAAAAAGCTGTCCTCCAGGGTCAGTTGAAACAACTACAAACAAGCCTGGCTAAATAGCCCGCTATTGTCTCGGCCTGATCATCCCTGAGAGTTGCGAGTGATGCCAATCGCGCAAGGAGTAGTTAGATGTCTACCGTGATCTTTGGCAGGCTGCGAGCTGCGGCAAAACGCATTCAGCATGATGCGCTGACGGTTATTTTGTGGCGCGAGACCCGAATACCCCCCATAGTCGTTCGGCTGCTCGCAATCGCAGCGTACGCCATGAGTCCAATTGATCTCATTCCGGACTTCATGCCGATCCTGGGCTATCTTGACGACATTATCTTGGTCCCGCTGGGCATCGTCCTTGTCATCAAGCTGACGCCATCGAATGTGATAGAAGCAAGTCGCTCGAAAGCAGCTAAAGTGGCAATCAAGCCGATCAGCCACGTTGCGGCCGCAGTCGTTATTGGCACATGGCTTTTATGTGCCACGGCTTTTGGCTACTGGGTGTGGGAATACAGCAGGTAACGCATCGTCTGCACGTGATGAAATAGTTAATTTAAGGCTTGTAAAACAGATGGTTAATGCGCTTTTTGGAGGATTTCGTCAGAATCGTTGCCGACCCTCAAGAAGCGCTCCACGAGCCCGTTCTGTTCCGGTGTATATGGCGTCGTGAACTCCTGCGTGAGGCCATAGGCCTTTACCGTGCCCGTGTAGTGGCGGCTGCTGAAAACGAGCCCGTTATCGGAGCGAAGGGCCAGCGGTTGCTGAACGCGTCCCAGCGCCCCCAGCCGATAAACCAGTGCTTCCTCCAAGGCGGCCTCTGCTGTCTTGCTGCTGCCATTGTCCGATAATCGCCAACCGAGGATCTCACGCGTGCAACAGTCGATGATGACCGCCAAGCTGGCCCGCCGATCCTTACCGCACCACACGTGAGTGAGATCCGTGGCCCAGCGCTCATCTGGCCGTGAGGTGACCGACGGCAAGCGTCTAGCGCGAGGTCGGAAGCCCTGCGGTCGCTTGCGCACCTGCCAGCCTTTGAGCTGCAGGATGCGCTGGATCGGCTTGCGGTTCTCGCCCAGTACGCACGCCAGCCGGCGATAGCCGTAGCGGGGGAAGCGTTCCAGCGTCAGCTTCACACGGGCCGTCAGGTCCGTATTCACGACACGAGGCCGAGCCTTTGGCCGGTAATACAGACTGCGCCGAGGGAAATCCAGCCAGCGACAAAGTTTGGCCAATGATACCACCCGGCCTTCCTGGGCCATTTCCGCCTGCAGCGACCTTACGAGTTCTCGTCCTCGTCGAGCAGGCGACGCCACTTTTTTAGGCTATTTGCATTCTGAGGTAGGATTGCAGATTCAGCCAAGAATTGGAATCCATCCTCTTTTGTGCAAAATATGGTTGATAATCACCAGCTGATCATGGTAGCGTTTCGTGCAAAAGATGGTTGGAGGCCAGGATGAACGAATTTACGGGATCGGCAGCTTCACAGGCTGACTTTATTTGGAAGAACGCGGAAGACCTTTGGGGGGACTTCAAACATACGGACTTTGGCAAGATCATCTTGCCGTTTACCTTGCTGCGCCGCCTGGAGTGTGCGTTGGAGCCAACCCGCGAAGCGGTGAGAGAGGCATACGCCGCTTTCAAGGATGCCGATGTTGAGCTGGACACCATTCTGCGCTCAACCGCTGAATACCCCTTCTACAACACCTCCGAATACTCCCTTGGCACCCTGGGTAGCACCAAGACGCGCCGCAATCTGGAAGACTACATCGCCCTGTTTTCGGATAACGCTCGCGCTATCTTCGAGGAGTTCGAGTTCGGCAATACCGTGATCCGGCTGGAGAAGGCTGGCTTGCTGTACAAGATTTGCCAGAATTTCGCCAAGATCGACCTGCACCCTGATGTGGTGCCGGATCGGGTGATGAGCAACATCTACGAACACCTGATTCGCCGCTTTGGTGCCGAGGTCAACGAAGGGGCCGAGGACTTCATGACGCCGCGTGACATCGTTCACTTGGCGACCGCGCTTTTGCTTGACCCGGATGACGCCCTGTTTGAGGCCAGCCCCGGTTTGATTCGTACCCTGTATGACCCGACCTGCGGCACGGGTGGGTTCCTCACTGATGCCATGAACCATGTGGGCGATTACAGTGGCCACGACAAGGTGCCGCCGGTTCTGGTGCCGCACGGGCAGGAGCTGGAACCGGAAACTCATGCGGTTTGTGTGGCCGGGATGCTGATCCGCCGTCTGGAGTCCGACCCTGGCCGCGACCTGTCGAAGAACATTCGTCAAGGCAGCACGCTGTCCAACGACCAGTTTGCCGGTGAGCGTTTCCACTACTGTCTGTCTAATCCGCCTTTTGGGAAGAAATGGGAGAAGGACAAAAACGCCGTCGAAGCGGAACACAAGAAAGGCGAATTGGGCCGCTTTGGGCCGGGCCTTCCAAAAATCAGCGATGGCTCCATGCTGTTTTTGATGCACCTGGCCAGCAAGCTGGAGCTGCCGAGCAATGGCGGTGGCCGCGCCGCTATCGTGCTGTCCGGCTCGCCACTATTCAACGGTGGTGCCGCGTCTGGCGAATCGGAAATCCGCCGCTGGTTGCTGGAACACGACCTGATTGAAGCCATTGTGGCCCTGCCAACGGATCTGTTCTTCCGCACCAATATCGCCACCTACCTGTGGATTCTGTCTAACAAGAAGCCGCAGGAGCGCAAAGGCAAGGTGCAGTTGATCAACGCCACCGACCTGTGGACTTCAATCCGCAACGAGGGCAACAAGCGCCGTATTGTCAGCCATGATCAGTGCCGCCAGATTTTGGACATCTACGCCGCTGGGGAAACCGATGCGCTTTCCCGGATGCTCGACTACCGCACCTTTGGCTACCGCCGTATCAAGGTACTGCGCCCGCTGCGCATGACCCTGGAACTGGATAAGGCAGGCACGGAGCGGCTGGAAGCCGACCCCGCTTGGGAAAAGCTCTCTGACGCGCATCAGACATTCTGGCGCGACGCCCTCAAGCCGCTGATCGGGCAAACGCAGACCTATGGCTGGGCAGAAACCTTTGCCAAGGACGCAATCAAGTCCGACGAAGCCAAGCAGCTCAAGGTCAAGGCAAACAAGACCTTTATCGCCGCGCTGATCAACGCCTTTGGTCACAAAGACCCGGAAGCCGAGCCGGTCACGGATGCCAACGGCAACCTGGTGCCGGATACTGACCTGACCGATTACGAAAATGTCCCCTACCTGGAAGACATTGACGACTACTTCGCCCGCGAAGTGCTGCCCCATGTCCCGGATGCCTATCTGGACGAGAGCTTTACCGATGCCAAGGACGGTCAATTGGGCCGCGTCGGCTACGAGATCAACTTCAACCGCTTCTTCTACCAGTATCAGCCGCCGCGCAAGCTGCATGATATTGATGAAGACCTGAAGCAGGTGGAAGCCGAGATTGCCGCGCTACTGGCAGAGGTGGCCAGCGAATGAGCCAGTACAAAGTGTATCCCGCGTACAAGGATTCCGGCGTTGAGTGGATTGGGCAGGTGCCGGAGCATTGGCAGGTAAAAAGACTACGTCATGTCGGGCGTTACTCTAATAGTGGCGTTGACAAGAAGAGCTACGAAGACCAGCAGACGGTTGAGCTTTGTAACTACACGGATGTCTATTACAACGAGTTCATCAGTGATGATATGCCTTTCATGCAGGCTACTGCCAGCACCCACGAGATTGAGCAGTTCACTCTGAAAAAAGGCGATGTCATTATCACGAAGGATTCGGAAGACCCGTCCGACATAGGGATTCCAGCCTTTGTTCCACATGATATGCCCGGAGTGATTTGTGGCTATCATCTCACCATGATTCGTGCCTTAAATGATAACTATGGAAGCTATATCCATCGTTCGCTCCAGTCGGATCATACAAAAGCTCACTTCTTTGTTGAGTCGCCGGGAATAACCCGATATGGCCTGAATCAAAATACTATTGGTAATGCCCCAGTAGCGCTGCCTCCACCAGACGAACAAGCCACCATCGCCGCCACCCTCGACCGCGAAACCGCCCGCATTGATGCGCTAATCCAGAAGAAAACCCGCTTTATCGAGCTGCTGAAGGAAAAGCGCCAGGCGCTGATCACCCATGCAGTTACGAAAGGTTTGAACCCTAATGTGCGGATGAAAGATTCTGGCGTTGAGTGGATTGGGCAGGTGCCGGAGCATTGGGAGGTTAAACCCTTCTTCGCTTTGGTTACAGAACTGAATCGAAAGAATGTTGGCCTAGTTGAAACCAATATTCTGTCCCTCAGCTACGGAAACATCATTCAGAAGCCTGAAACTAGAAATATGGGGTTAACACCAGAGTCTTATGAAACCTATCAAATTGTAGAGTCTGGCGAAATTGTATTTAGGTTCACCGATCTGCAAAACGACAAACGTAGCTTGCGGTCAGCCCAAGTCACGCAAAGAGGAATCATTACCTCTGCCTATATGGCCGTGAAACCGCAAAGTATTGACTCTACATATTTTGCATGGTTGATGCGTTCATATGACCTTTGTAAAGTGTTTTATGCAATGGGGGGAGGATTAAGGCAGTCATTGAAATTTGAAGATGTCAGAAGGCTTCCAGTACTTATCCCTCCGGTCGATGAGCAGAGCGCAATTACCAATACAATCAATGCTGGAACTGCTCGTATTGATGCCCTAGTCGAGAAAACAGAACAAAGCATCGCCCTACTCAAAGAACGCCGCTCGGCCTTTATTACCGCCGCTGTCACCGGCCAGATTGATTTGCGAGGAGAACAATAATGCAGGCATCCGCCCATCAGGAAAAACACTTCCAGCAATACATTATTGACCGGCTGGTTGAACAGGGCTGGAAGCTGGGCGATACCCAGCACTACGACACCGAGCGAGCGATGTATCCCGAAGACCTGGAAGGCTGGATCAAAACTAGCGGCCAGCAGGAAAAGTGGGACAAGCTGGAACGGCTCAACGGGGCCAAGACCCTTGAGGTGCTGATGGCGCGGCTGGACAAGGCGCTGGAGAAACAAGGCACCATGCAGGTGTTGCGCCAGGGCTTTTCCATTGCCGGTTGTGGCCTGATCGAGATGACCGAGGCCGCACCGGAAGACAAGCGCAATGCAGCAGTCATTGAGCGCTACCAGGCCAATATCCTGCGCGTGGTGCCGGAGCTGAAGTATCACCCAGCCCGTGAATTTGCCATTGATCTGGTGCTGTTTATCAACGGCCTACCCGTGGCGACGGTGGAGCTTAAAACCGACTTCACCCAGTCGGCTGAAGCGGCGATGGATCAATACCGAAATGACCGCTTGCCGTATGATCCCAAGACCAAACGAAGGGAACCACTGCTGACCTTCAAGCGTGGCGCAGTTGTGCATTTTGCCATGTCCGATTCCGAAATCATGATGGCAACCAAGCTGGAAGGGGAAAATACGTTCTTCCTGCCGTTCAACAAGGGTCGCAAGGACGAAAGCGGCGCGGTACATGCGGGCAACCCGCCCGGTGAGATCAAGGCCGATGGTACCCAAGAATACCCGGTAGCCTACTTCTGGGAGGCGGTCTGTCAGCCGGACGCTTGGCTACGGATTTTCCATAGCTTTGTCTACGTCGAGACAAAGGACGTAGTGGATATTCAGGGCAACTGGTCAAAGAAAGAGACCCTGATTTTCCCGCGATTCCACCAGTGGACGGCAGTGAACCAGATGCTGGCCGACGCTCGCCAGAACGGTGCGGGCATGACCTACCTATGCGACCACAGCGCCGGTTCCGGCAAAACCAGCACCATTTCCTGGACGGCCCATGATCTGGTGAAGCTGCGCGAAGACAACGGCGACGCGGTATTCAACAGCGTGATTATTGTCACCGACCGCAATGTGCTGGACGGCCAGCTCCAGGATGCGGTGAAGCAGATTGACCACCAGTTTGGCGTGATCGCCGCCATCGACCGGCAGAAATCGTCCAAGTCCAAGAGCAAGCAGCTTTCGGAAGCTCTGTTGTCTGGAACACCGATTGTGGTGGTCACGATTCAGACCTTCCCCTATGCGATGGAAGCCATCATCACCGACAAAGCCCTGAAAGGGAAAAACTTTGCGGTGATCATTGATGAGGCGCATAACTCGCAGACCGGCGCTACCGCCGCCAAGCTGCAAGCCGCACTGGGAATGAGCGGGCAAGGCAAGATGTCCACCATGACGGTGGATGAGTTGCTGGAACAACTGCAAAAGTCCCGCGCCCGACCAAAGAATATCAGCTACTTCGCCTTTACCGGTACGCCCAAGCACTCCACGTTGATGCTGTTCGGTCGCCCGACCGATCCAAGCCAACCGGCCTCGGACGATAACCCGCCGCAAGCCTTCCACCTGTACACCATGCGCCAGGCCATCGAGGAGAAGTTCATTCTCGATGTGCTGAAAGGCTATGTGCCCTACAAAACGGCCTTCAACCTTTCGAAGCAGATTGAAGACAGCAAGCGGGTGAGCGGCAAGGCCGCCAAACGCGCCTTGGCACAGTGGATGTCCATGCACCCCACCAATGTGACCCAAAAGGTGCAGTTTATCGTTGAGCACTTCACCAAGAACGTCGCCCACCGGCTGGATGGCAAGGCCAAGGCCATGGTGGTCACCAGCTCCCGTGCCGCCGCCATTCGCTACAAGAAGGCGTTTGACCGCTATATCGAGCAGCACAGCGAGTACGGCTTTATTCATTCACTGGTGGCCTTCTCCGGCAAGATGACCGGTAAGCAGGTGATGCACCAGGATGACGGTGAGTTTAAGGACGATGTGTTTATCGTCGATGAGAACGAAGAGTTCACTGAGCAGAGCATGAACCCGGATGTCCAAGGGCAGGATTTGCGCTTTGCCTTTGACCGCCCTGAATACCGGGTGATGTTGGTGGCCGACAAGTTCCAGACCGGCTTTGACCAGCCCAAACTGGTCGCCATGTATGTAGACAAGAAAATCGCCAACCATGTGGAGATTGTGCAGACCTTCTCCCGTCTCAACCGGACGGCGCCCGGTAAGGATGAGGTCTTTATCATCGACTTTGTGAACGACCCGGAGAACGTGCGTCAGGCCTTTACCACCTATGACAAGGGTGCTCACATCGACGAAGTGCAAGACCTCAATGTGGTCTACGAGATCAAGGAGCGCTTGGACGAGCACGGCCTGTACGACGAGAAGGACTTGGCTGCGTTCAAGGAAGCACGTTTCAAGACCATCCGCGACATCACCCATACCAAATCGCCACAGCACAAGGCGCTGTATGCCGCCACTGCTGGAGCGACGGCCTTGTATAACGACAAGATGAAGATGCTGCGCGATGGCATGGCGACCTGGGAGGCGGCTTTTGAGAAGGCCCGCGCCAAGGGTGATGAGGCGGGTATGAAGTCTGCCGATCACCATCAGGATGAGTACGCCGAGCAAATCAAGGCACTGATTGGATTCAAGTCGGATTTGGGGCGTTTTTGTCGTACCTACTCCTATATCGCCCAACTGATTGATTTTGGCGACCCGGAGCTGGAGAACTTCGCCGCCTTCGCCAAGCTCTTGCAAAAGCGTCTATTGCACGAAGCACCTGAAACCGTGGACTTGACCGGCCTGGTGCTCACCGGTTTTGACATCAATGCTCGTTCAGAGAACGCGGAGGACGAAGGCGAAACCCCGGTACTGCAACCGGTAGGTGCAGGCGGTGGTGGTGTGGCAGGCGACAAGCCGAAATTCGTCAAAGAGATTATTGAGCGGCTCAACAGCCTGTTTGGTGAGGCAACGCCGATTCAGGATCAGGTGGCCTTCGTGAATCAGATCTTTTCAATCGCCGGTGAAAGCGATGTGGTGATGGCTCAGGTGGAAAGCAACACCCGCGAACAGGCCATGAAAGGCAACTTGCCTGGCGCTGTTCAGCAAGCGGTGGTACGTGCTTTGTCCAGTCACCAGAAGCTGGCCACCCAGGTGCTCAAGTCTGATCGTCAGGGCATGGCCGCACTGGTTGACGTGGTGTATGACCTGCTGCGCGAAGGCCAAGACATCGACTTGGATATGGATTAAGCCGATGCTTGACCTGCTGAATCTGCCTGGCATAAAACCGGTGGATATGCGCCATGAGAGCAAAGGCCTTGTGATAGTTGCCAAGCCGGAAACGGTCGAGGTGCCGTTATGTGGGGACTGCAACACTCCTATGCACAAACACGGCACGCGCAAAAACAAGTTCATGGACACGCCGTTGTACATGGAGCCCGTCCGTCTTGAAGTTCAGCGCCCGCGCTTTCGATGTGAGTTGTGCGGCAAAATGTCCATGCCGGAGTTGAGTTTTCTGGATGACAAACGCCGAGCCACCAAACGGCTGGTCGATGTCATTCGGCAACAGTGCCTTGGAACCACCTTCCATGCTTTAGCCGAGCAAACCGGCGTGGCGGTGAACACCGTCAAGAACATCGCTCATGACCTCATTGAGGAACTCTCCCAAACCGTTCGCTATGAAACCCCGGTCATCATGGGCATCGACGAAGTGAACCTGGCAGGCGGGTATCGCTGTGTAATTACCAACCTGGCAACCAACAACGTCTTTGATATGTTGGAGCATCGTACTCAAGAGCACCTGAAGCCCTTCTTCAAGGATTTACCGGACGCTGACAAGGTGGAATGGGTCTGTACGGATATGTGGCGGCCCTTCAAACGTTCTTTTGCTCAATACCTGCCCAACGCCAAGCTGGTTATCGACAAATTCCATGTCGTTAAAATGGCCTCCGAAGCGCTGGAAGTTGAGCGCAAGAACTATCAGGCTCAGCTAAGCAAAGAAGACCGGATTTACGTCAAAAAGTCCATTCGCTGGCTCACCCTGAAGCGGCCCGGTAACCTGACGCCCGCAGAACAAAAGGCGCTGGAGGTCGTGAAGCAGGCGATCCCAGAGCTTGCCGTAGCCTATGATTTCAAGGAAGCCTTCTTCTGCATCTACGATGAACCCGACAAGCAGAACGCTCAGAACGCCTTTGAGGCCTGGGAGAACAGCTTGCCAGACCAAGGGCTAGTGGCATTCAAGAAGCTGGCCAAAACGGTTCACAACCATTACGACGACATCTTTGCCTACTGGGATGCACCATTCCCTATCACCAATGGCTACACCGAAGGGCTCAACGGACTGATCAAGATGTCAAACCGGTTAGGTCGGGGTTACAGCTACCCCATCATTCGGGCAAAGACGTTGTACTCCAAAGAAGCCCGCAAGGTCGGCAGTGGTATTCGAGCAGGTCACGGCAAGGTGGAATATGGGCCGCACATTCCGACGTTGTTGAAACAGGCAGAGAGTGGTGAGCTGGATTAGCGCGAGAGAGTTGCGTCAGAGAATCCAACCAATGTTAGATTCTGGTGAGGCAGTGAAAACAGAGAAATCCAACCAGAGGCTGCATTTGACCTGACCAATAATCCAGGGTCAGAACGGTTGGATTCCAACCCTAGAATGCAAATAGCCCTTTTTTAGTGCGTAGATCTGCAAGTGGGCCTCGCCCAGCGCCTCCTTGGTTTCCCGCAAGTCGGACTCGTATTGCTCGCGGATATCCTTGGGGCGGGCCTTGAACCCGTTCTCCATATTGCGCTGGGCTTCATCGATCCAGCTTTCGACCTCGGAGACGGTGAGGTCATGCTGTCGGGCGACCTCAGCGACCGTGGTCTTGCCCTTGAAGATGTCCATGACTACGGACGCTTTGCGCTTCGCGGTCCATCGCTTGATGGGGGTGTCGTCGCTCATCTTCTCCTCCTGATGACTGCACTATAGCCTGTGCAGCTCTGGAGGGGGTCACTTCAGCACGGCAATAAAATGTCGGGGCCCGGAGTACATGCTTATATTCCATAACCAATCCCTTGGCATAATTAATATTAAACTCACCCATAGCGCAATTTAAGAATGCGATTGGATGACCTCTTTGTAACAGCATCACGCCTATACAACCCGATCTTTATCCTCATCAACAGTAGATGCTCAACTCATATAACGCCAGTTTGGACCCGGGCGGCTCTCCCAGCCAGCGTTTTCCATGGAAGCAAGCGGTTGCGGGCAGCCAGCCCTCTTCTGATAGCCGAATGTCGTTCTTCATTTTCAGCTCATCTCCATGAGCCAACCTACCAGCTTCGAATCAGGAGCTCAGACGATGCGGGCAGGAGCGAAGGAGAGGTTGATGCAATCGAGGCTGGGACGATGGGTCGTAATGCTGGCATTGCTCGGCGTTGCCACGCTGGCCATGGCGCAGGATCCGTTTGAACAACAGAGCGATTTTCTGCCACC
Organism: Modicisalibacter sp. MOD 31.J; assembly: GCF_020147985.1. Classification (NCBI taxonomy): domain Bacteria; kingdom Pseudomonadati; phylum Pseudomonadota; class Gammaproteobacteria; order Oceanospirillales; family Halomonadaceae; genus Modicisalibacter; species Modicisalibacter sp. MOD 31.J. The sequence continues at coordinate 468,408 of NZ_JAGXFF010000002.1, read as the reverse complement.
GGATCAGGCCTTCAAACCGACGCTGGTGCAAAAAGGCGACGAGATAGCGATCGACTGGCAGATCGAGCCCGGTTACTACCTCTATCGCCACAGCTTCTCTGCGGAGACGGGCGAGCGCGAGCTTTCACTCGATATACCCGACGGGGAGAAGATCGAAGACGAGTACTTCGGTCGTTCCGAGATTTACCGTCATGCGTTGAGCATGACCGCGCGGCCAGGGGAAGCCGATACCCTCACCCTTCATTGGCAGGGTTGCGCCGATGCCGGCCTCTGCTATCCCCCTCAGCAGCGAACCTTCGATTTAGAATCTGTCGCCGGCGCCTCGCAGAGCGGCACCGAAGACGCGAACGCGTCGGATGCGAATACCTCGACCGATACGCCGAGCGAGTCATCTGCAACGTCATCACCTGACGCATCGAACCCCGATACCCAGGCAGACGCAGCGATGGCGGAAGATCAGCAGTTGGCGGCGCAGCTCGCCGGTGGCAACTGGGTCTGGACGCTGGCAGCCTTCTTCGGCATGGGTCTGCTGTTGACCTTCACGCCTTGCGTGCTGCCGATGATTCCCATTCTCTCCAGCCTGATCGTCGGCCAACGTCGTAGCGGGGAGAACCCGCGCGCCGCCGGCTTCGTGCTCTCGCTCGCCTACGTCCTACCCATGGCCGCTACCTACGCGATACTGGGCGTCGCCGCGGCCATGGCCGGCGCCAATTTGCAGATGCTGTTTCAGAATGTCTGGTTCATTGGCATCTTCTCGGTGCTGTTCGTGGTGTTGGCCCTCGCCATGTTCGGTGCCTTCGAGCTCGAACTGCCGCGAGCGTTACGTCAACGCCTGGATGCCGGGCTGTCACAACAGCGCGGCGGACGCTTCAAGGGCGTGGCCATCATGGGAATTCTATCCGCCCTGTTGGTAGGCCCCTGCATGACCGCGCCCCTGGCCGGCGCCCTGCTCTTCATCGCCGAGACCGGCAATCCATGGCTTGGCGGCGCGGCGCTCCTCGCGCTGGGTCTCGGCATGGGCACCCCACTGGTGCTGATCGGCACGCTCGGCAGCCAGTTGCTGCCCAAGCCCGGCACCTGGATGACTCGCGTCAAGGCGCTGTTCGGCTTCGTGCTGCTGGGCATGGCGATCTGGTTCGTCGCCCGAATTCTCTCGGATGCCGTCGTTCTTGGCTTGTGGGGCGCGCTGGGCCTGGGCGCCGCGATCTCTCTGGCGGCCATGGCGCGAGACAACGGCACGGGTGGCGTCCTGCCCCAGGTCGCAACCGCCAGCGCTGCCATCATCGGACTCTGGAGCGCGCTAATCATGATCGGTGCCGCCGGTGGCGCTGACGACCCCTGGCGGCCGCTGTCGGTCTATGCTCCGAGCGATATGGCAACGGCCTCCGAAGACGCCAGCGAATCCGGGCCTATCGCGTTCGATGACGTAGACGATCTGGCCACGCTCGAACGCCGTGTCCAGGCAACCGCCAACAGTGACCAGATGACACTGGTCGAATTCACCGCCGACTGGTGTGTTTCCTGCGAGGTCATCGAACAGGAAGTGTTCAGCGACCCGACCGTCAAGGATGAGCTCCAGGACGTGCAGCGGTTGAGTATCGACGTCACGGATTACGACGCCGAGGACCAGGCCATCATGCAACACTTTGGTATCGTCGGGCCGCCGACCTTGATGTGGTTCGGTCCGGACGGCCAGGAGCAGCGTGGCGCCCGCATCATCGGTGAACTCGATGCCGAGGCCTTTCTCGACCGCTATGCGCAGGCCAGACAGAACGCCAACGAATCCGTGGAGGGCTGATCATGAACCCACTTGATCGCAGTATCGCCTTAGGGCCTCTGGGCGTAAGCCTGGGGCAGCTTCTGCTGGCCCTGGCCATGGTCGTCGCACTGATCGTGGGCGCCTGGATGGGCCGCCGTCGGCAGGTCAGCGTCGGTGATCTTCTGTTCAATGCGTTGCTCATAGGCGTGGTCGGCGCACGAATCGTTTTCGTGGCTCGCTACTGGGAGAGCTACGACACTTTCTGGTCCTGGCTCGACATCCGGGATCGCGGTTTCGAGCCGCTGGCGGGGCTCGTTATCGCCTTCGTCTATCTGGCCTGGCGTTTCTGGCGGCATCCGACCGTGCGTCGCCCATTGGGCGCGGCGGTTCTATCGGGTGCATTGGCGTGGTCGATGACGGCCGGCGCGCTGGCGCTAATGGCGCCCCGCGGCGCGAGCCTGCCCTCGATACCGTTGGCGGATCTCGATGGGTCGCAGGTGACCCTTCCCGCCGTGCTGCAGGAGGCCGATCGACCCATGGTGGTCAACCTCTGGGCGAGCTGGTGTCCGCCCTGCCGTCGCGAGATGCCGATGCTGGAACAGGCTCAACAGGAGCGGGACGACGTGTCGTTCGTGTTCGTCAATCAGGGCGAGAGCGTCGACACCGTAGAGACGTTTCTGCAACGGGAGTCCCTCGCGCTCGATCATCTCTATCGCGACCCGAACATGGCTTTCGGCCGGGAGGTGGGCGCCATGGCGATGCCGACCACGCTCTACTACAACGCCGACGGCCAGCTCGTCGATACCCACTTCGGTGAGCTTTCCCGTGCCACGCTCGATCGCAGTCTCGAGCGTTTCGAACCCTGACTTTTCAATTCTTCGACTTTCAATCCCGAGCGCTTCACTCAACCTTCAAAGATGGAGACGATAACGATGCACAACCGCGCCCCCCGAATGATATCACTGAGTCTCGCGTTGCCCTTGGTCGCCAGTATGGCCCTGGCGGCGAGCTTGCCCGCCTCCGCCGACGACTGGCCCGCGCCGATCCAGATACTCGAGCAGCAGGGCCTCACCATTCACGGCGAGTTCGATGCGCCCGGTGGGCTCAAGGGCTACGCCGCCAGTATTCAAGGACAGAATGTGGCCGCCTATCTGACGCCGGATGGCGAGCACGCCGTCGTTGGTACATTGATCGACTCCCAGGGCCGGGACCTCTCCGCCGAACCGCTGGAGCAGCTCGTTGACGGACCCAAGAATGCCAAGTTATGGCAAGAGATGGCCGACCATCACTGGGTTCGTGATGGCGATGCCGATGCACCGCGTGTCATCTACACCTTCAGCGATCCCAACTGCCCCTACTGTCGCAAGTTCTGGCAGGATGCCCAGCCCTGGATCGAAAGCGGTCAAGTGCAGGTTCGCCACCTGATGGTGGGCATTTTGAAAGCGGACAGCCCCGAGAAAGCTGCCGCGATCCTGGCCGCCGACGACCCTAGCGCTGCGATCGCCGAGCACTATCGCACCGGCGCCATGCCGGACAGCGAGGGAACCGACCAGAGCGAGCAGTGGGTCAGCGACAATACACAGCTGATGCGCGACGGCCAACTTTACGCGACCCCCGTGATCTTCTATCAGGGCGATGGCGGCGAGGTACACAAGGTCATGGGCGCTCCCTCCCCGGACAAGCTACAAGCCATTATGGGTGGGCCAGCCGATAGCTAAGCCACCGTAAACTTTTTTGCCAAGCAGGATTCTGGACAGAGGAGCCCGTCGTGAACTCAACGGATGATCGAAGTTCAATCAAGTGGGACGAGAGATACGGCGTAGCCGATTATGCCTATGGCGATCGGCCAAACCTATTCTTGATCCAGGCTATCGAAAAAATTTCGCTACCACACCAAGGCAAGGCACTCTGCCTTGCCGAAGGAGAAGGCAGGAATGCCGTGTTCCTGGCGAGTCTCGGCTATGAGGTGGTGGCTATGGATCAGTCTTACGTCGGAATGGAAAAGGCGAACCGCCTGGCAGCCGACAGACAGGTCGACATCGTGACGCAGCAAGCCGATCTGAACGACTATGAGCCCGAGCCGAATGCCTTCGATCTCGTTACCATGATTTGGGCTCACACGCCCGAATCAGTTCGGCTGAAAAGCTACGAAATCGTGAAGAAAGGCTTGAAACGAGGCGGATACTTCATCCTGGAAGGGTATCTACCGTCGCAATCGACAAGGAACACCGGAGGCCCCTCGGATCCGAAATTCATGTTCACGCTGGACGAACTGCGCGCCCATTTCGCGGACTTCAATATCATTGTTGGCCGGGAGTTGACCCGAGACGTCACGGAAGGGATCTATCACACAGGACCTGGCGACGTGGTACAGTTTCTCGCCTTGAGGGTATAGCCACCCTGACTTCCCCGATATCAAACTGTCGACCTCGGCGGCGAACGCTATCCACGCCAGCACACAGACTATCTGATGGAATGCCGGTAGAGATCATTGGACGAGGTGCGCGTGGGTAGACATAGTCGTACGAGGAAGGGCGTGTGCTCATTGGAAACCAGAGTGATCGAACCTCCCGCGCTCTCGACCAATGTCTTCACGATAGAGAGTCCCAGACCGCTGCCCTGAGGATGGGCGCCACGATGAAAACGCTCCGTCAAGTGAACAAGCTGATCTGATGGAATGATCTCTCCTTGGTTGGCGATATCGATCATGGCCATGCCATTCATTTGTTGCGCCTCGATCTCGACTGAGGTGTCGTACGAACCATGACGTATTGCGTTCTCGAGCAGATTGCGCAGAGCAATCACTAGCAGCGCTCCGGATAAGCCGATTTGAATATGGTTTACCGACTCGTTCCAATGGCAGCGATCATGACTCCCGGTTTCCACCATTGCGGCCTCCAGTGCCTCGCCCAGCAGCGTAGGGTCAGCACTCCCCCGCGTGATTTCCTCGCTCTCCATGCGTGCCAGCAACAGTAGTTGGTCGAGCGTCTTTGTCAGTCGCTCCACCCCCGCTTCGGCCTGTTGCATCGCCTCCCGGTGTGAGTCGCCTTCTACGCGTCTTGCGATCTGCAGATGGGTACGAATCGCGGTCAGCGGCGTGCGCAGCTCATGTGCGGCATCGTCGGTAAAGCGCTGCTCCAGCTCCAGCATGCGCCGGGTGCGTGCAAGTAGGGTATTGAAACCGTCGATCAGCGGGCGAATTTCCCCCGGCAAACCGCGGATCGGCAGTGCCGAGAGATCGTCGTGATCGCGTGACATCAAGCGCCGTTGTAGCCGCGACAGTGGCGAAAGTCCACGCGTCACGCCCCACCACAGTGCGATCAGGCTGCCGATCGAAGCGAGCAGGAACGGATAGAACGCCGCACGGCGCACCTGGGCCAGCAGCGACTCCCGTTCCCGCAGGCGATCCGCTACGGTGATGCGTTTGTCGTCGTCGACCAGAGTATAGACACGCCAGCGCTGGCCGTTGTGATCGCGATAGCTATAACCTTCAGCATCGACCGCGAGAACATCGTTCATTTCCGGGTGCGTGCCTGCTACTACTTGGCCGCGTAGTGACGACACACGACAGGCGACTCCTTCGAGTGCGGGAATGGTCGACGCACCGCCTTCCTCGCCGTTCCAGACGGACGCCGGGACTCGATCTAACAATCCCGCTACCATACGTGCCGATTGCGCCAAACGCTGATCCAGCGAGCGATCAACCTGACTCGAAAGATCGCGCATCGACCACGCCGCCGTGAGCCCCCATAATAGCAGCAACGTGATCCCGAGCGTGGCGACGAGACGCAACCGCAAGCTCACGACGGTGTGTCCCCTTGGGACCCGCCGAGACGATAACCGACGCCCCGGACTGTCTCAATCACGTGACGTCCCAGCTTGCGGCGCAGCTGATAGATATGCACATTGAGCGCATTGCTCTCGACTTCATCATCGATACCATAGAGACGATCTTTCAGTTGGTCGGCACTCAGGATGCGCCCTCGCGCTCTCATCAGCGCTTCCAACAGCATCAGCTCGCGACGCACCAGAGCTACCGGCTCTCCATCGATAGTGACACTACGCGCGACCGGATCCAGTGCAAGACTGCCATGGCGCAGGGAATGATCGACCTGCCCAGCCGCACGGCGCAAAAGCGCCTGAATTCTCGCGGTCAACTCATCCAAATCGAAAGGCTTGATCAGATAATCGTCTGCTCCACCCTGAAGGCCTTCGACGCGGCTGGCCACGGCATCTTTTGCCGTCAGCATCAGCACCGGTGTGGCAATGCCCGCACGACGCCACTGTTGCAAAAGCGTCAGGCCATCGCCATCGGGCAGACGGCGATCGAGCACCACGGCACTGTAGTCGATCATGCTCAGCGCGCCTCGCGCACCGTCCAGTGTGGTCACGGTATCGACCACGAAGTCGCTCAGCGCCAGTCCCGCTTCGATACCCGCCGCCACGGGTGCATCGTCCTCGACGAGTAGTACGCGCATGTCTCTTCCGTTTTCTACCCGGTCCATTCCCGTCACAGTTTGGCGAACGGCGATGATGTCAGGATGAGCTCGCTGACTCATGAGCGGGAGAGAGCCGACGCGCCAGCCTCCACCCAGCCACCATGGCGATCAGAAACAGCGCCAGCGGCCAGCTCAGCCCCGGCAGCGAGGCAACCGCCGGACCCGGACAATAGCCGGAGAGCCCCCAGCCGATGCCGAAAAGCGCGGCGCCACCCAGCAGCCGGGCGTCAAGGTCGTGGCGTGTGGGTAGCTGAAAGCGGGGCTCGAGAAGCGGTGAGCGGGATCGCCAGACCACCCGGTACCCCAGGAAGGTTGTGACCACTGCACCGCCCAGAACGAAGATCAGGGTCGGATCCCAGGCGCCGGCCACGTCGAGAAAGCCGATGACCCGTGCCGGATCGGTCATGCCGCTGATAGCTAGGCCCAGACCGAACAGCAACCCCGCCAAATAACCTGCCAGCACTTTCATGCTGCATCTCCCAGCCAGTGACGCGAAACGAATACGGTCAGCATGGCGACCAGCACGAAGACGAGCGTCGCGACCATGGATCGCGGAGAAAGTCGTGCCAGCCCGCAAACCCCGTGCCCGCTAGTGCAGCCGCTACCCAGGCCGGTACCCAGGCCGACCAACAGGCCGGCGATCAACATCGTCGCCAGCCCACTTGCCGGAACACCGACCACCGCGCCGCTGTCGCCTGCCACATTGCCCCAGTCCAGGCCGGACAGAATCAACAACCCCGGCCCCGAGACGATGCCCAGCAGAAACGCTAAGCGCCAGGGCCTATCCCCACCGCGTTTGAAAAGCAGCCCGGAGAGAATCCCGCTGATCCCGGCAATTCGTCCTAATAACCCCATCAACAGGGTGGCAGAAAGTCCGATCAGGACCCCACCCAGCAACCCCTGCAACGCACTCATCGTTTCCATCTCGTGTCCCATTGCCAGTGTCGTCAACCGGCTGTTGCCGAATGCTCGGCCGCGCCGACGTCACATACTGATCAGCTCCTTCGGACCGCCTGGCTTGCCTGCTGCTCGAGACGCTCACGCAGGGGCTCAAGATCATAACCGGCGGATTGAGCAGCCTCGATGAGTTCAGAGACGGGGCGATGCGCTGCCTGTGACAGAGCCCAAAGATGCGCCACGCGCTTACCCGAACGACAGAAACCAAGAATGGGTCCATGAGAGTTACTCAGGATGTACTCGAACTCCTCGATATCAGCCTGAGAATATTCACCCGGCTTGACCGGGACCTGATGCCAGACCATACCCAAGGATTCTGCCTTGTCTTTCAGAGCATCAGGATCCGGCTGATCCTCACTTTCGCCCCGTGGACGGTTGGAGAGGATCGTGCAAAATCCCTGGGCAGCGAGTTGCTCGAGCTCATCGAGCCGGGGCTGCGCAGTGACGCTCAATCGACTATCAAGTGATTTGATATCCATGATTTCCTCGTCTTGCTCGGTTGGTGGTAACGCTCATGTCTTCAGCCGGCGGTCACCGAATAACCGGATGCCGGCGATTCGATACACGGATGGCTCAATGGCGCCGCCCCGCGGCCATGCAGTTCGCACCAGGCATCGAAGGTGCTCAGAAAGACCCGGCCATTGAGCGTTTCGAGCAGTTCGGTACGACTCAATCGATCCATCACCGGTCCTTTCACTTCGGCGAGATGCAGCCTGATCTGCCGGTCCCGAAGACGTCGATTGAGCGCCTCGAGACTCTCCAGCGCCGTGGCGTCGATGACGTTGATCGCCTGACAGGCCAGTACCAGATCCCGCGGCGGCGGATCGCGAGTGACCACCGCCGTGACCAGGTCTTCCAGGTGGCGAACGTTGGCGAAATAAAGACTCTCGTCGACGCGCAGAATGGCGACCCCGGCATCGGTCTCCACGGCGTGACGGCGGACGTTGCGAAAATGCTCGGTGCCGGGAATGCGGCCGACTTCCGCACTGTGAGGCCGGCTGGTGCCATAGAGATGCAGTGCCAGCGACATGGCGACGCCGACCAGAATGCCCACGTCAACGCCCAGCATCAGCGTCGCCAACGCGGTCGCCGACATGGCGATGCCCTCTCCGCGGGCATAGCGCCAGACGCGCCTGAACGCCGCCAGATCGATCAGCGAGACGGTAGCGATGACGATGGTCGCCGCCAGCGTCGCCATCGGCAGTTCCCGCAGCCAGGGCGACAGAAACAGCATGGCCAGTGCAATGCCAACGGCGGTTAACGCGCTGGAGGCCGGGGTGCGCGCCCCGGCATCGAAATTGACCACGGAGCGGGAGAAGCCGCCGGTGATCGGCATGCCGCCGGTGAACGCCGCCGCCAGATTGGCTCCGCCGAGCCCGATCAGTTCCTGGTCAGGATCGACGCGCTCACCGCGGCGCACCGCCAACGCCTGCGCCACCGAGACCGACTCCACGTAGCCGACGATGCTGATCAGCACCGCCGAACCGATCAGCGAACGCCACAGCTCCGGCTCCCAATCGGGCAGGGTCAGCGGTGGCAGCCCGGCGGGGATCTCGCCGATAACAGCAACCTTGCGGCCCAACCATCCCGCCGCACCGGCAACCAATGCCGCCAATACAATGGTGGCGATGGGCGCCAGCTTGACCAGCACGCCCGCCGCACGGGCCGGTATGTGGCAACGTTCCAGCGCGGGCTTGCCCCATCGCCGTATCAACCACAACAACAGGAGCGACCCCAGCCCGATGATCACGGTCGGCAGGCTGATACCGCCCAACGCCGATGGTAACTGGGACAACAGCGCCGGCAGCGTCGAACCGGAGAGGTCGACACCGAGCAGTTGTTTGAGCTGACTCGCCGCGATCAGCACACCCGAGGCGCTGACGAAACCGGTCATTACCGGGTGACTCAGGAAGTTGACCAGAAATCCCAGCCGGCAGAGCCCCATGATCAGGAGAATGGCACCGGAGAGTAGCGCCAGCACTAAAGCCGCGGCGACATAGTCCTGCGATCCCGATTCGGCAACCTGCGACAGGGCCGATGCCGTCATCAGCGACACCACCGCCATCGGACCGACGGAGAGCGTCGCGCTACTCCCCAGCAGGGTGTAGACGACCAGCGGCACCAGGCTCGCGTACAGCCCCACCACCGGCGGAAGTCCCGCCAGCATGGCGTAGGCCAGCGCCTGCGGGATCAGCATCAGCGCCACGATGATGGCCGCCAGCAGATCCTCTCCCAGCAACTCGCCGTTATAACGCCGCCCCCAGTCCAGGATCGGAAGCCAGCGTGCCAATCCGGTTTTGTGCGGCTGAATCATGATCTGCCGGCCTCGCTATCCAAGCCGTGTCGTCGCCGGGGATTCATGCCGACGGCCTCGATCAAGTGCGCGCCTGCGGCTTGGCCAGCCATTCGTGCCCCTTGAGCATCAGATTCCAGTAGATGAAGGGGAGCTGCTGCGCCTTGATATTCCAGCCGAGCCGGGTCGGCCTTGTCGCCTGGTTGATCCAGGACGGGAAGGTCGGCTGCAACTGGCCGCCGTAACCGAACTCCGCCAGCACCACGCGCCCCTGTTCGACCGTCAGCGGGCAGGCGCCATATCCCGCATATCCGGAGGGCATCGGCTTGCCATCGACCGCGGCCAGCAGATTATCCGCCACCACGGGTGCCTGCTTGCGAACGGCGGCGGCCGTTTTGGCGTTGCCGGTACCACTGGCATCGCCGAGACCGAAGACATCGCTGAAGCGGTTGTGCTGGAGGGTTTCAGCATCGAGGTCGAGCCAGCCACCCTCGTTGGCCAGCGGCGATTCTCTCACCAGCCGTGGAGCGCGCTGCGGCGGCACGACGTGAAGCATGTCGAAATCGGTCTCGATCTCTTCGCTACCGCCCTCGCTCGGGACGCGAAAACGCGCTTTCTGGGCCGGTCCGTCCACGGCGACGAGGTTCTGTTGGAACTGCTTGTGGATGCCGTAGCGCTGCACGTACTCATCCAGCGCCGGCACGAAGTCCGAGACACCGAACATCACACCGCCGGCATTGTGGAAAAGGACGTCGATGCCGTTCAAGACGCCCTGCTTCTCCCACTCGTGACAGGAGAGATACATCGCCTTCTGTGGCGCCCCGGCGCACTTGATCGGCATCGGCGGCTGGGTAAAGAGCGCCTTGCCGCCTCGCATTGCCTGAACCAGCGACCAGGTGTAGGGCGCCAGATCGAAACGGTAGTTCGAGGTCACGCCATTCTTGCCCAGCGTCTCCTCGAGGCCGTCGATCGCCTGCCAGTCGACCTCGAGACCCGGCGCGACCACCAGCGCCCGATAGCCAAGCGTCGAACCGTTATCCAGCACAACCTGGCGGGACTCCGGTAGCAGCCGTTCTGCGGCGGTCTGGTACCAGGTCACGAAGCTCGGCATCACCGAGCGCATCGAACGCCGGGTCTGCTCCGGAGTGAACACGCCACCGCCCACCAGCGTCCAGCCGGGCTGGTAGAAGTGATCCTGGGCGGGCTCGACGATGGCGATATCGAGATCGGCACGGCGTTTGTGAAGACTCGCGGCGACCGCGATGCCCCCCGCCCCACCGCCGATGATGACGATATCATGGTGCTTGTCGTTCGCGGTCTTCGGTTCGTTCATGGCTGGCTCCCCTTGGTCGATTCGGCGCGGTGCGATACAGACTGGCAACGACGCCTTCTCACTCCCACGCGGCACCTTCCAGGGCGTTGAGCGGCAGTTTCAGGTAGCGCTTGCCGTTGTTCTCCGGCTCGGGGAGACGGCCGCCGAGAATGTTGACCTGCAGCGCATGCAGGATCAGCTTCGGCATCGGCAATTCGCTGTCGCGACGATTGCGCAGCTCGACGTACTCGGCCTCGCTGCTCTCGCCGAGCCGGTGCTTGTTGTGCTCACGCTGCTCGCGCACGGTGCTCTCCCACTGCGGCTCGCGCCCATCGGGCATGTAGTCGTGACCGGTAAACAGGCGCGTCTCGTCGGGCAGTGCAAGGATCGCCTGGATCGAGTGCCATAGCTGATGGGCGTCACCGCCGGGGAAGTCGGCGCGGGCGGTGCCGAAATCGGGCTGGAACAGGGTGTCGTGAACGAAGGCGGCATCGCCGATCACGTAGGTGATCGAGGCCAGCGTATGGCCCGGCGAGTGCATCACGTGGCAATCGATCTCGCCCAGCTTGAAGGTATCCCCTTCGTCGAACAGACGATCCCACTGGCTGCCGTCGTCCTTCAGGTCCGGCCAGTTGTAGATCGCCTTCCACAGCGCCTGCACCTGGGTGACCGGCCGGCCGATGGCGGTAGGTGCACCGGTTTTCTCGTGCAGATAGCGCGCGGCGGAAAAGTGATCCGCGTGCGGGTGGGTATCCAGAATCCACTCGACCTCGAGCCCTTCGCGCTCGATGTAGGCCAGCAGCTCATCGGCCTGGAAGGTTGCCGTGGCGCCGGACTTCTCATCGTAATCGAGCACCGGGTCGATGATCGCGCAATGCCGCGTGGCGGGGTCGCTGACGACGTACTGGATACTGAAGGTGCGAGGATCGAAAAAACCGGCGACGTCGGGCCGGTCACCATCCTGATTGCCTCGTGCAAGAGCGTGGGTGTTCATGAGGGCTCCTTGAAAGAACATGCCTTCAGAGTAGCTTAGAAATTATTCTAACGTTAGATCTTTTTTGAATATACCTAATAACTACGAAGGTTTTTCTATGTCCTTAGCGCATAAGTTTCATTTGCTAGGGACAAGCAAATTCAACAACCAGACGAGAACTGGATATCTGCCTTATTCCTATACGCCGTTCAAATAGAAAACCCCTCCGAAGAGGGGTTAGGTTGAAGTGAATGAAGCCTCAAGCGACCAGCTGACGGGCCAGCTCCATTTCGACTGACTCGCCATCGCTGTTGAGCGCGTCAAGCCCTGACTTAGGGATGTCCCCTGATGTACTCTGCGCCACGGCGATCTTACTGGCCATCAGTCGCAGACAGGCGATCTGTGAGGTCTCGGCGTAGCCAAAAAACACCACACGCACCGCCCGGTGCTGACCGATGCGCCAGGACCGTCGCGCCGCCTGCTGCAGCGTGTAGACGTTCCAGCCGGTCTGCATGAACGCGATCGTCGGGAAGTCGAGAAGATCCAGGCCCGTCTTCACCAACTCGGGATTGGTGATCAGGACATCGATGCCCTTCTCTACTTGGTCCGCGATCCAGTCCTCACGACGGCTGGTGTCGACACTCGAGCGCAGCACGGCTACCTTCAGCCCCGCCTGCTCGAGGACGCGCTTCAGGCGACTCGTCGTGTCGCGCTTGCCGGTATAGGTGGAGTAGACCAGCACCTTGCGGCCTTCGGCCTTCTCTGTCCGGCACAGCTCGACCAGCTCGTCCTCCTTCGGCATCGTCGACGTCTCGTCGAAGATCGACTTCGCGAAGCTGATCAGCTCCCGCGAGCGCGGATGCTTGACCGTCTCAGGCCGAAAACAGCAATCAGGCCACGCCAGCAGCACGTTGAGCACCACGCCCAGCAAGGTGGTGTCCTTGCGTGCCAGCGCTTCCTTGAGCGCCTGTGTCAGCTCCCGGGAGAGCCTGTCATAGGCACTGGCCTGTTCTGACGACATCGGTACTTCCACGAACTCCTCTTCATACGACGGCAACACATCTCCGCCGATGTCCTGGAGCTTGAGGAACACCGTGAAGGGCAGCACGTAACGCAGTATGCCCTTCGGCCCGAAGCCTGGTGCCTTGACTGTCCGCACCGAGGTTTTTCGGCCCTTCGCCGTTTTGTGTCCAGCACCCTCGCGCTCAGAGTAGATATCCTTAAGGACACCATGCTCACGCATGAAGGCCATGGACGCCGCTCCCAGAGAATTGCGCTGGGGACGGTAGCCGTCTTCGATCATCACCGGCGTCAGGATCCGGAAGAGCAGATAGAACAGGTCATCGGCATAACCACCCATCAGCGTGCCGGTCAGCAAAAGCGTCTTGCGAGCCTTCGCTGCCAGTACGCCCATGGCCTGGCCCTGGGCCGACCCCGCGTTCTTGTACTCATGCCCCTCGTCGACGATCAGCAGGTCGAAGAACTGATCGGGCAGGTAGCGCTTCACGAACTCGCTCGGCTGAAAACCGACCTCGCCGAAACCGAACTCGATATTCGCCATCGCCCGCTCCATCCTCGTCGCCTGTCGATCGTTGAACACCAGGTCGCCGTTCTCGTCCATCAAATTGATGAACTCGTGCACATTGTCGGCCAGCATCGACGAGAGAAATGCCTCCCCGAACTGGTCGATCAGCTTCTCCGATGTCACCTTGCCGATGGTCGGAATGCGTTGCAGCGCCTTGAGCACCGAACGACGGCGGGCATCCCCTTCGGGTCGCCGCTGTCGTATGAGAGTCCAGAGCTGGCCACCGCATCCCGCGCATCGCTGTTGACGCTCGGTCTGCTGAAACAACTCGAACCAGATCGGTTCATTGTCGTTGTCGAGGATCATGCGGCCGCAGTCCGGGCACGCCGCGAAGCGACCGGAAAGCGTGCGCTTCGGGGTGGCCACCGGGATCCAGTGAAACCCCATCCGCATTCGTACGCGCCCTAGGATGAAGAACTCCGGCTGGCCATCATCTGGCTGCCTCAGTTGCTCACGCAGCTTGAGCAGTTTCGCCAGCGTGTCCGGTCCGTTGAGTACCCATACCCGTGCCTCGGGTACCGTCTCGAGGATCTCGCGCCGCCACTTGTAGACCAGGTGCGGCGGAGAAACGATCAACGATCGGCGATAGCCTTCGGTCGCCATCACGGCGGCGACGGCGATCGCCATCATCGTCTTGCCGGTCCCCATCTCGGCGTTGATGACGCCGGCGCGTTCGTTCTGATCCAGCAGCAACGCGCAGATCGCGTGAACGACATCCGCCTGTGCCGGAAACGGCTTGCGTGCCAGGGCATCCATCACCACTTTGCGAGCCGGGCTGCCTCGACCGTCGTAGACCGGGGGATGGGTGTGGTTGAGCGTATCTAGAAGCCCATCGCCGAACTCATCGATGAAATCGTTGAGCGCGATGACGTTAGCCGGCGTGGTACATGGCATGTTCATGTCCATCTCCAATGAAAATGGGCAGAACTCGCCCCTGCGGGCGGCGTGTCTGCCCGTAGGGGGGTGGATCGCCCCGGAGAGCGATCGTGGTTGGGTTATGCCGTCTCGGCGTCCGAGTCGGTAGGTTCAGGTTGTGCCGGCGCATCCTGCGCAGGCGTCGACGTGATCTTGAACAGCCTTCCCTTATCGGGAGAGTCTGGTGTCACGTCCCAGGCCATGATGGCCGGCACGAAACGGTCGGTCAGAATCCGACGCTCGCTGATGTTGCCATCGGCGTCTTCGTCGAACTCGACTTTCGAGGACTTCTCCTTGAAGGTGTCGCCCTTCACGACCAGCTGACGCCCCGATCGCGAGGTCACGACGCCCGATATGCCACCCGCTGCCAGCGACAGCGCAAGGTGCCAGCTCGAGAGCCGGCGTAGCGGACGTCGCTGCGTGACCCCATCGGTCCAGAACGCCAGATTGAAGTCGGTCCATAGCCCGCCCAACTGATCGATCTCCTGCCTCAGCTGCTCGGGCTCCAGCGACACGCGGTAGCAGTGTGGCGTGCTGCTCGTCGCCGGCGGCACGTCATAGGGTCCATCACACCAGATCGAAGGCAGCGGCTCGGGCTTGAACTCTCCCAGTCCGATTTGCTGCAACATCCCCCTGATCGTTTTGGCCCTGTCGTTGGCCAGTAGTGCATTGCGCTTCGTGCGAACGCCGAAGACGACGACCTGCTTGAATATATCGACCGCAGCCTTGAACGCGGTGACGCGATCGAAGTGTTGGCTGACCCAGCTCGACAGCTCACCGTCGAAGACGTAGTGAGGGACAATCATCACCACGATCCCGCCGTACTGCAGCAGGTGAACACAGCGCTGGTAGAACAGCTTTTCCAGCCGCTGCCGGCCCTTGCCGGCATACCCCTTGCTGCCGCCGGTCTCGCTGACGAGATCGCCATAGGGCGGGTTAAAGAACATCATGCCGAACGAGCGCGGTGAGATGACGGTATCCATCAGATCCGACTGGATGCCGACATCGACCAGGCTCTGCATGTGCCGTGCTCGCTCGAGATCGTACTCGATGCCGTAGGCGTCGGTTCGTTCGCGGCCCAGCCGGTGGGCGCTCTCCAGAATCGCATGGCCTTCGCCGGCACACGGATCCAGGATTCGAACCCGCTGGTCATGCGAGGTACCCAGTGCTTGGAGGACACGATCAATCGTGTCCTCGTCGGTCGGGTAGTAGCCGTTCTTGGCAAAGTTGCGCGCCAGGCGTGGAAACATCAGAGCCATGATGGCCTCCCGGGTTCATTGCGTGGCGAGATCGCCGGAGTGGATGAGCTGACCGATGGCGTCCTGAACGCTGGCCAGCGAGAGATCGATCCAGACGCCGGAAAGGCGCTCAGACGTTCGATCGAGCATGCGAATCGCACCGTGCTCGAGGAGCAGCTGAACGACCATGGGTCGCCAGTGGTCGAGCAGCGGAAACGCGGCGAGATCACGCAGTCGCGACCAGAGCATCGCGCTCTTGTCCTGACGTGAATCGCGCTCGTTGAAGATGGCATAGCACTGACGGTTGGCCCGATCGGGATCCTGACAGCGCTGATCAAATAGCCAGAGATTCAGCAGGCTGCCGAACCGCGTCTGCCGATAGGTCCGCGTCGTGCGTTTCGCCAGGCGATCACGATCCAGTTGCAGGGCGACCGTCTGATCGTCCCGCTGAAGCGTGATCCCGTTCCAGCCGCCTTCGGCGATCGGCAGGGTCAGCTTTGCCATCAGCTCGTGAATGGCGGTATCCCGCCCCCACAGAGAAAGAAAGACAGCGCGGTCGTCATCGGCGACGTAGCCGTCCAGAAAAAGCTCTGGCGTCTCTTCGAGACGCCAGAGCGGGGTAGAAGTCGACATGCTGCCTCCATCAAACAAAATGGGGGCGAGCTACCCCAGGGGCAGTGATCGCCCCCGGGGGTTGAGGGTAGGCTTGCCCCTGGGTGAAGTTTGTACCCGGGCCATACTTCACGTTGTGCCCGCAGTAAATGCAGGTTGCCATGCTCATGATCGTTTCTCCTTTGTCGC
Organism: Modicisalibacter sp. MOD 31.J; assembly: GCF_020147985.1. Lineage (NCBI taxonomy): Bacteria > Pseudomonadati > Pseudomonadota > Gammaproteobacteria > Oceanospirillales > Halomonadaceae > Modicisalibacter > Modicisalibacter sp. MOD 31.J. Next base: position 452,076 of record NZ_JAGXFF010000002.1, on the reverse strand, counting down.
CGACGCCCACAGCACGCCGATCTCGTAGACGGCCCACAGGACCAGTGCCAGCGGAGCGCTCTCAATATAGGTCGACCACAGCAGGCTCCAGCCCCACTGTGACGGGTCCGCCCACCCCTCGGGCCGATGCAGTACCAAGGCGATGAGCGTGGACACGAACAGCGAGCGCTGACCGCCGCCCGCCATGACCCTACGCACCAGCCGCTCCGAAATCGGCCTGGTGCGATGGGGAAAAGGTTCGCGGCGCTGGGTTACGATCCCGCGCGCGCGGGCCACCAGGTCGAACACCGGTACCGGAATCCCATCAGCATGCACTGGCTGCGAGACCGGGGCCTCGGCCCAGGGCGCCTCGATCACCTCGCGCATCGGAGGGCGCAAGGACATGTATGCCAGCCGACGGTCCTTCGGCGGCGCATAAGTCTGGGCGAATAGAGTGCTGCCATTGCAGTCCGGGCAGCTACACACAGCATTGAGGTTGAGGTACCAGGGCCTGTCGCGCACACGATTGATCACTGCGGTGAAGTCGGCATAGCTAAGATCCTGTTCGCAGTGGACGCAGCACATGGAAGGCACGTCGCATACTCCGCCGACATGATAGATCGGCATCAGATGATCGAGCGGCTTGCCGCGTTCGCGGAGATGCTCGGACAACTGATGCCAGGCATCACGACTCATGGCCTCGCCCTCGGCGAGATATTGGATATTATCGGTGTGCATTTTCCGTCATCCTGTCGAGCCAGATCTCGGCCCCCAGCCGCTCCACATCCTCGACTAGCATCCGGCGACCGAGGCGCTGGAGTTCGGCGCGGTAGCGGCGAACGGTGGGGTTTGCGATGGACGCCAGGGCCAGGTATTTCTGGTCCTGATCACTGGCCGGCCAGAAGCGCCGGCTGCGATCGATCAGCGACATAGGCAGCACCAGCACCCCCAGGAAGACGAGTACCGTTGGTTCAGTGGCCAGCAGCGCCATGGCGTAAAAGTTGTGCGAGGTAAAGGAGTACCAGGGCAGGTCTGGAAGGACACCCGAGATCAGCGGAGCGACCAGATCGAAGACCGCCGCCGGCACGATCAGCAACCCAGTTCCAGCGAACACGGCCCACGCCAGACGGCGCAATACGATCCATGCCGATTCGATGAGCATGTCGCGGTAGGACGAGGGAAAGGGAGTTGAATCGGGTGCGTCAGGCGATGTTGTGGGCCGTGGTGCGCGCTTTAGCGCTAACACCAGCGCCAACCAGCCGCATGCGGCGGTGAGCGCGATCGAGGCACTGGCGACTCGCCAGGCGCCGGCATCAATCGGCGGCCACTTGAGCTGATAAATGACAACGAAATCACTTACCAGGAGCACGCTTCCGGCGAGAGCCAGCACGGTAGCCGACAAATTCAGCGTTCGCGCGAGAAAGCGCCTACACAGGGCATAGAGATAGAGGGGAATCATGAATCGCTCTCCTTATTGGAATCAGCGGGGGTGTCTTTCAGCGCCGCTTTAAGGGCTTCACGAGCGGCAGAGCCCTCTTCGAGCAACTCCTCCCGTTTTCTCTGGATCCGGCTCGCCTCACCAACACTGATTTTGCCGTCTTCCAAGTAAGACTCGACGCGGGAGGCAAGAGCAGGGTTTTGTTCTACCCAGCGGTGGATCTGGCGGTAAGAAAAATGCTCCCCCACTTCCGCCCCCATGATATGCCGCCCCAGAAGTGCGCTAAGGGCTGACACCACAACCAACGTCGCTATGACACAGGTTGCTGAGAGTCCAGGCTTAAACCCCAAGTAGCAGCTCACATACCATGCAGTCAGCAACAGCAGTAGGATGCCCACAAATATTCCGATCCACATAAGGTCACCCATGAAATCCACCTCTACCCTCGATGAACCGCCGAAACGGTGGCAATGCATTCATCATGGCGCGCCCGTACGGGCGGTCGGCGAAGCGCCGATCAAGTACAGTGACACGCCCATAGTCCGTCTCAGTGCGCAGCAGCCGTCCGGCGGACTGGATAAGCTTGAAGCTCGCATCCGGCACGGACAGCTCCATGAACGGGTTGCGCCCGCGTGACTCTAGCCATTCCGAAAGCGTTGCCTCGACGGGGGAGTCCGGTACCGCGAACGGCAGTTTGGCGACGATCACGTGAGTGCATTGCTCGCCGGGCAGATCCACCCCTTCGGAGAACGACGCCACCCCGAACAAGATGCTGCCCTGACCGGCCTCAATCCGTTGACGGTGCTTTTCCAGAAGCTCGTGTCGCGGCGCCTCCCCCTGCATCAGCACCTTGGCGGCCAGCTCCGGATTGAGGGCCTTGAGTACCGCGCGCATCTGACGGTAGGAGGCGAACAGCACCAGTGTCCCGGTTCCCGGCGCAATCAACCCAGCGTTACAGCGCGTCGCTATCTCGTCTGAATGCCGATCATGATCTTTGGGATCTGCGATAACGTTCGGGACAACAAGCTCGGCCCGGTTTGCATAATCGAACGGAGAATCGAGCTTTATAGCCCGATTGCCATGCCGCTCATGCAGCCCGGCTTGCTCGTAAAACCGGTCGAACCGACCGAGCGCAGCAAGTGTCGCCGACGTGACCACAGCACCATCGCACTGGCTCCACAACAGCGAGCGCAGCAGTCCAGCGGCCGAGGTGGGGCTAGCACAGCACTCAAAGTCGCCCCCGTCGGCGACCACCTCGATCCAACGTGCTACCGGCGGATCGGCGGGATTGTCAGAGGGCGCCGCGGCGAGCTGAGCGAAAGCGGTTTCCATGGTGTCGATTCGTGATACGAGCCGTTGGGCAGATGCCTGAAGTGTGGTTATGCCACGATTGTTGGGGTCGTTTTCCGCGCCCTTTTTCAAGCGGTCGCCGAGACGCCGCGCCAGCGAGTGGACCGCCCCCGTCGCCACGCGCGCCTGCTCAAACAGGTCGCACAAGTCGGCAGGCACCTCGCCCATGGGAAAGCGCCAGGTCATGTCAGGCTCACGACTGCCCCGTGCATACCGGCCACCACGGCCTCTCTTTGCCTGGGGCTCAGACATTGCAGGATGCACGTTCTCCAGGGCACGATAGGTGTCGTCCAGGCTGCGCACGAGCGCGCGAGCTTCCCCCGCTAGCTCGGTACCCAGTTCCTTGACGCCGCTGACCAGCTCCGTCTGGCCGGCGAGTGCCGGCGCAGCCTTGCCTGGCAGCTTTGCCAACTCGCTGAGTGTTTGTTTTGCCGCGGCAAGCCGTGCCTTCGCCGCGCCCTGTTCGACCGCGACGCTCGGCAGATGGTGGCCCTCGTCAAAGACGTAGATGGTGTTCTTCGGCGCTGGCAGCACCACGCCGCCCCCGAGCATCAGGTCCGACATCACCAGCGCGTGGTTTGCGACGACGACATCCTTCTTCTCGTTTTCAGCCCGTGCCTTGAAGAATGCGCAACGCCACCGGTACCGACAACTGGCGCCTGTGCAGCTCGCTTTGTCTGTGGTGATTTCGTCACGCAGCTCCTGACGCAGCGAGTTGGGCCATTCGTCAAGATCGCCGCTCCAGTTCCCGTTGGAGCGACTCGCCCACATAGCCTCCACTTCATCGGTTTCGCCTTCGGCAGGTTTGATCGCCCAGGTCCCCTGACCCTGTTCACCGTCGCCAAAGTCGAGAAGACCTTGATCCTCGTTGGCTCCTGCGAGTGGCTCAAGGTTACGATCGCAGACATAACGGCGACGCCCCTTCGCCAGCGTAAAGCTGAACTCCAGCCCCGCACGTGCATGCAAATCGGGCAGATCCTTCGTGACGAGCTGTTCCTGTAGCGCTACCGTTGCGGTGGCGATCACCAGCGTCTTCCCGCGGGCCTGCGCGACGGGGATAGCAGAGAGCAGGTAGCCCAGACTCTTGCCGGTACCGGTTGGCCCCTCAATGCTAACCACACGCTCGCCGGGATACTCGCCCGCCAGGGTCTTGGAGACCTCAGCAATCATCAGTCGCTGCGCAGCCCGGGAACGAAACCCCGGCGTGGCCGACATCCTCGAGAGCGCCTCTCGAATGGTTTGCTTGGTATCCTCAAGCAAACCTGCCGGTGGTTCCTTGACAGGCTCTGAGGCACCGACTTCCTCGGCGGGGATGCTCATTGCGCCGCCCTCTCTGTCTCGGTCAATCGCTTCGTTGCCGCCTCGATGTTGCCTTGCAACGTAGCGGTCTCAGCCACCACAGTGGCCAGCAGAGGGTCTGTCTCGTCGCGCCCGACTTTTCGCAAATATGCGGCGGCCTGTTCGTTTTCAGCTATTGCGGCCTGCCACCGCGGTATAAGCGTCTTTTGCACGTGTTCACGCGTCGTGAAATCGTCGGTGGCGAAGTGCCGAGCGAACCAGTGATCGTTATGACGCATGCTTCCCTCCTGGCTTCGGGGTGGCGTAATTTGCAGCCACCATGCCTCAGAACGAAAAAGCAGCAAGCGCGTAATCAGGGGGGGCACAGAAGGGATTAGGGATTGATCAAGGGCGTCGACGTGAGACGGCAGGCAAGGATATGCAGCCTTAAATCAGCGCCTGAGCATCAACGAAACGCCCCGACTCAGTTTCAAAGTCTGTCGGGGCCGATCAGTTGAATCGGCCCCATCGGTAAAGCTCCCGCGGCATGGCCGCGTCGAATGCGTGAGGTGTGGGATGAAAAAAGAATATCATCCTATGGTGGGGTATAACCCTTTGATTTATGGTCAGGAGCAGCCATACCGGCAAGGTAAAGTATCATCCTTTCTTGCCTTGCCTATTCTCGGAAGAGATCAGCGTGGCTACCAGTACGAGCCAAGTGCAGCTCGTCATCCACTATGCGATATAGCAGCAACCAATCGGGCTCGATGTGGGCATCTCGGTAGCCCTTCCAGTTTCCCCGTAATGAGTGATCCTGGTATGCATCCGGCAAGGGCGTTTGCTCAAGCAGCAGGCCCAGCAAGCGCCGCAGCTTTTCCATGTCCTTGCCGCGCTTATGGACCCGCTTCACATCTCGCTTGAACTGGCTGGAACGGACTGGGGTCAGCATCAGATGCCCAGGTCCTCGAACAGCGCATCCGCGCTATCAAAGCGCTTGCCCTTGCCGGCTTCCAGCTCTTCCAGAGCCTTGGCCGTGGTGGCGTTCGGCACCTGCACGGCAAACGGCAGGCGCTTTTCGTCGGCGATCCGCAGCATCAGCAGGCGGATGGCGTCGGACACGGACAGGCCCATGGCCTCCAGGGCGGCGGTGGCGCGCTCTTTGGTTTCGCTGTCGATGCGGGCTCGGACCACGGTATCAGCACTCATGATTTTCTCCTTCTCTTTCGTGGCTACGATGTAGCTACATTATAACCGGGCTACGCCACCTTGTCATCACCGGAGGATGACTCTCTATTTTCAAGGATGACACTTTGTTTTCATCCCACATGAGGGTTGGTACCGTGACACTGGCACCGCCTAGCGCCCCGAGGGTGCCAGTAAGCGTCTATGCGCGATTATGCTGGATACCCGTCGTGCAGAATGCCTTGCAACCGGCGACCGGCAGCCCGTTTTCCCACGCGCTGCATGTAGACGTCGCCCCCATCTCCCGCATGCTCCAGACGATGCCCGTCGTTCCCGGCTTCCGTCAGCCGGACGCTGGGCCATTGCACCGCGCCGGGGTCTCGATTGGAACAGGCGGTCCCGTCCTCAAGGATGTGGTAGCAGGCACTCCTGGGTACCCATTCACCCCATTGCTTGAACATGAACGGTACGCCGGCCTCCGCGCACTGATCCCGCAGATCAAAGGCCCACTGAGGGTGCATCGGCCTGGCATCCTTGCCCGACTCGCCGCCGACAACGACCCAATCCAGGCGCCGCAGCCCGTCCAAGTGGTCGGTAACACCTTCGTTGTACGGGTTCTGAGCAGTATACGGCGGGTTCTCCGGCCACGCGGCCATCCAGCGCAGCGATACCGGACCCAACAGTGGCTCCATGCTCAGCCAGCGCACCGCGGCCGGCGTTTCGATCAGCAGCGGAATGCGCTCATCGGCCGTGGCCTGATCCTCGACGCTCACGCCCAACCACACGTTGTCCAGCGGCCAGTTGCGCCAGTGGCACTGACCGAGGCTTTTCAGATGATGCCGGCGAGCCTGTTGATCCATGTGCTCGTCGACGATCGGCGCGGCGATGTCGTACAGACCCCGCAGCATCTCGGTTGGCGGTGCCGGCTCGTCTAGCGATGCCTTGCCCTGATCGCGAAGGGCCTGCCGTGCCTTCACGCCAGCCTGATGCTGTTCGCTGTTGATGTAGCGCTCATTGGCGCCGTCGGCTTTCTCCGCCAGCCAGGCGAAGAAGTCACGCATCCGCTTCGGGCGCTTGGTCAGGATCTGGTAGGTGTGGCGCGGTGTGCTCGCCATGACCGCGAAGACAGCGGCGACGTACTCGAACGGCACGTTCTCATGGAAGAGATCCGACATGCTGTTGACGAATATCTTGCGCGGCTTCGTCCAGCGAACAGGCTGGATCAGCAGCTCGGGCACCAGTTTGATCTTGCCGTTCCACTGCCCGCCCTTGGCCAGCAGCCCGTCGTAGGCGCCCTCGCCCTCGGGCACGCCCCGCCCGCGATCCATGGCGATGATCCGCGCGGCCTGGGTCTCGGCGTAGCAGTGCCGGCAGCCGTCGGAAACGCGAGAGCAGCCCCGTAGTGGATTCCAGGTAGCGCTCGTCCATTCAATCCCCGTCTTGTCGCCCATTGTCTTCTCCTCAGCCGGCAGGCGCCGGCGGTCGCTGTGCATGTCGGCTTTTCGCCGGCGATGCGGTCAGAGTGCCCGAGATCGGGAAAGCAGCAAGCGAGGTATCGGCGGGTATCGGGCGGGGATTTCCGGGGGGAGAGTGCAGCGTCGGGGTTGGACTCGAGAAACAGGCGCCGGCGCGGGTGCCGACGACGCCCAGGGCTCGTCACGGGCGGTTGTCCGCCCCGCAGTTCGGGCAGTCGGTCCCATAGACCTGAAACCGGGAAAGGAACTGGCCGCAGCCGTGGCAGTTGACCACTTCCTTTCGCGGCCGGCGCGGCTTCACCAGCTTGATCCCGGTACCGCGGAGCGCTTCCTCCCGATTGACATCGGCGCAGGAGACCACCTGCCGCACGTGCTGGTCGATATAGGCGTTGTTCCAGGCGACATAGCTTTCGTTGGCCATGCACAGCTCGCGCGCCTCCTCACAGCTCACGACCCGGGCATCGTCCAGGTTGGCGCCGCGGCCGCCATCGGCAAGCAGCCAAACGATGTCATTGCCGTTGTAACGGCGCGCCACCTGGATCAGACACTGGGCATCCCCCAACGGCATCGCGCCAAACGCCGAACGATCGACGTATTGCATGTCGACCGCGCTGTGAGTTCGCGCGTCCACGTAGTCGGCTGGCCAGGGAATGTCGCTCTCCCGGTTCTCGTGCAGGTTCACAGCCCGCTCGCGGGTGAACACCTCGGCCTCGCGAACGTTGCTGGTATAGCCGCCGCCCTCGCGCCAGAACATCAGGCGATCACCAAGGTTGGAGCGGTTATCCTGGAGATAGAATCGATCTGTCATGATGCGTCCTCCCCGGGTGCAGGCGCGACGATTCCGAGCGTCAGGCCCGCATGCTTTAGCAGGATCAGCTCGCCGTCAGGGTACCCCCACGGATGCGTGCCAAAGCCCCTGAATCTGTCGGGGTCGAAATAGAGGTGGTGGAGCTGTCGGCCTTTCTTGATATGGTCGCGGAAGACTTCCACGAGAATTTTCAGCGTGCCGCCGTGGGTGAACCCCTGCCAGCGTCCATCGCGGTGGGTGTAGATCCTCCGACCACTATATTCGTCGGTGAACCAGACCCGCCCACGCCCATCCAGCGACAGCTCGGCATAGCGGCCTTCGTGATGAAAGAACCGCCGGCCGCAATCGCCTATCTTGCGGATGAACTTGTTGGCGTTGGCCAGGCGCTGTTGCTCCAGCTCTCTCTTTGTCACTTACTCCTCCCCAGCCGGGCAGCGCCCGGATGTCGATCAGTGTGCGGCGGATCGCCGGAAAACACGCTCAGAGTGCCCGAGATCGGCAAAGCAGCAAGCGAGGTATTGGTGGGGAGCAGGCGGGAGTTTCCTTGATCTATTTGTTATCGACCCGCTGCCAGATAGCGGCGTGCTGGAACGTCATAAGAATCGCTGACGCGATTCCGGGCATCATCGCCAATGTCCGTGCTGAACCTGTCAAACCTAGCGTTTCTCCGAAAAGACCAATCATACTGGTCAAAAAAATCAGGAATACACACACATAGGCTGCCTTTGGGTGTAGGCGCCATCCTGCTAGCGGTTCGGCCTTTCGCTTTTCCATGCTTCTCCTCGATCAGTTTTTGCGGGGTTCGGCTACCCAGCATTTGGCACCGTTGTAATCATCGCCACCCTCGGCAACGAACACATGACCATCGGCATCCACTGCATATGCTCTAGGCCGCTCATGGCCAGCATCCCTCAGCCGATCCTTCCATCCATAGGCTTGGCCATCCCATACGAGCACTACCCCACCCTGGTGATCCGGATGTTCAGATCGCCACTGGCTGGCAGCAACGCGCGCATTTTGAATCGAAGGGGGCATATGACAAGCCTTTTCCTATTGCTCGTCGGTGTGCTGAGAAGCTGGCTGCATCTCTGCTTCCAGTTCGTCCAGGTCGGTGCCACAGGCCGGGCAGTGCTTGCCGAATCTATCGGGGTTTCCTCTTGCGCTGAGCGGTCATCGCCCTTTCCTCGATTTGCTGCTTCTGTGCATCAGCGCCTTCCTGAGTACCAGAGCAAAAACATACGCAGGAGCCAACAGTTGAAGCAATAGCGGGCACATAAGCCATAGCGAGATAAACGCCGCCCATATCCATACTTACCTCCGTTTGGCCCGTTTTATCCTAACTGCCAAGTCCATTATATCCCCAGCCAGGAACTCATACCCTTCGCCAGCGCCTGCCACAATGCCCAGCCATATGGAGCACTCCAGTTAATGGCCGCAAAAGCCGCAAAAAGGATGGCGACTCCGACGATCAAGAAGAGTATGCTCTTGGCACAACCAAAGATGACACGCCATAGCGGCGTGCGTGGCATTGATGTATCAGGTTTATCGTTCATATATCTTCTCCTGCGAATAATTTGTGCTGATACGCGTCCAGGTCCAACGACTTGAGCTAGATATATCGAGGGCTCGAACCAGCCTCGAGTGATGAAACCACTTCCCTGGCATCGAGCAGCGTCAGGTTTCCCGTGCGAAACGCCCCGGTGTCGATGTAGAGCACGTTGCCCAGCCAGGCGGGCTGTTCGATGGGTGTGTGTCCGACCACGACGGCATCGATGCCATCGACCGGCGTTTCATCCGCGCTCTTGATTCGGCTGCGCCCCCAGACCAACTCCTGCTTGTAGGCATTGCCGGCTAGCTCGATCAGCGACCAGTCGCCCGGCGGCTCCGCGTGAACCATGCCGATTCGTCGGCCGGCTACCTCGATCTCTCGGGCGTAGGGCAGGTGTCGCAGCGCCTCGCCGACGATCTGCTTCACCTCGGCGAGGTTCTCGCTCAGCGCCCAGGTGCCGCCGTTGACCATCCACAGCTCGAAGCTGCCGGCGCCGGAGAGAGCCTCGTGGGCGAGCATCTCGTGATTCCCGCGGACGCCATTGAACCAGTGCTCGAAAGGCAGCGACAGGCACTCGAGGGAATCGGCCCCGCGGTCGACCAGATCCCCGACCGAGAACATGCGATCCCTGGCCTTGTCGAAGCCGACCCGGTGCATGGCTTCCTGGAGCAATCGGTACTGGCCATGAATGTCGCCGACGAAGAAATCCCGACCATCGGTGTTGGCCTCGTGTCTGACGATCACGCGCCACCTCCAGCCGCCTCAACCTCAGCAGCAGACCGGCGGGCTTCGTCGAGCTGTTCCATCATCCAGAAGTGACTGTTCTCCCGCGCAGGGTCGTAGACCCGCATGACGCCATCGTCGTCGTAGGACACCCACTTCGATGGGCAGATTGTGTTCTGATTCCAGCCGATGCCGAGCAGCTCCATGTCCTCGCCGGATTCCATGACATCGCGCAGTGCTTTGGCCTGCTCGCCGAAGCTGCTATTGGGATGCTCCTCGCCGAACTTCTCGTATGCCTCGACCAGACGCTCCCATTGGCTCGGATCAAGCAGAGCGTGGTCCATCGTGCTGAGCAGGACGATCGCTTCGTGCTCCGGCATATCCGGATTGTTGTTGCCGTAGTTCCAGACCTTCATCTGATCGGCCTTTCCCTCCTCGGAGAATCCAGGCGGGAATACCGGGAGGCCGCAGTATTCGGTGGCGACGTAATTCCAGACGTACATCGCCCCGCGCCAGGCGTTGCCAAACTCCAGGGTTTTGACGGCCCCCACTTCCAGCAGAAAGATCGGGATGCTGCTCATCGATTAATCCCTATCCGGGCGGCCCCGGCATTGGTGTGTGTACGGCGGTTCGCCGGTGTCCGGCTCATCGTGCCGCAGATCGGAAAAGCAGCAAGGCGAAATAGCCGGGTATCGGGCATAGATAAAAGGCCATCGTTCAGGTGCGACTGTGCCCCGCACCTTGGTGAGCCCTGGTTTGTCGGAGCGCGAACCCGATGTGCCCTACGATAAGCGCCAGCAGCAGCCAGGACAGCGGCGCATGCCATTCACCGAGGCTGGCCGCCAATGCGATCTCCGGCGCCTCCGGGATCAGCACCACCCCGAAGGCCGCCAACCCATGGCCACCGCCGATCATCTTGAAAATGCCGGTGAGCGGCATCAGCAGCATCGTGGCGTAGAGCGCCAGATGGCCCGCCGATATCAGCACGTCCCTTCCCGTACGCAGGTACCTGGTCCTCCTACGATAGCGCGAGGCCCAGACCGCACGCAGGCCGATCACCAGTAGCAGCAGCGTGCCGATCGACACGTGCCACGGCACCAGCGTCTGCCCGATCCAGTGCTCGCCGTCGGCGATGTAGTCGGTGAGCTTGAGCATCTGCCAGCCGATGAGGAAGGCGACGAGCCAGTGCAGGCAGCGGCTGGTGAAGCCGTAGCGATACTTCGCGTTGCCGATCATGAGTAAACATTCCTTATGAGTGGATGAGTCATTGCGTGAATGAGCAGACGCTCAACGTCCGGGTTCGACCCAGCGAATCACTGAGTTTCGAGCTGTGCGTCCGCCTCGCGCGCCGACACGCCACGGAAGATGCTGGCCTTGCTCCCCGCCTCCGCGCCGGCACGAAGGGCGGGAAGATCGCCATCCCGGAGCCCCTCATGGCAACGATGCTTGGCTTTTTCCATCTCACTGTACTCCGCTTCCTTCCAGCGCTTGACCAGCGCCTTGTCCTCGTCCGACATGGCCACCGCCTCGACCTTGCAGCGCACCGCGCGCACCCACGCCTCGGCGAAGAGATCCGCCCGGCGTGTCTTCGTCTTGCGCAACAGCCGCTTCGGTAGGGATTCGAGATACCTGCGGCGATCGGTCGCAAGCTGGCGATACAGGACTTCGTAGGCATACGCCGCGACGTTCGGGGCGTCGCCCAGACCGATGAACACCGCGTGGCTCTCGGTGCGCCCATACCGACTGACGTAGGAGTTCAGGTTCTCGACGGAGAACACGTCGCTGATCGTGTGCATCAAGAACCACACCCAGCGGGGCGGATTCTGAGCGCCATGGCTCTTGGCCTGGCTCTCCCCGACCTCGGAGAAGCGCAGGTCGCTGGACGTGACGTTGTGTTTGGCCATGAGCTTCTGGGCCTGACGCAGCGCGGCGGCGGCTTCGCCGGGATTGTCGCTCTCAGCCAGGGCCAGGCATTTCTTGATCTTCTCGAGCGTGCGGTTATCCATCGGTGATGGTCTCCTCGCGGGAAGCGACCAGACGCTCGGCTTGAGCCGCCGCGCGCTCGTGGCTTTCGTCGCTGACGTAGCTAAGCGTTCCGTAGCCATCCACCGAATACCCAATGAGCTGGGCAAGTTGCTCCTGGTACTTGGGATCGACGGCGTTCTCAGCGCACCACACAGCCAGGTGGTTGAGATCGCTCACCGTGCAAGCCAGGTAATCGACGATGGGGTTCGGCTCGAAGCGTGGCCGGCCGTGAGGGTCGAGCCCGATCGGCTGCATGGGATAGCGGACTTCCTCGGCCGCGGCGTTCGCGCCAGACGCATTCAGGGCGCCAAGCACCTGGTCGCGAAGGGCCTTGGCGCCGGCCTTGCTCTCGCTGTGGCATTCGATGCCGTTGGTGATGGGGTTACCTGTCCGCGCAGGGGTGTCGTAGACATGAATGCCCGCTGTGAACAGCACGCTATCGCTTCTGAACACATCGCCCTTAGCAAAGCGAGTTTCCGGCGCCTCCTCGACCGGCTCAGCTTCGGCTTGGCTCAGCTTGTGGCGCCACGCGGCGATGCGGGCGTCGATCTCGGTGGGATAAGGGCCATAAGAGCCTGCACCCCAGGTCTCCTCCATGCACCAGCTTCCCTCGTGCATGAATAGGGTGTATCCCTCCGGCTCCGGCACCTCAATGACGAAGTAGGCGTAGGCAGGCTTGATCCCTTCGATACCGTCCCAGGAGGCGCAGATGGCCTGTTTCTCCGTGGACCAAGCCGATACGGGATCACAGAACCCCTGGGGGCTTTCCACCTCGATCAACAGCCATCCTTCTCGGCCGGGCTGGCGCCTGACGACATAGCCCTCGGAGGGCTCGCTGAGACCGATATCGGGGAATGGGTGGGCTGTGTTTTGCCACCCCTCTTGCTCGATCAGGGTGGCGATAGCGTATTGGATCTCACCTCTATCCAGCCCCTTCGGCCACTTCTCCTCGCAGGTGAGCTTGGCCTTGAGATCGGAGACATCGGTGCGCGCATCGACGCGTGTCTTTATGGCGTAGTGCTCCGGTGCTATGGCGCCAGCCTCGGCGGTGCCGAGAAACTTCAGGCGCACAGGAATATGCTGGTGGGTCATCGGTGATCCTTGGAATCAGTGGTCAGTTCGCCGCCATCGTGCCCCAAAGCGTCGAAGCAGCAAGGCGGCAAAGGGCTGGGCGCGAGGCGGCATAACAAGGAGTGTTCCGGTTCGACGCGGGAATCGTGGCGGTCAGGGAAGTGCCGACGCGGCCGGGCCGGAGCGTCGGACCCCGATCCGGCCCTAAGGTGGCTCGAGGGCGACCTATGCGCCAGCCTCGCGGCACTCCGCGCAGCGCGGCTCGCCCTGGACCTTCGCCACCTTGGGCGGGGGATACCACCAGCCGCAGGCGTGGCACTGGACGAAACCGGCCTCGGCCATTTCCTGGGCGAGCCAATCGGCACTGCTTTCGGGCGACTCCGCGCGATCCAGGGCTTTCGCATCAACCGCGCAGGTCATCGCCCTTCTCCACCGGCCCGGACAGATTCCTCCAGGACGGCACCGTGCTCGCCGGCCAGCTTCATCACCAAGCCGTTGAGCCGCTCGATCTCATGCTCGTAGGCCGCGACCTTGCGCTCGATCTCGGCATGGGAATTCAGGGCCTCGAGCACTCGCTCGCGCAGGGCCTCCGCATCGGCCTCGTCATCGCCATACACAGCAATGCGTCCCTCCCAGTCTTCCTCCTGTCGATGGTGAGTGATCCGGGCATTGGGGAAATCGTCCCCTGGATCGGTTCCCGTGAGGCCAGACGAGAACTCAGCGCTCACTGACTGGGCTCCGGCCCGATTCAACGTGTGAAGCCAAGCGGCGATGCAGGCGTCGGCATGGCTCTCGAAGCGACTTCCTTCCCCTGCCGCGCCGCCATCGGCGCTCCAAGCCCAACCATCCTGGCCGGTAGGCTTGACGCGATACCCGGAAGGCACCGGCACCTCAATGCCAAAGCAGGCGCGGAAGGGCTCGGGGCTGGAGGCTTCATCGCTCGCCGTGGAGGGCGGTTCGTCAACCAGGGTTAGCGTTCGGGTGCGCAGCACCGAGAGTGGCGCATCGATCTCGGTGCCTGGGCCAGCAAGCAGCGGAGCGTCCATCACCCACGCTTGCAGGCCAACCCACTGGATCGCGGCATGCTCGATGTCAACGGCATCAAGACTCTCGGGCCAGCCGCTGGCCTTGATCATCCTGGAGTGAAGTTCCTTCGCACCAACGCGGGCATCGACCTCGACCATGATCACAGGGCCATCGAACGAGGGCGCAGCGTCGCTGGTGGAAACGTTATTCAGGCGCTGGAGGCGCACGGGAATCGGGGTAGGCTGGAGAGTCATCTCATAATCCTTGGAATCGATCTGTTTGGGCGAGGGCATCGTGCCGGAGAACGGCAAAGCAGCAAGCGGGCAATCGGTGGGTGTTCAGGAGGGATTTCAGGGGTCGGCGGTGTCGCGGTCGGATTGTGACAGGGGCACGTTCGGGCCACCTCGCAGCGACCCCGCCGGGAGCGTTGCACTCCGACAGGGCCGTGGGCGATTCGCTGGCGACATGGCCGCCCGGCTTTAGGCGGCCGCCCGCGCGGTCGCGTGGATCTCAGCGATGACCTCTTCCTTGAGATACATTGGTATACCGCAGCCGTCGCAGATCAGCTCAGCCATGCCGCGCTCGTACTCGGGGTTCTCGCCAAGGTCGACACCCGCCCCATCACCGAACAGCCCGGCGGCAGTGTGGATCATGCCCTGGGCGCGCAGGTAGGTGGCTTCGCCGAACAGAAAATCGATGTTCTGGAAGGTGAATGGCTTGTTCTCGATCTCGTCCTCGTCCTCGGCTTCGGCTTCCTCAAGGCCCAAGTCACTCGCTATATCCCTCAGGCTGATCGGCGCGCTCTCCCACTCGCTGGTGGGGCCGCCTTTCGTCTCGAAGCCGGCGAACCAGACATCGGTGCTGTCGATCACCACCCGGCTGGTGGCCTGGCTGAAATCGACGGGGATATAGGCCCCCTCTTTCTCGCCTTCGTCCAGGAACTCGCAGCGGTAGTCCGAGATCTCCACACTGAACAGGCCCTTGTCCCGGGCGATCTCGCTGAGTTCCTTCCATCGGCGGTAATCCTGCTCGGTGACCTCGAAGCGGACGAACTCGGCGACCTGCATGCACTCGCTGTCGTAGCGGCACTCGACGGTATAGGTGTGGGACTTCATTGGGGCTCTCCGGCTGATGGCTTTATTGAACATAGGGCCATCGTGCCGTAGAACGGCAAAGCAGCAAGCGGCCGACCGAGGGAGCCAGCACAGGGACTGTTGGCTCGAGAACAGCCCGATCTCGCGCGATCCCCTGCGGCCCTGCGCGAGCGTTGAACTCCGACAGGGCCGTGGGATGGATCAGTCGTCGGAATCGCTCTCCCGGCAGTCCTCGCAGACCTGCTCGTCATCGACAATTTCCAGCTCGTGGCTCTCGCACCACCACCCGCACGTGGCGCAGAGATCTTGCTCGGCCTCAATCATGATCTCGATGACGCGCTCTTCGTCGGTGTCGAACACTGTGGCGGCCTCCGCGACGCTATGGGAGCTGCCAGCGAGGAATTGCTCGACCTCCTGCGCCAGATTACTCATGGCGATGTTCCTTGTCAGTTACAGGAGGGCCGTGGCTTACCGTGACATTCCACGGCCATGAAGGCGCCTACGGGAGCGCCTGCCGAGAAAAGGCAGAAGCAACGTGACAAAAGCTAGGATGCAGCTCAGCAAGAAGACCGAATGCGAGTGATACTCGTACGGAACGCCAGCCTGATCTATGCTTCGGCCCCACCAGACAAACCCTGCGAGAAGCGCCCACCCCAAAAGCAATATCGCGAGTTCACCCAGGCCGCCCCCCCAGCGGCTTCGCAGTCGAAGATCACAGCGACGAATTCTTCCCCAATGAACAACGAACAGCGCCACGCCGATCGCGAGACCACATCCGACAGCAATACCTAGACCCAAGCTATCCATCTTGGCTTCCCCCAGCTTGAGCCATCAGCGGCATCCCACCATGCTCGATCGCGCGCTGAACCCTGGCCTCGTCGGCAAAGAACTCGTGCAGGCGAATCCCCATGCTGGCGATGCCGATCAGGGCGTCATAAAAGAACTTCGCGGCCTCCTCCGTGTAGGGCATGCTCTCCAGCTTCTCGGGCTTGTCGGGCAGACCCACCACGAAGCCGTTGAGCTTGGCGCCCCACGTGGGATAGTCGAGGTGGTGGTGTCCCCACTCCGGCTGCTCGAACTCCACCCGCTGAGAGTTGGGCCGGCGGTACGTGATCTTGTCGAGTACGCAGGCGGTCAGGCCGATGCTGAAAAACTTGGGCTTATTGCTCGCATGGATGCCGGCGCCCGCGTCGTACCAGCCGCCGCCTTCTTCGCGCCGGTCGTTACCGACGTAGCCGTTGGCGTGCAGCGAGCCATCCTTATCCTGCCAGACGGACACATCGGCCTGCCGCGCATAAACGATGACCCGCTCGGTGATGACCTCGACCGCCAGCATCTCGTCGATCGCTTCCTTGAGGGTTTCTTCCAGCCCCTCATAGGTAGGGCAGACGAGCCGGCAACGGGCATTGCGCCGAGGTGTCTTGAGGTAAGCCGCATGACGCATGGTGAGCGAGTGCGCCGCCTCCAGCACCTCCTCCGAGGGCGCGGTGTAGAAGTACCCATCCGGATCGACGTGGGTCTCGAACTTCTCGCTGTACTCCTCGCCGGCCTTGTTCGACCGGGTGATGGTGATCGTCTTGAACTTCGGCATGGTCAGCTCTCTCGTCTTAGTTGGTTTCCAGGCTGGCACGGATGATGCCGCCAAGCGCGCGGACCTCGCGGAGCGTCCGCCGGTGAAAGAGGCCGCGCTGCTCACGCGCATCGCGGGCAAGGGCCGGCACCACTTCGCCACGCAGCGTTTGGTACTTGTCCAGGACATCCGGAGAGGGAGTCGGGTGTGCTTCCTGGAGGTACTCGTGGGCGAGCTGGCGGATACCGGCCTCGGTGACGTAACTGCCCTGGCCGCGCTTGGCCATGCCCCTGGCCAGCTCCAGGAAGGCATCGTGCGCGCCTCTGGCCTTCAGGTGCTTCTCTGCTGGCATCTCGTGCAGCTTCTGCATGGCCCGGGCCGACTGCCACAAGCAGAGCCATGTCAGGCCGGTGATGAGTGCAAAGCCGTATAGCCCCAACACCAAGATCAGATCAACGGTGCACCACAGCCAGAGGGTGCCCAGTAACACCTCCTCGGTACCGCAATTGCGCCGGAATAGGCGGCGCCAGCATTTCGTCGCGTCGACCACCTCCACAACGAGGGCCTTGGCAACCACCCCGAGCGTCACCAAGGGGCCAACGGCGACAAACAACAAGGCGTGCGCCAGCGTTCCCTTCATCGGCTTCATCCGCGCGATGGTTTCCACAGAGGAGATGGTGTAGACCAGCACGCCGAATACCACGTAGAAGGCGATATATCCGTCAATCTGTTGCCACATGATCAACCCCCTTCCACTTCCAGGCGCTCCGCGGGCGCGGCGGGATCGAGCTGGCTTAGTCGATCCAGCGTTTCGTTCACGCGACGGGCACAGCGATCGACCCGACCGCCGGTAATGATATTGGTGATGTGGCGACCGCCATCCCCTGAGCGGAGGTTCTGATAGGCGAGGTATTGGCGCCGCAGCCGGCGCCGTAGCAATACAATTTTCAGCCGCGTGGGAATCTGCATCAGGCGTTCTCCCCGCCGATGTTGGGCTTCACGGTGAATTGCTTTTCGATGTCCCTGACTGAGGGAATGACCCAGGCGCCGGTCGCGTTGCCTCCCAAGTGCCGGGCTTGTGCACCATTGCTCTGCTCCAGGCGAGTGACGATCCACTCGCTGCCTGCGGGTGTGATCCGCTCCTCACCGTTTTCATCGTCATCCCTCTCGGCGGTAAGGGAGATTAGCCGGGTGCCGACGGGATAGCGACCTCGCTCAATTTCCGTCTCCATGCGCTTGATCAGGGCATCCATCTGGCCCGGCTCCCGGCTGTCGTAGTCGATACCGCCTTCACCGTCAGGATCGTGGCCTTCAACTTCGACGAAGCGGGCGTTACCCAGGTCAATGGCGCGGCTCTCGATCTCCTCGGCTTCCTGTTCATCCAGCACCATCCACAACACACCATCCATGCCTTCACCGGCCGCATCCTCATAACCGGGCAGGTCGATTTCATAAACCTTATGCAGGCCGGCGCCGTTGGGATTTGCCGTCGCCATTTTGGCGCGGAGTTGCTCATTGGCGGTTGCAAGCTCGCGAATCCGCTTTTGCAGCACCTCGTTGTTATCGAGTTCCCTCTCGCGCTCTTTGAACCAGTGGTCGCGGCGTGCACAGGTCTTTGCCAGCTCTTTCTCCAGGCCCTTCGCTCGGCGTTCGGCACGAAAAGCCCGCATCCTCTCCGCTTTAAATGCCTCAACGAGGTTCTGATTCGCACTGGTGAGCTGGTCAATGGTCTGCTGACTGGTCATGGAACTTCCCTCGGTTAATGACGGGTTTCAGGGGGCATCGTGCCCTAGATCAGCAAAGCAGCAAGCGCTGGCATTCAGGCAAAAAAAGACCCGCCAATGGCGGGTGAAAGGAAGGTACGCAGGGAACTGAATGGTCAATATCTCACATACCAGTAAACCAGCAATGACTTAATGTCCGCTGCGCTAGCGGGGATTTAAGCGGTTTCCTGCTAAGCTGAATGTCGGATCGGAACACGGAGAATGGTTCATGTGCGGGCGCTACACGCTGCGCGACATCGACAGGGCGCGCGAATACCTCAAAGAACTGCGCGTGACCGAGACCAGCCTGGACCTACTTGATCGCTGGCGCCCGCGCTACAACATCGCGCCCAGCCAGCAGGTGCTTGCTGTGCGGGCTTCCGAAGACCACGGACAACTGGAGTTGGTCAGCCTGCGGTGGGGACTCCTGCCCCGCTGGTCGAAGGAACGAACGCTCAAGTACAACACCATCAACGCCAAGGTCGAGCGGGTAGATACAGCACCTGCTTACCGAGCGTCATTTCGTGATCGGCGCGCACTGATACTCGCCGACGGACTATACGAATGGCAGCGTCCAGCCAAGACGCCCTACTACATCCATCTTACGGACCATGCAGTGTTCGCTTTCGCGGGCTTATGGGACCGGTGGGCCGATCGGGTTACCGGCGAGGTAATCGAGAGCTGCTCGATCATCGTCGGCCCACCGAATGAGCTGATCCGCCCGATCCATGATCGGCTGGCGGTGATCCTGCCGCGTGAGCATTACGACCGCTGGATCGACCCACAGGTGACCCGAGCCAAAGACCTGAAATCACTACTACAGCCATACCCTTCTGAGGCGATGGCGGCCTACCCTGTCTCGCGGCATGTCAATCGGCCAGCAAATGACGATCCGCAATGCGTTGTGCCGCTGGAGTAGGGTCTCGTCGATCAGCTAGGTAGGTTGAACTCGTTCTCCGCTCAGTGCCCCGTTCATACCGGCGAAGTCGGTAGATCCCAACCTCGTACTGCCACCTATCTCGGCTGAGTCCGCCAGCTCAGAGAATTAACCACCAAGGTTAGTGTCCTTCTTGGGGGCCTCCGGGTAGCTATCCCGCCGCAGGTAGCTTCCAAGTGGGTGGCGGTGAGCGTAACGACGACCAGCGGCGATGGCCGCCAAGCAGCGCTTGCAGTCGACCTGCTCGAGCGCCGCGAACTGGGGAGAGTCATCTACCCCGAACGGTACGACAACTCGTCCGCATGCTGTGTGACTGGCTTTGCCGTCGGTTGCATGCCACTTCGACCAGTCCGGGCTATACATCACGTCGCGTTGCGCCCAGCGGACAGCCTCAGGTTCGCCGGTTTCACGTGGGTCCGGGGCAAATCCCTTCCAGTTGTCCGGGTTCATAACCAGTTCCGTCATCTTCGCTCACTCCTGTGCCATATCACGCTCAATGCTTGACGCAACCCACTCCCAGTACCCCTGACGGGTATCATCATTGCCCACCTCATAACGCCAATCGTCGGCAGGGTAATCAGGGTGTTCTCCCCAGACTCCGTGCCGGGAGCGGAGAACATCAGCACTCGGCATGGTGCTAAACTCCCCTACGGTGCCGCGAGCACGACAGGCCATGCACATGATACGGCTGTCGTCGTCCCAGTCATTCTCGCTTGTCAGGTCATGCACCCCCTCGTCGACCACGCGTGCATAGGCTTCGACGGTAATCTCGAATTCCTTCTCATTGTCGCAGTGGGGGCACCGGATGCCCGCCAGACAGTTCTCGTTAGCCATCTTGGTCGCCCTTCTCGTGGTAGTGAATGAGCGTCGCGCCACGTTCCCAATAATCGGGATCGTCAATGAACTCGCCGCCGTCTAAGTCGCCATAGATTTCATCGGCCCTGTCGAGGATGTCATCCTCGGTGGCGTCATCGGGCATCTCGATCTCGTGCGTGTATTGCACACGGGTCAGCACGCCGAACTCGATGCTCACCTTCATGACTTGATCCCTCCGGGTGCGTTGATCGTGAAAGCCCATCGTGCCGCATATCGTCAACGCAGCAAGCGACTGAAAACGCAGGTGATTAGTGCGGTACAAGGGTGCTTCAGGTGTCCGCTCCGGACGCGGCCAATGGGGCTCCGTGAGGCTGGGTGAGCGTCCCGGTTCGACAGGCAGGCCGGGGCGCTGCGTGGCAGGAACAAGCAGTATCAGTCGTCATCCCCCTCCTCTTGCTCAATCTCGGCCTCGGATAGCTCATCACCCACGGCGATGGCCGTGACCCGGTAGCCAGGCAGCGCCGCGCATTCGGTACCGTCGCGCAGTGAGTCGTACAGCGCACCTCTCTTGGCCTCGTCCGGCGTGCGCAGCGGCAGGCGTTCGAGTACGACGGTCACGTAGTCGCTATTGGGGCGATTGGTGTACGGGTGTCGCTCATTCGGTTCAGGCATCTTGGGCTCCTTAGTTGAGAACGTTGCCGGCGGGGCCGTTGAGCCGCGCGCCGCTAGTACGCGACGCACTGCTCGAAATCGACAGCGCGCCGCTCGCCGTAGCTTTCGACGATCAGGCCATCCTCGGTCACGTCTACGAAAACACTGCGCTTAAGGCCTCGCGGGGTCCTGAACTGGACGGCAACCGACCGGCCCCGGTACTCGCTGGCCAGGGCCCCGTGCAAGGTTGCCGCTGTTTCGCAATGGCGGCGTTGACCAAAACTGCGGATCGTGAACATCTTCTACTCCTTCCCTGCAATGCGGATCTCGTAATCAAGCGAGCGCATCACCTCGACCTCACCCATGGCAGTTGCGCTTTCCCGCTATCGTGCTGGACATTGGCAAAGCAGCAAGCAGGGAATCAGCAGGCGCCGGGCAGAGATTCAGTGGGTTGCAGGGTCCGGGTTCGACGCGGGGGGCCTGGCAGTGTAGACGCCTGCGCAGCGCGTGAGTCGCGCCAGGCTCACCGTGTGTGGTTACCCGATATGGCGCACCATGCTACGCAATGCGGCAACATCCATCGTCGCTGCCTGCGTGGAGCCCTCGGCATCGAAACCAGTGACAACGATCCGGCCCACCAGAGGTTCGGCGTACCATCGCACAGCATGAACCTGTGTGGGCCGGGCGTGCACGCCGACCTCATCACCCCAAGCAACGTGGCCGGGATCGGGATACCCAACAACGGCAATTCCATTACAGCCAATGGCCCGGTACATCGCCTCCAGCATCTCGGGGCCGTCGGTTCCTGGCAACTCGATTGCACAGACCTCGCCCTGATCAATCAGTAGCGCTCGCATCATCTCTCCTTGGCGTCGGACTGGGTAAAGAACCGTCCCGGCTCGGCGCAGCAACCCGGGGCGCGACGAGGGGTCGGGCGTCGTCGACGGACGCAGCGAAGTCAGTGGCGGGCAAAAACGGTGAAGCCGCCGTCATCGGTGAAGCTCAAGGTGGCATAGGGCTGCGCAGTCGCTCCATTCATGCCCGGCGAGCCCATCGGCATGCCCGGTACGGCCACGCCGGCAACGAGCATCTCGCCTTCCAGCAAGCGTTTCACGTCCGCAGCCGGGACATGCCCCTCGATAACGTAACCGTCGATTACCGCGGTGTGGCAGGAGGCCAGGTCACGAGGGACGCCCTGGGCTTCCTTGACCTGGTGAAGATCACGGTGATGCTCGACCTCTACCTCGAATCCGTTGAAGCGCATGTGGTCGACCCAGCTATCACAGCAGCCGCAGTTGGGGCTCTTGTAGACCTTCATGTTGCCGGCGGCAAAAGCGGACATCGGCAGTGCCAGCGAGACGATCATGATGCTGCTCCGAAGCAGCGACTTGAGAGGGCTTTGCATCGAGATTCCTTATGTTGGTCGGTGGGCGTCGATGTTCGACGCGGTTGTGGTGTCGTAAAACGCCAGCCGGAGGCTCAGGCGCTCGGCGCATAGATGCTTGGTTCAACTCCGCGATCAAGGTACATCTGGTCCCGCAGGCGGCGCATCTGGGCCTTGGCCTCCTTGTCACACCAGGTGTTTACTGCCGATCGCGGATCTTTCACGCCCTGATGCCCCTTGACCCACTTGAGCTTCACGTAACGCGCACCCAGCGCCTTGAGCTGCGCCACGCCAACCTTGTTGAGTGCGCCCTGGCAGTCGGACTGGACCACCAGGATCACATCGTCCAGGCTCACGCGCTCCTTGAGGATCTCGACGCCCCGATCCAGCGCGTGACGCTCGGCCTGATGCGAGTCCTTCGGCCCCGTCAGGCCACCGGACTCGCGGATCGTCTCAGCCGGGGCGCCGTGTTTGATCCAGACGGCCCAGCCGGTCGCTCTGGTGTGCGGGCAATGGCTTGCGTCAGTGATCATGGTGACGAATCGGGGCTTATCGGATTGGCTCATGAGGCAGCCTCGGCGCTGGACGGAATCAGCACGCCGCCCGTGCGCTCGGCATAGCGTTCGGCGGCGGCGCGATCAGCGAAGATCATGCAGCTTGCGGCCTGCCCAGGTTTGTCGCTGACGCATTTGTACTGGTCGGGCAGCGGCTGCCACAGAGCGGCGAGCGCGGAACGGTTGCGATTCTGGTGCCAGGTACTCATCAGGCGGGTTCCTCAAGATGGATCACGCCGACAGAGTGCCCCAGACCGCCGAAGCAGCAAACGCACCGGCAATGCGTCATCCGGGGCGCCCTGGCCCGCAAGTATCCCGATAGGCACACCGCTGGCACAGCGCGGGATGCTTTGCGACCGTCGGACAGACACGCCCCGATTCCAGCGCGATCCGGCGCTCGTAGAGCTGAACGACTTCCGCCTCGGACATCAGGACGACCCGCCGCCAGCGCACCCCCGAGGGGGTGACGATCCGCACGAAGCCGTAACCGGCTACCGGGCGGCCTGGCCGTCCGGGCAGCCCATTGTGTTTGGCGCGTTGCAGCAGAACGCGGTAAACGGAGAGCTGAATCAGGTCCTCGCGATGGACTTTCGCCCGATTGCGCGTCTTGGTTTCCACCGGCACCAGATGTCCACTGCTCTGGCGATACACCTCGTCAGGGCGCCCGGCCAGTGGTATAGGAACGTCGGCCAGGATGTCCTGTTCACTCATGACGAGCTTTGCCCTGGCTAGCTCAGCCGGGTAATCACCCTGCTGGCGGCGCGGCCGGCGTCGCAAAATCTCCCAGACGGCAATGCCTACGGCGAAGCAGACCAGGAACACCGGGTTCGACAACGCCTTCACTATAAGCCCCAGAAGCAGACTCAGCAGCCATTCGCCGTTCATGCCCCACCCCCTTGGCCCAGCCGGCGTACTAGCCCGTCAAGCAATCGCCGCACGAGCCGCGTCGCACCGGGACGGTGCGCCAGCCAGGCGGCGATCGGAGGGGAAACCCGGTAGTACACGGCAACGAACGCTCGCCCCCACCGGCACTCCAGAAGCGAGCGATCGCGCCAGTCGCGCAGGCGCTCGGTCTGCCATGCGTCACCCCCATAGACCGCCGTGGCGATGAAGCACGGCCCGCTGTGATGCCCCGCCGGCGCGGAGCGACCGGACACGACATCCCGGTACCGGCGATTGTGCTCGGCCTCACCTCGCTTACGCGCCGCCTTGACCACGGCATCCACTCGCTCCGGGCGCTTGTGGAAGCGAAACATGGCCTGGCGCTCGCAGCGGCCCAGGGCGGCGAGGTCGGTGGCGCTGACGCGGCGCTGGCGGCGGTTCACGGTAACGCCCCAGGCATCAAGGAGGAACGCGGGGCGACGGCCGCGCAGTGACCGATCAACCAAAACTCGAGGACCCATACCCAGGGGTTGGCACTCCAGGCCCCGAGCCCGTGGGTTTGTTCCCACTGGTAGGCGTAACCACCCTTGGCTGTTTCGCCATCCCAAGCTGTCCCCCAGCCGCCGAAACATACCTGCGCGTTGCCGATATGATTCCGGCGGGGCTGGCCGCAGTTGTTGCAGCACGAGGCCTCGAGGTTGATTCCGATCGGGCCCCTGGCGTAATCAGCGGGCTGGATTCCTTCGGCCACGGCATCGGCCTCGGTGATGTCCTGTAGCCGTTCGACGCGAACGCTGTTGATCTCAAGCGTGATCCGCGAGTGCCAGTGGGGCATGTGGATGGAGGGGCGCTTTCTCCACCACCAGCCGGGGTTTTTGGGCTGACCTGATTCGGATGGGGGGAGGCTGGCGCAATATTTCACGTCGCCAGCAGTTACCGGGCCATGCATGAGCTGGAGGTAATTCTCACGCCCCCACAACCGATCGCCGGGCTTGCCATGCGGGCAGCGGATCGTGCCGTGGGTCCGGGTAGGTTGGCCGGGCCGATCGGTAACGACATCAAAGCCCCATCCATCGGGCAGCGCTATAACGCGCGCCCCTTCCGGCTGAGGCTTCACCAGTAGTCTCGCCTGGGTTTTTGTGCCGTCGAGGATGCGAGGTACCTCCCAATCCTTGAGCGGCCAGCTTGCGCGGATGTTCATCGTTCCGGTGTCCGATCGTGGGTTTACACCCATCGTGCCGGAGAAAGGCAAAGCAGCAAGCGGGGTAACGGGTCGCGGCTGGGTAGGGATTCAGCGGATTTCAGTGTCTGGGTTCGACGCAGGGATCGGCGCTCACCGGGAAAGCTGGGCGTCGCGGATGGACGCCCGAACACTCTCGGGATGGGATGGGTTATGGCTCGGGCGCCGCCAGATCGGCTTCACCGCCGAGCCCGTCGATCAGCTTTTCGATGGCACCCGCCAGCACACCGGCCATCAACACGAAGTCGGTTTCCAGGCGGAGTACAGGATCATCATCGTCGTCGGCCTGTCTGGCCTCATCGAGCACGTCATCGCTGAAACGCAGCGACTTGAGGGTCAGGTCATCGTTCAGCAGGAGTGAGACTTGTTCGTCGATGGTGATAGCCATGCGGGTGGCCTGGCGGCCGGCGTCGAGCGCGACCTGGATCTCTTCACTGTCGAGATCCACCTGGCGTGCGCGCAGCACGCTTTCGTCTCCGGCGGTCTTCAGCTCTACCTGATCGCCAATTGCCAGCCAGTCGGGGCGCTGGCCCGGGTTGACGAGCCATTCCGTCATCGTTTGAGTCGGTGTGGTTTTGGCTGACAACGGTGTGACTTTGAGGCTGCCCAGGGTCTGGCGCAGCAAGTCCAACACCTCCTCCGCGCGCTTACGACTCGACGCGTTGACGCCGATCAGATGGCGCCGTGTGTCCCACCACAGATCGATCCGCTGCGTGCGCACGAAAGCTTGAGGAAGGAACTCTTCGTAGACCTGCTCCCTAAGGGCCTGCTTTTCTACACGGGGCAGTGGCCGACCCTCAGCGACTTCACGATCGGCGGCTCGGGTTTCGACTTCCTCCTTGACCACCGAGGCCGGCAGGAGGCGTTCCTGGCTCAAAGCCGAGAGAAGCCTCTGACCATTGATCTCGTGGACACATTGCTCACTGCCCCGTCCGGCAGGCGCCGCCCAGCCGAGGCGTCGGGCCTCGACATTCCCGAGGGGGCGGTGGGCATGTTCGGCCATGGCCCTGGTCAGGGCCTCAAGCGCGATTACTGAAGCGTCATGGAGACGATAGAGGTGTAGGTGCTTGAACCACATAAACGATATTCCTATAAAGAAACGCACACGGACACGCGCCGATGGAACGCATCGGTGACGTCATTCTGTGCGGGAACGACTATCCAGCGAGCGCTGAATCACCCTGTAGGGGTAAGGGGTTGGGTAGGATGGCAAGTCGGGCGTCTCGGTCGGACGCCCGAATGGACTCATTGCGACCAGTGACGGAGCACCCCGCAGTAACTGGCCCACGACAGCAGGCAGGCAGCCATTAGAATCAGAACGATGCCAACGAGACTGCTCGAGGCGAGCCAAAAGGCCAGGAACATTCCCAATACAGCCGTTGTCATTGCGGCGAGGCCGGCGGCCGATTCCCGTTTGTCTGGCCAGGGCGAGAAGATCGCAAAGAGTAAGAACACGACTGACGTCACCGCAAGTGGCATTGGGCTCGTCAGCCGCGCAACGCTCTCTGCAAGGTTCGGTTCACTGAATGATTGGCTCCGAAGGTAGAGCATGGATACCCACGCAATGACCAAGGACACCAGCATGGCGGGCTTCATCGCGACAATGAAGTTGGTACGGTCATATTGACCACTCATAAAGTCTCTCCGTTGTGAATGTCTAGGTATGACACAGGGGTGTCCTCGGCTTCATGCCCCACCTCCTCCACCATCTTGCGACGAGTCGGCTTTGAGAACGGCGGCAGCGGGAGTAATCACGGCCTCATGGCACTTCGTCTTGCCTCGACCAGTGAACCGCGGCATGGCCAGCACCGCTCGGTTGCCCTCGAACCGCTCGATCTCGACGGTCTTCCCGTCGATACGATCCGCTTCGGGCAATACGTCGAGGCTGACGACGCCCCAGCAGACACCGCGCGCAGAGACCGCGGCCTGACCGTCGTCGCTGATGCTCAACACGCCACGTCCCGCACTGAACGTGTAAAGCCCTTCTCCGACCTCATTGTCTTGGGCGACGCAGCAATGCCGGAAGAAGTACAGCAGCAGGCCTCCGGTCAGGGCGGTGAGGAGGATCTGCACGCCGGCATTCAGCTCCGGCGCCAGCAATGTCAGCAGTACCGCCAGCACGGCGCCGATCCAGAACCACAGAACGACGAAGGCGCCGATGAAGATTTCCCCGGTGATCAGCAGCACACTGATCGCGACGAGTAACCACCATTCCAAAGACATGGCTGTCCTCCCAAAGGTGAGACCCAGGCAGACGCCCAGGCCGGTGAATTCTGGCGGTTACTTGCCGCCGATCTGCTGGCCCAGGAGGTTCTGGACCACGGACTAGCTGCCCAGCAGCTCGCTCGCCTCGTAGGGCACGATGATCTTGTTGCTCGAGTCGGACGCGGCGATCCCAATCCAGGCCTCAATGCGGTCCTTCGCCAGCAGGATCTCCTCTTTCTACTTCGCCTCGGCCTTGGCCAGGGTGGCGCCTACCAGCACGGCAAGAACGACCGTGACGATGAAGGTGGTGTCCACAAGGACTCCTTTGTCTTCTGAGTTGGGATAGGTCTGCCCGCAGTTGGCGCATTGCAGGTACATCCTGCCCGAGAACGGTGATGCAGCAAGCGGTGAATGGGGGACCCCTAGGCGGGGTTTAGTGGTGCGCAGCGTCGAGTTTCGACGCTGCGAATCGGAGTGTTGTGCTGGAGGAGTATCGCCTTGGTGTTCAGCGAGGTGGCTACTACTCGGACAGCGGCAGGGATACAGCCAAGTGATACCGGCCGCCGCGGTCTACCACGCTATAAAGTTGGGCATCCTCGCCCACAAGCTTATCGAGCGCATGATCCAGTGACAGCGTGTCGGCTTTGCGGGTAAAGCCGATGAAGCCGAGGATACCTCCGCTGGATGCTCGGCATTGTTCTCCGGGGGGATAATAGTTCCGGAACCCATTTTTACCAGGGCAATATCGAAGCTTTCCATCGACCAGGCGCATGCGCGATTTGCTCAAGGAGAGGCATTTGTAGAGAGTGTCGGGGTGCGACTCCTCCGGCATTTTGCAGGTAGCTGCGACGTTGGCCTTGCTGTCACCGCTGGACGCGACCAACGCCCCCGCGACGACCGCCGCGGTTACCGCCGAGCTGCTGCTGGAACTGTAGCTGCGGGCGTAGCTGCGAGCCGCAGCCGTGCTTGACATCACTACCATCGTGACAAGAGCAGCGTATAGGATCAGGGTCTTGGTGAGGTGCATAGCGGCCTCCTGGGGCTCTGGTGTGTAACACGTCTGAGATTTGCATCGCTTGACATGCAGCATCGTATCCAGAGCCGGCAATGCAGCAAGCGCGCCCCAGGGTCGCTGAGATGGAGCCTCCGTCGCCAGTAAGCCGCGCCGTCTGAGCACTTAGTCAGCCATCGAGCTTTTCCAGGCGGTTGGCTTGACGGCGCTCACCATGACCGCTCGTCGTATACCAACGAGCTTCTTCCTTTTGCCGCTTTTGTACCGCCGCAGCCTTGGCCTGCTGAGAGGTAGAATATCGAGATGAAGGCGTTCCGTAGCTGTACTGCTTGCTACGTTTGCGCCGAGTTCCATCCGCACGCTGTTCATACCAGGTGGCTATCCACTCCGTCGTGCCGCTAGGTCGCTCATAGTGGAAGACCCCTGTCATAGGACCTACCTGCTGACGCCTATGCTTGGCAACCGAGCGCCTAGGAACATTAAGCAGTTCGTGCCAGCGCTTCTCGCCCCAAACTTCAGGTCCACGTTGATCCCGGTATGAGACACACCGATCGAATAATTCCCGCTCCTGCTCGCCAGGTTTCCGTCTTACTGTTTTTGATTCCGGTGTACCGGATGGCCTAGGAATTCGGACGATCGGCTGGTCATGCGTATGTGGCCAAGATATATACTTGGTGCTCTCCCAAAGTTGAGGCTGTACCAACTTCCCCCTCATGTGCTGATCCTTTCTCGAACATGTTGCTCTTTAGGCTAACTACATCACCTGTTGCAATGGCGGCTGGCATGCATCCGTGGTTGTAACCAATCAAAGCTCATAAGCCTGATTGTCAATTATTGAAGAAGGTGTCTCGAGCCACTGCTCTTTTCTCTAGCTGACTTCTCCTTCCTCGTCTTCCAGGTCATCATCGATCAGCAGTGGCTCCCCTGCCGCAGAAGCTCCAGCGCTCAAGGCCGCTTCAATGGTGTCGGCATCTTCACAATCATGAGTTCGTCCGTATTGGTCGACCAGTTCCCAATGATAGCCCGCATCGACCACGTACACCTCCAATAGCAGGTCGCCTGCCTGGGCAGAACAAACCATCGTGTGTGCCGAGTAATCGAACTCGCGTTTTTCTAGCTCACCTACCATGGGCATTTCCTCGATCAGTTAGCTTCGATTTCGAGAATGCTATCGAGCAGGTTCGCGCAGCTTGCCACATGCTCTCGCAGATCATCGCGAACACGATATTCTTGTGCTCGCTCCGCCACTTCAGCCGCCGCTTGGTAAAGGGCGCCTGCACGCTCGAGGTTGCGCTCTCGGCTCTTGGGTTTCCACCAGGTGGCATCCCATGGCCAGTTGTGCGGCATCACGCTATCAGGACCGCTTGCGTCCCGATAGCAGAGAGCGGCGGATGCCAAAACACCTGCACCATGCTGATCGTCATGGGAAAGTGACCAGCCTTCCTCCTTAATCTGCCGCTTACGCTCATTGGCTATGAGCTGCCAACCCGTCAATTTCGTCATCTTGATTCGTCCTCTACATAGTCAAACGCTAGCTTTTCAGTTGGACCCCCTGCGAATCAGGTGTCCGGCTGCACGGTGTCGATACGCCTGCCCGACGCGCTGACCCACAGCTTCTGTGGATCGATGTCGTTTATGGAGATCATGCTTGCCCTCCCTTTTCTCTGGGGGGAGAGAATTGAATATGCGACGGGAACCTCGATGGTAACGGTATAAGGCTTTCCACAACCTGGACAGGTTAGATGGTGGTCCTGCTCATCTTCGTAGCAGCTCTCATCGACTTGCTCGCTCACGTGCTGCCCCTTTCCTCAATTAGCTGGGTTTGCCGTCTTCAATCATGCCTTCTTCTAGAAGGAGGGGCTTCAGATCGACCGCCAGAAACTTCTCCGGCTCGGCAGTCATCCACCCCCCGGATGATGACTCATGGACCTGGCGCTGGCGGTTATCCGCTGTAATCCAGATTTGCCCCATTTCGCCAGCAGCTTTCATCGCAGCATGGCGCTGGCGGTGACTTTTGAGCGTCTCGGGGCGACCAGCTTTACAAGAATAGTAAGGTGCGTTCTTAGTGGGCATTTGGCTTCCCTCGGCTAATGTGCGTCGTTGAGTAATTAGCGTGCCGCAGATCGTCAAAGCAGCAAGCCGGTCCCAGCCGGGTGGCGGAAGGGGCTTCGCGGCCAAGGGGATGATTCATCACGACGGCACGCCGGGGCGGCAAGCCTGATCGCCAAGGCTGACTCGGACGCCGGAAGTGGGAAACCTTCACGCGAGCGGTGTTCGGGTCCGACGAGGAAATATCAGCGCGGCATGCGTCCTGACTGGTGTCGTAAACGAACGCCCCGCTACACTGAGCGCCCGGGGCCTCGGGGGCGCCCGGATCAAACGAGGAGAGCGAACCATGGAACTGCAAGAACCCATCCAAGTAACACTCCCGTGTGCCGACGGGACAGATCCTGAGTGCGTGGGCGAAATGACGCATGGACTGCCCCTGGTCGGACTGACCGATGAGCAGATTGCAGCCGTCCTAGACGGGGAGGGAGATGCCTGGATCGGCCTCACTCCCGAACAGGTCGAGATCAACCAGGAGAACCTAAGCCCCAGTGAGAAAAAGAGCCCGCCCGAAGACGGACTCATCATGGTTCAGATCGCCCTCGATACAACCTGCTGCTTTTGCGGTTCTGACCAGTAGTACCGACAGGCCCCAGTGAGGGCGTCTGTTACCTGGGCGTTCGAGTAGAACGCCCAGTCATAACGCTCGGCTCAGGTGCTCGCTGCAACCGAGGGCAGCTTGATGTACGGAAGCCCTCAACCTGGCATTGGTAAGCCCGAAGCCAGCGAGGACATGCGTCCCAGCAAGTATCATTGCCCAGCCAGCCTTCCCCTCAGCTCCGCCAGCTTGCCGTCGTGCTCCCGCCGGATTAGTGCATCCAGCGGCCCGCTGTCCTCGCCGTCGTGAAGCCGTTCGAAGTATTGGCCGTCCCCCTCGATCCACCAGCCTGGGGTGACATCCTGACCGTCGTCGTTGACGGCGGCAGCCATGTCGTCATCCAGGTGAACGATGCTCATCTGGTGGTCGACCACTTGGCCGTCAGCCCAGACATTCAGTATGTGCGTGTTGCGCTCCCTGTTCCACTCGTGATGGATCGTGACGGTCTTCTGTGTGGTCTTCATGGTCGTTCGCAGGCACCCGGCATCACCAGGGGGATAGCACGCCGGCCGAGGCCAGCCCAAGCCCGCTCCTCCTTTGCTCCAACGCTATCTTCGGTTGATGGAATCGCTCGCCCTCGTCTCGCCCAGACGGCACCGGCCGCCGGATAAGTGTGACTCCAGGAAGCGCTTAATGGTCTCACCGTGACACCGCCGCGGCGAGCAAAAGCAGCCCAGCACCAGCTCACCCTGGCTCGCCAGCCGGTAGAGCCGTCGAAGCTCTCCGAGGACAGCGGGATCTCGTGTCGCCACCCGCTCGGCGAACCAGGCCTCGTAGCGATCGCACACTGCGTCCCGGTCACCATCCCGGCCGATCACGAAGGGATTGCCCAGCGGGCTGCCACGGCCGATGTAGACTGCACCGGGGTCATCGTGGCGTCCGACCCGGACACTCATGCCGAGCCGGTCTCGCTCAGCTCCTGCTGCGCCTGCTCCCATGCCTTTTGCACCGCATGGAACATCTCGGGGTCCCCACCATGGTCAGGGTGATACTCCCGCCGGCGCCGACGGTAACGATCCCGGACCTCGGACAGCGACTTGCACTCGGGCGGCACACCCAGCACCGAGCGCCAGTCATCAGGGAGACTCTCCGGCAGGGCCACGAAGCCGGTGAAGGCGGCATCGACGATCTGGCGGGCACCCCACCGATCGAGCCCGCGCAACGCCTCGATGGTCTTTCGTACCGCCTGGAGATTGTCCTGAACACGATCCCAGCGATCACAGGGGATGCACTGCTGGCGCCCATGACGGGTGAAGTACACCGCGACACCGCGATCCACCGGCTCTCGGGCATTGGCATAGGGCAACCCATCGTTCCGGGTGCGGATGTCGGTGGAGATCACCACGTCCCCAGCACCCAGCCGACGCAGTTCGTCGAGCAGGCAATCACGGGCCACGGCCAGGGTGGTGTCGAAGCGGCTGCGCTGCGGCTTACGGGTACGTGGCCAGCCGGTGGGCCACTGCAAGGGATATGCCTGGGTCATCATCTACCTCGTGTTTATCTGACGCTGACGCAGACCCTGCCCGAAAACGCCAAAGCAGCAAGAGATCGTGACCAGGGAGAGCAATGGCGAGGGGCGTGGATTGGGTGGGTCGAACTGGAACGCTGGCAGGGGCGGTCAGCGGGAGTCGTGAGCTTCAGACGCCGACATGGGCAGGATGGGCGATCAGTACGACCTGGGTCGGACCTTCCCCTACTCAACCCCCTTTGTGCGAGCGGGACGCTGGAATGCGTCGATACTCCCGCTAGTGACGGTCAATACGTGCCTCTCAAGCACGCCAGCCCGCTCGAGGAGTGCGCAGCGGTACCAAGAACGCCGGATCATCAAAAACGCAGGTTCGACCCAGTGATCAGCCGGGGTCTGCTCAAGAGCCTCCGCGTCCGCCTGCGTGTTGGGGTGGGGGCTGTCATCTTCTCCCTCCTCCAGCTCTATCAATCAATCATTCGCGTCCTGATGAGACTCGGGGATTCGACGGTACTCCGATTTCAAGTGGGGGTATCGGCCTACAACCCTCCATTCCAGAACACCCGCCTTCTCCAGCCGTTTGCAGCGGTACCAGGGCCGCCGAGTCAGCAATCCGCCGGGATCGAACCACCCCTTCTTCGGCATCTCAGCCATGGCCTCCATGTCAGCCTGTGTCAGATTGGGCGGGGTTGCGGTCGTCGTCATCATCGTGCTCCTGCCGTTAATTTCCGTCGTCCTGGTGAGACGCGGGTTCGTTCTCGACAAGTCTCATCACAGGTGCCAAATACGGGGCGGGTCGAACCCTTCCTCACCGCGTGAGACGGGAAGGACAACAGGCATGGACGAGAGCACTAGCTGAGCCTGAGGAGGCGCCTTAACAGTAACCTGCGAGACCCTGGCGGCCGCCTCCCCACTCTTCGCTGCGTAAATGCCTAACGCCCCCACACCTAGTGTGATCATGCAAGCCATCAGCAACGCCAGCATGTCTCGCACGATGCCCCCAACGGTGATATTGCCTTCCTGCCCCACCATTATTCACCTCGATCTGCCGCCAGTATCCGGGACGTCTTGAGGCAGGCGTGGGACATTCGGGATTCGATCCGGTGCAGCGCTCCGCCCCGCTCAGCATCATTGGTGCATCCGCTAGCCACCAGGGCCCCCAGGTGAACCGCCAGCGCATCGAGTTGTTGCTCGAGGGTATGAGCGTCCCGGCCGCGGACCGTCTCCAGGATCAGGCGGTAAACCTCCTCAAGCGGGCCTTGCTTTACATCGGCGCGCTCACTGTTCAAGTCGGACGTCGGTGCGCCAGCGTCGTGTCCGAACGAGTCGCTGCCGGAGGCAATCAGGCGTCCCGCATGGAGGAGCAGCTCGGTGCGCTCAGCGTCGGACTTGCTCGCCTGTGCTATCAGACCGCCTAGCCGGTGGGCACTTGCCAGCACCCCCTCGCGGGTGGGTTGCGTCATCGTCTCGGTGAGACGAGTCGAGTCTTGCTTGGCGAAGGCTTTGTTCATCAGTGAAATCCCTCCGCCCGCAGACGACGGGCTACTCGGGCTTGCTTAGGGAGTAGCGGCTGATGGCCGCTGCGAATAGATTCGACTGCACCCTCCTGCCCCTGCTCGCTCAGAACCCGCCACGGGGCGGCAAGGAAGGCCTCGAGTGAGATCCCCTCCTCCGCGAAGCGGCAGAGCTTGTAGACCTCCTCCCAACGGGGATCGGTCTGGGTGCCTGTTTCGTCGTTGCACGCGGACTCGGCATCAAGGGTGGCGGGTGCTGCAATGATCGCGGCGTTGCTCATGGTCTTTCTCCTGTCATGGGCCGGAGCGGTCCCCCGGGTTCACCTACAGGCTGCCCCAGTATCGAAAAGCAGCAAGCGGCCTCACCAGCAGACTAGGGAGAGCGTCCGTAGCGGTGTCCCGGCCCCCAGGGCCTGATAGGCGGGAGGTGGCCAGAGCCCACCACGGCGAGCCGTGGCGGGCCGACGAAAATCGAAACAGGAACAAGAGCTGGAGACTCAACCTGGGCCGGACGGAGCCGGCCAAAATCGCCACCAGAGCGCCATTCGGCGCAGCGAGCATCACCAGAGCGCCTGAGCCGCCTAAGTCGACTCAGGCGCGAGAGACTATTCCTCTGCCTCGGCTTCGGTATCGTTTGCGTTGTCGGGAGATGCAGTATCTTGGACAACGGCCCGCAACCGGCGCAGTGCTTGCTCGGCAAGTTTAAGCTCTCGTGCCTGCTTGCGGATCTCCGCGAAGTCACCCTCAAGGCTCATTACCAGATCCATCTCCCATTCCTTGGCGTAGCGCTTCAGTGTCGCTTCGGGGTAGGAGAACCCTTTGCCCTTTCGGATGTGCTGTGACAAAGGGTGTTTGTTTCCTCGCTTGTCTTTGTACCACTGGTTCCAATACCACTGAATGTAGAAGTCCCTCCCAGCCCCCTTCTTCACGCGCGCCCCGAGAGTGCTCCGTTTCCAGAGATCGAGCCCCTCGTTCGCCTTGAAGTGATGTGCCCAGTAGCTATCTACCCCTTCCTTCGCCTCGTCTCTCAACATTTCCTTCGCCTGGGCTATCCACTCGAGCTGCGCATCGATGCCAGAGATGTACTCTTCATGCTTCATAAATGCTCCAGGTCTTTACAAATTTACTATCTATTTGGCAAAGGCACCCCGTTTGACAAATAGGGGGGCGAGAGTGAACTTCATAGCTACCTGACAGGTAACCTGCTGATTTAAACGGCATTTTCGTCAAACCCACCGAAACATCACCAATACGCCAAATATATTTGTCTGCGTCTCTCCGTTTTCCCAATTAATGCATTGGTCAACGTGATTCGCAGTCTAGGCGTCACGACCGCAGAGGAATGGCCGAAACATGCCATGGAAGGGGCTATATTTCCGTCGCCTCTTAACCCTGGCCAGTTGTTTGCCAAATTAATTGAGCGGCGGCTGGGCATTTGCCAAATAATTCATTGGGCAAACCCGGCGCTCGACGGGTTTTTTGCCGACAAGGCGGCAGCAACAAATATATTTGCCCTGACCCATCACTTTGACAAATAGATCATTGGGCAAACCAGGCCTCCCGCCTGTGGCCGTATGCCGCCTATTCAGCCAGCCTGCATCAACCGAGGGGGGGCGGGTTAATCACACTGCTGCGGATAGGTATTTCGGCCTTACCCGGGACCTCGAGGGTGCGATTCTACGTAGTGCGGCAAGGTGTAACGGGCAGACGCCTTTCGTTACACCCCGCTTCCAGCATTGCCCCGAAGTTCCGCTGACATGCACCTGGAAGCGACCGCCAGGGTTTCTGCGACCACAGAAGCGGAGACGATCTACATCACTCTGGAGAATTAGTACATGCACCTTGGACTCGACATCGGATATTCCAGCCTGAAAGTCGCTTTTACCCATGCCGGGGAGAAGCCGCACCATCTGACCATGCCCGTGGGTGTCAGCCGCGCGGACCATGGCGACGGCAACTACTTTGGCGATGCAGGCTCAGGGGTTCTGGTCAACGTCGACGGCGAAGATTACGTCGCCGGCGTGCAACCGCACATGGCGGCCGATCACACCCGCACCCTCGATCGCAACTACACCCGGACACCGCAGTACCGAGCCCTCTACCACGCTGCTTTGGCCAGTAGCGGTGCGCGGGTCATCGAACGAGTGGCCACGGGCCTGCCGGTAAACCTGTTCTTCAACGCTGAGCTGCGCGCTGAGCTGGTGGAGCAGCTCCAGGGGCGACACCAGGTAACGCCGGATCGAGTCGTCGAGGTTCGTGAGGCCAAGGTCTACCCGCAACCAGCGGGGACGTATATCTCGTACTTGTCTGGCGCTTCCGACCGGGAGGGCTTCATGAGTACCCGCGCGGCACTAGTGATCGACCCCGGGTTCTTCAGCGTTGATAGCGTGGTCATGCGACACAACCGCCCCTACCCGAGCGCGGCAACTACGTCCACAGAGGCGATGTCGCGCCTGCTCGAGCGGGCCGACGAGATGATCACTAAGCGCCACAAATCCGCCACTGCCACGCCGGGACTTTTCAAAGCCACCCTTGAGGAGCGTTTGCGTGATGGCCGCACTGACATCCCTTGTGGCGTGCGTGACATCGATGCCTTGCCCTTCCTTGAACGCGCGGCGGACCATACTGGGCAGCGGGCGCTAGCGAAAATCACCTCCAGCGTGCGCGGCCTGGACTTCGACCTCGATATCGTGCTCGTCGCTGGCGGGGGGGCGTCACTCTACGCGCCGGCTGTCCGGCAGGCCTTCC
This sequence comes from Modicisalibacter sp. MOD 31.J, assembly GCF_020147985.1. NCBI lineage: Bacteria > Pseudomonadati > Pseudomonadota > Gammaproteobacteria > Oceanospirillales > Halomonadaceae > Modicisalibacter > Modicisalibacter sp. MOD 31.J. The sequence goes on along the minus strand of NZ_JAGXFF010000002.1, from coordinate 415,633 downwards.
CCGAGACACACGTGATTGTTGTGGAGAATGCACCCATGGCCAACGCGGATGGCTTCCTGGTTCTCGCGGAGGGCTGAGCATGGAGGAGGATCTCGGCAAGTACCGGATCGTGACCACAGTGAAGGAAGGCGCCAGCCCAGAGCTGTACGAAGATCTCAGTGCGATGCCCAGAGAGGACAGAAGCGAGCGCATCCGCACGCTGGCTACGCTAGGTGTACTCGCCATGCGAGGCGGATTGGTCCCCGCAGGCTCGGAAGGCGCAACCAGTGCGGTAGCAGGCCAGGCAAATGGCGTTGAGCGCTCCAAGGTCAGCTCAGGATTGATTGGGAGTATGGATGGCGGGGGGTGGGACGACGACTAGTAGAAGACGAGCAGATTGCTGACATAAAAAAGGGCTGGCAAACGCCAGCCCTTTTGCTTTGTGGTGGTGATCGAGCCAGTCATCACTGGCCCAACCACCAAGCGCTTCAAGCGCTCTTCTATACCGAAATTTCCGACTCGCCTCCCGCCAGGCGCTTCAGCATGGCCGGGTACGAAAGCCTGCCTCGATTCACTTCCGCGATCAGGTTGGTCTGGAACATTCCCAGCTTCCAGTCTGTGCTCTGACTGAGCTGCTCCAGGGCGCCAGTGGCCAACTCGGTGTACCCCTCAGTGACCAGCAGCTCAAGAACCTCGAGCGCCGTGTCGCGGGTTGAGTGAGCGAAAAACCCTTTGGCATCGAACATCTGCGCCCGGAACCGGCCAGACTCACTGGCGTCCGGCAGGATCAAGGCATATTGCTCGTGGCGGGATTTCAGCTCCAGGCCGACCGGATCGCCCTGACAGGTATCAAGCAGCAGATGCCAGGCCCGGTTCTGAGCCCTCGCGGACGCGAGACTCTCCTCCAGCAACTCGACATACTCCGGCTCCAGCTCTCGCCCCAGCTCGCACAGGGCACTGTAATGCGCCAGATCCGGGTACACCTTGCTGGCATGTTGTGTCTGCATGATGCACTCCCTTCAGTGGAAGAGACCATGCCCCGGACGGGAACATGGCCCCGTCTGGGTTGGATACGATGCCAGGCAGGCACCTGACGTAAACGAGAAGGGCCGGCAATATGCCGGCCCCTCGATCTTTGTTTAGCGCTTGGCGTTAACCGCCGCGCTGATGCTTCTCTTTGTCTTCCTGGTGCTTTGACCAAATTGAAAACCCGGCGAGACCGATTACGCCCACCATACCGATGGCCATCCCGATCAGAGTTCCAGCTTCAAGAGACATAGTAGAGACCTCCATGCGGTCATCTTTCCTGTCAAGTATAAAGGTTGCTCACTGCTCGGACAAATTGGTCCGTACATCAGCCTGTGTCGGTATCCTCAACTGCAAGGACCAGGTGTGCAGCGCTTTGGACAAGCACCCACCACATCACCATTCCTGCTGCGACCCAGCCACTGCTGGCGGTCCAGCCCAGCACGCCGAATACGGCACTACCAGACCAGGCCACACGCTTTAGCTCGATCGCGATGGACTCACGTACGCGCTTGTTGAATCGCATCATCGTTATCGCTCCTTCTGGCCGCCACGCCAGGGTTGAATGAACGCTCCTGGATTGGCGGTCCGGGAACGGCCCCGGACAAGGCAGACGAAACCACCCCGAAGGGCAGCTTGTGTCTGCCCTGATCGGGTGTGTGTGCTCAGTAGTTACGTGCCGCTGTCAGGGATACCCCGGGGGGCGACTGATCAGAACGGAACGCAATCTTTCTCGCGTGCATAGAAGTCTTCTGAAACTTCCAGTTGTACAGCGAGTAGATGGGCTTTTTCGCGCAGCCTTCGCGCTGTGCTGAAGTTGTCCCATCCAGCCTCGAAAGAGGCCTCACGAAGCAGATTCGCAATTTCGCTTCTAGTCGCGTCCCAGTCGCCAGGCTCCAGGCGCTGATCGAACCAGCAGCGGCCGTTATACAGGGCGATAGCCCGCCCCTCCTGGTTCACGAGCTTGGCCCGTGAAGGGTGGAATAGACCGTCGAGTGACTGAGCTTTGTCCTGGGCAACAAACGCATCCCTGGACAGCTCATCGAACCAGCCTTCAGCCTGTTCCTTCACGGCATCAAGGTTTGAATAGGCCGGTGCCGGCGCTCCTGTGCGGGCGTCACGCGTGTAGTACGCGAAACCTGGGGCATGGTCGTACATGTCGGCATATTCATGTCCTTCAATGACGATCGACAGGCCAACGGTTTCCCGGGTGCACGTGCCAAACATCTCATCAAAAAACGTCGCCAAGCTGTCTTGCGCCTGTTGTCTAAGCATGCGCAGGAAGTGGCGATCGTCAGCGGTGAGGTAGTCGGTTATCTGGTGCATAGGTCTCCCTCCAGGTCATGCGAGGGATACCGCCCAAGGAGGATGGCATCCCCCTTGGGGTTTAACGTGGGAAGCGACCGAGCACTGCCCTGTAGGGAGTGCCCGGTTACGCTCAGTGCCGCATGAGCGACAGGTTTTCTTTCTGCATGGCAGGATCGATGATGGGCACTAGTCCACCGTCGTCAGTGCGCATCATCGAGGCGTAGTCATCCCAGAGACCGCTGGAAACGGCAGGATCAAGCGCTTCAGCTACATCCACCGGCTCCGGCTGTACCGGCTCCGCAGGCTCAACTGGCTCCACAAAGTGCGGCTTCCAGTCAGGGTTACGACGCAGTACCGGTGGCGTATCGTAGAATGCCCACTTGCGGTCGATCTCCGCCTGCGAAGACACGGGCGCGGAAGCCACATCGGCATCGGACGCCTCCTCAGGCACTGAGGCAGTGTCGTTGGCGGCCATTTGGGCCGTAGCCATGATGTCACCTTTCGGGACAGGGCCACGAAACGGGATCACCACATGCGGATCGTCATTGAGCGCCTGCGTCGCCGCATCGCTCGGCACTTCTGTCTTGGTTTGGGTTTGAGGCGCCTGAGCCGCTGGCTTGGCAGACTCGGGTTTCTCCACCTTCGCGTTGCTCATCTTGCGCAGGTTCACTGTCACTTTTTGGAACATGCGACCGCAATCGAACAGGATCTTGCATGCCGCGAAGACAATACCAAGGGGTAATACCCAGTATGCGAGGTCCATAACGTTCTCCTTGCTTGCTTGGAAACGAGGAGACGCACCCCAGGCATGGGGAGCGTTCCCCATGGCAGGGTTGGAAGGTAACTGGAAGGCACCAGGGAGGCGCGCAACCAGGATAGGTGTCTATCGGACGAAGCCGACAGGCCGAAGACGCGAGCAAAGTCGAGCCAACGGCAAATCCCTTTGGTGACGTGGGAGACCAAGCCACGCGAGCACGGAATGCTCGATTGAGACTATGAGTTTACCACTCCCGGCCAGGGGCACGAGGGGTTAATGGCTGGTGAGTGAGGCAGGTTTTTCGCGCCCGCCAGCCGCCGTGCTGCTTTCGACGATTCTGCTAGCATAGGAACCAGTTGAACAAGCCAAGGGGATAAAGCCATGGATATGCACTTCGGCATCGTAGCCTTCGGCCTGATAGGTGGCCTGATCGCCCTCATATCGCTGATCATGCCGTACCGGCCGATCTTCCGGCAGTATTTCTTCGTTTTCCTGTTCACGGTCGTGCCGCTAGGTGGATTGGTGCTTATTCCGCTGGTCCTGATGTTCGTCGTCGGTCGGTTCAAGAAGCGCGCGCCGTATGGCTTCGGGGCATGGCTTGCCCGCCGGAACGATGGCGACATTGATGTTGATGAGGCAAAAAGGCGAGGGAGCCCAGAAGGAATAATAAAGCCAGTTGGATCAGTAGCACCTGATGGTGATATCTACATCAATGACAGTGGACTTACCAGCAAAGGCAATCAATTCTAGCAAGGGGTGTGACGATAGGGCCCTTCAATTCCTGGCGTACCACATAGAAAAACGGCGACCATCGGGTCGCCATTTTCAGTTGCGGCAAAGTGGCTTGCAAGGTGAATCAATTTCTATCAGGTGTCTCACCTATCGCCGCATTTAGGGTGCTTAGACGACCCAGGTAGTTCATACCGTTTTCTACACCCGCAGTGCCGGCTTCGGCAATGCGGTCGAAAGTTAAGTTGGCGTACTCCGTAGCTTTCTCTTCATTGCCGTTGAACTTCTCCATGTATTCCGCCTTGATCGCATTATAGTGATGGTTGCGTAGTTCCTCACGGTAGCCGCTACTCTGGAGCATCTCATCCTTCGTTGCGGCTTCGTCCTCACCGGCGAGGAACCTATCCATCATCCCTGTCATTGAAAGGTCGCTACCAATCATTCCTTCGCTATTAGGCGACAGATGTGCTGTGGCAGCAGCCTCGGCGAACATGCCAGCTTGAGCCGGTGTCAATCCACCAGCGAGAGCATTTTGGCGTGCATCTGCCCGAATTTCGCTTGCAACCTTCTCGCGCTCCTCTTTGATCTGATCCTGATTATCATCGCTTGAATCAGATGCCTCTATTATCTTGGCTTGCAGCGCGGATGGTCCTGACGCGCTCTGTGATGGATCCTCGAGATCTGCGTCCGCTCCTAAAGCGCGCCCCCAAGCGGACTTATACGCGTCCCAGTATGCCGAAGACGACACATCGGGTGCGTCTTTAAGACGTGCGTACGCATCATCAACCGCGGCTTCGCCCGCTTGGCCCGTTAAATGATCAATTCCTTGTACTCGGTTGCTGTGCTCTTCCCGAATGTCTTTTGCGTCCATGTCGAACTCACCAACTCCTCCTTGGGTGCTTTGGCTAACCTGATCGATACGTTCCGGTACATCTTCCAAATTGCTTTCCGCTTCCCCTGTCGCAGCGCTGACCTCGGACTTCACATTGGCGGTGTCGTTCCATACATTGCCGGAGGCACCTTGATATGCGTCGTAGTCTACGTGCGCCGGCCCCGCTCCTTCTGATACTTTACCTGTGGCGTAGGCCATGTCCATGAGCATGCCGCGTGCATCGGCATTATCGAGGTTCGCGCCGAGAGTCATTAATGCACCCATGGCCATGTATTGACGCTCATTGGCCTCGATATTTGGATCTCCAAGGCTTCCACTTTGGGATAATTTCTCAGTCTGGTTCTGCCAGTCCGCTCCCATTTCATCATGGGTAGACATACGGGCCGTGAGATTCTGGAAAGCTTCCTCGTTGGCGGCAATGTCCTTGGACATGGTGAGGAAATCGACCTCCTGATTTGCACCAACACTTGCCTGGAATTGCTGGGCTTCAGAGTAGGCTTGGCTTGCACTCTCCATGCGCTGACGGCTTTCATCGAAATTCGCTTGGTTTTGCTCCTGAGCAACCCTCTCCCATCCTTCTTGTTCAGTATTCATTGCGGAGCGCGAGACGGTCTCTGTGAAAGAGCTTTGCACCTGTTCGGATGTGGACTCTTTGAGCATTTCCCTAAGCTGATCGGACATCTCTACGGATTCTCCAAGGGTGTCTGCCGCTGAGGACTCTCCGCTAATACTCGCTGTGGCCCCGTTGCCAAAGAATGAGGCACCGACTGAACCGCTAGCTCCCATAGTGATCGCGCCGGTGAGCCTTTCAGTTTGCTCGTTACTGAACCCATTCGCCTGGGCGTACTCTTGAGCGTTCTCAACCAACCGGGTATAGGAATTTGCATCGCTCCCGGTGACGTTGCGACCCAACTGTTGAAGATCGGTTGAACTGACGCCGCCCTTCTCCATGGAACTGATGCCTTGTTGGACACTCGTCGCATAGGCAGCTTGGGCCGCCTGCATCTCCTGCTCCGTTGATGTGAGCTGCCTATTGGCCACTTCCCCCATGGACAAGCTGGGTGTCCAACCCTCGGTACCAGACGTGCGTGTCCCCATCGTCGGATCGTGGGTATTCTGCGCACTCATGGACAACACACCCGGATTAGAGAAAAGATCCGGTGATGACTGCTTCTCGTCGACCGCATCCCCCGGGGACATACGGCTGGAGAGATTCACCATCGTGTACGCACCGCCGTAGAGCACCGTCAGGGCAAGCGCCGGCGCTGCGGCTATAAGATTGCCCCCAACCGCGATCCAGTCAGCAGCCTCGGCCTGCATCGTCTGCATTCCAAGCAATGACAGCGGGCTCAACGGATCGCCCGTGGAGGTAACCATGTTGTTCAGGGAATCCATCTCACGGACGAAGGCCATGCTGATGAACAGGTTTGTGACCGACATGATCGGCATCCAAAGCTGAACCCACATAAGAATGAGCACATACCGCCCGACCAGCTTGAACCCGGCCATACCGAATCCGATCGCAAACACCATGAACGGCACGATGGAATAAACAAACCCCTCCACAAACGTCATCAGCGGTCGGGCGAAACGCGCGAACAACGATGCCTCAGCGGCAAACTGTACCCGTGACTGCTCGGTAGCTTGTGTGGTGATGACTGTGGACGCGAAGCTGCTCTCCGAGTAATTACCGCTGGCCACTCGACGAATGACGTTGGCCACCAGTGCGTTCTTCATGTACTGGTTCGCATGGTTACCCATACCTACCAAGTTATCGAGCCCGCCTTGGATCACTGTGCGGGCATCAGCCACGTCATAGCTATCGGAGAGGTAGTTGTTCCAGGCGTTGAGCCGCTGCCCCCATTGCGCGGTAATCGCCGAATAGGCATTCGCGCATGTACGCTGAGCGCCACCTGAAGGATCGCTTGGCAGATATGTCTTGGTGGTGTAATCGGTATCCGTCATCTTCACCGCCTGCCATAGATCCGGCGCTGTGACGATAGCCGCGGGGTCATTCCAACCGAGCATGATTCCTGTCTCGGTGCAGTCATTGATGTAATTTGTCAACGTCTGTAGAAAGTTATCATGCCCAGCCACACTGTTGGCTGTCCCCAGCCCTGAACCTCGCACCGAGAGAAGCATTTCCAGAGGTGTACCATAGCCAGTATCGAGCATTCCGGGGAGCGAATAGGCCGTCTCGAATTCTTCGGTGATGACGAGCCCCATGCTACTCAGCGTCATGCCCGCCGCGGCAACACCCAGCGGCACATTGTCTACCGGCCTAGCAGTCCACGAATATGGGTCATGGACGAGAACGTCCACCCGAGGGGTGAACAGTACCAGGTACATGGCGATAGCCATGACCGTGCCCCCCATTGATAGCCGCCGGCCGCCCTCAGCGACAGAATTCAGGACCACGAACAGGAAACCCAGCAACACACCAATCATCGCTATCAGCGTGGTGCTGTCACTGCCCATCAGCATGGACACGGCGTTGAGTATCTCGGCTAGGAATGCACCATCGCCGGTAGAGTAGATGTCATAAGTCACAGCAGCTCTCCGCCATTGTCAGGAGGAGCCCAAGGCGCGCGCATCACCGCACCTTCAGGCCGACCCCTCGAGAGAGTTCATTGATTCCCAGGCGCCGCTTGATCGTCGCTTGGCGAAGGCCGTTGTATGTCTCAACCATCCCTTGCAGCGAGGCTAGGTTCCCCTGGATATTCCGCGCCTGATCTCGCATGGCGCTGGCTACGTCATTGAGCTGATCGCGCATCTGTGATGCGGATGGCGAGGTTGACGAGGCCATGGCCGTGCGCGCCGTGTCCACCATGTCGAGAACGAGATCCGAGGCCATGATCTGAGCGATAGTTGGACCGGCCTGGTTGGCATAGAGCTGTGCCAACCCGGGTGACATACGTGAAAGGTTCCGGATCATCCCGCCTACAGCGCCCGGCGCGGATGACATAAAGGCTTTCTCTTGGCTGGTCAGCGTTGCCGAGGGAGAGGCGAACTTGGACACCAAGCTCAGAACCATCTCAGAGACTTGGGCCGTGAAGCTCTCGATAGAGACCGTCTGGATACCGGGATCGGTATGCGTCCCCGGAGCATCATCAGGGTTGTAGCACTGATCGCTCCCGCACTCATAGAGACGAACGTCTGCGTCGCTATCCCTGCCGTTCATGAAATCTCTGATATCGAGGATCGGCGGTAGCACAGTGATAGCAGGGTCCCCTCCTTGCTCCTCGGGCGGGCGCACGATCACCGAACCTGTCACTGACATGACCGCTTCCATGAGGGATTCATCCCCTGATGACCACCAGGCCGCGGCATTCGAGTCACGAAGCGAGGACCACACCACGTTGCCTAGCACTTCTTCGTTTTCCAGTTGCTCGCGACCGGCATTAGTCTGCGATACCTTGTACAGCGAGGTGCCACCGCCACCGACGGAAGGAAACATTGAGGACACGGAGTCGACGGCCGCACCGATGCTCGTCGCGATGGGAGCGGCGGCGTTATTCGCTGCGGTACGTATCCCATCCGGTGTCATCGCCGCGGCGCCAGCCACCAGCTCCTTTGCGGCCTGACATGAGTTCACCGAGAGACTGTTCATCTTCTGAATCAGCCCCTGGAGCTTGCTCATCACTGCGTCGCAAGATGGGCACATCGCTTGGAGCGCCATCTTGAATGCGTAGCCACTCGCATTGGAGGCGATTGTTCGTAATAGTTGGATGAACTGGTCTGCACTGATGAACGAGAAAGAACCGCCAAACATATCGATGCCGTTACACCCGGAGTTGACGCTTGGAGGAAGGATGCTCAGCACCTGTACATCCATCGCGCTCGTACGCATAGAGTAGCGTCCACCGGCAAGGACACCCCGGCGCTGCCCCATGACTGCGGTCGGATCAGTGACGTTCGACATCGAATTGAACATCTCGTCCATCTGATCCTGAAGTCCCGCATGTGACTGTGTTGGCGCCAACCCCAAGGATAGCCCGGCGGCCAATGCGCACGGCAGCAATGCCGAACGAAGCTTGTTTACCATGATGAATCTCCTTGGCCACGATCCCGCCCGGCGATGGCTCCGGGGATTGCGCGATCGGTGTTGGTGGACTCCGGCTTCGGGCGTTCAAGCCAGCCAGCAGCCTTGGCGGCCTTTATAATGCGTACTGCCAGCTCCCGAGGCTGACTCAGGCCAATGGCGAGCAGGGTCGTCTGTTGAGTCGCCGGATGCACAAGATAGAGAGTCGGGGTAACTTCTACCCCCAGCCGAGCCGCCTGCCCCCTATTCGGAACGTATTCCTCGAATTCCCGCCCCGGCGGGGGTCCGCCATCGAGCGAGACAGGCGTCACTTCGATACCGTAACGCTCGTCGAACATGGCTAGCGCCGGCTCTTGCTTCTGGCAGTAGGGACAAGTGGACATGTAGAAATACCAGATACCCACCTGGCCGGAGAGGCTTCGGAGCTGGCTGTCCAGAGTCGGCTGGGCGTTTGCGACGGATGTGAAGGACGTTAGCCCAAGAGTCAGTGCCACCCCGGCCGCCACTCGAGAAAGGATGCGATTCATCGCTGCGTACCCCCTCCTTCCAATTGTCCGACCAGACGTTCCAATACATCGTCAGGACTAACCGGCAGATTATCTGTGGTGGGTGCGCCCTTCTCAGCAGAGCCCGCGAACCCGGCGGAAAGGAGCTGGTCGGCACGCATCGGTCGCGTACGGTTGTACGCATCCTCATCGATCCATCCTGCTTTGTTTGCGGCGAGCAATATTCTCGAGACCAATTGGTCCCTGGCCAAAAGTCCGTGGGAGAGCGGAACTACTTTTCGGCTTTTAGGGTTGACCAACACCAACCCCATCGGGCCGTCGATATCCAGACGATTGGCCTGCCCCTCATCGGATCGCGCACTGGCAAATCCGGGAGGAGGCGCCCCACCGTCCATGGAGATCGCTGTTACCGGAATCCCGTAGATTTCCTCAACCCCCTTCAGAACGGACGACTGCGAGGCGCAGTAGTCGCATCCACTCGAATAGAAGAACCAGACGCCGAGCTGTTGGCTGAGTTCAGTCATCGCTCGCTTCGTAGCCCGATCGGCGCCTCTATTGGCCAGCCGAGCGCCCATCGAACTAATTGGCCGACGGTTATTCTCATCCAGTGCGGGCGTGGTCTTCACCGCAACTTCCACGGCGTCAGCGAAGCGCTGCGACTTATCAATCGTGAGGCGCTGCAGGTACATATACGCCAACACATTTTTACGAGTCGGATTATCGATGGCACGATTGAGATACTTTGGGAGGTTTTCGCGAATCCATACTGCTGAGTAGGCTGTCGGCTCCTTGGGGTCAGGTGCTACGGCCTTCTTCAACGCCGGGGGTCGGGCCGGCATAGGCTTAGACTTAGGCTTTGCTTCGGGTTTAGGCTCGGACTGTGGTTCTGGATCTGGTGTGACGCTGTACCAGAACCAGCCATCAGGCGGCTCAGAGCCGAAAAATGACGAGGTGGCGGCGAGCGTCGGGTCGCTTGAGAGCGAAAGCAATGCGGCCAATCCGCCCGCGACCAGGACGCTTTTGAGTGTTCGTGTGGTCATGCCTGCATGCTATATAGAGCCAACATGCGACAAGCGCCGAAATCACTCCCCTTTAGCCACCCATTTCACGCAGAGTGCAGTGAGGGCATCGTTGTAGCTTGCTACGGATATCCCAATCGATGCAGCGAACACGCCTGCTCCCGCAGTTCTGACACCGCTCAGATTGAACCTTCTGTGCAAGATAATCTCGAGCCAACAACCAGAGTGAATTAATGTTGTAGAATTCCAGACGTATCTCTCGATTGGCATAGTCGTTACGCCCACCAAGAAAGTCCTGACATGATTCCCATGCTGCACTCAGTGCTTCAATATCCACTCGCAGATCAGGCTCAACGGCGATCGCCAAGTATTCGTTTAACATGAAGGCAGCCAGGGCGCTGTCTAGCGGCGTCTTGATTACACTGGCACTGCCGCTCGGTAAACGCCCTGCCGGCGGGCTCTCCCCCGGAAACACTTCACGCCATATTCTGGATAGTTCTGTTCGATAAACGTGCTGCAATAAGCTTTGAATAGCGGCGATTCGCAGCCCCTGCCGTATCAGGTCTCGAGCAAGCTCATGCTCGCGTATGCTCAGAAGTGATTTATGGCTCCCGCCATTCGCGTCTTTCGACATAACCATGTTCCTCATTCCATGCACCGTACACTTAGTGTCCTCACTAAACGCTCTGTTTCTCCAGAATCCTTAGGCCCGATGGCAACTTGCTTTGCTTCCTCAATACGCGACAACCACCACGCATGGTCACGGTCAGTCGGCAGTACGACACACTCTCGACTTAATATGTGAGCGAGCATGATACGCTCAAGGCGGGTTAGCCCCGCCAGCAACTGATCCACCTCCCAATGGATAGGAACGGCAGGGGGACGGTCAGGTGCACGCCTAACGGCCATGGCTCGGACTGATATTTCCACGAACAGAGACGTGAGGGCTATAGATGCGACCTCTATGTTTTTGTCGGCAACATCTTCGCCATGCTCCCCCTCCTTGGGCAGCGGTCTACGGCGCACCCGGTTGATAGCCCTGCGCCACCAGGCAGCAGAACGGGCGTTGCCCTTTCGCATTACACCCTTCGACGCTGCCGCCAACCTACCGCGCTCGACGTGATCAAGATGGGTGCTTTGTATTGCCGCATTCTGCGGCATGACGCCGTGAGGTATCCGATCCGGGTCGAGTCGAGCAATGTCCAGCACTGCTATAGCAGCGGCGGTTTCGGCGATCTCGCGAATCTCGAATATAACGGCCGTACTGCCTGCCGAAGCTGAATTTGGTGTTAGATTTGGTGTCTCTAGCATGTGACCCCTCATGTGCTCGTAGCGCGCCGCTTGACGTTATCGCGAAAGTGAAAAGCAGCAAGCCCAAACCAACCTTCTGATTGACTAAGCAACAAGACCTAAGTAAAAGCGACACGCGCCTTACGCGAACCGCCTTATTCGGCCAGTAGCGATCATGCTAAAGTGCGAAAGCCTTAATAAATCTCGAAATACCCACCTGCGTAGCGATGGTTTCGTGCACCACGGCGTGAAGCAGTATGCTTCACGCACAAAAAAACCCCGCCAGCCTGAAGCTAACGGGGTGTCATGCGTTGAGCGATTATCGGGCTAACCCTTGGCGGGTTTGCTCGACATCCCCTCGAATCGTAGCGGGCGTAAACCGTTCAGCACGGTCAGTGCCGCATCACTAAATGGACCGGTCACAGAAACGATATCTGGTGATCCTGCGTAAAGGCGAGCTGCAAACAGTAAGTGCTGTCGCGCACCCATGTCTTTATACCGACACCGCATAAGGTGCAGGTACGCTTGCTTATCTCCCGTCCAACCGGCCGGCGGCGCCAAGGGGCCGTACCCCCCTGGCGTCGTATCGAGCTTGGAGAGATCAATCACGCCATAGCACTTATATGCAATGTCGTTCATCACATTGCCCTCCTTCGATAATCCGAGGCGGGATCGACGTAGCACTGCGGATAGCCCGCGTAACCGAGTCGATTCCACACATCCAGCCAATCCACCGAGGACTGCCCATGTGCAAGGGGCAAGCCTGGCAGCACCGCGCCCGTGTACCGTCCTTCGGCCCACATACGCTCACACAGCGTCTGGCCCGCAATTCGTCCGGCTTCGTTAGCATCTTTATCCAGCCAAACGACGACCTTCTCCACGTGATCAGGCAACTGAACCTGACGCATCAGTGAAGTAGATATCGCCGACCAGACAGGCATGCCGGTCGCTTCCATGATGGCCAAAGCCGTTTCGGGTCCTTCAGCGATCCCCAGCAGGCGACCAGCCGGCGCAAGCCGGATGGCACCACCTGTAAGGGTGCGCGCTCCTCGTGGGTAGCCCATCAGCTTCTTCACCTTTGGCACCGGCGCCTTGTTGCCTTCGCAATCGAGATAGATGCGATGCAGCGTGACCGACCGGCCCTGGCCATCGCTTACCCTGAAAACGAGGGCTGGGAAGGTCCCCAGCATCTTGTCGCCGTCAAGGTAATGAAGCCCAGGATGAAAACGAAGCACACGAGGGTCTAGATAGGGTTTGAGACCGCGCCGGGCGAAATACAGCCTCGCCGGCTCGGCACGTGGATGGTCGAGGGGGAGCGAACTCTGCCAGACGGAGCGAATCCGGTTGGCCGATTGTCGATCCTCCTCTGCCCTTGCCTTTCTTTCACGCTCGATGTCGGCCTCGCGCCGTGGCGCGGGCGGTGGGATAGCGCCTCCACCCTCTCCCTCAAGCTCCTCGAGGAGAAGTTTGAGAGTGTCCTTGTAGGTCATTCCCTTCAGCCAGGCCATAAGGCCGATACCATCGTGAAACGCACCGCAGGTGTTACACACACCTCCGCCGTTTTCGCGCCAGTCCCTGAACATCCGGAAACCATCGTTGGACCCGCTGCTGCCATGGATCGGACAGGCCACATGACGTGGTGCCTTTTCCATCGCTGCGCCCAGCTCCACCGATGCCAGATGGCTATAGATTGCCTCCCAGCGTCCAGCGGCTAGCCGCAGGATCTTGTCCGAGGGTTGTTCGTCCATTCAGTTCCTCCAGAGATACGTGGAGGCCGGGCGCAACCTGCCCCCAGAGGGGCGAGTGCACGCCCCAGCCAGGGTTGGTGTATATCCGGCAAACCATGCATCTACCGTAGTCGGGTGGCCCCGGCGGCAGGCGCGGAATACCGGCATGGTGAGCGAGGGTTTCGGTCAGGCTTATGCTGCACTCGCTTGCAAAGCGGCAGGTCTCGCCGCGTGCGGTACTTGCGGTCGCAGTTCTGACGCGATATCGCTTAGAGCTTCCCGTGCGAGTTGTACCCAGTGGCGACCATTTGGAGCGTCGTCAGTCGGGCCGATCGAGATCGACTCTTCCTTGCCCCACCAGGTGGCGCGCACCTCAAGCTCATAGCGCTCGATTTCGCCCCGAATCATCCGCCGAGCCAGCAGAAAGACATCTGACGGCTCCATGTAACCCAGGATCGGATCACCAGCATCCTCGACCGGTTGCTTGCGGATCTCGACAACGAGATTCTCTCGCTCGTAGAGACGAAGGATCTCGGGCTCATACGGAGAGGCTTCGATGAGGCTGTAGCCTTCCGACTCCAGCTCTCTGGATCTTGCGACCACATCCTCCTTCAGTGCCTTGAGCAGCGCATCGACCGCCTCGGTCTCCGCGCCCGACATCTCATCCTCATTGAGCACCTCCACGTCCACCTCCATAGAGTTCCAGTGGTGGTAGTGATGGTTGATGTCTGAGATCGTGACGTTGATGTCGTCGACCACACGCTGGATGGCGGCAGTCTCCGAGGCGCTGAGCCCCAGACGCGGCAGCATCCGGAGCAAATCAGCCTCAGCCAACTTCCCGTACCAGGCCACGCCGTCACCCTGGCAGTAGCTCAGGCGGTAGCCGAGACGGCACTCGCCATAGCCCCAGGACTCCAGGCAGCGCTCGAAGTACCAGTTCAGTAGTTCCATGATTTGCACCTCCGGTGGTAGCCGCCGAGGCGCACGCCGCCCTTGGGGCGAACGAGCACCCCATGGGCTGGTTTGATGGGCCGTTGTCCGGGTAGGACGCGGCGATTGCGGTAAAGCCGCCAGCCCGGAGGCTGGTCGCGCAGTGCGCCCGCTATACGGACACCGGCTTTGAGCGCGAAGGTTATTAGGACTTGAGTGTGAGCCCGCACAGCCGCTGGCAAGCCACGTAATATTCCCTCCAAGGGGTGCTATTACCTCTTCGGGCAGCGCTCTTGCGGTCGAACCCAATGCGATGGGTTCTGGTTATTGAGGTCAATGAGTGAGGTAGAAGTCGTCAGCTTTACTCATTGAAGACATGAATGCCGAGTACGAGCCGTGGATCTCCAGGAAGAGATCGTGCTCGCAGTAGGTGCAAATCGCGTAACAATCAGCGTCCACCCACACACGGCGAGCATTGCCGTCCGCCCAATCCGCTCTCTCGACGAACCCTTTCGGCAGGCGAGCAGCCAGCTCGAAGGAATCGCCATCGAGTAGCGTCGTGTAGAACGCGCCTCCCGATACCAGCTCCGTATCGAGCGTTAGCCCGACAGATTCGATGAAATCGAACATTTGTATCCTCCAGGCGTACGCACCCCCATAGCATCGGGGCGACGTTGGTATCTCCCTGATGCAAGGGTTTGGGTTGGCCTGAGGCCAGTTGAGGGCTGGATTCGGCCAGCTACCGTGGGGAGCGTTCAGGTAGAACACTCGGATGAAGCGCCTTTCCGTGCTGCCCTCGCCCGCTGGACGAAGACGGCCTGGAAAGGCCCCTGCCAACCGCCCAGAGGCGGCCGACAGGGGGATGGGTTGAATGCTCAAGCGGCCAGGTGACTGACCAGCTTTCGCTCCAGCATCTCGAACAGCGCAGAGGACAGCTCCTCCACACCGCGGATGGTTCGGCTCTCGGGGATGAGTGCCGGGGCAATCTTATTCGCGATACCGATACCCAGGGTCTCGATACCATCGCTCCGCAGTCTCGACATCACATCCTGTGCGCCCCTCGGGTCGTCCGGCCCGCCATCGGTGACGACGATCAGGATCTTTCGTGGCTCATTGGCACACAGCAGATCCCAACCGGCGAACCAGGCTGCCTCCGTCAGCGGCGTTCCGCCGGCGGCGGTGATACCGAACTGATCGGCCTGGACGCGCTGACCTCGACGATGCAAGGTCTTCACCTGGTGCTTGCTTCCACCGGCACCGGGGAAAGCAAAGGCGCTCGGGTTGACCCCTTGGATCTCATCGAGCGCATAAGTCACCGCAAGCGAGGCTTCCCGTGCGATCTTCAGTTCCCGGCCGTTCATTGAGCCTGAACGATCGAGCAGCACGGTCACCGCCGTATCGACCTCCTCTCCCTCGAGTTCCACGCGGAACATCCGCGGGTCCCCGTGGTTGAGACGCGGCAGCATCCGACGGTCGATCCGCCGTCCTGAGCGACCACGCGAGGTTTGTGCCAGGGTCTCCGTTTGGATCAGCCCGGCAAGCCGTGAGCGCAACCGTGCGCTGGCCTGACGAACCATCGACTCGTCGATCGTCGCGCCAAAGCCGAGGCTTCCCGAACCGTGGCCGGCACCGCCGCCGCCAGAAGCATCGTCAGCCTCAGCGATGGTCGCGGCCTTGGGATCAGCATGACGCCCCAGCTTGTCAGCGACTTTCTGGCCTTGATCCTTCGCCAGATCCTTCGCGTCACCTTGGAGAGCATTTGCCAGTGCCTTGCGACGATCCGCCTCGGAACCTTGCCCCGAGTCGTTTCCGCCGCTACCGTCCTGGCTGCCATCACCCGCCTGTGGGCTACCACCACCTTGGTTGTCATCCTGGCCGCCGGAACCCTTGGACTCCTGCGAATCTTCGGGTTCTTCAGGCTCCTCGCTTTCGTCCTTGAGCAACGCGACGATGCGCGCCGCCAGGTCGATCACCTCCTGGGTTGAACGGGTCTCGGTTACCTTCGCCATCATGGTGGTGAGTTTGGTCGCGAGGCCCTTGGGGAAGATCTCCTCGAAACGTTCGCTCGCCTGTAGCGCCAGTGCTTCCGTCGACGCCTGGCCCAGCACCTCGAAGCGCAGGCGGCGCAGCATGTACGCCGACAGCACCGCATTCTCCGGGGCATCAGACCCCAGTGGGGCCTCGTCGCCGTCGTGGATCAGCTTCTCCTGCAATGCTGCCAGGTGTTTCCGACAGCCCGGGTAGAGCCGCCCCATCAGATCCTCGATACGAATGTCCTCCAGGGCGTTTTCCACCCAATTCGTGAAGGCATCCTTGGATCGCTGGGCATCGAAGTCGGTGAACCGACAATGGGCTGCCTCGTGATCGAGATAGCCATTGACCAGAACCTCGACCTCCGGGTCATCCGCCGCCAGAGCGGGCAGGTTGATGGTTTTCCCATCGGTGTAGGCGCCGTTACCGCCAATGGTCACGTTGACGCCGTAGCGCCGACCGATGGCCTTGGCAATGATGGGCAGCGCACCGATGAAGGTCTTCAGGTTGTTCTTCGCCATTCTCGTCACCTCACGAAATGGCACACCCCCCGACCGGGGTGTGCGTTGGGATTGCACAGCCCCAGGTCGGTGGGGATAGATCATTATCGTGTTAGAAGAACAACCCAGAGTTAGAGACCGCGTGCTCCTCGTGACGGACTACCGGCTCCGGTTCGTCTTCTTGCGATTCAACTTCATCGATGGCGGTGACTTCAGCAGCGTCCTCCATGGGCGCCGCGTCGGACTCCGACACCTCCGGCTCACCGGCGGGCTCATCAACGCCGGCGAGCATCTCTGCTGGAGCGCTGGCGTTGACGTTGCCGATCGCTGCCTCGCCATGGGCGACCATGCGCTCGGTATCCGAGAGCAATAGCACCAGTGCGCTGAGTCCGCGAAGCGGCGCTCCCTCGATCTTGCCCGCCTTGGGACACTCGGAGAGCGTCTCGTCGATTTGCTCGACAACGGGATAGATGCGCGCGTCGATGAAGCTCAACCCGTTCAACTTATCCCGCATCTTGCGAATCGGACTCAATGCCCGCTGAGTCACGACCGAGTTTCCCTTGTAGGATCTCTCCCAGGTTTCACCCGCAGCGCGAGCGACCTCTCGGAGAATGCCCCGGTATGAGCCTTCCAGCAGCGATTCCTCGGCCTCATTCTCCCCGTCAAGGGGAACGGCCGCCGGAGCGACACGAAAGACGCGGAAAGAAAATCGCAGGCGGGCATCCACCTCATCCACCGGCGTTGCCGCTTTCCGGATAATGCTCTCCCACTCTTTGTGACGAGCGATCCACTGCTCGACCGTTTGGTCGTAGCGAGCCAGAAAGCCCTTCTTGTAAGTACCGAACTCGTCCTGCAAGCCCTTCAGCTCTCGTCGCACCTCAGCGAGCTTCTCCTCAGGAATCCCGTAGCCACCAAGGAAACGGTAGCCGGCTTCCAGAAGCAGCCGTTCGGCGCGACGCTTGAGCTTTGCGAACTCGTTGAGTTCGTCCGGATCGCAGATTTTCTTTGAGCCGAGCGACGCAAGATCCTGCGGTGGCAGGTTCTCCGGCGCGACTTTCTGAAGATCTTTCGGGGTGAGCTTGCGCCGCCCCGTCCAAAGGTGAATATCCAGAACGACGCAGACCAGAGAGTCGAGTGTCTGGGTAGTCACGTTACTTTGCTCGGTCATGGACCGTTCCTCCTATTCATTGATGGAATGCGAGGAACGGTCCTCCCCACCGGGGAATAACGTTCCCCGCGATCGGGACCAGATACGCGCTGCCGCGCATCAGGTGATTGAGTGCCGCTTGCTGGGGGCCACGGTCGGCGGTGCCGTGCCACGAAGACGTGGTAGAGCCTTTCCGGGACGCCCTCGTCGAGGACGGCTGGGAAAGGCCCCGGGATATCCCGGGACCAAGCCTTTTACTCCTTTTTCAGAAGAACCAATCTCCTAGCGGAGAATGGCCCAGTTTTATGGACCGGGTAATGCCGTAGCGTTCCAACACATCCGCGTCCGTGGTGATGCGTTCGGCCAGCTCACGCGGGCGCATCGAATTACCGTCGTCGTCGCTCAGGTTCACCAGGTCAGGGAAGCGTGTCGCCAGCGCAGAGATCATCAGGCCCAGCACTCGCTGGTTGGATTCGATCTCTTGCCCCAGCTTCATTTTCACCGTTTCCTCAATGGTCCCTGGCTGCCCGGCGAGCGGACCGCGAACGGTCCACATCCCCGGTTCGAGCTGAGTGACGGTCGCGGGCGTAGCGCCCACAGCGGCCGCCTCTACGATCTCGACGAGTTCATCGCGGTACTCACCCGCCAGCCTTTGAAAGTCGGACTGGCCGAGGGTGCGATACGCGACATGCGCAAGCACCTCGGGGCCTGACTCGGGGGCGGCTTCGTTCGTCTGCGATAATGGTTCTGCCGGATCAAGGTCATTGCGAACCTCGACAAAGCCTTCGCCAAGCTTCTTGCTGACGCGACGACGCATTTCAGTCAGACAGTTACGGTCCTCGCACCGAGCCGCCGGAACGAACGTGGAGCGAAGATTTTTCGCTCCCATCGCCCCGTACTCGATGCGAAGGCCCGACCGGTCTGCCATTGGTATGACCCGCCAGATCTTCCCGTTCGGTGAGTCCGCGCCTTCATAGACAAGTTCGTACCCGTGCATGGATACCCCCTTACTTGAAGTTCACGTCATCACCGATCACTCGAGCCACGATGCCATGCACCGCTTCCCGGGTTTCGGGTTGTGCCCGATTGAGGAACGCCCGATCAAGCGCATGGAGAACCGGGTCCTTCCCGCTTTTCCGCACGCCCTGGAACGTACTAGTCAATCGTGCCCAGCGCGCCAATGAGCGCGTGGACATCGGCAGTTCGATCTGCGGGCCATCCAGCTCGCCGATGAATAGCCCACGCAGCTCGCCGGCAACCTCGATCATCTTCCCGCGCACCCAGTCCGGTACGGACGGAGCAGCACTGGCGAGGATCGGGGCTTCCTGCTCGACCGTCGGGTAATCGACTTCGACGACCCAGAAGCGATCAAGAAACGCCGCGTTCTGACGCAACGTCGCCTGGTAGAGCCCAGTTCGGTCACCGTTGCCTGCCGTGTTGGCGGTAGCGATGAACTTGAAACCCGGGGCTGCCCGGACGACTTCACCGCCATTCTCGGGGATGACGACCATGCCCTCCTCGACGACGGTGTTCAGGCTCGCTCCGACACCGGGGTCAAGCATATCCATCTCATCGAGCAGGAAGGCATGGCCGTAGCGCATAGCACTGACCAGCGGCCCATCCACGAACACCATGTCGCCATCGATCACGGTGTAGTGCCCGGTGAAATCCGCCATCTCCAAACGACGATGAGCCGTCAGGCGCTGAGTGGGCCAGTTAAGTCCGGCGAAAACCTGCGTGAGCCCCGAAGTCTTGCCACAGCCGGTTGGTCCGACGAGCAGCAATCCTTCACCCTCACCGGTCTTCAGCCAGGCAATGATGTCGGATAGCAGCTCACGCCGGTGGATGTATCCATTGATGGCCTTAGGAACGAACGGGCTGCCCGTATCCTCGTGGCCGTTGATGACAGCACCCTTTGCCTCTTCGATGCCGAAGGTTTCACCGATATCGAACTGCACGTGTTTTGCCTGAGTCATTTTCTATTGCCTCCAATCGTCTGAGAAATGGGAGGCACACCCCGCCCTATACGGGGAGTGTGCCCCCCGTTGGGGTCGGTGGTTTTAGTTTGAGCCGCTACGTGATCGTGATGCCGCGAAGCTGCTCGACTTCGGCGAACACTTGCTCTCTAAGCTCATTGGCGTCGTAGCCATGAAGCTCGCAACAAGTGACGAACGCGATGCCGCTTTCACCGCTACGCGTGGACTGGCTAATCCAGTGAAGAATCTCCAGAACCGTCGCGTGACCGGTGCGGGTATCAGCCAATACCTCCAACGAGCGGTCCAGAACAAAAGCGTGGAGGCGACGAATGTCGTCGAGGGTCCACGGTTCGAGTTCCGGCTCGCCTTGGGCGGCATTGATTTCACGCTCCAACTGCTCGGCGAGGATTTCCTCTTCGATCAGCTCATCCAGCAACGCAGATAGGTCCAACTGCTCCGGAGCCATATCAGCACTGCTGTACGGTGAACGCTTCATTCGCGCTCGCTTTTTCGCTGGCCGGTAGCCCTGGAAGAGCACCGGAAGATCCAGCTCCATCTGGTCCGGTGGCGGCCCCTTCGACCCGCTCACCGATTCCGCTAGTGCTGCCATCTTGGCGACCCTCCTCTCGGTGGTTTTTTGATAAGCCAAGGGCAGCCCACGCCGGGACTGGCCCCGGCTGGGGTGGGTTGAGTTACTGAGACTTGAGTGCTGGTTGAGTACGGCCAGCTACCGTTGGTGTGCTCTGCAAAGAACACGGGTGAAACGGGGCTTTCCACGCGTCCCAAGAAAGATCTGGAGCGCCTGGAAAGCCCCGCCCATTAGGGGCGAGGCGGATTGAGGTGCATTAAGCAACGGCGAGTTTGGCTTGAGCCTTTCCCTTCGGGGCTTCGATCAGCCCCTCCATATCACCGTGCAAGCACAGGTTTTGGAAGTCGCACATCGAGCAAGGCGAGTTATACGCCATACCTGGATTGCGAAAGAACACGCCCTTGCGGATCAGTGTGACCAAGTGGTCGATCTTCGCGCGCCGTTCAGCCATGACAGCCTCGGAGCGGGCTGGCGTGAGGCTCGGCCCGATGATCTCTGGA
The DNA here is from genome assembly GCF_020147985.1 of Modicisalibacter sp. MOD 31.J. Taxonomy (NCBI): domain Bacteria; kingdom Pseudomonadati; phylum Pseudomonadota; class Gammaproteobacteria; order Oceanospirillales; family Halomonadaceae; genus Modicisalibacter; species Modicisalibacter sp. MOD 31.J. Next base: position 394,685 of record NZ_JAGXFF010000002.1, on the reverse strand, counting down.
CCTCTGCCTTGGCTAGCCTTCGGGATCTTTCGCTTGAGCAGCTCTATGAACCCCACCTGGCTGATCGACTCGATGCCAAGCTTTGCCTTGTTGGCCTCAGCGGCGATCTGGTAGTCCGTCAACTGCTCCCCTAGAAGGAGAACCGCATCTGGAGCCGGCGAAAGCGCTGTCTTGAGGTCGATGATCGCAGACTCACCTTCTTCAGTGAGTACAGCCACATCAAGAAAGCATCTCAGGTTGATCCCGGGTGCAACCTGGACGGTGAGCTTCTGCTGCACCATCGGTTCGCCACCAGGCCCAATGAGCGCGGTCAGCCCTGAATTGTCCCAGAATTCCGGGAACTGTCTGGCCAACTCGGCTCCCGTCTCTCGGAGATCCTTGGGGCTCTGTGTCGCCGAGAAATCGACGATCGTCTCGCTCAACGCCCGATCCCACTCTTGCTCGAAGATCGGCAGTGGGTCGACGTACTCGCCAAGGGCATGTCCCCGGATGAACTCACTCATCCCCTTATCCAGCACCTTGCCGAATATCAGGTTGGCAGAGACTTCCTCGGCTCGAAGGCGGCGGACGTAGTGGAACTGGTACGCCGCACCGCAGGTTTCGTACTTATGCAGCTGTGAAAAACTGACATCCATTGGGTACCTCCTCATGGGAATTATCCGACGGGAGGCGCACCACTCCCCCGACGGGGCGCGTACGCCCCAGACGGGGATTTAGGGTTGAGGTTAGCGTTTCAGGTGGAGATGGATAGCTCGCAACCCCCACTCACCAAGGGCATATTTCCCTTTCAGGCCTCTGCCACCGCGAGTGATTCGGGTATTTCACCGCCGACAAGGAATCGAGCGGTTGTTCGAGCGTCTCCTCCAGTCTGAACAGAGTTTCACTTGCATATCCTTCTCCTGGGACGTGTCCCTTGGTCGGATTGGTTTAAGGCTGGTTGTTTGGAAACGCGCAGCTTGCGTTTATGGGCACCCATCAAACCAGGCACCGAGTGAATCGTCCTTGCGCCACGCCACGACTGACCATGGCGTCGCAGAAGAACGCTCAATCAAAGGCCCCCACGAACAGGCCGCGCTCTCGCGCGACCGGCCCGTGGAGGGTTAGGTGGATTTAACCGCAATCACCGACGGCGCCGCAGGCGGTGCAGTGACTACAGCCCCCTTGCCGAATCACCGCACGGTGATTGCATTCCTTGCACAACCGACCGGTGACCTTTGCTTGTTGCGGCTCAGGCACATCGGTCTCGCTGGCTTCCTCGCTGACGATCAATCCCATGGCACTGACCGGCGCCCCCTGCTCATCGAGCAGGCCGAGCATCGCGTAGCGATGCAGTAGCAGACGGGCGACGTAGGCCACGGTGGAGGGATACGTCGCTTGACGGTCCTCCCCCGGGCTTTTTGCCATGAAGTCCCCGCGGGGCTCGGCGTAGTCGAGAAGCTGCGAGAGCTTCCCGCCGATCCAGCCCACATCGAGCACCCGCATGTCGAACGACAGGCTCTTGCAGAGTCCATCGAGCGCGCGCGGATACTCGCCAGCAAGCCAGCACGAGTACGGCCGGCGCGTGCCATCGGGCATCGTCAGCTCCTTGACCATGAGCACGAAGTCATCCTCCGTCATGGAGTTCATGACATCGACGCTCCAGGCCATGGTGCCGTCGGGGCCGGTCTTCGGCTCCTTCGGGCTCATCAGCGCATCGAGAACCGGCGTCGGGCCTACGACCTCGAATGCACCCAACTGCTCGCAGCGAGCACGCAACACGCGCGCGAACCCTGCAACCAGGCTGGGCACCGGGGTCATCTCACCCTCCGGCGGCAACGCCAGGTGGAACGCATCATCGCCACGAGCCATGGCCAGAGAATCGAGCTTGGCCTTGAGCCAGCCCCGATCCTCCGAGCGCATGTCCATGGACAGCGACATCGCCAGCGCGCCGAGTCCTCGGGGTTGTTCGGCCCCATTGACCCAGACCTCGAAGGGCTGTGCCGATCCGTTCTGCACATGCCCAACGAACACGCCGAAGCGATAGCCATGCGGATGCTCCAACATGTACGTCCAGGAAGGATTCCCACACGGCAGGCTGGGACGCTTGCGCCAGCGAAGCGACGCCATCGGCGGCTCCGGCACCTCCTTGAGCTGCACCCGGCGATCCGGGTCACTCTCGTCGATGTCGGAGGTTACCTCCGGCGTCGGGCTCGGGGTCTCGCTCAGTACCGACCCAGTTACCGCGTTGGGTCGAAACGTCGCCAGGCCCTTGGCCCCGCTCTTCCACCCCTGCATGTAGAGGTCCTTGAAGTCCTCGAAGGGGTAGTCGGCCGGAACGTTCACCGTCTTGGAGATCGAGGTGTCGATGTAGGGCATCACGGCGGCGATCATCTTCGCGTGGTCCTCGGCACGAATGCTAAGGGCACTGACGAACGCCGGTGGGAGATTGTCCGTATCACCACCTTGTTCCCTGAACACGCGAAAGGCGTGATCCTCGACGGTGTAGTCCTTATGGCCATCCTCGGTGCGCTTGCGCCGGTTGTAGCTCCAGGAAAACGCCGGTTCGATGCCGTTGCTGGCATTGTCCGCGAACGCCAGTGAGATCGTGCCCGTGGGCGCGATGCTCAGCAGGTGCGAGTTGCGGATGCCATGCTTGGCGATCGCCTTGCGAATCCGCTCAGGAAGCCGCTTGGCGAACCCCGACTCCAGATACTTTTCGGTATCCAGCATCGGGAAAGAGCCACGCTCCGCCGCCAGGTCGATCGACGCGCGATAGGCCGCATCACGCATGACCTCCGCGATCTTCGATGCCATCGCACGTCCTTCATCGCTGTCGTAGCGAAGCCCCAGCATGACCAACGCATCGCCCAGCCCCAGGAACCCGAGGCCGATGCGGCGCTTGGCCATCGCTTCGTCACGCTGCTTTTCCAGCGGCCAGACCGTTACGTCCAGCACGTTGTCGAGCATGCGCACCGCCGCCGGAATCAGCAGACGGAAGGCGTCGAAGTTGAACGAGGCGTTTTTCTGGAACGGATTTAGAACGAACCGTGTGAGGTTGATCGAACCCAAGTCGCAGCAGGCATAGGCCGGCAACGGCTGTTCTCCACCACTCTGTTACTTTGGTGACCAGCCCTGGGCTGGCGGGAAACCGCTTCAGGTTTCCTCTCCCGCTTACTCGTGCTCTTGCGTTATACGGGAGTTCAGACTGTCGCACCGCCCCGTGGGGCGCCCAATCACTCAGTCGTTCACGGTCCCTTTCGGGTTCCGCCCTGTCACCCCCGCCGGGGCCTCCAAGTCGATCAGATTGGGTTTTTCCATACCCGCTTTCACGGATAGGCCGCATGGCTACGGATTGGTGGCTTCGATCTTTTCACAGTAGTAGAGGTTGTTCTCACTGTTCATCCGATCGATGAACAGCACGCCTGGCTCGGCATGGTCGTAGGTAGAGGCCATGATCCGATCCCATAGATCACGGGCACGGACACAGCGATAAACCCACTTTCCATCGCGTCGCTTGTACGTTTCATCCGTATCGACGGCCGGCTCCGCCGAGTGCTCAAGCTCCCACTCCTCATCGTCACGGACGGCTTGCATGAACGCTTCGGTGACGCCGACCGAAATGTTGAAATTGGTCAGCTCCCCTGCGTCATTCTTCGCGTCGATGAAGGCCTCGATGTCCGGATGATCCACGCGCAACACGCCCATCTGGGCGCCACGCCTGGCTCCTGCCGACTCGACGGTTTCGCACGAGCGGTCGAACACTCGCATGTACGAGATCGGCCCAGACGCTTTGCTATGCGTACCCTTGACCAATGCGCCCTTGGGGCGAATGGCCGAGAAGTCATAGCCAACACCACCACCGCGACGCATTGTCTCGGCAGCTTCTGCAAGGGCGGTGTAGATCCCGGGTTTTCCATCGGCGTCTAAGCCGTCGATGCAGTCGCCGATCGGCTGCACGAAGCAGTTGATCAGCGTGGCCTGGATATCGGTACCCACCGCGGACATGATCCGCCCGGCCGGCACGAAACCCAAAGTTAGCGCATTACGGAAAACGGAGACCCAATCGCTGGGCACCTCTTCATTGGCAGCCAGGCCTTGAGCAACCCGATCGTAGACATCATCAAATGAGGTTTCTCCGGCCTTGGCGTACTTCTCAAGCAGCACTTCCAAACTAACGGACTGCGGAGAGAGTGATTTCATGGTCATCGTTGCTACCTCCAGTAAGAGCGTAGGGATGGTCCGCGTCGGACCCTCCCGGAACGCCCGGTACCGGCGCGCTCTGGCGAGAGCCCGTCACGGTATCGGTGGGTTGAAAACCCGCCACGGAGGTAACGCCAACGACTCCCCTACGGGAGGATTGGCGCTGCCTCCCGACGGGATAGAATGCGACCCGGATGGGTCGAATGGGTGAGTTTGAGCGCATCTACCGGCGTGCCGGCGGCTCGACTTTCAAGATGCTGTCGGGCTCGTCTTGCAAACTCAGCGCAGCGTCCCGGTGGAACGAGGCGCTATCCTGAATCTGCTAAGGAAGGGTAGAAGGAAGACCGGCTCACCGGAGGGTTTAAACCCCACCGGCGAACGGCCCATTTCATCTAGTCCGCGAAGCTATTGCTTGCGGCGTCGTATTCTCGATAATCCACGTCGAACGTCCAGTAGTCCCGGTTGTAGCCGCGGATCTCGCGTCTCTGCTCGCAGGAGTTCCAGATGTACTGCGGCTCCGGCGGAAAGCACTCACGCAGGTGAGCGCCCGTACCGCGCAGCTTACGCTGGACCCGTGCCTTGAGCCGATTCGTCGTGAACCGATCGTGATGCACCGGCACCACCATGATGGCGAAGTTGCTGTAGCGGCCCCAGTCGTCGACCCAGGCAGACCGGATGGTCTCGTCGGCGTTCAGGGTCTCGCACAGCGTCTTCATCGCCTCGACATGCTCAGTCGGTGTCGTCATGACTTGCTCCTCCGAAAAACGAAGGAGCACCACCCCAGGACGGGGTAGTGCCCCGCCGGGGTGGGTTAAGGCTCAGGCGTACGCGTACCCCACCTCTTCGAGCCGCTTCAACAGATCGGCAGCTCGATTGGCCGGAGTACGGCCGAGGTAGGCGACGTTCTTCCCTTCGCCAGTCTTGGAGAGATAGCTGCTCGATAGCGGAATCCACTTGGCCTTGCCTAAGCAAAACTTCGTGGGCTTCGAGAGCTTCTCGATTTCCTTCGGAGTGAACACGATCTCTCCACGACCACAGCGATCGACGCGTTGGCTGGTGCCATAGGCGACGCATAACTGCTTACGCTCGAGATCCATATCCACCACGAGGACAGGACGAAACTTGGGACCAGGATGATGAGGGGCCTCATCTTCCGGCAGCCAAGCAAACACGACAGCCCCTACCAGGGCCGTGAGATTAGACATATAACCTCCAGCCCTGTGGGCGCTCTATGATGTGGTGCGAGTTACTTCGGCTTCAGCACTCCGTTACGAACCAGGTAATCCTCAAGGGAATGGCCAAGTTCGGGGGGGGCGCCGTTGTCGAGGTAATCGCGCATCCCGTCGCAGATAAGGCGATGGATGAGTTCCTCGGGGGTGATACCGAGTTCTTTTGCCCGCGCTTCGATATGCGTCGGCAACGTCTCCCGATCCCCATAGTGGATTTTGTAAGTGGGCATTGCAGACTCGCTCCCAGTCGTTGTCTGGGAGGAGTCTATCTGACCATGCATAAATAGCACTCCTGTTGAAGGCGGCCCCGGCCCATCGGGTCGGAGCACACCTGGATTGATAGGTTCGTCAGTGCTTGAACGCAATGGCGACGACGATCAATGCCGTTACTGCCAACGCGATGGCTGTCAAGGCGATCTCCTTGCGCGCCTTGTCAATGCCATCATGCTTTCCTTGCACGTAGGCACTCTTTACCGGATCGTCAGCGACTAGATCCCGTTCCAGCGTCCGGGTGACCCGCTCGAAGTCAGGCATTACCGCCCTCCTCTTGCGGCATCCCTGATGAAGCGATGTCGTCATCATCTTCATCCAAGCGGAATGTTGACCAGACAATCTGAACCTCGGCCTTGGCGCGATAGTCCGTGCCGCATCTCGGGCATGTGAACCTCAGCACCGTCTCGTCAGGTACGACACATGCCTGCTTGAGGTTGCTGTACTCGCAGCTCGGACAAGTAGGCCAGTTTTTATCGACCAGATGATCTACGTAGCTAGGCATCGACAGCCTCCTCGGACGAAGCCTCGAAGGAGGTCGCATCCAGCGCCACATCAACATTACCGTGCAACACCAAGGAAACCCGAAAGTCCTCGGCTGGTAGGTCACCCCCATTGGCCTCACTGGCCATCGCCTGGACTATCCCGGCCGCCTCCTCGGCGCTTAATGCCTGAGCCGACTCGACATAGGCATCGGCGCCATAGTCTGCGGTGGCATAGTCGGGATAGAGCAACACCACGGTATAGGTCGACTCGGGAAGCTCTGAAATCAACTTCTCGAATGCCTCACGGAACGCCGCATCCGTGTAATTCTTCCGCGCGCGGTGCAGGGACTGGAAGCGCTTAACTTGCGCGGCAAGTGCCGCCTCGTTATAGCGTACCGATGTCAGATCCGCTCGAAGACCTTCGATGATCAAATCGGTGGCCTCGCGGTATTCTTTGAAGTCGGGATGATCGCGCAGCGGTTTGTCGTTGGCGCCACACTGATTCATCGCGTTAGGGCTCATACTGTCTCTCCTTGTTGTGCTGGGCTTTAAGACTCGGACCGAAGGCGACTCCATGGATCTTGCAGGCGGCTTCAACCGCCCTGAACCAAGGAGACTCCTGCCGAAAGAACTGCCTGACGGTGAACAGCTCCTCGCGACGCCGCGTGCTAAATCGCGCACGACGAGCGAGCCGATCGGCGTTCTCATAAAGTCCGCGGCTGATCGTGCGGAAGCTACATTGCTGAGCGTGCTGCATACGACCTCCTTGGATTGAAGGCCGGGCGCACGCCACCCCTTCCCGGGGACATGCCCCGGCAGGGTGGGTGGGTAATTAGTGCGGTGCGCAATCCGATCGGCAGTCACGGCACCAGATGAGATGACCTCGATCGCCAGAGCTGAGCCCTGGGTGCTCGATCACCACCTCACCTCGCGCGCGCAGCCGAAGCGCTTCAACCACGTCAACGCTCAAGTATTCCCAGACCGGATAGTTGGTCGGGTCTACCATCACAGGATCGTCGCTGGCACCAATGACGCAGGCAGAGACAGGCAGAAGGCCCATACCCCTGTGGTAGTCAGCCAAGGACGTCGCATCTCGTACATCTACGCCCTCGCTGAACAGGAAGGCAGCCTCGTGCGTATCGATTTCCAGCGCGGGCTCACCGTCCTCTCCGTTCGGGAGAATCGGATACAACGTCGCGCTGAACTCGCCTCGCTCGTCAAGGTTGATGATGTAGCGGTACTGATCATGCTCCGCCACGGCAACCTCGAACGGCTGTTGATTTGCACCATGGAGCGCAAGAACAGCCGCGTGGCCCATCGATTCCCAGCTCCAGCTATTGCTGGCATTGTTGGTGTGCATTATCGACCTCCAAGTTAATGAAGACCGGACGCACAAATCCCGGCAACCGGGGCATGTGCCCCGGCCGGGGGTGGGTGAGACGGCCGATGCCGTCGGGTTAGGGCTGGATACGGCCAGCTACCGTGGTGAGCGTTCAAGCAGAACGCCCGGGTGAAATGCCTTTCCGCACCGCCCTCGCCCACTACACAGGACGAAGATGGCCTGGAAAGGCCCCTGAGGACCGCCCGAAGGCGGCCGTCAGGGGAGAGGTCTTATCGGCTCAAGTGGTTACATCGGTGTCCACCATCGCCCTTACACAGATGAATTGCTCACATCGACCGGCTCCCGGACGGTGTAGCCAGCACTGACCAATGTGTTGATCAGCTTAGCGGTGGCTTCTCCGTTCCACTCACGGCCATCTACCAAAGCATGGATCTCGTCGAGAGCGGATTTGTAGTCAGGATTGCCGTTCATGGCTGTCTTCCGGGTCCCGGGGGAGTTGCCCAGGAAGCTGAGCGACTCGACCAGCCAGCGGTAATCATCGGGAATATCGCCTTCGGTCAGACGGCCGCCCTCGATCATGTCAGACAGTCGATCATGTAACTCCTCATAGGTGTTGGCATATCCGCCCGCCGTTACCGGGTCGTCAGGCTGGCTCAGTTTATGGCGCCAAGCGGCAATGCGGGCCTCCATCTCAGTGTCGAAACCAGCGCCGTGACCAGATAGCCCGGAACGATCAGCGTAACGCCACGACCAGGGGCCTGCGCCGTCGTACAAGTACATCTTGTACCCCTCCGGTACCGGCACCTCAACCGCGAAGTAAGCGTAGACGGGCTCCGGTGGTTCCGGCTCTAGATACGAGAAGGTGTCGAGAGCGTAGTCCCACGCGGCGCATATCGATTGCGCCCGGTTATCCCAAACACTGCATACGTCCATGGACTGGCCGTCCACAACAGCCCAGCTAGAGTTGCAAGGCATGAGGGACACTCCAACCTGGAGCTGACTATCCCTGACGCAGGGGGCTTCATAAGGCCCTGTGTCTGGAAATAGGCACGTATTCTCCCGAAAAGCTGCCTCACCGATCATGTCGAAAATCGCCTGATGGATCTCCATCTGATCCAATCCGGCAGGCCACGTTTCAGCCTTGAGTTCATGATATAGATCGTCAGCCGTCGTCCGGGCATCAACACGTATCTTAAGGATAAAACCCTCGCCCATCTCATTATGGGGCTTGCTACCCAGTAGAGCTTTTGCAAGGGCGTCATCCATTTTTTTCAATTGAACAGGGATTAAGTGATTCATCATGCACCTCCGTGGATAGCTTGAGGCGCACTTCGCCCAAGGGGGGGCGAATGCACACCCCATGGGCTGATTTGTTTTGCTGGCGTCCCAGCGGAACGCGGTTTTGTAGTGAAGCCCCCAGCCAGATGGCCGGTCACACCAGACACTCGAGATCGAGCGCCCGCTTCAGGCGTGATGGGTTAGAGGTTTGAGTATGGCCTCACAACACCGCTAACGAACCCGTTAATGCCCGTTCTTGATGGCGTTATTTAGTCATTGATTTTCACGCACAGGTCGTCAATCTCTTCCGCTGACAATGCCGTGTGCAGATCCAGGCTCATATGCCCGTTGTAATCCAAGCCTTGCTCTGTGTCCCATTGCACGACCCTTAGCGCCATCAAGATGTTCGCCTTTTCACGCTCATCGAACCCGATCAATCGGGCCTCGAGTGTCTCGTCGACATCCAGTAATGCATCGGGGTCAATTTTGGCGAGCTGACGAAGATCCGACACTTCTTCGTCGCTATACCCGTCCATTCGAGGATCCTTCGTGTCGCTCAGGTACTCGTTCAGACTGTCAGTACCGCTTTTCACCAAGCACTGAACTGCCCTGTACTGCTCATCCGTCAGATAGATAGCTTTAATCATTTTGCACACCTCCGGTGATTGCCCGAGGCACACGTTCCCCAAGGGGCGAACGTACACCCCGTGGGCTGGTTTGATATGCTGCGCTAGGTTTTTGCGCAGCAACTTAATGCTGGTTGCGGCCAGCTACCATGATGAGCGGTCAGATAGAACGCTCGAGTGAGATGCCTTTCCGCGTCACCCTCGGCTTCCCGAAGATGACCTGGAAAGGCCCGGCGAACGCCGGGCTGGGCTAAGCCCTGGTTTGATTAGCTGGCAGGCGTCGCCCGCAGCGATTTCAGTGCCTCCTTGGCCTCGGCCTTGGTCTTGACCTGGGGAGGTTTGATACCGCGCACACTTGCCAGATGCTTGATCTGACGCAGAAGCGCTTCCGAGACCTCGCCGCTCGCGGCAGGCGCGGGTTTGCTGGACGTCGACTTCGCTGAGGAATCGGCTTTCTTCACAGCCGTCGGCTTGGCCTTCCCCGTTGCCGGCTTGCCGGCCGGATCTGGTTCGGGCTGAGATTCCTCCTCGGGCTCGGGCTCGGGATCGGAGTCTGGCTCGCTTGGCCCGCTGGGATTGAGGTCGATACCGCAGTCAGCACAGTTATCGTTGCCATCGTTCCAGTGAGCTGACGGGCAGCATTCCGGGTCGTACGTATACGCCACCCCGACTTCCGCCTCCTCATCCGAGGCCGGTGTCTGACCGTCTTCATCCACACCGGTACCACCTTCCTCAACGGATTCATCCTTCAGCGCCGCGCGCGTCTTGGACTCCTTCTTGGAGGTGCAGGCGGTGCCGCGTTCAGCCATGTCGCTCATCTCGTCGGCCAGTAGCGTGTCGCTACCGAACCCCAGGCGTGCCGCAAGACGCTGCAAGGCTGCGGTTTCACCGCTTTCCCATGCGCGCGCCTGTATCGCGTAACCCGACTGGGTATCTATCCGCCGCAATGACGAGGCTTTCGCCACGACCTGACGATCGGAGTTGAGCAATATCGCCTCGAAGAGACGCAGCGACATATCGATCGCCGGCAGGTCCGATACCGAGGCGCCGGCCGCCAGTGCGGCCCTGTACAGCTCCGCCAACTCCGGATGCATCCCCAGATAGTCGAGGACGCGAGTCTCGATCGAATACCCACTGTCGGGACCGTACTTCTCCAGGAAGGCCGGAAGGCGCTCGGCTACCGTCAGGTAGTCCCGCACCTCGCCGTTCTCGTTGAATATCTCGATCATTGATTCGTTCTCCTTGGGTGGGTGCCCCAGCCAAGGACCACCCCCAACCGGGATGGCCCCGGCGGGGGATGAAAGGAAAGGCAGCACGCCTATATCGCTTTATCTTGCTGTTTTAAATGATTTTTTCGTCAGAACGGTATTTCATCATCGAAAAAATCGTCGCCATCACCAGCCGGAGCTGGTTGCTGGGGTACTTGTTGCTGAGGCCGCGCCTGCTGCGGCGGCTGCTGCGGCGCCTGCTGCGGCGGCTGTTGCGGCGGCTGTTGCGGCTGCGGGTTCTGCCCTCCACCTTGCCGACCACCGACGAAATCGAACTCATCGACGTGGATCTCCGTGACCTGACGGTCATTGCCGTGACGGTCCTGGAATTTGTTCGTCCTGAGCTTGCCCCAGATGATTATCGGGTCTCCAGCCTTCAGATGCTGAGCGAGCACTTCACCCTGGCGTCCAAACGCCTTGATGATGTGCCACTCGGTATGCACCTGCTGCTGTCCAGTGTTTCGGTAGTTCCATTTCTCGTTGGTGGCAACAGAGAAACGGCAGATCGTGGTGCCAGATTGAGATTGAGCGGTCTCCGGATCACGACCCAGATTGCCCTTCACGTAAACCTTATTGTTACTTGCCATTGTTGCGCTCTCCTTTCGGATGGTGTGTGCCCTACTGAATCCCGATCGGATGCGCATGGAGGCCCCCTCATCAGGGTGCTTATGCGCCCCGATGATGGGCATTAAATTGCTGGTTGTGGCCAGCTACCGGATGGTGTCAATGACACCGCTCTTCCTTTGCACGGCTTCAGGGAGCCGGACAAGGGAAGATCGCTCATCAACACTAGATAGGGAGCAGCCCGACATTGGGCTGCCGAGTAATCAAGCTTCCGGTGACCGTGCCGGATGAGAAAGGGTCACTTCAGGTGGTCGCTCTGAAGGGCCTACGCGGCATCTCCGCACGAACTGGATCGCACACAGGCACCGTCGCGGCTGACATTGTTTATTGACGCGCCGTGAACGTCCCCCCATTCGCCGGGGCAGCATCCATCAATGAACGATGGGTTTTAGTGAATCTTCGCTGGTGAGTCTAGCAACCTCTTACTTCGAGCAAGCCGCTAATGGCCGCTCCGAAAAGGCCGATTCCTCCTCTTCAGCACCCCGCTCGAAAGCAATAAGCAGCAATCCCCATTCGCGGGGCGGGTATTTCGCCATTGCTGCATTTCCCCTATGGGGCAATCTGAGTGCGGCCAAGAGTTAATAGAAGCCAGGATCGAGAGAGAGTCAATATGTCTGACCCTAAGACCGTTACCGACCCCACTGAAGCGCCGATCCAGAATGCGGACACCAAAGTTGGAGAGTCCGCGCCAGCGATCGACAAAACCACCGCGAGCGAATCGTCAGAGGCCACTGAGCCCGACAAACAATCCAGCGGCCCTACACCCAAGGAGGACGAGAAGCAGAAGGACGCAAGCCGGGCAGAAAACACCCAAAGCAGCCGCAAGCCCAGCGCGCCGGTGAGCCAGGCTGTAGTGATGTCCCGTGTCAGCCTGAGTTCGCGCCATGCCCAACGCGTCTACAAGCGGTCCTATAGCACCGCCGCGCGAGCCCTTTATGTCCTGTCCGTGATGCTAAGGATCTACGCCTCCGAAAAAGAGGCCGAGCAAATCGGGACGCTCTGCGACGAGATGCTGGCGTCGGTTCGCAAGGATCTCGACGAAGAGATCGCGCGCATGCAGCAGGTGGCCGAGACTCAAGGCGTAGATCTTGGCGCCGTTGCCTACACCCAACCTGAAGAGTACGTCGCAGAGATCACCACCCCTAAAGCCAGCCAGTACATTGGCCTGGTACGGGAGCTGGATCGGCTTATCGGGCTGATCGACGTGCTGTGGTTGTCAGGCGTCTACAACGACTCGCAGCACAACGCTGGCAGCTACCAGTGGCAGCGTCGTCTGATCAAACTCGCCAACCGCTTGCGAAACCTCGCCCAGCGCAGCATGGCGCTCGCGCGGCGCGATGACGCTTCTGTGAGCGGGCTCGCCGAACTGTTGGTCGCCGAGAAGCATGAGGATGGCGAAGACGGGATCGGCGACGAGAACGATGACGAGGCGCCTGAATGAACGATTCCTTGCGCCAACTTTCCCACGGGCCGAACACAACGCCCATAGCTGTCCGACCGGCGGTCCAACCCATGCGCCAACAGGGCGGGCGACTTTACGGCATCGAGTTGCTGGCTCGCCGTGCCGCTGCCCGTGAGGGGGAAGGCGCAGGGCCGGTTCTCTCACTTCTCCATGAACCCGTCGACTGGATGCAACTGGATGTCACCATGTTGCGTGAGGCCGCATCTCACGCCCTCACCCAAACGCGCCCTACACTGGTGTTCGTCAACCTATCCGAGGCCACCGCCGCGAACCCCCTGACTCGCGATCGCTACTTAACCGCGGCCGAGGGCTGCGCCGCGGCTCTACCCCCGGGCCGACTCGTCGTCGAGATCAACGAAAACCTCACCGCTTCGGTCGGAGACCTCGACGCGCTCATCGCCGCTCTGCGCGAGCGAAATATGGCCGTAGCGATGGACGACTTCCATGCCTCCGCGGAGTGCTGGCGGAAGGTCCGGGCCAACTGGGACTGCATCAAGATCGACTGCGCCCGCTTATCGCTCGACGAGGCCCAGCGCGCCCTACGCGACCTCACTGAACACCCCAACCCGGACTGCTCGCCGGTGCTCATCGCCGAGGCTGTGGCTACCGATGCAGTGCGTGAAGCCATGTTCGCTGCCGGCGCGTATGCCGTCCAGGGCTGGATCTCCGGCCCTCCTCGATTTCTGGAAGGTGGCTGACTTGGAACTCTCCGGACGTGCCGACGCGTATCAGCGCGAAGCTATTCACATCAATGGCCACGGACTGGTATCGGCCTGCCCCGGTGCCGGAAAAACCCGCGTGCTGGCATTGCGCTCGGCACGGCTGCTGTCGTCGAACCGAGACGGCAAACTCGTCGCCGTAACATTCACCCGTGATGCGGCGAAGGGGCTGAGAGGACGCATCCTCGACGAAGCCGGCCGAGAGCATAACCGGCGGCTGGCATCAGGGACATTCCACGCGCTGGCGCTGAACCAGTTGAAACGTCAATACGGCAAAGAAGGCTTCCGCATCCTATCCGGCCGCGAGCAACACATGATGCTGACCCAGGCCTGGAGCCAGGCAGCGACCGAAGCCGAATTCACCTTCGACAAGCTCGACGACGCCCGCGCTGCCATTGACGCAATCAAATCCAGCATGGACCCAGCACCAGACCCGAAGACCAGCGCGGCCGGCGCCGTTTACACCATCTACCAGCGCCTCCTCGCACGTTCACGCACTCACGATTTTGCCGATCTGATGCTCCGTGCTGTTCAAGACATGGGAACCGGGGCGCTGGCGCCTATACCCGCGCGCTGGATGCTGGTCGACGAGGCCCAGGACATGGACGACGTGCAGTACGCCTGGATACTGGCCCATGCCAATGCAGGCGTTGAGGTGATGTGCGTCGCCGATGACGATCAAAGTATTTACCAGTGGCGCCACGCGCTCGGTTACGGCGGATTAATGCGATTCGCCAAGGCCACCGGTGCGAACCACGTCAGCCTGCCGATCAACTATCGCTGCCGACCGGAAATACTGAACCCCGCCGTCCAGTTGATCGGCCACAACAACGATCGCGTGGACAAGGACATCACCGCACACCGCTCCCCCGGGGGAGCCGTGGCGGTGATCGCCAACGACACGCGCTGGGACGAATCCACGCGTATCGTCAACCATCTTCTCTCCACTTCACCCGAGGGGTGGGCCGTGCTGGCCCGCACCAACAGATTGCTCGACGCCGTGGAGTTGGCGCTCGGCAGCGAAGACATTGCCTACCGCCGTATCGGAGGTGAGAAATTTTGGGAGAAACCCGCCGCGCAGGCCTACCTTGGCATGCTGAAGTCAGTATCCGACGACGATGCTGTGGCCCTTCTGCAAGCGGTACGCTGGGCTGGAATGTTCCGCGAAGCCTCGGTGGAAGTTCGACCCGGAGAAGACGCCGAAGGCTTCCTCTCCCGGCTCTCCCAGCCTGCCCCAGGCGAAACTTCGGGGGCCTCTCAACGCGCAGCACGCATCCTCTCCGGACTTCACCGGGACTGGCGCGAGGCCAACGAGCGCGACCGCGTATCCCTGATCGCCTGGGGGACCGCGCAGTGGCTCGCCGCCAGCGTCGACGACAAGCGCGGCGCCGTCTTCTCCTGGTGCGCCGAGGCCCTGTGCCGGGCGCAAGGACCGCTCAAAGCGCGGGTCGCCTCGCTCACCCTGACCCAGCAGCCCAAGGACACCGAGGGCGTCACGCTAATGACCATGCACGCCGCCAAGGGTCTCGAGTTCCCGAACGTGTGGATCGTCGGCTGCGAGGAAGGCACCTGTCCCCACGCCGATTCCGAAACCGATGAAGAGCGCCGGCTTTTCTACGTCGCTATGACCCGCGCGGAGGACAACCTGGTGCTCTCGTTCGCCCGCGACGAGGGCAAGCCCTCCGGCTTCATTGGCGAGGCGGATCTAACACACCTAACCGCAAATTCACTACCCGAGGACTTCGGGCGCCAATAAACCGACAAGATCGATGCATTATGGACCAATCCAACGTCATCCCACTATTCGACGACCTCCCCATACCGGAGCCGCAATCATCTGCATCGCCGCCCTCGAGTGGTGGCCCATCCGGCGATCCTGCGCCCCCCCACAGACTGACCCATGCCCGCTACGAACCGGCCCATTGCCTGGCTCCCGGCCTGTTTCGCGCGCTAAAGCGGGGTGAGAGAAAGCTCAAGAAGCTCGATGTGACCTACGAGTTCGGCAAGGATCAGCAGATCACCTTCAAAGGCCCTGAACCCCTCGGCGCCGACGATCTCCGCTTGCTCCAGGTTCTCGTCGCCATGACAGGCCCCGCCGGCAAGGCGCTCCCCCCCGAGCCGGAGACCGAACCGGAGCAACGCTTACGGGCATTGCTCAAGGTCCAGGGAAGCTCCATGCACGAGGATGTCACCGCCGTCGAAACTTCCTACCGCCAACTTGCCCATGAGATGGGGTATACCTCCTGGGGCGGCGAACAGGGCAAAGTGATCAAGGCGGGCCTGATACGCCTGAGCACCGTCACCATCATCGCTGAATCGAAGAGCCGCTGGGAGGCGTTCCATATACTCTCTCGACTCGGCGGGGACGAAATTACCGGCCGTATAACCTTTGCGGTAAATCCGATGATCACCCGGGCCGTCGTGGGCAGCGGGCGCTATGTCCGCATCGAGCTGGAGGAAGTTCGCCGACTCAAGAGCGATGTCGCCCGCCTGATCCACAACCGACTGTGCGGATGGATCAATCCCGGCCAGGACCGCGAGGTCATGCTCGAGACGCTATGCTCCTACGCCTGGCCGGAGCAGATCGCCAGCACCGACGCTATCATCAAACGCAAGCAGCGCGCGAGAAAAGCCCTGAAGGAACTCCAGGCCCTCGGCTGGGCCGTAGACGAGATCGAGAAGGGCAAGTTCCGCATCACGCGCCCCGCCCCCCTACTCTAGCCCTCTCCTCCGCTCTCACGTCCCTGCGTCGCCCGCGGTCCCCCCGCGGGTTTTTCGTCGCCATACCCATCCCGGCACGCCCTCCCCGCCTTTCCCTGCGCTTCTCTCACGCAAGTCGCAACCATACTCCTGATACAGCACAAGTGCGCGGCTTAACAGTCCACCTGGGGCGCGTCGCGACCGTCCGCTTGCCTTCGGTTCTCATCCTGGGTGCGTTCTTACTGCCCCCCGAGTGGGGCGGAACAGTCCACCTGCTCGGCGACGCCAGGCCCGCAGCCACGCGGCGTCCATGCCTGTTCATTGTTTTGACCCCTGAGGGGCGCTCTAATTGCTCACCCGGGTGGGGCGGAACAGTCCATATTGGCTGCATTGGATGCGAGAAAGCGCTTCATGACCTCAGCCCCAATGGGGCGGAACAGTCCACCCGAGTGGGGCGGAACGGTCCACCTAATGGGGCGCAACGGTCCACTTATCGGGGCGGAACAGTCCATCACCGCGAAAGGCCAAGGTTTGCAACCACGCGGCCTCCAGGCCGACCGGACAAATCGATCTATGAGTTATCCACGAGGGTATCTATGAATAAACCTATCTAAGAGGAAAATCTTCGTGGCCAGGATCAGTGAGAGTTGGGCGTCGGCGAATTAATTCCACCCGCGTGCGCGCGTACGTGTGCGCGGGGGAAATTTCCGCGAGACCGGATTGCCAATCTCTCCCGGCCGCAGATCGCTGCATCGTCGAACCGAAACGACACCGAATGCTCGGACACCCCTTGCCGCGTAACAAACCCTCATAGCGCTTCTCAGCGTCGCTCCACCAACCCGGTAGGTAGGCATAGCTTAATGCGCGAACGGCCCCTCTCGCGCCTCGCTGGCGCCATGGCGGTCATTTCATCATGGCATGGCCCGTCATGGCCGCTTCGTGACTGGTATTCTTCGTAATCGCGCTCACACGCCGCCAGCCCGAACACCCACCAAGGGGGCCGCCCTTCCCCTGCTTTATTCGAGATCGTCCCGCATGCGGCCGCACAGGCGCCTCTCGGTGGCTTTGGCACCACCGCCGGGGTCGCACGTACCCCTTCATCACCTGGCCACGAAAAAATGCCGATGCTCGCACTGACTCGGAAACATCCGCTGGCGCCGATTCGTTGCAGCCTTGCTGCTTTCTGAAAATCCGGACAATGAACACCAACAGCAGCAATCATTGACCGGAGACCGCCATGTCGTCGCCCAACTTGCAGGAGATCAATCGCCGCCTGGCCGCCGTGGGGCTGCCGGTGAACCTCAACCCGCAGACCGCCGCTAAGCTCAAGGAGGCCGCCCCGCGCGAGCGTGTACTCAATGCTCTCTCCCGTGTGGAGCAGGCTAACGACGCCGGCGCCCGAGCCTTCCTCGACAAGACGCTCCAGGCCGCGGGCCTTCTCGGTGCGGCGAATGATGCGCCTCCGCCCCAACCCGTGCAGCAGGCGCCCGAGCCGCCCCCGATGGACCCTGAACCGGCGCCGCCGCGAGACACCCGGCAAAACCGCTCTGCCCAGGGGAACGGCCAGCAGCAGCGCGCCCGCCCACCGCAGCATCACGTCTACGGCGGCAAGGCTGCGCTGACCTTCGAGCTGGACGAAACCACTGCTGGCATTCCGACCGTGGCGCTTGATGGTGCGAACTCGGTGGGGGAACGCAAATACGACTGGGGCTCAAAGGTGCGTATTCAGTTCACCACCCGTGAGTTGCCGGTGGTCGCCGCGGTGTTCCTTGGCATCATGCCGGAATGCTCCTTTCAGAATCACGGCCCGGCTAACGACAAGGGATTCTCGATTGCCTGGCAGCCCGAGCGCCAAGCCTTTTTCGTGAAGGTCTGGCAGGGCAAAGGCAATCTGCGTGCGGTACCAATGCCCCGCGAGGACGCTTTCTACGTGGCACAGATCGTGATTCGTGCCATCCAGCAGGGCAGCCCCGCACGGCTGGACACTGCCGGCACGATCGCCTGCATCCGAGCGTTCTACGGCCGGAGCTAACGCCATGGCAGTCACGGGCTCTCACTCACCTCAACGCAGCGCCCAGCTTGATACTGGGCGCCACACTGCGCGGCTTGTGCGCCGTGAGGCCAATCCCGAGGTAGTATCCGAACTCACTGCCAACGGCTATCACCCGATTGCGGCCCAGGTGCTGGTCGCGCGCTGCGGTGCCGATGCGGCTTCACTGGCAGCGCCAGCGCTGGCGGGCCTGTCCTCGCCCGACAGCCTGCCCGACATCGCGGGGGCCAGCGAGCGGTTGGCCCAGGCCGTCATTGCCGGCGAAACGATCGGCCTGGTGACCGACCATGATGTGGATGGGGTCACCTCGCATGCCGTGTTGATCGAGACGTTCACGCGCTGGTTCGGTGTTCCGAGCGAGCGTCTGCGCTCCTATATCGGCCACCGCCTCAAGGACGGCTACGGTCTATCCGACCCGGTGGTCGACCGCATCCTCGATGACGCCCCCTCTCCCACCGTGATCGTCACCGCCGACTGCGGCTCCTCCGATGAACCGCGGATCGCCCGTCTGGCTCAAGCCGGCCGCGCGGTGATCGTCACCGATCACCACGAACTGGGTTTCGCCGAGAACGACGAGGGCGATCTGGTGGATACGCCGCCGCCCTCCGCTCACGCAGTGGTCAATCCGGCGAGATCGGATAGCGACTACGACGACAAGCTCATCTGTGGCGCGATGGTCACCTGGTTGACGATGTGTGCGACGCGGGCCTGGCTGATCAAGGTGGGCGCCATCCCCGCCAAGACCCCTTCGCTGAGCGCGCTGCTCGATTACGTGGCGCTCGGCACCGTCGCCGACTGCGTTTCGCTGGGCGCCAGCCCGAACAACCGTGCCGTGGTACGCCGGGGCCTGGCGATGATCGAACGAGCCGAGCGCCCGTGCTGGCGTGCTGCGCAGGCCCTCACCGGCAAGACGCATGGCCTCAGCGCGCAGGATCTCGCTTTCGGTATCGGACCACGGATCAATGCTCGCGGCCGGCTCTCCGAGGCCATGGCCGGCGTGCGCTTTCTGCTGTCGGAAACCGACGAGGAAGCGGAGAACCTGGCGGGACAGCTCGACGAGGAGAACCAGGAACGCAAGCGCATAGAGCGGGAGCTGACTGAAGTGGCCGTGCTCGAGGCCGAGCTGGCACTGGAGCGCGGCGAGAAGGGCCTGGCCATCTGGTTGGCTGGCGGGCATCCCGGCGTTCACGGCATCGTTGCCAGCCGCGTACTCGAGCGCTTCGGGCGACCTATCGTTTGCCTATCGCCACATGCCAAAGATCCCGACCTGATTACAGGATCAGCACGATCGCCGGTCGGCGTGCATGTGCGCGACATCATGGAGCGGATTCATCGCGCCCAGCCCGATCTACTGGTGAAGTTCGGCGGGCATGCGGCCGCAGGCGGGCTGACGATCGCCACGGAGAACCTGACGCGTTTCCAGGCAGCATTCGCCGCCGAGACGAATGGCCTTGACGAAGGTGCCTTAGGCCCTGTCGTCACCACCGACGGCGAGATCGATACAGGGATGATCAACCACGCCCTGATCGAAGAACTCGCCACGCTGGAGCCCTACGGCCAGGGTTTTGCGGCGCCGCTATTCGAAGCGGAGCTGAAGGTACTCAGAGCGCGCTTGGTTGGGGCGGACAAGACGCACGCCCAGCTCACGCTGAGCGATGGG
The DNA here is from genome assembly GCF_020147985.1 of Modicisalibacter sp. MOD 31.J. Lineage (NCBI taxonomy): Bacteria > Pseudomonadati > Pseudomonadota > Gammaproteobacteria > Oceanospirillales > Halomonadaceae > Modicisalibacter > Modicisalibacter sp. MOD 31.J. The sequence continues at coordinate 374,793 of NZ_JAGXFF010000002.1, read as the reverse complement.
CGCCGATGTTTCAAAGGAATCTGGTTCTTTGCTACCGAGGAAGGCGGAAACGCACCGGTGCGGGCCGGCAAGACGGTGCGTTTGGCCTTCACCCCGCAACTCAACGAGTGGAATGGGCAGCGAACGATCCAGTTAGTGGTGAGGGGCGTGGTGTGGCAGTAATACTCTCAGCCAACACCAGTGACGGCGGCTCATCGCCGCCATTCGATGACTAATCTGCCGTGATCGCCGCGATTGGGACCAGTTCCGCCCTGTCCACCGCCCCCGGTCGAGACGTCGGCGTGACTGAGGCGAGATGTATAGGAGGAGCCGCCTGCGCCAGGGCCGTTCGCGCCCCCACCGCCACCATAATATCCACCACCTCCGCCTCCGCCGACACCCCGCGCTGGACCGCCTCCGCCATATGCACTGCCTGAAGAGTCCCTCGGGTTGCAGTCGCATTTTGTGGTAGAGCCGCCCCCAACTCCACGACGACCGGCCAAACCTCTACCAAGCACGCTCCCATCGACATTATATGCGATGCCTCCAGCTCCACCCCTGTTCTGTGTTCCACCTTGAGGCCCCGTGATAGCGCCGTAGAAAAGGACCGCATCAACGTTAGGAATATCTCCCCCGTTGCCCCCCCCTGGCGCACCGTCTCCCCTATAGGCACCGCCACCGCCACCCGCCACAACCATAGGGGCACCCGATGATTCCAGTATCGCGCTACGCCCGCCACCCCCACCAGCGGTAACAGGGCCAGACGTGTAGTGTGTTGCGACCCCCCCCCCTTGGCCGACTAGTACCAAGAAATTAGTTTGCGGTTTAACGGCGATTGTGCCGCTGACACGAGCGCCGGGACCACCATTTGAACTTAAACCGGCCCCCCCTGCGCCCCCACCACCGGCGCCATCAACCACAACGTCCAGATGTCCGCAGCCCTCCGGCACGGTGAACGACTGTAGAGATCCGGTGTAACCGAACACCCTACGTCCTGGTTCACATGCAGGCTCTGGATCCTCTGGAGCCGGCACAGGTGTTGGGGTGGGCAGGCCATCGACGCTGCCGGGATCTTCGCCCCAGCCAATCAACACCCAGCCATTTTGACCACGCCAGTATTTCGATCCACGAGAAGACACCGGTCCAACTTTTTCGCCGCCGTTGGCGCGGGCCCAGACTTCACCGTTTGGCTTGTAGAGCGCGCTCATCTGGCCGGCAAGGCCCACATATGCCGGAATTCCGCGAGCCTCGTCCCAGTAGGAATCCACGCCTCCACCGCGACCGACACGGATCGGCAGGGTATCACCCGGATCGACCACCAGTTTCTTGGTGACATGCTGGCCCTCGTTGCCGGGCAAATTGTCTGCTGCCCCGCTGTCGCCCCCCTCGACCACGACATGCAGCCGCCGGCACTCGGGAGGTACGGTGAAGTGCTGGACGTTCCCGGTGTACTTGAAGAGCCTGTAGCCCGACACACAGGGCGAGGGGCGAGGCGCCGGTTCCGGCGGAGGATTCGCAGTGTTTCCCTGGCCCGGGTCGCCATTCCAGAGCTTCTGCCGGCGATCTTCGTTGCGATCAAGCGTCCACTCATTATCGAGACGCTGCTTGTTGCGGGTCAGGGTGTCCTCACGTTCTCCGTCGGTATTCAGTGTCGGGGTGTTCTGAGTGAGTTCGTCCATTGAGAAGGCATTCATCGCCTCGGATGCGCTGGGCAGGTTTCCCGTGGTCTGGAGGATCGCCAACCACTCGTCGAGGTTGATTTTATCCCAGTCGAGCTTGTTGATTTCGGCAACCGTCAATCCTCGGCAATTCGGATCTTCGGCATCACCCCAGCCGATACCGAGCTGCTTGCGCGCCTGTTCCTGAATAATGCGCGAGAGCGGAGAATTGAAAGTGCAATAGGCCTCTCGCTCCTCAACGCACGCGCCAAGGACCTCCGATGCACAATAAGACCCGACATAGTGGGCGCTCTTGAGTTTCCGCTTGACGCCGAGCTGTAGTTCATCCTCCTCGCACTCCCAAATGATCTTGATCAGGATCATCGCCACCGTGTAAATGGTATAGGCCCACATGACCACAGATAGTGCGGTACCGACAGCGGCACTGAGCTGAACCGATCCCCCAGCTAGCTGGCCACCAGCATTGGTCGCCAGACCGCCGCCGGCCTGGTTCGTGAAGAACATCGATGCAGCATCGGCCCCGAAGGTGTCCACCATGACCTGTGCTGTCTGTTTCATTACCTCCTGTTTGAGCTGCTCCATGCCGACCATACGTAGGGGCGTCGAGGCGCTATTGGCGTCCAGGGAACTGCTGAAGTAGGAGGTAATAGAATTCCAGGCATCGGTGACCGGGCCGGTGAGTTCAGTCCAGGCGCCGTGCAGCGCCCCTCCCTCGCCAACGACCAAGCCTGAGACCTTTCGCGTGGTTTGAAGGAGCTGGATGTACTGCCCGAGCGAGACGCCGGAGCTTGGCTTTTCGCAGCAATCCACGACGCCGCCTACCGCTTTCTTGCACTCAGCGGCCTCGCCCTGGAACACCTCGCAGGTGTTCACGTCGATGTTCTGCTCCTGGTCCGACGGACAAGACATGTCCATGGCCATGTGGTCAGCGGCCTGAAGGGCACCAACGGCGCGTGCGAAGTCGTCGTTACTCTCCTGCGTCGTGGTCACACACTCACTGCCCATGCAGCGAACGCCGCCTGGACAGGAGTAGGTTGACTCGGCATTCGCTGTAGGGATATCGACATCCTTGCCGCAGTCGTAACGCACGTTGTATGCGTAGCAGTTGCCATTGGCATCCTTGGCGCCATCAATGCACTGACTCTCGATGAAGCGGCAGTTCGGATCGCTTTCTAACGCTTTACAGGTGTCCGGAACATTGGCGGCATTCTGCGGGCAACGCCGTTGGCCTTGAGGGTCCGTCCAGCATGACATGTTCCCTTTGTTGAAATCCAGATCGGCCTCAACCTTTACTTGACGGCATAGCGGTGAGATCCCCGGCATTGGGGACGATTTAAGGTCCGATTCGCATATCTTGGTGACACCTAGCGAAATGCACCCATTGGATGTTGAGGGCATGTCGGTGCAGGTGTAGTTGCCGCTAGCAAAGCCCGATTCGATTGCCTCCATCGTGGTTTGGCAGCCATCGCTGACATTCCACTCATCATTGGCAACCTTCTGGGAAGCATCGAATTTGATACGAAGCCGCGCGTAGCCCTCACCTCCCCCAGTGACGGACACGCGGACTTTCACTCGGATCTCATCCCCAGGTTCTACCGATCGGAGAATGGATGTGATATCGGTGTTAGGGTTTTGCTCCCAGCTCGTCTCAAGCTCGCATGAACCACCCGTTTCCGGCGGGAAATTGTTATTTGGGCCAGCCCATACCTTCTTGCCATCAACCCAGATCTGCATATAGTCGTCCCACTTGGCGTAGTTGATCACCGCACTGGTGATCGCCTTGGGCTGGAGAACGCGAAAGCTCATTTGATGTTCATAGATGGAACAACGTCCACCCCAATAGTTATCACCCACGCGCCCGAGCCAAACAGTACGACAGCCGCTCCCACAGCTTTGGACGTTGAGCGGACCTGACTCATGAAAAATCACTCCTGCGATATAATCGTGGTTGACTGAGCAGCTCTCACCAACGGCAGGTACACGATTGCAGGTACGGTAATCAGGAAGGTGGGTCGTAAAGCTGTCTTCTGTAACCTTGCGGGACACCTCGCAAGCGCTGAAGTCACCGTTGTTGCCAAAGATGTCCTCCATGACGTCCCGACTGGAATCCCAGATGGGATCTTTGGACATATCGGTATGGGCGCGCTGACTCGAGCTGGACAGCACCCGGTAGGCTTCGCCGTACTCGGACGGGGCTGATGACAGGCGGTTCTGGGTGGAGATGGTCTTTTCTCGAATAGCTTCGTCGTCGCCGCTGAGCCCCTTTAAACCTGAGGCACTGTCCGACTCAGCCCCGAACAGCTCGTTTGTAGAGATGGTAGTAGCATCGTCGCTACCGGGAAATATCTTGTACCCCCCATTACCCTCGTCCGAGCGGAACAGGTCATTCGGATTTGGCACTATGCCGCGTCCGAAGGACTCCCCCTGGTTGGCAGCATTGGAGAACGAATCCGCCAGCACTTGGGTGGTGGGGGTGATGGCCATGAGCACACAAAGGAGCCAGGCGAGGGACTTGGTAAGGGCTCGTCGTTTCATGGCGTCAGCGTAGCGAGCAACTCGAAACGACAATCCCTCCAATACCCCATTGCCAATGGGTATTTTCTTCCTCCACGCTCAAGCGGCTTGCTGCTATTCCGATATGAGATTCAATGGGCACACATAACCAATAACGGAAGGAGTGATCGCAGTGAAACGAGTTCTGACTGTCGCGGCATCTGCCGTCGCCCTAGTAGCACTCTCCGGGTGCGCGGGAAGCCCGATCAATTACGCCCAACGTCATGCCGACCAGGGCCACTACGATGGCAATCCCGACCGTTCTCGCGCCCTCAACGTCGCCATAGCCACTGGTCTGGCTGAGTGCGAGAACGGCCAGTGCGCTCCGCTCGATGACGTGGCGCGTTCAAAGCTCCCGGAGTCCATGCAAAGCGTCAGCAATGTGGACATGATCGAAGACCTGGGAGATGCCTGGTCTGTCGGTCATGGTGTCGCGCAGATGGCGGGGATGGCGGACGCCCTGACAGGGCTATCGGGCACAGCCAGCGGTATGCTGTCCATTGGCAGCTTTATGCTTGAGCCCAGCGAATTGGACGACCCAGCATCCATGCCTGCATTGCTCGCATGGATGCCATCGTCGTCTGCGAACTCACCTGAAGATGCTCGCGGGAAGATGGCCACGATGTTGGCTGAAGCGTTACCAACGGGGGACTTTCAGGGTTACCAGGTTCGAGTAGATCGTTATGCAGAATATAGTTCAGCAGCCCTCTTCCAGGATGGTCACGCTTGCAATTCACAATACATGTGTGCAGTAGATTTCACTTCGGTAAGCATGCCGGCTGTAGCCAATTCATCGCCGGACTGGCTTTCGGGGGAGGCGGTCTATGTTTGGTCTAACTGGGAGCGGGGGGCCACGTCCTATTCCGGTGTTCACCGAATTGGCCTGGACATGTATCGCTTGAACACTGAAACCAACAAGGAACTCCCTTTGCCCGACGATCTCAACGCACGCGCCTACCTCGCACGGGTGAGCGAGAACCTTCCGGCCTGGGCCTACATCTACCTGCCCCCGACCGAGCAGAACAACTACCCGGTCATGCTCAATCAGGGCAAGCCGCTGCTGTTTGTTGAACCCGCCAGCAAACAGAAGGACATCGCCGCGCAGTAAGGGAGATGGTAACAAGTGACGGCTGCGTCCCCGCAGCCGCCGCCACAAGCTTGCTCACGATCCCGCTTAGAATCAGGGCATTTGCGATACACATTTACTCATAAACACCCATCAGTAGATGATTCAATGAACTTATACTCATTGCCTTACAGGTGCGAATGAGTAGTCGATCATTTACCCAAGCACACATCTGCAACAAGGAGATAACGATGCGTGTCGTCGCGCTACTTAACCAGAAGGGCGGATCATGCAAGACCACGACCGCCACCAATCTCGCACGCGCTCTGCAAATGGATGGCTCGGATGTACTGTTAGTCGACTCTGACCCTCAGGGTAGCGCCCGCGACTGGGCCGCCGTCAGAGAGGATCAGCCCGTGACAGTGGTTGGCATCGACCGCCCTACCATCGAGCGCGATCTCAAGCACATCGCGAAGAAGGATATCGTGGTGATCGACGGCGCGCCCCAGGCGGCGGACCTCGCCGTATCCGCCCTGAAAGCAGCCGACCTGGTGCTGATCCCCGTGCAGCCCAGCCCCTATGACATCTGGGCCACCTCAGACCTGGTGGATCTGGTCAAGCAGCGCATGGAGATTACCGAAGGCCGCTTGCAGGCGGCATTCGTGGTCACCCGAGCGATCAAGGGGACACGAATTGGTGCGGAGGTCACCGAGGCCCTAGCTGGCTACGAACTGCCTGTGCTCGAGTCCCGGATCACACAACGAGTGATTTATCCAGTAAGCGCCACCGCCGGCACTACCGTCCTCGAGGCTGAACCCAACAGCGATGCCGCTACTGAGGTGCGTGCACTGGCGAGCGAAATCAAGCAGCTACTCTTTTGAACTCATGAGAGAATGAATTAGTGTGTCCCCGTGTTTTTGAGTCAATGTGTTGATGAAGGAATGATGTGATGAGTAAATCATCTACGCCACTCAGCGCTGGCCGTCCAAGTGCGCGCAACAAGAACACCACCACGCTCGCCAGTCTGTCGGACCAACCCGCGATGAAGCGGGTCAACTTTGACGTTACAGCCGAACAGCACCGGAAGCTCAAGGTCTACGCCGCCAATCAAGGGAAGACAATCAGGGAGCTGCTAACGGAGTACGTCGAGAACCTGGTCGAGTAACACCACAATCGCGCGACTGAGCATCAAACCATTTACTCATATGAGGCTTTGCCCAAAATTGAAAATGGCGCTGTAGTGAAGGATGGATGATTGATGTCGGGGAGAACGGCGCGCCTTGTGCGCGCCGTTTGCTGTTTCAGAACTGCGTGCAGCAGTCGTCGTAGCGCCAGATCAGGTTAACGAAGTCTTCTCCCACCGCGGGAATGTTACGCCATTCTCCCCACAGGTAGGTGGGCTCGCCGATCCAATGGTTCCCATTGGCTTCAGGCAGTGGATAGAGCTGTTGAAACTTGTACTGAGTTTTGAGCATGGTCGGATGGATCGGGTTTGCGCACATGGCGTCGTCGCCCATCGTCTGTAGGGCCAGGCCACGGCGATGTAGTGCGGCAAGCGCTCGGGTACCAACCAGGGCAGCCGAACGCGGCGGTGATGCGTTGGTCATCACATGGCCCGTAAGGGGGTAGATTCCACCCCAGGCACCGGCGCACCAGAACATATTTTTGATAGGCGAGCCTGTGCTAGCTGCGGCCGCATCCGCTGTGCAAGCAGCGATTGCACCTGGGCTTGCGAAGATCGCCGACTCGGGGTTCAGGTAGAAGGCCAGCTCGTCATCGTTCCATGTCGGGTCCAGCTCGGACAAGTACATCAAGTCCATGTCCGAGAACCCTCCAGGATTGCAGTGGGGCTGTAGGAAAAGGTCCAACATCACCAACAACGGATAAGCAAAGTAATGGTACTGGTAAAACGCCATGTGCTGCCTGGAGCTGCCTTGGCCGTAGCCCCGAGTACCAATATGAGTTAGATCCTCCTGGAGCATCTCGCCACCCAATGTGGGCGAGCAATAGGGCACGCGCACAGACTCCACCAGCCGCGCGGGTTGCCACATACTCATCTGCGTCCCAGGCCGATAAACGCCATTCGCGTCTTGGCATAGACACAACGGCTTTGGATCTGCCGCACCGTTAGGGACATCCTCGCTGCTACCTCCCATGCGAATCCCGCTCACGTACATGGGGAAGATACAGCTCCAACAAACGTTCGTGATCATCCCAGTGCCAAATACCCCGGCATCCGGGCAGGCGGCGTTGGCACCGTCGGCGTTTGCCTGGTTTGCGCTAGCCAACAGCCCTATCGAAACCGAGGTAGCCAGCAGCAGGCGCTTGGCACCACAAAGGTACCGCTGCAAATCACTCATCACCTTCTCCTTTTGAGCTGGTTCCAATCACCGTATCGGGGGGCACCTCGCGGACATGGAACAGCGTCTCGCCGCCGCGTACTTCTGCCGGGAGGGATTGAAGGTCGAATCGGTCGACAATCTGAGCGTCGAGCAGATATACCCTGGAACCCAGCGTCTGATTGAGACGTTCTAGCGCCTTGAAGCCGGGGGCGTCGCCGGGCATACCCTGAGTCACAAGGATTGGGCGCAGACCGTCCATTCGAGCCTGCTCAGCAAGGCGACCGGCGACCTCGACCTGTTGGGGTGACCCACCATCGAAGGCGATCACAGCCCCGGTGAACGGTACGGTCTCCAATGGATTGATGTGCTCCCCCTTTCGTGCGATCACCTGACCATTGGGGGCACGGATGGTGCGAGCGACAACGATGCTTGGATCGATGGTGGTCTCACGTAACTCCTCGGCTTGGGGTAGCCGTGTCGGCGTGTAGGCTTCCCAGTATTCCTTGACCGCTTTCTTCTTCTGCGCCTGCCAGTCGATATTCGCCCAGCGATCGCGAATCACGCTCATGAGGTCGCGTTCGGCGATGGGATAAACCGGCCCACGGGTCCCGAGATCTCCTCGCTGCCCATCTGCGATGCGTGACTTGAGGTAGCCGATCTCAAGCGAGCCAGTAATCCGCGCCAGCGCCTCTCCGTCGCGGTAGAACACCACCGTTGGCGCAACATCAACCCCTGCCTTGGTAAACCGCTTAGGATCGAGCAGCACTGGGGGTGCGCCTTCGATCTTTTGGGTGATATCGGCGAGTACGCGCATTAACTCACCGATACGCCGAGTACCGGAGGGCAGCCCGCGCAAGACCACCTGAATATTCTCCCTGCCGGCGAGAGACTCGAGCTGGTCGACGAACAGTTCGCGACCTGCTTGGTCATCCCCAAGCGTAAGGAATACCCGCGTCGCATCTGGGTCTGGCTCGATGGCATCCGGCGTGGCCACGCCTTTCCCTTCCGGCCATTTCACATCGGGGAACATCGCTCGAGCGGCTGCTGCGCCCTCTCCCCTACCTTCCCGCTGCGTTACTTGAGTGCGTTCCATGATGTCGCGAGCCCAGCGGCGCTGACGTTCGGTGACCTCGGGCTGGGTCCACTTCGGGGGTGGCCCCTGAACAGCATCTTCCAAGATTGACTTCGAGTGCTGCATCCACGGCGAATTCGGGTCCGGCGCGGCATGGGGACCATTGGCGAGCGCTACCACGGGCAGCGCGAAAAAACTCGCCAGGCCAAGGCCGGCGACAAGGAGGCGGGTACGTCGATAAAACCTGGGCATAAGTGTGCGGTTGCTGGTTTTGGGTGTCGTGCCACGATAGGCCCCCCGTTGTCAGAGGTGCATCGAAATACCCGGGCAACGGACGGCATTTTCGCGCCTATCGCCAGACCCGGCGCCCGTATTGTCGACGGGCCTCAAAATCACGAAGGAGATATGCATGATCGGCAGCCTCATGGCATCCATTGGTATTGGCAGCGCCACAATTGACACCATTCTCGAGACAGGTGAGATCAAAGCCGGCGCGATTCTGCGCGGCAACATTGTTATCCGGGGCGGGAAGGTCAGTCAGGAGATCGACGCGCTCATGCTGGACCTAACCAGCGAGGTAACTGAAGAAATCGACGACAAGGAGTTAAAGGTACCCCATTGCTGGGCATCCATACGTGTATCCGACCCGCTGACGATCGAGCCTGACGAGACCCGCCGCATCAGCTTTGAGATGCCCGTCCCCGTGCTGTCGCCGCTGTCTGTGGGCCGCCACCACCCAAAGACATGGGTGGCAACCCGGGCGGATATCGAGAAGGCGATCGACCCACGAGATCGTGATGGTCTCCGCATTCTCCCTGGTGATCTGCACAATGCGGTTTTCGCCGCCATGGAAAGTCTGGGATTCCGGCTCACCGAGGCACCTCTCGAGCCCTCGCGCCTGAACACCTCTACTGGCTGCCTCCAGGAGTTCGAGTTCAAGCCGACTCATGAGTGCCGTTTGCGACACCTTGAGGAAGTTGAGATGGCATTCCTACCATCCACACAAGGAGAGATGGACCTGCTGATCCAGCGCGACACAAAGGCCCGTGGCTTAGGTTCGCTCCTGTCGGAGATGGCCGGTACCGATGAGAGCTATGCGAAACTCGCACTGTTGGGTAACGAGAGCGTGGATGCGATTCAGGAGGTTTTGGAGGAGGCATTACGCTAACGGATAGTCACTGTCGCGTAACGAGCGAAGCCCGGCATTGCCGGGCTTCGTTCTCATGCCTGGAATCCCTCAACCACGCGGAATTCCCTGAAATGCCTCTCTGATCCACTTTTCGTCACTTGTCTCCTCTCCCCTGCGAACTCTGTGCAGATCCTTGGTTAGCTCTTCGTTCTCCTTTTGCTTCTGATCGCAGCGCCGCGCCAAGCGATACTGTTCGCTCACCGCCTCCTTGATCTTGCGGTTCACCTTCTCGACATCGCCCACTCGCGCCAGCAAGCGAACCAGGATGAATTGCTCCCGGGTAACGTCACTGTCGAAGCGAAACGCGGCAAGCGATTCCCGTCTTTCCCCGGAGGAACGGATGGCCGTGGCCGCGCCGGCTTGTGGCTTCACGTGGCCGCGGCGAGTCACCCAGATCAACCCCCAGCCGGACGGCAGCTCGTCGGCCTGGATGAGCCCTTCCGGGCACAGGAAATAGCGCCAGTTGCCCAGCCCGCCAGTCTGGCGGTGATCCTTCTTGCGGTCGGCGAGGTAGTCAGCGCGTGACACCTTGACCTCCACCACGATCGAGCCGTCTTCCTGGGGAATGCCCTTTCGCCGAAAGCCGATCGCGTCCGGCACCTCGCCGTCCCAGCCCGAACGGATCTCGCTGACCGCCACATCGCAGCCGTGGCCCTTGGCGCTGTGCGGCCGCTGTAGCCACTTCACGGCTATGGTGCATAGATCGTGATGGGCCCACTCGAACTGATCCATAGGCATTACTCCAGTAAGAGCGACAGTAAACAGGCTACGGAAGAAGGAAATGGGCATTTCCCAGCCTGGTTGTAGGGGAATATTGGCGTCGGCCTCCCAGCTCAATGGTTGGGAAGGCACTCAGAAGATGGGATGGCCCTGACCGATCACCTGGTCCTTGCTGATGGTCCCCCAATACCGTGAGTCATAGCTGATGGGCTTGGTCCCCATCACCCAGTAGTGCCCCTGGGGCACAGTCAGATCACGGCTGAAGGCCGACTCGGGCTTGCCAATCGTTTTGGCCAGCGGCAGCTCGCCAACCGTGTCGCCGTTGACGATTACTTCTCCCCCGGTCACCACCACTCGATCGCCAGGCATGCCGACGACCTCTTTGATGAACGAGGTACCAATTGGGAAGAACTCGCTCATCCGCTCGTCGGTGTGAAACGCCACATAGTCGCCGTGAGCGAAGCTGTCGTCGAAGGTGACCACCACCCAGGCGTGGTATGGCAGGCTCGAATTGCGTTGAGGATCGTAGTGTAACTGAAACACCGACAGTATGGCCGCGGCAGTGCCCACCAGCACGCCGGTGGCCAGCAGCCCCTTGGCCAGAAACACCAGCAAAGGGTCGCGATGCTTACGCCGGCGAAGGATTCGCGATCCAGCATTCGGAGATTGTGTCACAGAGGAGTGCGGCGGCGCGGAGGATTCATGAGCCATTCAGCCCCCCTTGCTCTACCCTTGACCGCTTGGGCACATAGAACGTTTCTGGTGCGTTGATCACGGCGCTGGCATCGAGCACGAGATATCCTTTGGCTGCGAGCTTATCGCCGACGCGCTTCATGTGCTCGAAGCCAGCGTCCATGGCCTCCTGATCCACCTCTTCGCCGCCAGCGGCGGCCTGCACCAGGCCCCCGAGGTTAACGACAGCCACCGGCATTGGAGGCTCCTCGAAAGCTCCCAGCCACCAGGCGCCCGCTAGGGCGACTCCGGCGCCGAGTGCGCCGGCGAACAGTGAGACGGCTACGGTTTGCTTAAGCATTGGCATGACGCTCCCTTTCAGCAGCAACATCGCGGATCGCTTCATCCAGGCTCATGCCCTTTGCACGGCGTTCTTCGATGGCGCTGATATCGCGTGGATTGGTGGAATACATGAGCTGTTTGAACGGCTCCAATACCAGACGGCCGATCCCCGAGCCCACGTCGGTGTAGATGAATACCTCCGAATAGATGCCTGGCTGGGTATGCACCGTCTTCAGCACGTTGAAGCCGAATTCCGTGAGATCCAGGGCCTTTTTCTCTTGCAACGCCTCGACAGTTTCCGGCTTCATACCCAAAAGCAACGTCGACGCTGAGTTCTCCTTGATCGCGCGGCCACCGGAGCTTGCATCGAGATCAAGCAGCCCCTGGGTAGCAATGACCGCCGAGCCACGGTTCTTTCGCACGCGGCGGTAGGAGTTTTCCATGAACTTGCCGGTGTTGCCCGAGGTAAGTAGATCCCATCCCTCGTCGATCATGAGAAGCTTTTCTTGGTCCGTTCCGGACAGAAACATCCCCTGCTGGATCTGGTAGATCAGCATGAAAAGCACTACCTGCTGGAGATGTTGTCGTGTCTTAAGCTCCTCGAGTTCGAGTACGACGAGGTTGTTATCGAAGGAGATGTTGTTGTCACCAACAAAAAAGTGCCCGTAGGCCCCACGACTCGTGAAGGCAAACAACTGGTGCCCCACGTCGCGTACGCGCTTGTCGTCATGCGCGAGCAACAGCTCCTCCAGGTCGTCAATAACCGCATCGCGGCCCTTGTCATCCCAGAGAACCTTGAGGGTTTTCTGGAGCTGTGAGCGCTGGAAGTCCGACAGAGACTCGCGCGGCGCGGACATGGCCTCGATGATCCCTACGAGCACCTCGGCCTCGTCATCGATGTCCCGAATGATTGGGAATGGGTTCAAGCAGATATTGGCGTCGTCGGTAAACTCGATGAACTGCCCATCGAAGTTTTCGGAGAGCTTTTTATAGCTGCGCCCGACATCGATGACCCAGGCACGCGCACCAGAGGAAAGATAGGAAGAAATCAGCTCGTTCATCAGTACCGATTTCCCTGAGCCCGAACGCGCGCAGACCAGGGCGTTATAGTTACCCCCACCCTCGTAGAACAAGTCGTAGTTCATTAGCTGACCGTTGCGAGAGATGAAATTGAGCATCGGCCGGCCATTGCCCTTCCAGTCCCCGAACAGCGGCAGTAGCGCGATTGCATGGCGCGTTGCCATGGTGCGGAAGCGCATCAGGCTGTTGGAAGATGAGGCGTCCGCGCATAGCGGCAGAGAGTTGATGAAGGTTGGCAGCGCCACGAAACGGTCGGGCATTAAGGTGAAGCCAGCCTCACGGAAGTAAGTTCGCGCATTGCTCACCGTCTCCGGGGCCTGGTCTGGCGGTGTGTAGAAGGAAAACGACAGAGCGATCCGGATGGGCCGATCACCATCGCCGATAGCCTCGAACAAGGCATCGTAAGCCTCTTTCTTCTCCTTGAGCTTGGGGTTGAACTTCAGCAGCGGCCCATAGGCTTGCTGAGTCACGATTTGGCGCTGGGTCTCGAGCTTGTTGGTAGCCTGCTCGGGATCACCGAAGACCAGCGTGGCGGTAGCCAACATCGTTTCGCGGATACCCCTGGCCCCCTTTATGGGGTCTCCCAGATAGCGTAGCGCCGCCCCAAAGCCGACGCGCTTCGGGAGTCGCTTGATGCTCATGGTGGTCACCCGGGTTGGTTCTTCCGGGGGGCCAAGTGTCAGACCGCGAGAGTCAACTTCCAGGCGGTGATCGAAATCCAGAAGCTGGTCGCGCAGCTCGGTCTCGTTGTCCCAGTCGGCCGTGGTACTCTCGCGCCAGCTCGCGGCACGGTGAGGGTTGAGCAAAGTCTGCATCAGACGCAGGTAACGCTGAGCATCAAGCGACAACGGCGCCATGCCCGCCGTTTTCAGGGTCTGGAATAGGGCCTTGCGCAAATCGCGCGCTCGGGCCATGAGTTTATCGCGCGGTGATTCGTTGCCATCGCCGGGCAGCGCAACTGTAATGAATACTTGGATGTCGCGCACCCGGGCGCCGGTACTGGAGATGATTGGCAGTTCGGTGCGCTCGCGCAGGAAGTCTCTACGGGACAGGATCGTCGACTCTGGCGCGGTTGGCGCACGTCTACGTGGCGGGAGGTTGCGGATCGACGTGACGGCATGAAGGGTAGGCTCGATGTCCGGGCCTGCCCACAGGCCGACTTGCATAATCGTGTCCTTGGGCCAGTCTTGTGTCAGAAGGACGTTGAGACGATCGCTTGCCCCGGCATCAGCACCGGTAAGCGGCTGGCACAGAAAGCCGAAGCCCAGTCCGCCATCATCGAGTAGAAAAAGCTGATCCTCTGGGTCGGGCGCAAAGGCCCGCACAGGCACCAGCTCACGAAGCATGTCGCGGTCGGCAAGCCCTTTGAGAGCCCCAGGCATAGGCTCAGCCTCCGATGGTGGGTTTTGAAAGTTTGACACCGACGCACGCCGGCAGGATGCTGGTATAAAAGGTCATACAAGGGATCTCCGGGAAGGTGCTTCCGGTGCGAACCTCACTCGCACCGGAAGTGCTTTGGAAGATGGCAAGTGTGCTGATCAGGCGCCGATGGCAGTCAGTGCGGCGCCAAACAGCGCGTTGATGATTTCCTCGGCGAACGACAGGCCAATCCCTGCACCGATACCAACTGCGAAGGCACCCAGCGATTGCGTCAGGATAGCCGCACCGATACCGACAACGATGATCAGCAGCGTGATGATTCGACCAAGCGTGCCGTTGGTGAAATCAACCAGCATCTGCCAGACAGGATCGAGCGCAGCCGCCGTACCGGAACCGGTCGCGGTGCCTGCAAAGGCTTGATCGGGAATGACGAAAAGCGCTAGCAGAACACCCAACAGGGCAAACATGCCAAGGTGGCGTCTCAGGGTGGCGCCAAGATCGGTGTCCAGTGAGTTGGGGGTCGGGTGCATCATAGAGAGAAACTCCTATCAGGTTTCTTGCGTTTCAATGCGCGGCCGCGCCGCGGTTAGAGGAATCGGGCGACCCACGCCCATCCTTCGCCCGCTTTCCTACCTGGAGCGGGTAGAAGTTCTGTGAGCCACCGGCAGAAGAAAGCGCGCGCTCTCCAACTGACCAGCGGCGCGGCTCAATTTCGGTGAATACGTAACTCGGCATGGTCAAAGCACCGTCCACGCTTACCCACGGTGCGATATAAATCCGCATGACACGCGCGGGGGTACGCAACGGTTTGGGTCCATCCAGCCCTGGCATCGGTGGGCTATTGGCCATGCGCTGACGGGGTATCCGCGTATCGTTCTCCCGGGCGACCCCTTTGCCGGTGCCAGCGGCATGCTCGGCGTGAATGTCGGCACCGGTATCGGTGCCGTTGGACATGTAGACCTCGCGCGCGGACATGCATGGGGAACCGTATTCCACGTCCGGGCAGGAGAAGCTCTCGCCGTAGCCGGTCATGTTGGCGCACCCAGATAGAGCCCCGAGTGCCAACATGGCGGTGATGAGTCGAAGCCGATTCACTGGTTTGCCTCCGTGCCGGCCAAGAAGCCAGCCAGCGATGTTTGAGTGGGCATGCCGTGACTGACGCGGCCATCCGGCGCCACCACGTAGGGGACGCGATCGACACCGATGATTCGTGACGCAATCAGTGTTGACGCCATGCGCTTCGCGGAGTCCGGGCAGGATGCCTGGAGTGCCTCATCACCGGATGCCCGGCCGAGGAGCACAGCCGCAGGATCGTTGGCACAATCGATACGCCGCACTGGCTCGACCTGTCCCGGGCGAGGGACGATCACAGCGCGAACCCGGTATCGATCGCTCATGTCAGCCAGAGTATTCAGTGCTTGACTGCAATGAGCACAATCAGGCGTGACGAACACCGTTACCTGCTTCGAACCCTTGCCGAAGTGCGCTGTAACCAGCTCATCGAAGTCGAGGTCCAGCCCATCGAGATCCAGACGTAGCGCGTAGCGCTCAATGTCCCCCATCGAATCGAGCGTCTGGCCGTCATGCCAAAGATCCCGCAGCGTGCCGTCGAACAGATAGCGCCCGTTTTTGGACATGATGTAGAGCTTGCCATTGGACTCAATGGCCATCAGTCCGCCAGCAGTGGGCAAATCGTGAGCTTCGTCCACCTCTTGGTTACCAAGAACTCGATTCAGAGCTTGTTGCGGTACGGCCTCGCTTTCTTGGGCATGAGCCTGGCCGACCACTGCCAGGAGTACTGCCGTACCGCATACCAACGACCGAGCCAGTGAAGAAAAAAGGGATCGAAGATGTTTCACGAGAACTCTCCTGGTGATTCTTTGTGATAAGGGTAGGGATTCCGGGCTAGCCGCAACCCCCCAAATGCCCTGGTCGACAGCCAGCATTTCACTGCCCCGCCTCAGCACTTTCGACGGTGCTCAGCGGGCCACCTTGCGTAACGATGAACTCCACCTTGCGATTAGCGTTGATTTCGATGACCGGGAAGATGTTCTTCGCCATATCCAGATAGAACTGGGCCAGTCGATCGAGGGCACTGCTCGCACCTTCCACTGCACCGGCGGTCACCGACTCAGAGGAGAGCACATCCTGATAAGCCACCTCGCCACTTGAACCCGTCTGGAGGGTGGGCACAGGCGATTTACCGAATACCTGGCTCATGCCGGAGAAGAAGCCAGCGCTAAGCGATTTCGCCAGCATCTGACCTTGCTTAGAGACCACACGGCCACGCAGGCCGACCTTGCCGTCCTCGCCCACGGCGTAGGCGGACAGCGGCACCTCGATAACCCCGCCGTCGTTGCGGACACAGGAAAGTACCTCTGAGCGCAGATAGGCGCGCTCGGCCGAGAGGCTGCCGTAACCGCTAGCGATGATGAAGCACTCCCGAACGTCCAGCCGGTAGCGGTTGGGCAGGATGGCGTCCTTCTTCACACGGACTAGGGCTGGGAACGGTTCAGAGCGGGCTGCGTTATTGGTCGGTGCATCCATCCCGGTCACGAGAACGCCTGACAGGATGCTGCCAGCAGGGAGAAACACTTCGTTGCTCGAGGCGCCTTTCCCAGCCTTCGTGCCTGCCGAGTCCGGGTCGCTCCCGCTGGCCCCAATGACCCGGATGTCGATAGGGCTCGATCCGCTGGCGGAAGCCGCATCGTCCCCTGCACTACCCTGGCCACCCTGGCCGGCTGAGGTCGTCGCCATTGGCGCCGAATCGTTCCAGATGTCAGGTGCCGGCTCAGGGGGCTGACTGGGTGCGGGTGGCGTGGGATTCCCCTCCCCCTGCCCTTCAGCACCACGTGAGGGCGACTCGCTCTCACGTTCTTGCGCCAATTTCCGTTCTTGCGCCAATTTCTCGCGAAGGTTTTCGAGCTGTGCGGCCATCTCGTCCGCGCTAACCGCCTTATGGCTCGCCTCATCCAGCTTTCCGGTCAGCTCATTGAGTCGATTGGTTAACTCATCGACAGAGTTCTCAAGCGCGGCAGTACGATTGTCCAGACCGTCAATGCCAAGTTTGCGTGTGTTCGCGTCAGTCAGGATGTCCTGAACCACGGCATCACGGGGATCGGTCCGCTGAATATTCGACGGGCTCGAGGTAACAAACATGTAGGCGATGAGAACAACAACGGCACCAACCGAGCCGATCACTACCATGCGTCTCGCCTTGGGCGAGAGACCATTCCATTGGCGCGAAATAAATTTAAAGGATTTGGAATCACTCATGGACGAGCTCCGTCGTGTTTCCGATCAGCGAGGGTCGCTGGCGTGATTCGACAGTCTCTAAGGCACGCCGCATAACGATGTACAGCTCTGTGCGCTCGCCAGGGGCAAGGCTCGCTTTGGGCCATGCAGCGACCGCCAGCACGCCAGCACGACGGCAAGTCGCCTCCTCGATTTCCAAACGTTCGTTGGCATTATTCGTAGCCGTACCGACCAGCAAGATCAGCTCTGATCCCGAGAGCACTTGTCCAGGGTTTACTTCGATGCCGGGCTGGGCGCAGTTCATCGGGGCATCACTTGAGCGCCACTCACGCAGTCCATATCCCGGCGGTACCTCGCCGAGTGCTAGGCGACTGACGGCATCTTTAATCGTATGTACGTACGGGCGTGAACGTTCCCACTCTCCTGCGCGGGCCGCGCTGGCATAGACCCGACCGGGGGCTCCAGCGATACTCAGCCGCACCTCTCGCGGTGCGATCCCGCGAGGCAGCAGTGTGATGGACAATGCCAAGTCACGCTGACCCTCTGGGCTCACGTACAGCGTGCTGGGGGAGCTGGACTGCGAGGCGACGTACAACACCTGTCCCTCGGTGTTCACTTTGGCCGTCGAGGTGGTATGCACTACCGGGTTCTCGAACGGGGTGATGATCCGATTAAGGTGTCCCCTGGCGATCTTGATTACCTGATTAACGCCAGGGACGAGGGCTACAGTATTTCTCGTGGGTAATTGCTGTTTCCGGGGGTCGGGACTTGAATGGGTGGCATCAGTCTTCGACGCGGGATTAGCGTGTACTGGACGGGTGTCTACCGTAGGGAGTGTAAGACCCGGCAGAGTGGCACCAACGATGGGGTGAGGCGTATCCCCAGGTTCGGTACCAGGCCCCCCTGCCACTGCGGGAAAACCAACAAGGCCCATCGTCGCGGCAAGAGCGAGACGGCAGGTCAAAAGAGTTCGAGAGGTCATGGCGAAGTCATTCCTCCAGGCGTGGGCTGTCGGCGTAAACGTCGAGAGCGGTGATCATCGGCTTGTAATCCTCGATGGAGAGGACTAGTTCGTATGTGCGCTCGCGAGTGACCGGATCTGAACCAGGGCCGGAACTGGTCTGACGACCGGCGACGTACACCCGGTCGTTTTGCGGGTTGTAGAGGATCTCTTGAGCGATGAACGAGGTGGCCACTTTGGCGCGGTTGATCTTCAGCGCTTGATCCTGGATGGCGTCGACCACGGGGCGGTAGAGATCCGGGGCGAGCAGCGGGGTCAGCGTGGCGATGACGAAATCCGCGCTACCCGGCTTGACGTTGCCGAGCAGGTTGGCGATGAACAGCCCCCAGGCTTTCTTGTAGGCGGCGTTGGCGTGGTTCTCAGCGATCTGCGCGGCCTCGCTCATCCCAGGTGGCTGAATGGTGACCACGGTGCGCGTCTGGAACACGCCGACGGCGAGCACGATATTGGCGCCGAGCAGGCCCAGCGCGATCCAGCGCAACCAGCGCGCCTCGGTTTGTGCGCCGACGATGCGGTTGGTGAAACGGGAAAAATCCATTGGCTTACCTCACCCGTGCCAGTGGCGGCGAAAAGGATTGACGAAGATGCGGGAGGAGCCGATCGGCAGGCCGGTCCAATAGACCATATGCAGCAAATAGCCATCTGGGCGGCTGTCCTTGTAACGGCGCAGCACGCGCCAGAGCACAATCCCGACAAACAGCATGATCATGAAGTGGTCGGTAATAATCCCGATGCCTACGCAACTCATAAGCGGGATCAGTTCATCGGCACTCCACAGCATGAGCTGGGGAGGCTCGTCGATCGTTCGGGGTAGTTCCATGTCATGACTCATCGGCGCGCGCCTCCTGGTCGCGAAGAAATCAGTTCGGAGGGCAGTATCACGCTCGACAGGGTGGCGCATGGGCCGAAATGGGCGGGTACGCAGCGATGGTTTCGATAAAGTGAGGGCAGGAAGGGCGAGATCCGCCCTCCGCTGAGCGACTAGATACGTTTTTGCAGGTTCGCTACCCACACCCAATTCGCAACCATCAACACGGCAAAGAGAATGGGGTAAGCGAGCGCCGACACATGAAACGGAAGCAGTATCGCCCCGAGCAGAAGCGTGCCGACGGCTAATTTCGTACGGGTGGCGAGCACCCTTGTCAGTGGTGAGACGTAGCTAAAGCGCCACTGACGCACACGCCGTTCTTGGATGGCGTCGACGAACATTGGGATAGCGATCGGCAGCAGGTAAGGCACCCAGAGGCAAATCAGGGCTAGCCGATAGTAGAGCGCGTACAGCGCATACCAGAACGTGCCAACGCGGTCTCTCACATAGCTTGTAGAGCCATGCTGAATCACTGAGTCCGGCGAACCAGTGTCGAACAGAAACGAGTCGAGCGCTTCGACGAACCCGGTGTCGATCAAGGTGGCCTTATACCAGGTATTGGCGGTCTCGACGACGTGGGCTTCGGCTTCCCTGCCCAGGTCGGCGACAACGGCAGCTCGCTCGGCAGCGTTGTAAGACTTCACTTGGTGACTGGGCACCAACAATAGCACCGCAGCGATTTCCAATACGATCGCGCCGGCGAGCAGCCAGCCAAGCCCTATCCCGCCATTTCGTTGTTTGGCCATCCTTTCGTCGCCCTGATTTTCTCGGTGAATAGTGATCCCAATGCCCAGCGTTCGAGTTCAACACGCCGCTTGTATCGATCACTCGGCGCGACTGGTGTGATGGTAAGGTCACCGGGATGGCGCTCACGCCACGCCGCCCACGACGGCACCTCATCAGGACGCCAGACATGCCCGTCTGCGGCGGACACCTCAAGACCTAATGCCGCGTCGATCGGAGACAGCAGGACATCGACGGCAGCAACGAGGTAATGGGGATCATTGGTCCCGTAGCGTTGCTCAGCAGTACGCAGATGGGCCGCACCAGCGGACCAGATCGTAAACAGTAGCGGCAGGCTGTCCTCTGGGCGGGTTAGCTCCTGGCCAATGCACTCAGCAACGCGGTTGGCGATACCCGCCGCGGGCGGGCATGTGACCAACAGGCGGCGGCAGAGCGCAACGATCCCGGCGCGGCGTAGCGCCTCAATCGCCTGGCTGGAAAAGCTGGAATCGAGATGGGTGTATCGTGGTGTCATCTGTCTACTCATTGCATGATTGGGAATCGGCCTTTGACAATACGGCCGCCGGTAAGCCGGGCGAGGTAGTGCATGTTGGGAAGCTTTCCCAGCATGCTCGCTGGGAACAACGCCCCAGTCTCGGACTGGATGGACTCCGAGTAAGAGCCGTCAAACTCGGTAGGTTCACTCGCGCTCGTGCCGGTGCGATAGTCCCGGGAAAGCGTGGAGAGCATCACCTCGTCGAGTTGTTCCTCTACGTATTTTTGGGTCTCAGCGTCGATCGTTCGTAACGCGATAAGGTTGTTGGTATTGCCCAGCACCTGGCGCGCCTTGGGTTCGGAACCGAGCCGAGCAGCGAAATCGGCAAAGGTCTGGGTCGCGATGGTCAGGCAGAACTTCCCGCCTCGCCCCTTGTTGAGCAGCATGATCGTGGGTTCGTTGATGACTTCCGCGGCCTCGTCGACGAACACGTTGATGCCCACATCCGAGATCCCGTAGTTGTAGCGGTCGGCCGCCACGGCGGTGAGATCGGCCATCAAGATCGAGCCTATGGCACCGGAGACCGTGGAGTCGGCCAGCGAGTCGAGACCGATGTAAGCCCCTTGGCGCGAATTGATAATCTTGGTCATGTTGGTGATGACCCGTTCATCGTCGGGGTCCGGCGTGGGCGAGAGAAGATCTCCAAGATCCCCGCTGGTCAGCATAGAGAGCGTCGGGATAAGGGTGGCGATCATCTTCTGGAAGTGCTCGCGATTGTGTTCGTAGGACCCCACTAGGCCGTTGAGCGCCTGAGAAGGCTCGATCGCTGGCCGTGCCCCCTGGGTTCGCTCCTTGTAGTAATCGACAATGACGCTGGTCTCCCCGCCACGCTGGGCGGCTTTTGACAGTCGGGAGCGAATCGAATCCGCCCAACCGGCGTCATGTTCGTCCAGGAAGCGCTTAAGCGCCTCCGATACCAAAGAGTCCACCCCACCCTCGATGTATTGATGTAGCGAAACCAGGTTGGGCCGCTTATCAATGGCCAGTAGCCCCTGCACCACGTCATTCAGCGCCTTCCATGAGAATGCGATGAATGGGTCCATGCTCCCCTCAGAAGCGATGATCGCCGCGATGCGCGAAGCCAGTTCCGTCGGTCGGTTCCAGTTGTGCAAGGGATCGATCCGCGCGCTCTCCGATGGATGCGCAGGATGGAAGTAGACGAACTTCTCCGGATGCCCCGCGTGCGCGTAGGCGCGACGCATCGTCTCACACAACTCTTTGTCCCCTTTGGGATCGAGCACTATCACCGGCTCACCGCGCAGCACCGCCTGGGTGATCAGCGTCTCGAACGCTCGCGTCTTCCCCGCGCCGGTGGTACCGACGATCAATGTCTGCCCTGCGAGAATCCCTAGCGGCGCTTCGACGGCTTGCTCTCGCTCCAACCCATGAATCCAATGGGCGCCGACCTTGAATGGATCGCTCTCGTCGCGGGCGGACTTCAAACTCGATTCGATCCCCGATTGGCGAACTTCGTGGGCGAGCTGGGCGTGCTCGGCCTGCCAATTGAAGCCCCGGCCCAGCCAGATCACATCGGGGTTCTTGGCGAGGATCTTCAACAACTCGTCTCGGGTGATCTTGAGAGCCTCGGTATTCCGTAGCCGGCGGACTCGATGCATTTGCCGCAGCGCCTGGGCTCCCCGCACGCCACACATAACCGCCCCCATGCTCGTCATCACGATGAATGGGGCAGTCGGCAGGCTGGCACTTGTCCAAATGCCCGCGCTGGTCAAGGCGCCCGCGCCCCATGCCAGCGAACTCGTGCGTTCATAGCTTGGGCGCCAAGGAAATTCGTACGATTGATCGCGTCGTCGCATTCGTTGGCCAATTAGATAAATGACTGAGCCAGTTTAGAAAAGGGAGGGGCCTGGCAAGGCCACTAATGCCGGGGCGGAAGGGGGCTATTCCGGTGTAGCGGGGATTACGATCTCGCTGCGGTCTGGGGTTGTCGGCAGCCCGGTCATAACGCCTCTGGCCTTGGAGAGTGAGATCCCGAGCCGTTCGGCCACCGCCGCGGTGGCATCGGCGCTTGGGATATAAACCTGTCCCTCCGTTAGGCGATGCGTGAGCCCTGCCCCATCCGGCGCTATAAGGGCATGAAGTGTGGCGATGAGGGCATCGCGGTCCGTCTTGCCATTGTCGGACTTCGACGCGTCGTGATTCGATTTATGGTCAGCCGGGGATTCGGGATTCGGGTCCGGCCTCGCCTCGTGCGCCGCTTTTGCTTTAGAGGCATCTTTCTTGCCCTGCGGACCCTTTGGCTCGCTGTCGGACTTCGACCCGGCGTCCGCGTGGTGGGTCCGCTGAGGGGAACCTTCGGATTCGGGCTTTGCCTTACGTTTCCGCTTCGTCGACTTGGAAGAATGTGATTGATCGGGCGCAGCTTCGGGGCCGACTGACGGCTTCTGGCGCTTGGGCTTATCCTTGGCCGGCGTGCCTGTCTTGGCTTTCGGGGTCTGCGGGCTCGCTCCAACCTCGCCAGAAATCGCCGCGAAGCGTTGGGAGACCGCTTCGGTTAGCACGATCGTCGACCGCTGGCTTGCCCCCTTGAGCGCGGTAAAGCCGTCGACCTCGCGCACGCGCTTCATCGGCTGAAAAGGGTCCAGTGAGACCCAGCCGGCCTCAGAGAGCATCGACAGGATCTCCTTCGCCTCGACGCCGGCGCCAGCCCACCCCTCGGGATGTCGAATGGCGACGCCGCCGTCCTTCATACGCACACCGTGCTCGGCCCAGTTCTTCACACCATCACGAAAGTCTTCGGCGAGCGAGGCAATCACCGCCCCGGCGTGCCCTTGACGGGAGAACCAGGCGCGGGCTTCTTCGGCTTCGACCGGGGCTGCCTCACGTGTCGCTCGCGACCGGGTATCCACCCCTGCCGTGCTTTTCGCCGCTGCGACAGGCTCAGTGGTTGGCGCGACGTCGGGCCGTGATCGAGCTGGTTCATTCGTCGCTCCTCTTTCTGGGGATGAAGCGGAAGGCGCCGCGGGGGTTGCCGATGGCGCCGGATTCGATGCATTGGGCTGACGGGCGGGCTCGGCCCCGGCCACAGTCTCAGACGCGGCCCCGGGCTCGGGCTCAGGCTCGGGATTGGTCTCGGTGGGCGCCTTGGGCACTACCTCGGTGCCACTGGACGGCCGCTCTCGTGAAGCGAGCTTCTCAAGCAACGCCACCCCTATCTCACCTGGCACCGAGGCAGGAAACTCGTCGAATACGGACGCGTTGGAATCCAAGCGTATAGCATGCAGCACCACACCGGGGTTGCGTTCGCGAAGAGGCTCCGGCTGGATCGTCCACAAGCGCGCCCGGGAGCCGGCCTCCTCGAACGGGATGGCGAGCCCGCGATCGAGCAGCACGTCCGCCAGGCTGTCTGGATGACGAGGGATGCCAGGGGCCTGATCGCGTGCCAGCATCTTCACGATATCCTCGGCACCAGAGGGCCATACCACGAACACACTGTTATCCATTACCCACAGCCGTGAACCCGGCTTATTGCAGGCCCAGGTCCGCTCACGAGTGAGTCGCCGCATGGCATCCATTAGGTAGCGTTCCAGCGGTACGCCAAGCGCCCCGGGCATGCCGGCGGCTAAGGGATCGCCGATGTCCTTTCGCGTGCTGTGTTGGTCGGCTTCGCGCACCAACTTGAAGATCGGGTTATGCTCCTGGTCGCGGGCCTGAAAATCACGTGAACTGATCGCGAACAGGATCTGCTTATAGAGTTCAGGGCCAGCGGTCTGTAGATACCCCATAGTGGCCTTGGGGATGACATGAGGCAGCACCAACGGGGTTAGCGATTCGTGGCGCTGATGACGGTTGTCCCGCCAGTGAAGGTAGTAACGCTTCGAGTTGACTCGCGCCAGCCAGTCTGCGAGATCTTCGCCATGAGCGCCCCATTCGTGCTCCCCGGTTTCATCGACCACCTGCACGTCCGACATGGGTTTCCCGATATCGTGGAGAAGTGCTGCGATGAAGACACCTAGCTTCCAGCGCGGTTCTAGCTCGCGCCGGCGTGCTGGCGGCTCCCCTGTGGCGAACATCACCCGATCTGCCCCCTGGGTCGCCCACAAGGCCACCTCCAGGCCATGTCGCAGCAGCCCTCCCGCTCCACGATGGTGGTGGGCCTCGCTGGCGGGGAGCAGATGCACGTAGGCGGCGTAGCGCCGAATCAGGGGGGTATAAATCTCGTCGTACAATTCGTCGGTGATGCCGACGGCCCCACGTAGACGACCGATCAGCTCGGCTTGTGAGTCGAGCAACTTGTCGACAGATTTAGCGGGGAGACCTCGCATAAAAGGCGGATAGCGAGGGGTCTCCTCTTCGTCTTCAACGGGGGCCTCGTCGAGCGGAGGCCAGAGGGCACGTAGTAGCTTGATCATGCACAACATCATGCGTTCCACGCGCGTGCACTGAGCAGGCAAACACCATCTCGCCAAAGGGGTATTCTGGACCTTCTATCGCGAGTGGCCCGGTACCGTGGCGATACCCAACCTCAAGACCACGGATATTAAATCATGCAGCAGACTCGCCATCGTTTTGTTTGGACACCCCTCCTCGCCGCCGGGGTAATTCTAACCACTGGCTGCGCCTTTCAGCCCCAGCCTGAAGAGACTGTTGTCCGGACGATGCCCACGCTTACGACGGACCCCGCGCACGCTGAAGTCACATGGGTGGAATTTGACCAGCACGCTGTTGTGGCGCGCGTTGACGGTTATCGGCACGTAATCACCGATGGCCCCCAATGGTGGCATGACGGTGACCTCAAAACATCGACGACCAATACAGCTGTAACCGATGCCAGCCACGCTTTGGATCGTGATGAAGACGACCAGGCGAGAAAGTCGCGTGAGGCGATGGCATATCCTTTGGCCGCTCGTGAAAGGACCATCGAGGTCGACTCAGCCCCATCACCGGGTTGGAGCAGTAATGAAATGAATGCCTGGCGCGAGCTGTGCATGAATCTCCCACTCAACGAGGAGCAGCGTGACTTACTACGCAACATGGAGCCACCTAAGAACAAGTCATTGACGTGCAGGGCCTTGCACCGAGTGTCAGCAATCCAAGGTAAGGAGTGAGAAATTCACCACGGCACCGGTTTAGCGAACAGGCTCCCGTATAGCGCCTCCCAGACCGACTTGGCTCGATACGGGCTGGGAGGCCTACCCTGCAACGAAGTGCTTCTTCCTACAGCCGCCCTCGCCAAGCTCACCCGCGCGTGTCAAACGCCGACTTGATCTCCGGTAAGCGATGGCGTACCGAGAGTTCCTTCTCAAGCAACCTTCCGCTCTCGATAGTCGGCAACCCAAGGCGCTCTTCGCGATAGAGGATCAAGCCACCCTCCACGGTGTCTCGAACATCCCCTTCTCTTCTCCCCGTGGGCGTAACCTCCATGCATGGCTGAGCGTTGGCCGGTGTCCACTGTGCAGTGTAGGCCGGCCACTGCGCAGTGAAGTCCGGCCACCTAGACGGCCAGTTGCCCAGGGCTTTCGGTGTCGGCCCCCACAGCAGCATGTCGTCGCTGACTGCATCGTAATCGCTGTCGATGATCTCATAGCGCACCACATGTCTCACAACGATCGTGGCGCCAATTGCCCAGCGGGCCGTGGCGGAAAACCATCGAACGTCATCGGGGGCTTGGATCAGAAAACCCGTGATCGCCTTGCGTCCGACCTTTCGGCACGCCACCACGTAGCGCTTGTTCGGGTACGGCCGCCGGCTGGCGAGATCCTTCCCACCTTTCACATGAGATCCAGCTCGGGGATGGTCATGTCGACCAGCTCGCAGTTCGGGCCGGTGGTCGCGCAGGTCAAAAAGCGTGGAGATAGATGGATCAGCATGAATCACCTCCACTATCACGCGCAGAGGTTTCCGCTTTGAGTTTCAGGTGCGGCCGAGCGGGCATCGACAGTGCTGCGCCCGCGAGCCAATCGATCGGCTTGCCGGCAGGCGATCTGTCTCCAGTGCTCTCCAGGAAGGCGCGCTGGACAGCCACCGTCGAACGCGGGAGGCCAAGGTCGATCCAATCGTTACAGACCTCGAGCGCGGCTCGGCGCAGCCTCTCGGCGTACAGGGTCGTCTCCTCCAGTTCCCGCTCCGCTTCCTGGAGCCGATCGAGTAGGCCAATCACCGTGTCCGGATCGAGGGCCGCGAACAGTCGATGATTCGCGGTCATGGCTTCCTTCGACGCCATATCGTCGTACCCGCACTCACCGATGATCGCCGAAGGCTCGGGAAGCAGGACGGTATAACGGCCGTCGGCGTTCTCGAGATAGATCTCCCCGTCGCCGTGGAAGACTCTCGGCCCGCGGGACGCCTTGGAGGCAAGATCGCGTAGGGCCTGGATGGCAATCTGCATAAATTCTCCTTCTGTTCAGCATCAAAACGGCGGTTCGTCGCCGCTTACGTACAACTCCTGGAAGTCCTCGACCTCGGGCGGCCGGGCCTCGTAATAGTTGCAGCCCTCGCTGCCATGCCGGTGAGGGAACGGCCAGCCATCGCACCGACACGCAGGGTGCTGCTTGCGCTCGAGCCCGCTGTCGCGGTGCTGATCGATACTTAGCGTTCCGCGCCGACCGCAGCCGCTGCACTTCGGCGTCCGGACGTACTCTAGCGGGTGCTTTGCCTTCACCTGGCGCGCCCGACACACACGACAGCGACATGCCCGGCGTCGAGATGGGACAACATCCACGGCTTACTCCCGCACCGCGCGAGTAGCCTCTTCGATGGCCGCATCGGCCACGGCCTGCCCTTCGGGGCTCAATTCGCCACTGTCGGCGAGGGCTTCCAATGCCGTCAGGAGGCGTTCCTGCATGGTTAATCGATCGCCGTCCATGTCCACCGCGGTGATCCGCCCACCCAGTACACGGTTGTCGATGCTGTATTGGGGCGAGGTGCAGTCGTCGAACTCAACGACGATGGTGTGCTTGGCCACGTTCACTCCTCCTCGCCAGGGTCTGCGTTGACCACCTCGCGCTGCGGCCGAGCAGCTCGAGCCCTGTGCGCGTCCGCCTGTTCTTCCAGCCAGGCTTGCACCTCACCCCCACTCCACATCTTGCGCAGCATCGTCGGAAAACGAAGGCCGCTGATTACTTGAGCTTCAAGCTCGGCGAAACTGGTTTCCGGAGCCGCATCGAGGGCGTCCGTCAGCTCCTGCATCAGCTCGCTCAAGCCGCTCCCGGCGTTCTGCTTACCTTCCATGAGCGCCAGACGGTTCTGCGCCCGCCAACCAAGGCTTTGCAGGCGCTGCATGTGCGCGAGCACGGCCGGTCCCCCAAATGCCGCCAGACGGCGCTGCACGTCGTCTCGCTCATGACCAAGCTCCACCACTTCCTGTTGCAGCTTGGTGATCGTGCTGGCCACCTGGCGCACCAGGGCGCTCCCCGCCTCGGTGCTGGAGGACAGCATCGGAGCACCGCAGTAGTGACAGGCGGTCTCCTTATCGGCTTCAATGGCCATCGTGTAGGCGGCACAGGCAGGGTTACGGCATTCGTAGCGGGACATGATGCTGATCCTCAACCTTCAATTCGTGTTCGGTGAGATCAACATGCCCCAAACCAGGAAAGCAGCAAGCACCCAATCGGCGGGTGTGTGGAGGGGTTTTAAGTGGGCGGGAAAGGGGTGTTTTCGAGGAGCCTGGCGGCCTCCTCCACATGCGCGACCTCGATACCACGCTGGAACAGCAGGCCGTCCAGAAATCCTTTCTCAGCGTCCGATCCGGACGACAGATCCCCGAACCCGCGCAGGCGCAGATCCTTCTCGGCGATCTCGAAGCCGTCGTCGGTCTGGCACAGCACGTTCAGTCGCTCGACCTCGGCACCATCGTCGGGCACGTACAGATCGCAGTAGCCGGTACCGCCGGCGCGCGCCACGCGGCCGCGGATCTGATGCAGGGTGACCAGCCCCAGGCGATTGGCGTGCAGCACCACCACCCGGTTCAAGCGCGGCAGATCGATACCCACTTCGACCACCGTGGTGGAGACCAGGATGTCCGCCTCGCCATCGCGCATGGCCTGGAGGGCTTCTGTCTTCTCGGCGGCTTTGAGCCCGCCATGGCTGAGCCGCACTCGCCCTGGAAAGCGCTTTTCCCACAGGACAAAGGCATCGGAAGCCCTCTTCCTCGCTTCCGCGCCATTAGCCTTGCCACCCTGCTCTCCCCGCTCCGGACAGATCACAAGGACCTGCTCGCCGCGCCCCAGGCTCTGCTCGATCGCCTCCATCAACTCCGGGCGAGAGTCCTTGTCCCAGAGTCGGGTTTCGACGCGGCGCTTGACGCTGCGCATGGTGAGCCGGCTCGTCTCGCGCACGCCCAGCTCCACCAGCGCCTGCGAGCGTGGCGTACAGGTGGCCGTGACCTCCAGCAGATGACATCCCGCCGCCAGCAGCTCCTCACGCTGTCCACGGGAGAACTTGTGTTGCTCGTCGACGATGACGAGATCCCGCTCGCCGATGTCCCGGTGCAGCAGCGCGGTGGTTCCCACCAGGCACTGACGATCGACCAGCTTCTCGCGCTTACGCGTGGCCCCTGTGACCGCCAGCACGTCGAGATCGGGCCACCAGGCCGAGAGGTTCTCCGCGATCTGCGCGACGAGCCCGGTGTTGGGCGCCAGCACCGCGACCCGGGCGCCGGCGTCCATGGCCGTGGCCGCGACCACGCCGTAGACCGCCGTCTTGCCGGTGCCGACATCGCCGGCTAAGAGCCGGTGCATGGGGGCGCCCTCGGCCATGTCCTCGAGGGTTTCCTGGATTGCCCGGTCCTGGTCGGTGTTGAGCGTGAACGGTAGCCCAGCGGCACGCTTACCGGCGTCCCTCGGCGCGTGCCAACGCGCTTCTCCCCGGCGATCCCGCTCGGCCAACGTCGAGCGCACCAGCACCAACGCACTGAGCCGCTCCAGCACCGATTGCGCCCGCTGGCCACGCTCGACCGTGCGCGGGACATGCGCCTCAACGAGCACCTGACGTGGCCCCATGGGCTCGCCGGCAATGGTCTCGATCAAATCGAGCAGGCGGGCGCGATCGCCACCGGCTGCCTGCTCGCAAAGATACTGTTCGGCTTCGTCGAGTGCCGCACGCAATCCTTCCACCACGCGTTCGCGCACCAGGGCGGCCCCGATCACCGAGGATTTGCCAGGGTAGCGTGGGCGGAGCCGTCCAGCCCAGGCCGGATGCACCACCTCGCTGTTGGCCAATTGAATCTCGCCTTTGAACTCGTCGATGCGCCCCCACAGGCACAGATCCCCGCCCGCATCCGTCAGCGCCTTGGCGGTGTCCGCAGTGTTGCCGAAGATTGCGAACGACACCGAGCGGCCCTGCGCATCGATAATGCGCGCGTTCACACGCGGGACCGGGCGGAAGTGGGTCTGGGGGAGATCGGCGAGCCGACCGCGCAGTACCACGGTCTCGCCAAGACGCGGACGCAATGCGACCGCCTCAAAGGCGGTCACTACGTTTGAGAGATCGTCCCAGGTACGCGGCAGCAGCAAGGCGACCTGCCACGGCTCGCGTGGACCCAGGGCGGTAAGCCGCCCAAGCCCACCACCGGGCTTATCGGTCGCGCTGGCTTGAGCGGATTGCAGCATGATGTCTCCTATTAATTCATAGGTTCAGGGTTAGAAAGAGAAGCCCACGCGGGCCATCATCCGGGTGTGCGTCGTCTCGCTGGCGGGCTCCAGAAAGCCGCTAGGGCTCACGTCGGACTCCTTCGAGTCAAAAGAGGCACGACTGATCTTCGCACCGATGTGCCAGCGGTCAGTGAGCGCGTAGTCCACGCCTGCGCTGAACCGCGTGTAGGCGGTCGTACCTATGTCCTCATTCACCACGTCAGAGGCGACTTCGCCGGACTGGCGGCCATACATACCTTCCACCGAGAACACCAACCGATCGGTAGCAGCGAACAGAACCTCGAGGCCGGCGCCATAGCGGGTGTATGTGTATTCAGCCGAGGAACCATAAGAGCCGGTGATGGTACGATCCCAACGCAGATGGCCCAGCTCCACTTTGGGCGCCAGTGCGATGTTGTTGGTCAGCCCGAACAGGTGCCCGAAATTACCGCGGAACTCGTATATCGAATTGTCGGTATCGGTCTCGTAGGGAGAGAACGTGGTAGGACTGTACTGAAGGTAGCCGTCATAATCGGTCTCACCGCTGGCGTATGTGAAGTGCAGCTCGGAGTACCAGCCAGTCTCACTCACCAAGCCGATGTCGAACTCCAACGCAGGGATCTTGCCTTCCTCCTTATTGAGATAGCCGGTGGGCACCAAGTTGCGATCGTCCTTCTCCTCGTAGTCCTGGCCGAGGACTCCGGCACCCACGCTCACCTGAGCCGCCGAGGCGACAATAGCCTGGTTGAGCGGTGCTGCATGCGCGGTGGCGACGCCAACGAGAGCGAGACCGGTGAGGCTGGCGAGAACGGTGCGGTTGCGATTATTCATCGTTTTTCTCCAGTGATTTTTCATATGGGTGAAGCCGAATGTCGTCGTTCAGGGCTAGTTTGCCCTTGGTTGACAAAGCAGCAAACGGAGCTGTTTATTCGGCGATTTCTTCCCAGCGCTTATCCGCAGCGTCAAGCAGATCAGCAAATTCCTTCATCGCAGTCTCATCGTCCTCATCCGACGCTGAGCATCGAGCTTCCTCGCGATAAAACGCGGCCTGTTCATCGAAACCGGCTTCATCATTGAACTCACAGTTGCGCTCGGACGCAGCATCTCGGATGAGATCGAGCATCTCGTGAGTGGCGGTAGCGGCGTGGATATCCTGGCTGGTGATCAAGGGAGCCTCTCCTTTGTTTGGTATCCCGTAGCCACCCTGCCCGATATCGGCAAAGCAGCAAGCCCCAAATAAAAGGTGGTTACCTGGGGGTTTAAGGGCCACTGATCAGGCGGGGTTGCTGCTTTGCCAAAACTTGGGAGGCTGCGAATACGGAACCACAACGAACAAGGTGACCCATGATGACAAAACAGATGATTATTACAGCCGCTGCGGGTGCGGCATTACTTGCGGGCTGCGCCGGTGCGCCGGACGCCGCCGAATATGCAGAGATGCAAATGGAAGCCCAGCAGGTACTGGCCGAAGCGGAAGAAGCGCGAAAGGAACGGGAGAGCGAGCGCATCGCGGAGCGGATCGAGTCGATCCCCGACTGGGTGATTGAGCCACCACCCAATGGAACGACCGGCATCTATGCGGTTGGTTCGGCGCGCTCGATCGAACCTATCATGGCGTTGCGACAAGCGCGTCTGAAAGCGGAGTTCGCACTGGCTCAGGCCATCCGACAGGAGGTTTCCGGTCAGGAGCGCCAATTCGAATTCGAGTCCATGTCGGGCGATGTGTCCGGTGAATACCAGCTTCTCGTGGATCGGTTCGTGAGTGCGGTGCCGCTGAAAGGCCACAACCTCGTCGACCAGGTGGTCTACGCCAGCCAGGGCGAGGCCCAGGCCCACGTGCTCTACCGCATGAGCGCCGAGGCGCTACGCAACGCGCTGGCCGCCCAGAGCGGGACGCTGCAAGGAATGGCGTCGGCCACCCTCTTCGACGCGCTCCAGCAGCGGGTGCGCGAGGCCACCACCGTCACCGCGGAGACCACCGATGAGGGCGTCTCGCCCAAAGAGAATGACGAAGGAGCTTCCGCGGGTGGGGGCGCGCCTGCCGCCAGGGATGAAGGGTCGCCAGAAACGGATCTGGCAGGCGCCGCGGCCAGGGCGGCGGCTCAACTCTAGCCGGCCATGGCGCACAGGTAGGTGTCGCTGCCGGTTTTGCGGATCTCGAAGGTCACCGGCGGCGCCATCCCTTGGGACCGCCGCTGGATGACCTCGGCGTACTCCCCGCCCTCCGCGCTGACCGTCATCAGTGATCGGCCGGAAAGGGTCGGCTCGCCAAACCGGGCATGCGCCACGCGGAGCTTCACTTCTTCAACCTGGATCTCCTGCGGGCTCATCCCGGACACATCCCGACATACCGTCTTCGCCGCCACTGGGCCGGCTGCCACCAGGCATCCGAGCAGAGCGAGCGCTAGATAAACACCGAATCGGACCATTGGACTTTCCCCATGCGTAAATTACCTGTTCTTCTGCTTTGCGCGTTCCTGCCCGCATCGGCAATGGCCTGGGAGGCGACGCTTTCTGTCGACTATGTGATGAGCGATGGCGATAGCCGCATCACCGCCAAGGCTCATGCCCTTGAGGCCCTGCGTGTGAAAGCCTCAGAGCGCACCGAAACTTACATTCAGACCTCGACCACGCTGTCCGATACGGACGATCTATCGAAAACAATCGAGGTGATCGGCGCGTCTATGGTTGAGATCAGGGATTACCGACAAGAGTTCCACCTGAGCGATGAGGGTCGATCGTTACTGACTGCCACGGCCACGGTCAGCGTGGATGAAAGCGAGCTGAGAAATCGCATCGATGCCATTCAGCGTGACGAAGAGAAACAGCGCATGATCAATCAACTGGCCCTGGAGAACACCCGTCTTCGGGCACGGCTGCTCGAAACGCGTTCTCGAACAGGGGCCCCACCCCGATGGGGATATCGCGACCTCCTCTCAGCACTCAAAAAGAATCGGTCGAATGTGAACGTGATCTTCGAGCGAGGTACGCTTATCGAAATGGCCAGCAACAGCCGGTCGTTGATCGAAGCGGCAAAGCGTTCCATCGGCCGTAATGTCCTCTCCCCCTTGGAGAATGCCGTGATCAAGTCAGCAGTGACTCGGGTTCAGCCGGTAGGCGCCAACTACGAGGTGTGGATCAATGTATGGTGGAATGCCAACATGGACGCGATCGAGGAGGAGCTGTCCAACTGGTTTCACGTGGAAAGAGAGTATCGTTACTTGCGCGTATCCAACCCCAGCTTCCACCGAGAAGCACCCTTCTCGCACGCGAAACCGTTGTTCGGCTGGCTGGTACGCCAGCAGATCATGCTGCACGCCGCTATTGAGGGCGCAGGTGCCAAGATTCCCATTTTCTATGCCGCGCACGACTTCGGCGAGTCGTGTGGCCCTAGGCCTGACGCTATCGGTCAGCGAGCCTTACGCAATCCAGATGATGTAGTGATCTGCATTCCAGACCCAGACCATATCGGTGAGCGCTTCATTGGCGTCAACCGTCCTACCCCACTGCGCCTTCGCCTAAGTAAATCTCAGGCCGTGAGAGCGACTTCCGTAGACACAGAGATTCGGGTAGAGCCGCTGTAGCCGCCAGCAAAAAGCCGGGCCATTCGGCCCGGCGACCATACCGGTGAATTCGGTGAATTTGCGTTAGGCAGCAGGGTCCGACTCAAACGCCTGTAGCCACTCAATCAACGAGCCTATCAGCTCTGCGATAACATCGACGAAGAGTGTCAGCATCTCGGCCACTTTGTCTGCTATGGCGTCCCAGTCAGGCGGCGAAACACCGGCATGGCGCCATTCCCAGGGCTTCTTCCGGTCGGCCTCCTCTAAATTCCACAGCCCGCGTTCATCCTCTTTTGCCTCGTCCTGTAGTTCCAGGAGGACGGGAGAGTCGCTATACCGCTCATAGACGTGAGCGGCCCCGCGACGGATCATCTCGGCATTGAGGTTTACGCCGTCACGATACACGGTGGCGAGTATCCGCCCGTAACGATCACGGCCATCGGTGGCCAGCTCGATCCTGGCGCCAGCGCCACCGGTCAACTCGATCAAAGCGGCTCGCGACTGGTCACCGTAGGGCTGATCACTCTCGGGAGCATCTATTTCGAGGAGGCGCACCCGACAGTCCTGGCAACCTGTGGTACTGATGCTCAGCGTGTCGCCGTCTATGACATTGACTACGGTGGCATCCAACCGCTCGGCGGCCGTGCTCAAGAATGCCGTGAGACTCAGCACGAGGGCCATGGTGATGAGGGCGGCGCCCCGGGAGAGGGTATGGGAGTTCAGCATGAAGGAATGTCTCCTGAAAGCTATCTCAAAGCAAGGACCGGCCCCGCCTGAGCCACTGCTCGAGTAAGCACCCGTCGCAGATACTCTTGCGTCTCCTTGGGCGCCTCGGCGTACAGGCGATCCATGAACTCGTCCAAGCCTATGGGGTTCCGTTCAGGCAGCAAGCGCGAAAGCACCCGGGTCGGCCCCCAATTGTAGGCTGCCAGGATCGCCCGAACCCGAACGTCCGGATTACCGACCCAACCGAAGTAACGTTCACCCAAAACGCGCAGGTATGCGGTACCGAGCCACACGTTGACCTCCGGCCGCAGCAGAGAGGCGTCGGTAGGGATCTCATTTCGACCGTACAGGTAGCGGTAGGCTTCCAGTGCACCAGTTTCCGGGATGAGCTGCATGAGCCCCAAGGCGCCAGCATGACTGCGCGCAGAAGGGTCATAACTGGACTCAGCCGCAATGACTGCGTGAACCACTGTTGGACTGACACCCAGCGCTTCGCCCGCGCGATCCACCAGGGCGGCATAAGGCTTGCTATCTTGGGGCGAGGCGAAGGTATCCAGGCTAATGGAGGTGAAAACCAGCATTAGGATGAGCGTGGCGGGCCTGAACACGCCCATTGGGTGCCTCAATGCTACCTTGAGCGGGTTGGCGCCGCCCCGGCAGAGCCGGGCGCGACGCGAGTGGCTGGCACGCATCACTGTGATGACCCAAGCAGGTTGTCCAACGAGGAGGTGACGGCGGACAACGGCTGCGCGCCACGGATCATTGCCGTACTGCCGGTTTCCGTATCCAGAATCACCGAGGTCGGCGTGCCTCGAACGCCAATGGCATCACCGCTCGCCATGTCTTCCTGGATGCCGGCGCGAATGTCTTCGTCGTTGGCCAAGCAGGTAGTAAAGGCGTCTTTCTCGAGGCCAACGTCCACGGCCAGCTCGACCAAGCCGCCATCGCCGAGTCCGCTGCCATTGGAATTCGTACGATCGAAGATACCGTGCGAGTACGGCCAAAAGGCCTCGTTGCCGCCGAGCTGGAAGGCGCACTGCGCCGCGACGGCCTCTTCCATAGCGGTCTCGCCATGGAACGGAAGCGGGTAGTCGCGCATCGTCACCGCGAGGTCCGCGCCGTATTCCTCGATCACGGTCTTCACCGTCGGATCGAAACGCTGGCAGTACGGGCACTCGTAGTCTGAGTACACGATAAGCTGGTAACGGGAATCCTCATTGCCAGCAAGGGGCTCGCTAGAAGGATCAATCGGGTCGATATCAACATTCTCCGCAGCCTGGGGCTGGGCAGTAGGCTTGGGTGGTGCGGCGTTGTTCCCCGGCTCGGTAGCGCGGGATTTAATGAAGTTGACAATGGCCTTCTCCATCGTGGCATCCAGTGCGTCACCAGTAAGGCCGGCTTGACTAAGCTCATCGCGCACGATCTGGCGGACCTCGGATCGCTCGACGCTGTTTGACTGGTCCGGCTTGGGCGCGTCGAAATCGTTGTAGAAAGCAACCCCCAGCGCCAGCATAGAGACCGGCACAGTGGCAGTAATGATGGTGTTCAGGGTCATGCGATCCATTCGGTGGCTCCAAAGTGAAAGGTGAGAGCACCGATTGTGGTGTTTGGCAGGCCGTAAAAATGCCGAAATAGGGGGGCTAAGCAGGGGGGGATTTGAATGGGAATCCAATAAGCAAAAAAAACCCCGACCGAAGCCGGGGAATCACTTCCCAAGGCGCGACTGCCTGAGTTGAAATCGAAGTCAGTTTTGAGCCTGACCAGGGCTACCAGTTCACTCGCCAGTTGATTTAGGAGGCTAGCGAGCACTGGCTGCCAGTGTTATTCGCGCCACCGCTGGCCGGGCGCTGTAAAATTCGTCGTACTATCATTCTGATGCAGCCAACGAGCGTAAACATGCGCAATCATCGCTCTACCCGTGGGGATTCTTTAGCTGCACCCTTATATCTTGGTCCCCATTATCCAAATATGTGAAAAGCAGCAAGTAGCCTCAATCGGCGCAAAGAGATAACACCTGGGAAAAAACCGAGGATATTGCTTAGACTCAGGAGATTCGCTCTCCTTTGAAGGAAACTGAGTCGCCTTCGCTCATTCAACACCAGGCAATGCCTGGCGCGGCTTGGCCTCACCGCGGAAGGAAACGAGGTTCGTTCACTCGGCGCCAACACGGCTCCGGATGGACCTCTCCGCTGGATGGCGGAGTGGAGATAAAACTGGTCAGTGCCCGCGGAGCCCGTGGGCACAAGCTGGGTTATCTCGCAGGAGTGTGATTTCAAGGGGAGGGATGCGATCCATGCCCTCGATTTCACAAATGAATGAGCGACAGGCACGAAGGAGATGTAAGGATGCGGAATCAACACCTCGTCATTGAATTAGATCGCAAGGGCGAACCGTTTGTCAGGTTCCACGATAAAAAGGGTGATCGCCCTGTCCCGGTAAGACTGCGGGGGGACCAGGAAAACCTGACCCCAGCTTGGCGAGGACATCAGGTCACTGCCTTTGAATGGCACCGGATAGAACGATTTACCGAAACGCCTGCGTGTACAGGGTCTGACTGGGCCCTGCTCGCATACCATGAAGAGGCAACATGTGCGCGCTGCGCGTTGTGCCTCGAGGCCGAGCAGCGACACACGCTTCTCGGTGAACAACTGCCCAGAGGATGGGAAAACGTGGCGGACCGTGTTCAGGAAGTCTATCGCGACTATATCGTGCGTTGGAGCTTTGAGCCGGAGCCGCTCGATCCAAAACTCGATCAGCCGCTTCAGCGTGAACGCGCTCGTGTTTGCATCAATGTCTCTCGTTTGCACAAGTGGCTGGATGTCGCTTTGCACTTCGTTCGCATGCGGATGCATGAGGTCTGGAAGGAAGAGGATGATTTGTTCCTTCTACGAAGTTCGCTTCAGTACCTGCATCTCTTCGGTGTCTTCAGGGCACGCGAAAGCAAGGTAGGCCCGACATTCAACCACGGTGGAACGAGGTGGCATGTTGCCCCGAATGGGGATACGAAGCGCTTGACCGAAACAGTCAACCTCAAGGGGCTGGCTATCCAAAGCTGGGTCGAGGATCCTGCTGGCCGCAAGCTGTCGGGCTGGGGGGATGCCCGAGATCGAGCAAGAACAATGGTATCCGAGCGCTCTCAGACACCTGGCCAACGCCGCGCAAACCCGTGGGAGTTCGATATGGTGGGGCGTGATCGCCGGATTAAGGAGCGCACTAAGGAGTATCGCGATGAGGCAATCAGGCTTCGAGCGCAGCTTGTTGATGTCACTCGTGAAATTAGAGGTACGTGAGCACTCGGGGCGGTGGATCGATACGATCTGCCGTCTCATTTTGCCTTCCCCAATCAACCCCCCTCTCAAGATAGCCCATTTAACGCTTACTGCTTTTTGCCGCTGGTATACGCTGCGCTCTACATAATTGCTGAGGTGGCGATCACATTAGTGCGCCACCCCTGGTACACGAAAGCAGAGAGTAACCCGCGAGAAATCAGATGGTTAAAGGCTACCTCACCACCAACGACTTATGTGCTCGCTATAAGATCAACCGCCGCACACTGTACCGCTGGATGGAGCGTAAAGAGCGTCCGCTTCCGGCGCCGCGCATCAGCGGAAAGTCGGGTTTCAACCGCTGGGCGATTGATGACATCGAGGACTTCGAGCTGAGCTTCACGGAGGCCTCCGAGGTGGCGGACAATGACATACAGGTACACTAATTGCTGCCGCTGGCATGTTCAGTGGACACGAACGATTGCAGCCTTTCCCACCAGGATTGATAGGCAGCCGCCTGTTCTGGCAGATAATCGTAGTGGTCGTAGACCCGCCACTGCCCGGGCATGGTGTGCCCCAGCATCGTCTCGGCTATGTGCGGGGCCGTGAGATCGGATAAGTTGGTGCGCACCGTGCGCCTCAGGTCATGCATAGACCAATGCTCCATGTTCACCTTCCGGTGACGCCGGACCCACTGCATGATGTTATAAGGCAGCGGCAATATCGAGCTGCGCCCAATCCTCGCCGCACTTTCCCTATTGTTGAACAGTGGCCCCTCTCCTTTCGATGATGACAGCCGCATGGCTTCCTCGACCAACGGCTTTACCGGATCGATAATGGGCCTAGTCAAAGGCTTTCCCGTCACCTTTCCTGTCTTATGATTCTCCGGTGGAACCGTCCAGACACCTTTGTCCAGATTCCAATGCTCGATATTGCTCAACCGAACCTCTCCCGTCCGGCAGCCAAAAACCATGCAAAGCTTGACGAAGAGCACGTTCTTGGGCGTCATCCGGGACTTATCCAGCGCCTCCCAAACCAACGCAAGCTCGTCAGCGGATAGCACGCGCGTCACGATATTTTTCTTGATGTGCAGATCCGTGCGTGCCCCAATGTGCGCAATGACATTCTCAGGCACCAACTTGCCCTTGCGACGCGTCGCCCAGTTGAGCATTTGCTTGGAGTTGACCAGGAGGCGTTCCGCGATCGACGGAGCAAAGACAGCGACCCGCTCGAATTCCTCGATCCAGTGATGCGTCTCTAACTGATCCACAGGGAGTCGACCGATCTCGGGCAACAAGTGAATCTCGAAGCTTCGCTTTATCAGCGAGGGTTCCGCCTTGTGCTTTGAGCAGTACTT
This sequence comes from Modicisalibacter sp. MOD 31.J, assembly GCF_020147985.1. Classification (NCBI taxonomy): domain Bacteria; kingdom Pseudomonadati; phylum Pseudomonadota; class Gammaproteobacteria; order Oceanospirillales; family Halomonadaceae; genus Modicisalibacter; species Modicisalibacter sp. MOD 31.J. The sequence goes on along the minus strand of NZ_JAGXFF010000002.1, from coordinate 335,797 downwards.
GGCGTACCACTCACGAAACAGCTCCTCTACGCTGATCACCTCGGCCAGCTTGCCCCGCTCACGCTCCTTGGCCAACTTGGGGTCTTTGCCGTCTTGGATCATGCCATGGATGCGCAGCGCTTCCTCCCGAGCACGTTTGAGGCTCATGATGGGATAGGCGCCTATATCGATGCGCTGTGCACGCCCGGCGTACCGATAGCGAACCTGGAAGGTCAGCTTACCTTTGGGCGACACTCTCACGCTCAGACCGTCGCGGTCGCTACGGGTAACTGTCTTGGGAATCTCCTTGTTATGATTGGCCTTCAGCCAACTATCTGTGAGCGGCATGACCACCCTCCTGCCAATAATATGTACAAGCGAGCCAGCGCTCGTCTCAAAGGGTGAGTTTGTACTCGGATTTGTACACGTTTGGCAAGTCTCGCGCCGCTACACATCGTCACAGCGTGTCACACCAGAACGGCGCTAAGAGGCCATAAACAGCGGGTTCCGGGTAGTTTACGCCTCAAGATGACACTCGGTGTCACGCACAGAATCATAGGGGTGCGAGATGATCGCGAAAGTCCTGCGCAGCTCGGCTTCGCGAGCGGTCTGGGTGTCTGACATCGAATGGTCGTCGTCTCGTTGCCCACCCGGTCGGCCAAGCGAGGCTTCGCGGTCGGGCGGATGGGCGTGCGTGAATCGAAGGCCGCCAATTCTACGGCCTCGCGGGCACGAGTTGTAGCCCGGGCGGCCGCCACGGCCGCTGAGACCGTCGCCGTCTTCGGTTATCATGCCCCCAGCCTGACCTCGGAGCCGCCATGCCACAGCCCACGCCCCTGCCCTTGCCCCTGTCGACCCCCAACCGCAATCTGGTGCGGTTGACCTTCGTGCGCGGGATCACCTGGACCGGTTTTCTCGCCGCGATCATCTTCGGCATCGAGGTGCTGGGTTTCCAGTTGCGCGTGGTGCCGGTGATCAGCGTGATCATCGCCATGGGCTTCATCAACATCGCCTCCTGGTGGCGCCTGGGCCGCCCGCGGGCGGTGACCGACGTCGAATACCTGCTGCACCTGCTCGCCGACATCGCCGGGCTGTCGTTGCTGTTCTTCTATACCGGCGGTTCGACCAACCCCTTCATCACCTACTACCTGGTGCCGGTGACCATCGCCGCCGCGACCCTGCCCTGGCTCTACGCCTGGATCATCGCCAGCGCGGCGATGGCCGCCTACACCTTCCTGATGCTGTTCTACGACCCGGTGCCCCAGCTCAGTCACGGCATGATCGGGCCCGGCATCAGCCTGCACGTGCTGGGCATGTGGCTCAACTTCGGCCTCTCGGCGGGGCTGGTCACCTACTTCATCTTCAAGATGGCGCACGCCCTGCGTCGGCGGGACATCTCGCTGTCGCGCACCCGCGAGGCGGCCCTGCGCAACGAGCAGGTGCTGGCGGTGGCCACCCAGGCGGCCGGCACCGCCCATGAACTGGGCACCCCGCTGTCGACCATGGCGGTGCTGCTCAAGGAGATGCGTCAGGATGTGGCCGGCCAGCCGACCCTCGAGGCCGACATCGACCTGCTGCGCCAGCAGGTCGATACCTGCAAGTCGCGCCTGCAGAACCTGGTCGCCAATGCCGACCGGCGGCGTCTCGCCGAGCCCAGCTCGCGCCCCGCCCAGGCCTGGCTCGAGGGGGTGATCCAGCGCTGGCTGGTGCTGCGCCCGGACGTCACCCATCAGATCGAGATCCTCGGCAAGCGCGGCACGCCGATGCTGGCGGTCGACTCCACCCTCGAGCAGGCGCTGATGAACCTGCTCAACAACGCCGCTGACGCCAACCCCGAGGGCATCGTCATCAGCCTCGACTGGAACAACGACGAGGTGATCATCGACATCCGCGACCACGGCCCCGGCGTGGCGATGTCGATCGCCGACCAGCTCGGCGAGACCTTCATTTCGACCAAGAGCAAGGGCATGGGCATCGGCCTGTTCCTGACCCACGCCACCATCAACCGTTTCGGCGGCGGCGTGAGCCTTTACAATCACGAAGAGGGCGGCACCCTGACCGAAGTCAAGCTGCCCCGGCTGATCGCCGGCGAATGACGCGGCCATCGACCATCCACGAGGGGAAGACGCTATGCCCACACCGGAACGCCTGCTGATCGTCGACGACGACGAGATGTTCTGCCATGTCATGGAGCGCGCGCTGAGCCGCCGCGGCTACGAGGTGCTCATCGCCGCGGACGAGGAACAGGCCCTCGCCCTGGCGCGTCGCTCGCCACCCGACCTGGCGACGCTGGACCTCAAGCTGGAGCACTCCTCGGGACTCAAGCTGCTGCCCGACCTGCTGGCGATCGTGCCGGACTGCCGCGTGGTGGTCCTGACCGGCTATTCGAGCATCGCCACCGCCGTGGAGGCGATCAAGCTCGGCGCGGTCAACTATCTGTGCAAGCCGGTCGACGCCGACGAGGTGCTCGCCGCCTTCGATCGCGACGGCGGCGACCCCGACATCGATATCGCCGACAACCCGCCGTCGATCAACCGCGTGACCTGGGAGCACATCCAGAAGGTCCTGCAGGAGCACGACGGCAACATCTCCGCCACCGCCCGGGCGCTGGGCATGCACCGCCGGACCCTGCAACGCAAGCTGCAGAAGCGCCCGGTAAGGCGCTGATCGCCGCCCGCACCGGCTGGGGCCAGCGGCGCGGCGATGCTAGACTGAGAGGCCTTCACGCTACCCCACTCTGCATCCAGGAGGCCCAATGCAGCTTGCCGAGCGGCTCGCCATCGCGACACGGATCGCCGAAGAGGCCGGGCAAGAGATCCGCCAGGCCCGCGAGCGTCAGAACTTCGAGCAGCGCTACAAGAAAGGCAGCGAGCTGGTGACCGATGCCGACGTCGCCGTCGACCGCCTGATCGGTGAACGCCTCGAGGCACACTTTCCCGGCGAGACGCGGCTCAGCGAGGAGCTCGCCCCCGACCGCGAGACGCTCGGCCAGGGCGGCCCGCTGTGGGTCGTCGACCCGATCGACGGCACGGTCAACTTCGCCCGTGGCCTGCCGCATGTCGCGGTGTCGATCGCCTGGGCGCTCGACGGCAAGGTCCAGATCGGCGTCGTCCATGCGCCCTTTCTCGACGAGACCTTCACGGCGATCCGCGGCGACGGGGCCCAGCGCAACGGACAGCGCATCCGCGCCAGCCTGGCCAGCAAGCTCGAGCGCAGCGTGATCGCCACCGGCTTTCCCTATCGCCTCGATGGCCGCACGCCGCTGCTGCGCCGGTTCGCGGCGGTCATGCAACAGTGTCAGGACGCGCGCCGCTGCGGCTCCGCCGCGCTCGACCTGTGCAACGTGGCAAGCGGCCGGATCGACGCCTACTACGAGAGCGTCTCGCCGTGGGACTTCGCCGCCGGGTTGCTGATCGCTCGCGAGAGCGGCGCCCGCACCGGGCACGTCTACCCCTGCCCGACCGGCATCCCGGAGGAGCTCTACGGCGAACACATCGTCGCGGCCGCCCCGGACATCTACGTCGCGCTACGCAAGCTGCTGCAGCGTGCCGACGAGGACCCGCAGGCCGCCACGCGCTGAGCCACATCCTATAGCAGCCCGCAATGGCCCGCGTAGCCAGACGCTATTGGCGCCCAGGGTCGGATTGCGGAACAATGGGCGCAACGTCGCCGTTGACCGCCAACGAATTCAGGTTTCACCGACAGGAGATTGCATGCTTACCGTCATCTTCGGACGTCCCGGTTGCCCGTTCTGCGTTCGCGCCAAGGAGCTCGCCGACCAGCTGAGCAACCTGCGCGACGACTTCAGCTACAAGTACATCGACATCCACGAGGAAGGCATCACCAAGGCCGACATGGAGAAGACCATCGGCAAGCCGGTGGAAACCGTGCCGCAGATCTTCGTCGACCAGACCCACATCGGCGGCTTCACCGAGTTCGACCAATACGTTCGCGACAACCAGTTGATGCCCGAATCGCCGGTCAACTGACCGCCATCGGCAATACCGCAACGCCGGCCCCCAGGGCCGGCGTCTGCGTTGGCACCCACGGGCTGATGCAGATCAAGGGTCTCGCAATGCCGCTGGCGCCGGTTCCGGCCCCGGCCTAAAGTCGGATGATCCTCGTCTTGCCAGGAGGCCAGCCCATGGCACCCGAAACGCCCCCGAGCCCTGCCGGCGTCGCCGATCGCCACCGCCAGTTGATCGAGGCGACCCGCGGTTATCCGGCCATCCGCACCGCGGTGGTCCACCCCTGCGACGCCCCCTCGCTGGGCGGCGCCCTGGCCGCCTGGCACCAGGGCCTGATCGAACCGCTGCTGGTCGGCCCGCGCACGCGAATCGAGAGCACCGCCGAGGCCCTCGGCGAGTCGCTGGCGGGCCTGACCATCGTCGACACGCCGCACAGCCATGCCTCGGCGGAGACGGCCGTGGCGCTGGCCGCCAAGGACGACGCCCGCGCGCTGATGAAGGGCGCGCTGCACACCGATGAACTGATGAGTGCCGTCCTCGCCCACGAGGCCGGTCTGCGTACCGAGCGCCAGATGAGCCACATCTACGCCCTCGACGTCGCCAGCTACCCGCGCCCGTTGCTGATCACCGACGGCGCCCTGCATATCCAGCCCGACCTCGCCGCCAAGCGCGACATCATCCAGAACGCCATCGAGCTCGCCCACGCCCTGGGGCTCGCCCGCCCGCGCGTGGCGATCCTCTCGGCGGTGGAGACCGTCAACCCCCGCATCCCCTCGACCGTGGAGGCCGCGGCATTGTGCAAGATGAGCCAGCGCGGCCAGATCAGCGGCGGCGATCTCGACGGCCCGCTGGCCATCGACAACGCCGTGTCGGTCGAGGCCGCGCGCACCAAGGGGCTGACATCGGACGTCGCCGGCCAGGCCGACATCCTGGTGGCGCCCGATCTCGAGGCCGCCAACATGATCGCCAAGCTGCTCATCCACCTGGCCGACGCCCAGGCCGCCGGACTGGTGATGGGCGCCCGGGTGCCGATCATGCTTACCAGCCGCAGCGATGACATCGCCGCCCGCCTGGCTTCCGCGGCGCTGGCCTGCCTGGTCGTTCACCATGAGGCGTCGCCATGAGCCGCTCCCCGATCCTGGTCATCAACGCCGGCTCGTCATCGCTCAAGTTCGCCCTGTTCGACGCCGACGCGGCGCTGGCCCGGGGCCAGATCGAACGCATCAACGACGCGCCTCGACTCACGCTCGATACCGGTGAAGCCAGCGCGCACGCGTTCCGCGTCGAGGGCCGCGGGCACGAGGCAGTCGTCGCCCCGCTGCTCGACTGGGTCAACGCGGTGCTCGAAGGCACGCCGCTCACGGCGGTCGGCCATCGCGTCGTGCATGGCGGGCGCGACTTCGCCGCGCCCCGGCGCATCGATCGCGAGGTGATCGAACGGCTCAAGGCGTTGATTCCGCTGGCCCCCCTGCATCAACCCCACGCCCTGACGATCATCGAGCAGTTGCACGAACGCTGGCCGACACTGCCCCAGGTGGCCTGTTTCGACACCGCCTTCCATCGTACCCAGCCCTGGGTCAATCAATGCTTTGCCCTGCCGCGACGGCTGACCGACGAGGGCATCCTGCGTTACGGCTTTCACGGGCTCTCCTACGCCCACACCGCGCGCCGGCTTCCCGAACGGCTCGGCGAGCGCGGCCGCGGGCGGGTGATCGTCGCTCACCTGGGCCATGGCTGCAGCCTGTGCGCCCTGCGCGACGGCCGAAGTCAGGCGACCTCGATGGGCTTCACCGCCCTGGATGGGCTGGTGATGGGCCGACGCGCCGGCAGTCTCGACCCGGGGGTCATCCTCTACCTGATGCAATCCCGGGGCTGGAGCGCCGCCGAGGTCGAGCACATGCTCTATCACGACAGCGGGCTCTACGGCGTCTCGGGGATCTCCGACGACATGCGCGACCTGCTCGAGAGCCCGGCACCGCCGGCGAGAGAAGCGATCGAGTTGTTCGTGCAGCGCGTGATTCGCGAGACGGGAGCGCTCGTCGCCCTGCTCGGCGGACTGGATGCGCTGGTGTTCACCGCCGGTGTCGGCGAGCATGCCGCGCCGATCCGCCAGGCGATCTGCGCGGGCCTGGGCTGGCTGGGCGTGGATATCGACGAAGCGGCCAATGCCCGTCATGCCGAACGCCTCGACCGCGGCAGCGGACCGGCGGTCGCCATCATGGCGGCCGACGAGGAAGCCGAAATTCAGCGTTCAACGATCGACTGCCTCGACACCGGGTCGGCCGCCTCATGCTGAGCCCGGGACAGCCTCGCGGGCGTTGAAAGCGCTGCGACTCCCAGCACCTATACTGGTCAAGGCACCGCCTGGGAGAGCACCACCGATGCAACGCGACGAGTTCCTGCAGCAATTGTGGCTGGACTATGTCCACCTGCACCCCGACCTCGGGGCGCTCGACCTGTGGGTCGATGCGCCCGCCGCGGAGTACCTCGCCCTGGTGACCCTCAACCAGGGGCCCTTCAGCACCGAGACACTGTTGCCCACGCTCGGCCATTTCGGCTATCGACGGGCCGGACAGTACGCCATGGCCGACCGCGGCGTGCTGGTGACCTGCCTGTCCCCCGCCGACAACGGCGCCTGGCTGTTGCTGGTCGAACTTCAGCCCGGGACCCTGACCCGCGAACCGCGCCGCCGTCTCGAGAGCCTGGTGGGCGATGCCCATCCCGCCGACTGCAAGGGGCAGAACCTGCTCTGTCGCGGGCGTCCGTGGCCGATGCCCGACTGGGCGACCTACCGGATGCTCCACCAGGCCCACCCGCTCGCCGCCTGGCTGGCGGCGCTGGGGCCACGCCTGCATCATGTCGGCTTCGATTGCGAACGCCTCGGGGGCTCCCTGGCGCAGGTCGATCACGACTTGCGCCAGGCCGGGCTGGTCGGCAATGCCGACCGCCGCCACGGTATCTTCCCGATCTCGCCCCTGCTCGACTACCGTTACTATCCGGCCTGCACACGGCGCATCGCCTTCGCCGACGGCGATGAACACCGGGTTGCCCTGGGCGGGCTGGCCATCGTCCAGCGCTGTATCAACGGCGAGCGCGAGCGCGCCGCCGAACTGCTGCTACCCCGCCACACTCGTTGCGAGGTCGCCTGACAGTCACCCCAGCGGCTCACTCAATCGGGCCGATCGAAGGACAGCGAGGTCGCGCGAGGCTGCGGATCCGGGCGTCGCCCCCGCGACGGGTCCTGCTCATCGTCCTCGACCTCTTCCGCGCTGTCGCGCGAGTCCTCCATGGCGGGTTCTCGCGGGTCTTCCGCGGCTAGCGCCGCTTCTTCCTCGTATTCGTAGTACTCGAAGTCGAACTCCAGTTGCTGGGGATCGTGGCGGGTGTCGAGTTCGCTGTGATAGTGCGGGGTCTCCATCATCGGCATCGGCGCGTAGGGCTCCTGCGCGATTTCCGGCCGCGTCGTCGTGCGGGTTCCGTGCAGGCGCACCATGACGAACATCGCCAGCGCCAGCGCCGCCGCGCCCAGGAACAGCCACAACCCCTCGGGGCCAACCACCTGCATCACCAGCGAGGCACTGAAGGGCCCGATGATCGAGCCGATGCCGTACCAGATCATCAGCTTGGCGTTGGCGGCGATGATCTCGCTGGGCTCCAGCCAGTCGTTGGTGTGTGCCAGGCTCAGCGAATAGAGCGTGTGCAGCATGGCGGTATGCAAGCAGGCGACGACCAGCAGCATGAGGTAGCTGTAGGCCGCGGCGGCCGAGATGAAGACGCCGGTGACCGCCATGATCGCCGCCATGCACAGGATCACCTTGCGCCGGTCGAGCCGGTCGGAGATACGCCCCAGCGACCACTGGGCGATCAGCGCGACCAGCGTGGTCGTGGCCATGAACTGGGCCGTCTGGCCGGTCGACAGGCCGATCTCCTGACCGAAGAACGGGGTCATGGCGAAGAAGGCCTGAACCATCAGCCCGGCTGTGAAGGCACCGACCAGGCCCACCGGCGCACGCTTGTAGAGTTCCTTGAGCTTGATCTTGTGGGCGACGTCGTGGCTCGACTGCGAGGGGCCGTGAATACGATGGATCGACAGCGGCACCAGCGACAGGGCGAACAGCATCCCCGAGACCGAGAACAGCACCATCGTCGCCGGGTCGGCGATGTTGAGCATCCACTGGCCGCCGGCCAGCGACAACGTCGAGATGACCAGATACCAGCCCAGCACCTTGCCGCGGTTGTCGTTGCTCGATTCCCCGGAGACCCACGATTCCATGACCATCAACAGGCCCGCCGTGGAGGCGCCACCGGCGACACGCCAGACCAGCCATGCCCAGGGGTTGACCCACAGCCCGTGGAGCATCGCGGTGACCGCCAGCATCGCCGCGCAGGCGGCGAAGACCCGGATGTGCCCCACCGAGCGGATGCGCTTCTCGAGGAAATAGCTGCCCAGCACGAAGCCCAGCGAGAAGCTCGACATCAGCAGGCCGGCCATCTGGGAGGGAAAACCCTCGAGGGACATGCGCACCCCGAGCAGGGTCATGATCAACCCGTGGCCGAGCAGAAAACTGATTTCACAGACGAAGAGAATCGGCAGCGTCGCCGGTAATCCGCGCAAGTCGGGCCTCCTCCAAGATGCGTGATCGACGAAACGAGACCGCCGGCCCGAAATAAGGCCGGCGGAGATGGGCATCGCAAAAGTGGGTAGAGTCTAGCCGCTTAACCCCAGTCGGACCAAACCTCGTCCGGTCGGGGAGTTATACACAGAAACTGTGCATAAGGTTGTGAGTGGCGGCTGAACAAGCCCCGCCGACGTAGAGACCGAGCCGCCCCCGCCGCCGCGCTCAAAAAATCGCCGCCGGGTGACACACCCGCGAAACCGGCTGTCGAGCCCGGTATCGCCACCCAGGCCCGGGCGTATCACGCCCTTGGTCAGCGGCGGCATTCGGAGCCAGACTGACCACAAGGTCGAGCTTGCGAGCGCCGCTCATCACCAGCCTGACGCGGAAAAGGAGGGTCAGCATGTCCACGCCACTCTGGCAGCCGTCACGGGAAACGATCGAGGCCACCCAGATGTACGCCTTGATGCAGCGCATCAATCGCGACCGGGGCCTGGCCCTGGCCGACTACGCCGACTTGCACGCCTGGAGCGTCGAGAACCTCGAGGCCTTCTGGCCCTATGTCTGGGAGCTGGGCGGGGTGATCGCCGAACGACGCGGCGAGGCCGTGCTGACCCGTCCCGACGCCATGCCCGGAGCCCGCTGGTTCCCCGAGGCCCGGCTCAACGTCGCCGAGAACCTGCTGCGCCGCCGCGACGCCAAGCCAGCGCTGGTGTGCCGCGACGAGCGCGGCCGTCGCCGCGAGTTGAGCTACGCCGACCTCCACGCCCAGGTGGCGCGTCTGGCTCACGCCCTGCGCGACAACGGCGTGACCCCCGGCGACCGGGTCGTCGGCTTCGTGCCCAACAGCGAGCACGCGGTGATCGGCATGCTCGCCACCGCCAGCCTGGGCGCGGTCTGGTCCTCCTGCTCGCCGGACTTCGGCTTTCACGGCGTGCTCGACCGCTTCGGCCAGATCCAGCCCAAGGTACTGATCGCCACCGACGGCTACACCTGGAACGGCAAGGCGATCGACACTCGCCAGCGCGTCGCCGAGATCGGCCGGGCGATCGATTCGCTCGACCGGGTGGTGGTCTTCCCCTTTCTCCGCGACACGCCGGATATCGGCGGCATCGACAAGGCGGTCGGCTGGCACGACTACCTCGACGACGCGGCCGAGCCCCTCGAGTTCGAGCCGCAGCCCTTCGACCATCCGCTGTACATCCTGTTCTCGTCGGGCACCACCGGGGCGCCCAAGTGCATCGTCCACTCGGCCGGCGGCACACTGTTGCAGCACCTCAAGGAACACCGCCTGCACACCGATCTCGCCGCCGACGACGTGCTGTTCTACTACACCACCTGCGGCTGGATGATGTGGAACTGGCTGGTCTCGGGGCTGGCCTGCGAGGCCACGCTGGTGCTCTACGACGGCTCGCCCTTCGCCCCCGACGCACGGTCGCTGTGGCGGATGGCCGCCGAGGAGCGCATCAGCGTGTTCGGCACCAGCGCCAAGTACCTCGCCGCCTGCGAGAAGCAAGGCCTGGCGCCGGGTCGCGAGCACGACCTTTCGGCGCTGCGGGCGATCCTCTCCACCGGCTCGGCACTGACCCACGAGTCGTTCGACTACGTCTACGGCGAGATCAAGGCAGACCTGCTGCTGGCCTCGATCTCGGGGGGCACCGACATCGTCTCCTGCTTTGCCCTGGGTTGCCCGATCCGCCCCGTCTATCGCGGCCAGTTGCAGTGCCGTGGCCTGGGCATGGCGGTCGAGGTGGTCGACGACGCCGGCCACCCGGTACGCAGCGAGAAGGGCGAACTGGTCTGCACGAGACCCTTCCCGTCGATGCCCATCGGCTTCTGGAACGACCCCGGTGGCGAGCGCTATCACGAGGCCTATTTCGCGGCCTTTCCCGGCCTCTGGGCCCACGGCGACTACGCCGAGATCACCCCCGAGGACGGCCTGATCATCCACGGCCGCTCGGACGCCGTGCTCAACCCCGGTGGCGTGCGCATCGGTACCGCCGAGATCTACCGTCAGGTGGAGAAGGTCGAGGAGGTGCTGGAGTCGCTGTGCATCGGCCAGGAATGGCAGGACGACGTGCGCGTGGTGCTGTTCGTGCGCCTGCGCGACGGGCTGACCCTGGATGACGCGCTGCGCGACACCATCCGCCGGACCATCCGTGACAACACCACGCCGCGCCACGTGCCGGCGCGCATCGTCCAGGTCAGCGACATCCCGCGCACCCTGTCGGGCAAGATCGTCGAACTGGCGGTACGCAACGTGGTCCACGGCCGGCCGGTCGAGAACCGGGACGCGCTGGCCAACCCGGAAGCCCTCGAACTCTACGAGAATCTGCCCGAACTGCAGGCGTGACGGTCAGCGGCGTCATGAGCCAGGAGTGAGCCGGGACGCTGGGCAGCCCGACACGCTTGCAGTAGCATGGTCGGCAAGTCATTGACGGAGAATGGCATGTCGATCTTCAAGGGGCTCGTCAGCGTGCTGCTGCTGACGGTCAGCACCCTGTTCTGGGCGGTCCCGCTGTATGCGCTGACGCTGGCCAAGCTGGTCACCCCGACCCGCCGCTGGCGCCTGCGTGTGCTGGGCGGCCTCAACCGCATCGCCCTGGCCTGGATCGGCACCAACCTGTGGTGGATGCGGCGCTGGCTGCGTCCGGTACTGGACATTCATCTGCCCGAAGGGCTGTCGCCCCACCAGTGGTGGCTGGTGATCGCCAACCATCGCAGCTGGACCGACATCTTCCTGCTGCAGATGGCCCTGCACCGGCGCATTCCCATGCCGCGCTTCTTCCTCAAGCGCGAGCTGATCTGGGTGCCGGTGATCGGGCTGGCCTGGTGGGCCCTGGAGTTTCCCTTCATGCGCCGCTACAAGCGCGAGGCGCTGGCCCGCAATCCGGCATTGGCCCGCCGCGACCGCGAGGCGACCCAGCGGCTCTGCGATCAGGCCCGCCAGACGCCCATGGCGATCTACAACTTCGTCGAAGGCACCCGCTTCACCCCGGCCAAGCAACGCGAGCAGGCCAGCCCCTACCGCCACCTGCTGCGCCCCAAGGCCGGCGGCAGTGCCCAGGTCATCGGCCTGCTGGGCCGTCAATTGAGCGGCATCCTCGATGTCACCCTCGCCTACGCGCGGGAATGCCCGAATTTCTGGGACTTCCTGTGCGGACGCGAAGGGCCGGTCAGCCTGCAGGCGCGGCGCATCGCCGTGCCCGAGTGGATGCTCGAGGGCGATTATCATCAGGACCCGGAGTACAAGGAACGCTTTCAGCAATGGCTCAACGCGCTGTGGCAGGAAAAGGATCGCCGGCTCGCCTCCGCGACGGGCTCGGCCGCTACCGTGTCGGCGCGCTGATACTGCTCCTGCTGTTGCTGAGCGGCTGCGCCAACTCGCCCCGGATCTCCTCCGGCTACACCTCGGTGCTGGCCGGCAACTGGGTGACCATTCGTTCCGGCGACACCCTGGGCGAAATCGCCCGGCGCGCCGGTGTCCCGCTGGTCCGCCTGCAGCGCTTCAATCCCGGGGTCGATGCCCGCCATCTGCGCATCGGCCAGCGCATTCTGGTGCCCAGCCGCCGCGAGCGCGCCCCCTCCGGCGGCCCGTATCGCTACCAGATCCGCCCCGGTGACACCTACACGGCCGTCGCGCGTCGCTTCGGCACCACCGCGGGGCGCATCCGTGCCGCCAATCCCGGCCTCGACCCCGCCGATCTCGACGTCGGCCAACTGGTTCGCGTCCCCCTGTCCGGCGGCACCCGCACCGCCGTTGCCACGCGCAGCACGCGCCAGTCGACGCCGGCCCAGCGCAAGCCCAAACCCAAGTCGACCCGGGCCGTTAGCCTGCCCGATCCGGGCCCGCTGCCCAAGCAGCGGGCCTGGCCCTGGCCGCTCGACGACTACCGCGTGGTGCGGGCCTTCGGCCGCGACAAGCGCGGCGCCCTGCAGCCGATGCTGCTCGCCGCCAAGCGCGGCGACGTCGCCCATGCCGTGGCCGATGGCGACGTCCGCTTCGCCAGCACCATGCGGCAACTGGGGCATGTGGTGATCGTCCACCACGACGGCAACCTGCAGACCGTCTACGCGCTGTGCGACAAGCTCGAGGTTCGCGAGGGACAGACGATCGCCGCCGGCACGCCGGTCTGCACGGTCGGCTACAGCAACGTCACCCACCGCTACGACCTGCTCTTCGACGTCCGTCACGGCGGCAAGCCCATCGACCCGCGCAAGGTGCTGCGCTGAGGCCGGCGGCGTCACACACTGTTCACCGCGCTGTCGTGTCGCTGTCATCCCCGGCGGCGATGCTGACCCCGTCGCTCATTCGACGCGGGAGACACGCGCATGCGCATCGCCATGGTCAGCGAGACCTGGGCACCGGACATCAACGGGGTGGCGCACACCCTCGGCCAGTTGAGTCGCGAACTGCATCGACGCGGGGTGTCGATTCAACTGGTACGCCCGGCGCCCCGGGAGCCGGGACGCGCCGAGCACGTCGCCAGCGAACTCCAGGTCCGCGGATTTCGCGCGCCGGGCTACCCCGACGTGCAACTGGGCCTGCCCACTCGCCGCCGGCTGCTCGCCCTGTGGCGCGAGCAGCGCCCCGATGCCATCTACGTCGCCACCGAAGGCCCGCTGGGCTGGTCGGCGCTGAATGCCGCCCGACGCCTCGGTATCCCGGTGGTCAGCGGCTTTCACACCAACTTCGATCACTACGCGGGGGATTACGGCTGGCGCTGGCTGGCCTGGCCGGTGCGCGCCGTGCTGCGCCATTTCCACAACCGGACCCGGGCCACCCTGGTACCCACCCGGCAACGCGCCGACGAGCTGGCGCGTTGCGGCTTCCGCGGCGTCCGCGTCATGGCCCGCGGCATCGATACCCGCCACTTCGGCCCGCATCGCCGGGACCCGGCCCTGCGTCGGGAGTGGGGCGTGGACCCACAGCAGCCGGTACTGCTGCATGTCGGCCGCCTCGCCCAGGAAAAGAACCTCGATCTGCTGATCGAGAGCTATCGCGCGATGCGCGCCACGAGCCCCGCCCTGCAGCTGGTGATCGTCGGCGACGGGCCGCTGCGCGGCGAACTCGAACGCCGCCTCCCCGAGGCCATCTACACCGGCTTCGTCGATAGCGATTCGCTGGCGCGCCACTATGCCAGCGCCGATCTGTTCGTGTTCCCCTCGCGTTCGGAAACCTACGGCAACGTGGTCCTCGAGGCGATGGCCAGCGAGCTGGGCATCGTCGCCTTCGATTACGCCGCGGCGGCCGCGATGATCGAGACGGGGCATCACGGCTTCACGGTCGCGCTCGACGACGACCAGGGCTTCATCGACGCGGCCCTCGCGCTGTGTCGCAACCCGGGCCTCGCCGCCCGTCTGGGGCGCGCGGCCCGCCTGCGCGTCGAGCCCCAGGGCTGGTCGTCGATCGCCGACGACTTCCTGGCCACGCTACGTCACGTTCAGGAGACGCCTCATGACACACCGCAACCTTCCGGCGTTTGAACGACTCGATACCCTGGAATGGCAGGCCTGCCACCGTCTGGCCTGTTACAGCCGCTATCGAATGATCCTCTGGCTGTTCCGCTTCGCCAGCCGGGTCGGCGACTGGCCCGCCTGGGTGCTTCTGACACTCGTGGTGAGCCTCTCCGACGACACCCAGGGCTGGCGTACCGGCTTGCAGTTCGCCGCCACCGCGGCCGTCGGCGCGCTGGTCTACCGGCTGCTCAAGACCCGGCTGTGCCGCGAGCGCCCCTACATCACCTTCAAGCAGATCCCCTGCACCATGCCACCGCTGGACCGCTACAGCTTCCCCAGCGGGCACACCCTGCACGCGGTGAGCTTCTGTACCCTGACGATCGCCCTGGCCCCGGCGCTGATCCCCTGGATCGCGCCGCTGGCGCTGTTGATCGCCCTGTCGCGGGTGGTGCTGGGTCTGCATTACCTCAGCGATGTCGCCGCCGGCGCCCTGCTCGGCTACCTGCTGGCCAGCGCCAGTGTCTGGCTGTACCCGTTGCCGGGGTAAACGGGTCCGGGCCTGGCCAGGTCGGCGTCGACATGCCAACCTGCCGGCATGACCGAACCGAACCCTCCCAACTGGCAGCGACTACTCGACTCGCCCCCGCTCTGGCGGCTCGACGGTGCCGTCACGGTCGAGGCGGGGTGGCATCTGCTCGAGCGGCTCGACCGCGAGATTCCCTGGGAGACACCGACCCTGACCCTGTACGGTCGCCGCCACCCGATCCCGCGCTCGCAGTGCTGGATGGGCGACGCCGAGGCCCGCTACCGCTATTCCGGCCAGGACTTCGCGCCCCGGCCCTGGCATCCCGCGGTGAAGGAACTCGGCGAGCGGGCCCGGGCGCTGATCGACCAGCTGGGCGTGACGTCCGACTTCAACAGCGTGCTGCTCAACCGCTACCGCGACGGCGACGAGCGCATGGGCTGGCATGCCGACGACGAGCCGGAACTGGGTCATGAACCGGTGGTCGCCGCGCTCAGCCTGGGCGCCGAGCGGCCCTTGCGATTCCGCCGGCGCCAGCCGCCGCGCGACCCCTTCAACGTCTGGCTGCCCCACGCCAGCCTGCTGGTCATGGGGGCGGGCGTCCAGGAATGCCTGCAGCATGCGCTGCTGCCGCGCGCCATTCCCGGCCTGCGGATCAGCCTGACGTTTCGTCGCGTCATGCCGGGCTGAGCCCCGGCGACGACAAGGCGCCGTCTCCCAAACGAAAAGGCCGCCTCGATCGAGGCGGCCCGGTAGGCGTCACATAGAAGATAACGGTATAAAACGTTACCCTCGGTGGTAGCCCGGCGCCACGAAGGGCAGCTTGCTGACGGTCATCGGCAGGCGCTTGCCGCGCACTTCGGCATAGACCACGTTGCCGATCTCGGCCTCGTCGATCGCCACGTAGCCCATCGCCACCGGCTGGCCGACGGAGGGCCCGAAACTGCCGGAGGTCACCGAGCCGATCGAACGATCGTCGGCATTGAACAGCTCGGCGCCTTCGCGCACCGGGGCGCGCCCCTCGCCGAGCAGGCCGACACGCTTGCGACGATGATCACGGGCCTGCAACTGGTGGAGGATGACGTCGGCCCCCGGGAAGCCGGCCTCGCGCTCGCCACCGATGCGCCGCGGCTTGCCGATCGCCCAGATCAGGCTGGCCTCGATCGGCGTCGTCGACTGATCGATGTCGTGACCATACAGGCAGAGGCCGGCTTCGAGTCGCAGCGAGTCCCGCGCACCCAGCCCGATCGGTTCGACCTCGCTCTCGGCGAGCAGACACCGGGCGAGGCGCTCGGCCTCCTCGGCGGCGACCGAGATCTCGAAGCCGTCCTCGCCGGTATAGCCACTGCGGCTGACCCAGACTTCCATGCCCGCGATCTCGAATCGGCCGTGCTGCATGAAGACCAGGCGGCAGGCCGCCGGACACAGCCGCTCCATGACCTCGGCCGCCTTCGGCCCCTGCAGGGCGAGCAGACCTCGATCCAGTTCCTCGACCGAATACTCGCCGCCAAGGCCGGTACGCAGGTGGGCGATATCCTGGGCCTTGCACGCCGCGTTGACCACCAGATAGAGATGATCGCCGGCGTTGACCACCATCAGGTCATCGAGGATCCCGCCCTCGGTGCCGGTGAACAGCGCATAACGCTGCGCGCCCTCGGCGAGGCCGACGATGTCGGCACAGACCAGCGACTCCAGCGCCCGGGCCGGCTCCGGACCGCGCAGCACGACCTGGCCCATGTGCGAGACATCGAACAGGCCACAGGCAGTACGCGTATGCTCATGCTCCTTCTTGACCCCCATGGGATACTGGACGGGCATGTGGTAGCCGGCGAATTCCACCATCTTGCCGCCCAGTTCGACATGCAGGTCGTGCAGCGGGGTACGGTTGAGATCGGTCATCGGGTTGCTCCACCCTGAGTGAGCGTGAATGAACGGGCTTCAGCGATTCAGGTCTTCACCCGGCAACACCGTCTTGCCGGCAAAGTAGTCCTTGGTCAGCTTGAAGACCACCGGGGACAACAGGGCCAGCGCGATCAGGTTGGGGATCGCCATCAAGGCATTGAAGACACTGGCCATCAGCCAGACGAAGTCGAGCGGCGCCACGGCACCCGCCAGGATGGCGAGGATGTAGACGACGCGATACAGCTTGATCGAGCGCACGCCGAACAGATACTCGAAGCACTTCTCACCGTAGAAGGCCCAGCCGAGGATGGTGGTGAAGGCGAAGACCGCCAGGGCGAACGACACCACGTACTGGCCCACGCCGGGCAGGGTGTTGTCGAAGGCCATGGTCGTCAGCGCGGCACCGGTCTCGCCCGAGGTCCAGTCCTGGGTGGTGAGGATCGCCAGCGCGGTGATCGAGCACACCACGATGGTGTCGATGAAGGTACCGAGCATCGCCACCAGCCCCTGACGAACCGGGTTCTTGGTCTGTGCCGCGGCGTGAGCGATCGGCGCGCTGCCCAGGCCGGCCTCGTTGGAGAAGACGCCGCGCGCGACACCGAACTGGATCGCCTTGGCCACCGCCGCGCCGGTGAAGCCACCCGCCGCAGAGGCCGGCGAGAAGGCATGCCCGAAGATCAAGCCGAGCGCCGCACCGATCTGGTCGGCATTGATGACGAGGATCAGGACACCGCAGGCGAAGTAGGCGATCGCCATGATCGGCACCAGCTTGCCGGCGACCTTGGCGATACGCTTGATGCCGCCCAGGATCACCGCGCCGGCGAGCAGCATGATCACGATGCCGGTCAGCCAGTGCGGCAGGTTCAACGACTCGCCCAGGCCGTCGGCCACGGAATTGGATTGCACGGTGTTGCCGATGCCGAAGGCCGCCACGGCGCCGAAGAAGGCGAACAGACCGCCCATCCACGCCCACTTGCGCCCCAGGCCGTTACGGATGTAGTACATCGGGCCGCCGACGTGATCCCCGGCTTCGTCGACCTCGCGGTAGCGCACCGCCAGCACCGCCTCCGAGAACTTGGTGGCCATGCCCACCAGCGCCGTGATCCACATCCAGAACACCGCCCCCGGGCCGCCCAGGAAGATGGCGGTGGCCACACCGGCGATGTTGCCGGTGCCGATGGTCGCCGACAGCGAGGTCATCAGCGCGTTGAACGGCGAGACCTCGCCCTCCTTCTCGTCGCCCTCGGCGGTGGTCCGCCCCTGCCAGAGCAGCTTGAAACCGGTCCCCAGCTTGCGGATCGGCATGACCTTCAAGCCGGCCTGCAGGTAGAGCCCCACGCCGAGCAGCAGCACCAGCATCAAGGGGCCCCAAACGACGCCCTCGATAGCGCTCAGTAGATTCGTCAACGTTTCCACGTCATTACTCCCAGTGACAGTTTGTTGTTAGGCACGCAAGTGCACGGTGTCGCGCCGTCCTGCCGACCGCCGTGATGGTGACCGGCAGGACGGTTGAAACGAACCGGCGTAACGATAGCGGAACCCGCCGCCCCGACTCCACTCGACCTTAGAAAAAACTGCACTTTCTTTTCCGGTCAGAACAAAGCTCATGGTGAACGCCGCCACTACCGGACGAGTCTCCTGACAGAGGAAAGAGAAACTTTTTTCTTTTAGGAAACATCGCCACCTTACCCAGCCACCCGCCTCGGCGCAAGCACGTCGCCCGATCCGCCATCCCCGGTGGTAGCATAGCCCGGACCCGCGGCCCCTGCCGCCCACGTCGCCGGACGGGGCGTGCGCGTTACTCCGGGGATGGCGCTCCAGGACTGGACGGAGACGCCAAATCTGGCCACCCTTACCCCACGGTCAGGCACCAATGCTCGCGTTCGTATCGCCGCCGTGTCGCCGACCCTGACAAGAGAGTCGTCATTCAGGCAAAATCGCGATACGATTCCCTAAAAAGAAAACCATTTTTCGTATAGGAAAAATTATGAGCAACATCCCCGCGAACCTGCGTTACACCGACAGTCACGAGTGGATCCTCGACAACGGCGACGGCACGGTCACCATCGGGATCACCGATCATGCCCAGGAAGCCCTCGGCGACGTGGTCTTCGTCGAACTGCCCGACGTCGGCCGCGAGCTCGATGCCGGCGAGGAGTTCGGCGTGATCGAATCGGTCAAGGCGGCCTCCGACCTCTACGCCCCGCTGGCCGGCGAGATCGTCGCCGTCAACGAGGCGCTCGAGGATGCGCCGGAAACCGTCAACGAGTCGCCGTACGAAGATGGCTGGATCGCCCGGGTCAAGCCCAGCGACAGCGCCGCCCTCGACGACCTGCTCGATGCCGACGCCTACGCCGCGATCGCCGACACCGACGCCTGAACGACGGCGGGCGAGATCGCCCGCCGCGTTCGAGCGTGCCCCTTCCGTTTCTCAATCCGGGCCTGACCGCCCCGTCACACTCAGGGTGCTCCATGTCTACAGATAACCGCCGTCTGGCCGACCTGGTCAGTCATGACGCTTTCGTTCATCGCCATAACGGCCCCGACGCCGCCGACGCGAAGGCCATGCTCGAGACGCTCGACGTCGCCGACATGAACGCCTTGATCGAGAAGACCGTGCCCGCCGGCATTCGTCTGGGACGCGAGCTCGACCTGGACCCGCCGCGCGGCGAGGCGGAGGCGCTGGATTACCTGAAACGCCTGGCGCGCCAGAACAAGGTCTTCAAGACCTACATCGGCCAGGGCTACTACGGCACCCACACACCGGCGGTGATCGTGCGCAACGTGCTCGAGAATCCGGGCTGGTACACCGCCTACACGCCCTATCAGCCGGAGATCGCCCAGGGCCGTCTGGAAGGACTGCTCAATTTCCAGCAGATGGTCATGGACCTGACCGGCATGGACCTGGCCAATGCCTCGCTGCTCGACGAGGCCACCGCCGCCGCCGAGGCCATGGCGCTGTGCCGGCGCGCCAACAAGGCGGTCAAGAGCGACCGCTTCTTCGTCGCCGACGACGTCTTCCCGCAGACCCTCGACGTGCTGCGCACCCGCGCCGCCTACCTGGACATCGAACTGGTGGTCGACCGGGCCGAGAACGTCGCCGCGCACGAGGTGTTCGGCGCGCTGTTCCAGTACCCCGGCGACGGCGGGCGCATCGCCGATCTGGGCGCGCTGATCGGCCAGGCCAAGGAGAACCGGGCGCTGGCCTGCGTGGCCACCGACCTGATGAGCCTGGTGCTGCTCAAGGAGCCCGGCGCGCTGGGCGCGGACATCGTCCTCGGCAACTCGCAGCGCTTCGGCGTGCCGATGGGCTATGGCGGCCCGCATGCCGCCTTCTTCGCCACCACCGACAAGCACAAGCGCTCGATCCCCGGGCGGATCATCGGCGTTTCCCGCGACAGCCGCGGCAACACCGCGCTGCGCATGGCGATGCAGACCCGCGAACAGCACATCCGCCGCGAGAAGGCGACCTCCAACATCTGTACCGCCCAGGCGCTGCTGGCCAACATCGCCGGTTTCTATGCGGTCTACCACGGCGCCGAGGGGCTGCGAACCATCGCCTCGCGCATCCATCGCCTGACCACCATCCTCGCCGAGGGGCTGCGCCGCCACGGTGTCGCGCTGGCCCACGACAGCTGGTTCGACACCCTGACCCTGACCGGGGTCGACGCCGGCAAGATCCATGGGCGCGCCCTGACCCACGAGGTCAATCTGCGCCTCCACGGCGACGGCCGGGTCGGCGTGAGTCTCGACGAGACCACCTCGCCGGCCGACGTGGCGCGGCTGTTCGACGTGCTGCTCGGCGAGGAGCACGACCTGTCGGTCAGCGCACTGGACGAAGCGGTGATCGCGGACGGCCTCACCGGCATCCCCGCGGATCGTGCCCGCGAGACGGGCTTTCTCGACCATCCCAACTTCACGCGCTACCGCAGCGAGACCGAGATGCTGCGCTACCTCAAGCGCCTGGAGAACCGCGACCTGTCGCTGACCCACGCGATGATCCCGCTGGGCTCGTGCACCATGAAGCTCAATGCGACCAGCGAGATGATTCCGATCACCTGGCCGGAATTCGCCCAGATCCACCCCTTCGCGCCCGGCGATCAGGCGGTGGGTTACAAGCAGATGATCGACGAGCTCAGCGCCTTTCTGGTCGAGATCACCGGCTACGATCACATCTCGATGCAGCCCAACTCCGGCGCCCAGGGCGAATACGCCGGCCTGGTGGCGATCCGCCGCTATCAGGCCGACCAGGGCCAGGGGCACCGCAACATCTGCCTGATTCCAAGCTCGGCCCACGGCACCAATCCGGCCTCGGCGGCCATGGCACAGATGAAGGTCGTGGTGGTCGAGTGCGACGACACCGGCAACATCGACATCGACGACCTGCGCAGCAAGGCCGAGCAGCACAGCGAGGCTCTGTCGGCGATCATGATCACCTACCCTTCCACCCACGGGGTGTTCGAGGAGACGGTGCGCGAGGTGTGCGAGATCGTTCACCGGCATGGCGGCCAGGTCTACATCGACGGCGCCAACATGAACGCCCAGGTGGGACTCGCCCGGCCGGGGGACTTCGGCGGCGACGTCTCGCACCTCAACCTGCACAAGACCTTCTGCATCCCCCACGGTGGCGGCGGCCCGGGCATGGGGCCGATCGGCGTCAAGGCCCATCTGGCGCCCTTCGTCGCCAATCACGTGGTCACCCCCCTCAACGGGGTCCGCGAGGACAGCGGCGCGGTCGCGGCGGCGGCCTTCGGCAGCGCCTCGATCCTGCCGATCTCCTGGGCCTACATCAAGATGATGGGCGCGCGCGGACTCCGCGAGGCCACCGAGCTGGCGATTCTCAACGCCAACTACATCGCCCACCGCCTGGAATCGCACTATCAGGTGCTCTATCGCGGCATCAACGGCACCGTGGCCCATGAATGCATCATCGACATCCGCCCGCTCAAGAACGCTTCGGGGATCAGCGAGGAGGACATCGCCAAGCGCCTGATGGACTACGGCTTCCACGCCCCGACCATGTCGTTCCCGGTACCGGGCACGCTGATGATCGAACCCACCGAGTCGGAATCGCGCTACGAGATCGACCGCTTCTGCGATGCCATGATCGCGATCCGCGAGGAGATCCGGCGCGTCGAGCAGGGCGAATGGCCGCTCGACGACAACCCGCTGGTCAACGCCCCGCACACCATGGCCGATCTGATGGACGACGACTGGGAGCGTCCCTACTCCCGCGAGCTCGCCGCCTTCCCGTCGGAGGCCGTCAAGGCCGCCAAGATCTGGCCGGCGGTCAACCGGGTCGACAACGTGTTCGGCGATCGCAACCTGATCTGCTCCTGCCCGAGCATCGATGCCTACCGCGACTGAGCGTCGAGGCACGCCAGACCACGGCAGATAAAGCAACGGCCCCGCTCATGCGGGGCCGTTCGCGTTCTGTTGCAGCCGGCCTCGACGTCAGATATCGAAACCGGGCTCCTCGACCAGGCCGTAGAGGGTATTGCGCCGTTCGTCGCGGAAATCGTCGAGCAGTTGCTGATAACGGCGCGGCAGATCGCTGCCCGATTGCGTGACGATGTAGAGGGATTCGTAGACCTGATTGGGCAGGGTCAGCGCCTTGACCTGACGCTGCCAGGGCGAGGTCTCGAGCACCAGTCGCGAGATCACCGTGAAGCCCAACCCGCGGGCCACGGCGTCGAGCACCATGGCGACCTCGTTGGTGAAACCCTGGCGGGGAAAATGGCTCATCGAGCGGAATTCGCCGGCGAAGTTGGCGCGCAGCAACTGACCGGCGTGATTGAGCCCATCCGAATAGTTGATGAAGCCCAGCGCCATCAATTCCTGCAGCGAGGTCCCGGTGAAATCGGCCGGGACCACCAGGCACAGCGGCTCCTGATGCCACGGCTCGAAGTGCAGCTCGGGATGCCGCACCCGCTCGGTGACGATGCCCAGGTCGTGGCGCCCGGCCAGCACGTCCTGCAGGATCTCGTGGTTGAAGGCGAAGCTGTAATTCACCGTCAGCCCCGGGTGCATCTGCTGATAGCCGAGAATGAACGGGTAGAACATCAGCCCGATGCTGCCCGGCGAGGCGACACGACACTCGCCGGAGTGCAGGGACTCGTTGTCCAATGAATGCCGGAAATGTTCGTGCTCGGCGAACAGTCGAATGGCGTAGTCGTAGGCACGCCGCCCCGCCTCGGTGAGCGTGAAGCGTCGTCCATGGCGGTTGAGCAGCGGCTTGCCGAGATACTTTTCCAGCTTGCGGATGTGCTGACTGACCCCCGGCTGGGTCATGTCCAGACGGCGTGCGGTGTGCGTGAAGCTGCCGGTCTCTACCAGCGTGATGAAGGTACGAAAGTACTGGGCGTTGAACATGGATCGAGGGGTCCACTCGCTGGAAGTCATTGGTGGCGCGGCACAAGCGACGCCCCCGGGTCGGCGACACGGCTGGCCATGCCCAGGCCGATCAGGACACCGCCACAAGCTTAACAAAAATGCCCGCGCCCCGCAGCGCTGCGGGGACGAGAGCGGCGTGTTAGCATCGACGAAGACACTTCCCCGGACCCGACAGATCACTGTCGGCGAGTGGCAGAATCGGCCTGACGAACGCTTGCCAGGGATTCGCCCTCGCCGGGGGCGGCATGACAAGGAACCCTAGATGCCCGAAACGATATCCACGACGATTTCCCCGGAAGGCAGCCTCGAGGTCCTCTCCCAGCAGGAGGTCAACCGCCTGCGAGACACCTCGGCCAACGGCCTTCACGACCTGCTGCGGCGTTGCGCGCTGGCGGTCCTCAATTGCGGCTCGCCCACCGACGACGGCCTGGCCGTGATGGAAGCCTTCCACGACTTCGACATCGAGGTGCTGCAGCAGGACCGCGGCATTCGCCTCAAGCTCACCAACGCCCCGGACGAAGCCTTCGTCGACGGGCGCATGATCCGCGGCATTCGCGAGCACCTGTCGGCGGTGCTGCGCGACATCGTCTACGTCTTCAACGAAATCCAGCAGCAGCCGCGCTTCGACCTCTCCACCGGCGAGGGCACCACCAACGCGGTGTTCCATATCCTGCGCAACGCCGGCACCCTGAAATCCTCGCGCGAACCCAGCCTGGTGGTCTGCTGGGGCGGTCACTCGATCACCCGCGAGGAGTACGACTACACCAAGGACGTCGGCTACCATCTGGGCCTGCGCGACATGGACATCTGCACCGGCTGTGGCCCGGGCGCCATGAAGGGGCCGATGAAGGGCGCCAACGTCGCCCACGCCAAGCAGCGGCGCAAGCACGGGCGCTATCTGGGCATTTCGGAGCCCGGCATCATCGCCGCCGAATCGCCCAACCCGATCGTCAACGAGCTGGTGGTGATGCCCGACATCGAGAAGCGCCTCGAGGCGTTCATCCGGGTCGGCCACGGGATCATCGTCTTCCCCGGCGGCGTGGGCACCGCCGAAGAGATCCTCTACCTGCTGGGCATCCTGCTGCACCCGTCGAACGCCGACACGCCCTTCCCGGTGATCCTCACCGGGCCGTCGAGCGCCGCCGAGTACTTCAAGCGCATCGATGAATTCCTCGCCTATACCCTCGGCGAGTCGGTACGCCAGCGCTATCGCATCATCATCGACGACCCGATCGGCGTGGCCCGCGCCATGCGCGAGGGGATCGACGAAGTCGCCGAATTCCGGCGCGCTCACAACGATGCCTTCTACTTCAACTGGCGCCTCAACGTGCAGCCGGCCTTCCAGCAGCCCTTCGAGCCCACCCACGAGGCGATGGCCGGGCTCGAGCTGCATCGTGAGCTGCCGGTCCACGAACTGGCCGCCAACCTGCGGCGTGCCTTTTCCGGCATCGTCGCCGGCAACGTCAAGGAGCCCGGCATCCGCGCGATCGAGGCCCGCGGCCCCTTCCGCCTGCATGCCGAAGCCGAACTGATGGAACGCCTCGACGCCCTGCTCGGCTCCTTCGTCACCCAGGGCCGCATGAAGCTGCCGGGACGCGAGTACGTGCCCTGCTATACCTTGAAATGAATCACAACCCGGAATGCTCCGGGCCGCCATGCACCGCCCCGGTCGCTGGGCCGGGGCGGCGTCGAGGGACTTGCCGTCAGGCGCCGCGGCGCCGCCACCCCACCAGCAGGGCATGCCCCAGCAGACCCAGGGCCGTGCCGTGGGAAAGCACCATCAGGCGATCGACCCCGCCCTGGCTCCACTGCCAGATCGCCACCAGCGCCAGGCCCAGCACCAGCCTGAGCGCCAGACTGGTCAACAGCCCCGGCAGTCGGCGTCTTGCCGGCGCCTCGAGCACTCGCCACGAGAGCAGTGCCCCGACGAGCACCACGACCAGCGCCCCCGTCAGCAGCCACAGGCGATCCGACTGGCCGGCGGCGTGCAGATAGCGCGGCAGGGTCGCCAGCAGGGCGATCGCCACGCCCACCATCACGCTGACCCGCTCGGGCGTCATCAGGTTGGGTCTTACCACGTCACCTCCTTCAGGCCTGATGAAGCTGCTGCTCGGCGATCCAGCGCTCCGCCCAGGGAACGGCCTCGTCGTCGGCCATGAAGGTTTCCATGGCATCGATCTCGAGGCGTTCGCCGAGCCGCTGTGCGCCGAGATCCTCGAGCAGGGCGTCGAGACTGCGCCCTCCGCCGCAGAAGCTATCGACATAGGAGCTGTCGCCCAGCGCGATCAGCCCGTAGCGCAGCGCTGTCAGGGTCGGCGGGCGTTCCTTGAGCGCCCGCACGAACGGCGTCAGATTGCCGGGCACGTCACCGCTGCCGGTGGTCGAGGTGCAGAACAGCGCCAGATCGGGCAACGGATCGACGAGGTCCTCGAGGGTGGGCTGCTCGAGGATGTCGACCTCGTAGCCGGCCTCTTCGAACAGCGGCTTGACCTGCTCGGCGACATCCAGGGCACCGCCGTAGACGGTACCGACGAAGATCTTCAAGGTAGGCATGTATCGGACTTGCTTGAGGAATTTGCTCGGATATTACCACGGAAACGTCACCGAGGCAGCGCCGCAGGCGGGCTGCCTCGGTGGCGCAGGCCGGCTATACTCGTCGCTTTGCCGGGGGCACGCAGCGCATGGATCAGACCTTCGAGACCTGGGCCACGCCGCTGATGATCGGCGGACTGATCCTGTTCATGGGCTTCATCATCTGGGACCTGGCGCGCCAGTCGCGCGCGGGCCGTTTCGGTAGCGTGATGCTGTTCATGGTGCTGGGTGCCGGCCTGCTCGCCTTCGTGATCAAGGTGGTGATCACGTATCTGATGGAGAGCGGCGGCGGTCTCTAGGGCCAGGGCCGCTGCACGTCACTCCGCCGGCCGGGCCTGCCCGGCGGCACCGATTCGGCGTTCGATCATGCTCTCGTGGACGTCCTGCAGGCTGGCCGGATCGTCGATGGTCGACGGCATGCCATACGCCTCGCCGTCGGCGATATTGCGCAGCAGCTTGCGCAGGATCTTGCCCGAGCGGGTCTTGGGCAGGCGGGGTACCACCAGCACCTGATGGAGGCAGGCGATGCCGCCGATCCGCTCGCGCACCAGGGCGACCAGGGCGCGCTCGAGCGCCTCGTCATCGCCGTCGAAGCCGTCCTTGGGAATCACCAGCGCGATCGGCACCTGCCCTTTCAGCGCGTCCTGGATGCCGATCACCGCGCACTCGGCCACCGCCGGATGCGCGCCCACGACCTCTTCCATCTCGCCCGTGGATAGCCGGTGCCCCGCCACGTTGATCACGTCGTCGGTGCGCCCCATGACGAACAGATACCCCTCCTCGTCGAAATAGCCACCGTCGCCGGTCAGGTAATACCCCGGATAGGCGGCCAGATAGGCGCGCTGGAAACGCCCTGGATCGCGCCAGATGCCGGCCAGACAGCCCGGCGGCAGGGGTTCGCGAATCACCACGCTACCCTGGGCGCCGGCCGCGGCCCTGTCGCCGTGCGGGTCGAGCACCTCGACGGCGTACCCCGGCACCGGCATGGTGGCCGAACCGGCCTTGGTCGGCATGGGCTCCAGGCCCTGCAGGTTGGCGGCGATCGGCCAGCCGGTCTCGGTCTGCCACCAGTGGTCGATCACCGGAATCTTCAGCAGGTCCTCGAGCCAGTAGAACGTCGGCGGATCGAGCCGCTCGCCGGCCAGGAACAGGGTGCGCAGACAGCCGATGTCGTGCTTCTCCAGCCAGTGGCCGTCGGGATCCTCCTTCTTGATCGCCCGGAACGCCGTGGGGGCGGTGAAGAAGGCGCGAACCCGGTATTCCTCGATGAGCCGCCAGAACGCCCCGGCATCCGGCGTGCGCACGGGCTTGCCCTCGTAGACCAGGGTGGTGCAGCCGTAGATCAGGGGGGCATAGACGATATAGGAATGCCCCACCACCCAGCCCACGTCGGAGGCCGAGAAGAACACCTCGCCGGGCGACATGCCGTAGACACGCTCCATGGAATAGTGCAGTGCCACGGCATGACCGCCATGGTCGCGGACCACCCCCTTCGGCTTGCCGGTAGTCCCCGACGTGTAAAGAATGTAGAGCGGGTCGGTCGCCGCCACCGGGACGCACGCCGCCGGCTCGGCCGCCTCGATCACCGTGCGCCAGTCATGATCGCGATCGCCGAGTTCGGCCGTCAGCGCTTCCCGCTGCAGGATCACGCAGGCCTCGGGGCGGTGGGTACTCTGCGCCAGCGCGGCGTCGAGAATCGGCTTGTAGGGAATCACCCGGTCGACCTCGACCCCGCAGGAGGCGGCGATCACCACCCGCGGCTCGGCGTCGTCGATGCGTACCGCCAGTTCGTGCGCCGCGAAACCGCCGAACACCACCGAGTGCACGGCACCCAGCCGGGCACAGGCGTACATCGCGACCAGCGCCTCGGGGACCATCGACATGTAGATGACCACGCGGTCGCCCTTGGTCACGCCCAGTTCCCGCAACGCACCGGCGAATCGCGCCACCTCGTCGCGCAGTTGCCGATAGCTCAGGGTCCGCTTGCTCCGGGTGACCGGCGAGTCCCAATGAATGGCCGGCTGATCGCCGCGCCCAGTCTCGACGTGATGGTCGAGCGCCACGTGGCAGGTATTCAGCACGCCGTCGCCGTACCAGCGCGCATGACCCTGTTCGTCATACGCGAGAATGGTCCCGGGCGGACTGAACCAGGGAATGCGCTCAGCCTGCTCCGCCCAGAAGGCAGCGGGTTGCTGGATCGCGAGTCGGTATTCGGTCTGATAGGCGCTCATGGAAATCCTGACCTTTGATGATGGTTGTTGTCAGCCGTGTGGTCGACGCCGCCACAACGATTGTTGACACTCTAGGTCAGGGGTGAACTTTTGCCTTCATACCATGGCCTAAAACCGCCACAGCGAGCGAGTCTTCGTGATCTGCGACAAGCCGCGTGACAAAATTGTCGACAAAGAGACGCAAGGACCGTCATGACGGCAAACGCTCCGCTGATTTATCGTGAAATCCACCCCAGCGCCCCGATTGCGCGGTGAATGAAGTTTCACTAAATCAGTAATGAAGGTAGACCCGATAGGCTCAGGATCACGATTAGCGAGTCGCCTAACGGTTTCCGGCCGCGCGATCACCGCGTACGAGACACGACAAGAACACCGACGCGGCACCGGCCCCTCTCCCGCTGGGCCGTCACCCCAGGAGGCGCCAATGACTACCCGCCAGCCCACCGCGATCCTGCTCGAAGGAAGCGGTACGGCGATCAACCAAGCCACCAATCTGCTCAAGGCCATGGCCAACGAGAACCGTCTGCGCATCCTCTGCCTGCTCGACGATGGCGAACTGTCGGTTTCCGAGCTCAATGCCCGCCTGGCACTGAGTCAGTCGGCCCTCTCGCAACATCTGGCAATCCTGCGCCGGGAAGGACTGGTCACCACCCGGCGTGCCTCGCAGACGATCTACTACTCGCTGCAGGGCGACCAGGCGCGCACCCTGCTCGACACCCTCGCCGGCCTCTACAACAGCGGCTGACCGCAGGCGTCAGCGCCGCTGCCAGCCACTGGCCTCCAGGGTCTCGTAGAGCCGCCGGAGGCTTCGCTCGATGCCGACCGAGGCCGCCAGCCCGACCCGTTCGGCCATCCCGCGGCGCTTCTCCAGGGCGACACTCAGCACCCGGGCACGGGCCATCCGCTCGAGCAGATAGGCTTCGCTGGTGCCCACGGCATCGATCAGCCCCTTTTCCACGGCCTCGCTGCCGTACCAGGTCTCGCCGGTGGCGATGGCCTCGATGTCGAGCCCCGGTCGCCGCTCGCCGACGAAACGCTTGAACAGCGCGTGGGTGTTCTCGAGCTCATCGACGAACTTCTCGCGCCCCTCCTCGGTATTTTCGCCGAAGACCGTCAGAGTCCGCTTGTAGCGTCCCGCGGTCAGCAGTTCGACATCGACGTCGTGACGCTTGAGCAGCCGATGCAGGTTGGGCAGCTGCGCGACCACCCCGATCGACCCGAGTACCGCGAACGGCGCGGCCTGCACGCGATCGGCGCAGCAGGCCATCATGTAGCCGCCACTGGCCGCCACCTTGTCGACGCACACCGTGGTCGAGACCCCGGCCTGACGCAGCCGGTCGAGTTGCGCCGCCGCCAGGCCGTAGGCATGGACCAGCCCGCCCGCCGATTCGAGCCGCACCACCACCTCGTCGCCCGGCTCCGAGGCCTCGATCAACAACGAGACCTCCTCCGCCAGACGGGCGGTCCCGGACGCCTTGATGTCGCCATGGAAATCGATGACCCAGACCGTGGCACGGCGCTCGCCGCCCCGCTGGCGGTCGCTGTGCTTGTCGTCGCGCTTGAAGGCCTTCTGCGCGAGCTTGCGTCGCTTCTTGTCCAGCGTGGCGAGTTTCAGGCGCCGCTGCCTGGCCCGATAGCGGCCATTGAGTTCCTCGATTCTCAGGCGGCTGCGCGCCTGACCGCTACCCCGCCCCTTCGCGGCGACGGCGATCACCGCGACCGCCACCACCGCCAGGGTCACCGCTTCCGCGAGAAACAGCCCATAGTCCGACAACCATTCGTTCACGCTCGACTCCTTGTTCCGGCTACGCGTTGCGAATACTCTCGCTCGAAGCAACGACAAGGGCCTCTACCGGCGCCCCGCTTGCTTCAAACGAGTGTCTTAAATATGCTCCCCGATACCATCGCCCATAGCAGGAAGCCGCAATGAGCAACACCCCCAGCGTCATCGACACCCTCAAGGCACGTTTCGATCCCCAGGCCGCCAAGGGCATGAACGAGACCTTCCAGTTCCTGATCAGTGACGCCGACGACTATTACCTCCAGATCGAGGATGGCACGCTGGACATCCAGCAAGGCGAACACGACGATCCCTCGGTCACGCTGAGCACCGACAGCGCCACGCTCAAGGGTGTCCTCAAGGGCGAATTGAACGGCATGCAGGCCTTCATGTCGGGGCGCCTCAAGGCCAGCGGCAACGTCATGCTGGCGACCAAGCTGTCACAGCTGTTTCCCTGAACCCCGCTACCGCTTCCCGCAACGACGAGGGCCCCGCCGATTTGGCGGGGCCCTCGTCGTCATGCGTGCGGAAGCCTGGCATCAGGGGTGCTGACCGTCGTAATCCTCGACCCGGGCCTTGAGCTTCTGGCCGGGGCGGAAGGTCACGACGCGGCGCGCCGAAATCGGAATCTCCTCGCCGGTCTTGGGGTTGCGTCCCGGCCGTTCGCGCTTGTCGCGCAGATCGAAGTTGCCGAATCCGGACAGCTTCACCTGTTCGTTCTCGCGCAGACAGCCGCGAATCTCCTCGAAGAACGCTTCCACCATCGACTTGGCTTCGCGCTTGGATACGCCCAGCTCGGTATGCAGATGTTCGGCCAGCTCCGCTTTGGTCAACGCACCCATGATCACTCCCTCGTGCTGGATGACGGCATCAGCCTCGCAACTCGGCGCCGAAACGACGCTTGGACTCGGCAACGATAGCATCGACTAACTGATTGATTTCCTCATCATTCAGCGTGCGCGAAGGATGCTGCCAGGTCAAGCCCAGCGCAAGGCTCTTGTTGCCCTCGGCGACCCCCGCCCCCTGGTAGACGTCGAACAGGGCCAGATCGGCCAGCCATTCGCCGGCCTGCTCGCGCAGCGTATCCAGCAGCGCCTGGACCGGCACGTCCTCGGCCACCACCAGCGCCAGATCACGACGCACTTCCGGGTAGCGGGAAAGCGGCACGAAACGCGGCAGTTGCCCTGCGACCAGCGCCTCCTGCTCGACCTCGAAGACGAAGGCATCGACCTTGAGCCCCAGCTCGCTGCGCACCGCCGGGTGCAGCGCACCGATCCAGCCGACCGGCACGCCGTCGCGCAGGACCCGCGCCGACTGACCGGGATGCAGCGCCGGATGAGGCTGTGCCTCGAAGCGCCAGTTGGCCCCTTGACCGCTCATCGCCAGGATGCTTTCCAGGTCGCCCTTGAGATCGAAGAAGTCGACCGTATCGCGCCCCGCCGTCCAGCCTTCGGGATCGCGCGACCCGCAGACCAGGGCACCGACCATGGCGGTCTGCTCCAGGGCATCGAGTTCGCCGCGGAACACCAGGCCGGTCTCGAACAGCCGCACCCGGTTCTGCTGACGATTGAGGTTGTGCATCAGCGCCTTCACCAGCCCGGGAAACAGGCTGGCCCGCATCACCGACATGTCGCTGGAGATGGGGTTGGCCAGGCGCGGCGCGACCGCATCGGGGGTCAACAGCGCCTGCAGGTCCGGCGCGACGAAGCTGTAGCTGATCGCCTCCTGGTAGCCGCGAGCCACGAACTGGCGACGTAGCTGCGCCAGGGGGCGACGCGCCTCGTCATCGGCGCTCAACGCCAGGCGGGCCGCGGGGCGACGCACCGGAAGTCGGTTGTAACCGTAGATGCGCGCCAGTTCCTCGATCAGGTCCTCCTCGATCGCCACGTCGAAGCGCCAACTGGGCACCTCGACCTGCCAGACGCCGGCGTCAGCGTCCACGACCCGCATGCCCAGTCGCTCGAGGATATCGACCACGTCCGCGTCGGGAATCGCCATGTCCAGACACTGCTGAACCCGCGCGGCCCGGAGGGACACCCGACGCGCCGCGGGTAGATGATCGGGGCTCACCGTCTCGCTGATCGGCCCGGCCTCGCCGCCGGCGATCGCCAGCAGCAGCGCCGTGGCGCGCTCGATCGCCGGCAGGGTCAGGTCGGGGTCGACGCCGCGCTCGAAACGGTGCGAGGCGTCGGTGTGCAGGCCGTAGGTCCGCCCCTGGCCGGCCACCGCCAATGGCGCGAAGAACGCCGATTCGAGGAAGACGTCACGGGTGGTGTCGCTGACCCCGGAATGCTCGCCACCCATCACGCCGGCGATCGCCAGCGGCTTCTCGGCATCGGCGATCAGCAGGGTGTCAGCGCGCAGGGTCACTTCCTGGCCATCGAGCAGTACCAGGGTTTCGCCGTCACGGGCGTGGCGCACGTCGATGGCCTGCGCGAGGTTGGCCAGGTCGAAGGCATGCATCGGCTGGCCGAGTTCGAGCATCACGTAGTTGGTGATGTCGACGACGGCATTGATCGGGCGCACGCCGCTGCGGCGCAGGCGTTCGACCATCCACAACGGCGTCTCGGCGCTGACGTCGATGCCGCGCACCACCCGCCCCACGTAGCGAGGACAGGCCTCGGGCGCGCTGACCGCGACCGGAAAGACGACCTCGTGGGTCGCCGGCTGCTCGACCAGCTCGGGCGGGCGAACGGCCAGGCGATTGAGCGCCCCCACTTCGCGGGCCATGCCCTTGACGCTCAGGCAGTCGCCACGGTTGGGCGTCAGGTCGACCTCGATGGTCCGGTCGTCGAGGCCCATCCAGGCGCGGAAGTCCTCGCCCACCGGCGCACTGGTCGGCAATTCGAGAATGCCCGGTGAGGTCTCCTCTTCCAGCCCCAGCTCGGAGGCCGAGCAGATCATGCCCCGCGACTCCGCACCGCGCAGCTTGGCCTTCTTGATCGTGAAGTCGCCGGGCAGCACGGCACCGACCCGGGCGAAGGCCACCTTCTGGCCGGCGGCGACGTTGGGCGCGCCGCAGACCACCTGGACCGGCTCGCCGGAGCCGTCGTCGACCCGGCACAGGCTGAGCTTGTCGGCGTCGGGGTGCGCCTCGCGACTGATCACCTCGGCGACAACCACGCCGGAGAACTCGGCCGCCACGTCGGCCACGGCGTCGACCTCCAGACCCGCCATGGTGACCTGCTCGGCCAGGGCCTGCGTCGACAGGCTCGGCGAGACCCACTCACGCAGCCATTGTTCGGAAAATTTCATCTTGAGATCCCGTCTCCTTGAGTCGCTCAGGCGAACTGACGCAGAAAGCGCAGATCGTTCTCGAAGAACAGACGCAGGTCATTGACCCCGTAACGCAGCATGGCCAGACGCTCCGCCCCCATGCCGAAGGCGAACCCGGTGTAGCGCTCGGCATCGATGCCCGAATGGCGGAAGACCTCGGGATGCACCATGCCGCAGCCCATGATCTCGATCCAGCCGCTGTGCGAGCAGACGCGGCAGCCGTCACCGCTGCACATCACGCACTGGATGTCGACCTCGGCGGAGGGTTCGGTGAACGGGAAGTAGGACGGCCGGAAACGCACCGACAGATCGTCGCGCTCGAAGAAGGCGTGGAGGAAGTCCTCGATGGTGCCCTTGAGGTCGGCGAAGCTGACCCCCTCGTCGACCAGCAGCCCTTCGATCTGATGAAACATCGGCGTGTGGGTCAGGTCGGAGTCGCTGCGATAGACCCGCCCCGGGCAGACGATGCGGATCGGCGGTGCCTGGGTTTCCATGGTGCGCACCTGAACCGGCGAGGTATGGGTACGCAGCAGCCGGGTGGCATCGAAATAGAAGGTGTCGGCCATGCCCCGCGCCGGGTGATGCGCCGGGATGTTGAGCGCCTCGAAGTTGTGGTAGTCGTCCTCGATCTCGGGGCCCACGGCGACATCGAAACCGATATGGGCGAACAGCCCCTCGATCCGCTCGAGGGTGCGGGTCACCGGATGCAGCCCGCCCGCGACCCGGTCGCGACCCGGCAGGGTCACGTCGACACGCTCGGCGGCCAGGCGCGCCTCGAGCGCGGCCTGTTCGAGCGCGCGCCGACGCGCCTCGATATCGCCGTTGAGCGCCTGCTTGGCCTGATTGATACGCTCCCCGGCCTGCGGACGTTCCTCGGCCGGCAACTGGCCCAGCGACTTGAGCAGCGCGGTGATCTCGCCCTTCTTGCCGAGATAGCGAACCCGGACCTCGTCCAGCGACGCGACCGTATCGGCGGCCTGAATGGCCTGACGCGCCTCGTTGACCAGAGTGGATAGATGCTCCATCCGTTACGCTCCGATTCTGGGTCGTGGAGCCCGAAGGCCCCAAAAAAACAGGGGAAGAGCGGCTGCTCTTCCCCTGCGACGTTCACGATGAACCATCGGCAAGCCATAGCGGCCTCGCCGGTGTCATCATTTACTGGGCAGCCTTGGCCTTCTCGACGATAGCGGCAAAGGCAGCCTTTTCGTGAACCGCGAGATCGGCCAGGACCTTGCGGTCGATCTCGATACCGGACTTCTTGAGACCGGCGATGAAGCGGCTGTAGGACAGGCCGTTCTGACGGGCCGCCGCGTTGATGCGCGAGATCCACAGGGCGCGGAACTGACGCTTGCGCTGACGACGGTCGCGGTAGGCATACTGGCCCGCCTTGATGACCGCCTGCTTGGCGACGCGGAACACACGAGACCGGGCACCGTAGTAACCCTTGGCCTGCTTCATGATTTTCTTGTGACGGCGGCGTGCGACCACACCACGCTTGACGCGAGTCATGGCAATCTCCTGACGTTAGATGAATTCGACCAAGGCGTTACAGGTTGGGCAGCATGCGACGGATCAACGGCTTGTCGGCGTCGTGGATCTGTTTCATGCCGCGCAGCTGACGCTTACGCTTGGTGGATTTCTTGGTCAGGATGTGACTGCGAAACGACTGCTTGTGCTTGAAGCCGTTGGCCGTCTTCTTGAAGCGCTTGGCAGCGCCGCTGTTACTCTTGATTTTCGGCATGGAGAGAGTCTCCGCTCGGGTTTCTTTAGAAAATCCGTGGCCGATAGCCGCCCCCTGGCGGCTATCCGTTCGACTGCCGTCGGATCACTTCTTCTTGGGGGCAAGGATCATGACCATCTGGCGCCCTTCCATCTTGGGGAAGGATTCCACATTGGCCAGTTCCTCGAGATCGGCGGCGATCCGTTCCATCAGCTTGCGGCCGATATCCTGGTGCGCCATTTCACGACCTCTGAAACGCAGCGTGACCTTGCCCTTGTCACCACCTTCGAGGAAGCGCGTCAGGTTCTTGAGCTTGACCTGATAGTCCCCCTCGTCGGTGCCAGGCCGGAACTTGACTTCCTTGACCTGGATCTGCTTGGTCTTCTTCTTCTGAGCCGCTTTCTGCTTCTTCTGCTCGAAGAGGAATTTACCGTAATCCATGATCTTGCAGACGATGGGGTCGGCGTTGGAGATCTGCACGAGATCCATTCCCGCCGCCTCGGCCCGCTCCAGCGCTTCGCTGGTGGGCACGACGCCGACCTGTTCACCGTCGCTGTCGATCAACCGCACCTCGTCTTCACGGATGCGGTCGTTCATGGGAGGGCGCTTGTCCTGAGGACGTCCGCGCTGAGTATTACGCTTGATCGTTACGTCTCCGTTCTGGTTAACGTTGTCGTGTCAGCCCCGCTCAGCCTCGAGGCGGGCGATCAGGTCATCGACCGTGATGGTGCCCAGGTCCTCGCCACTCCGGGTACGAACGGCGACTGAATCCGCTTCGACTTCCTTGTCCCCTACCACCAACAGGTACGGGACCTTCTGCAACGTATGTTCACGGATTTTAAAGCCGATCTTCTCGTTCCTCAAGTCCGCCTTGACGCGCAGGCCGATTTTCTGCAGGCGTTGCTCGACGGCAAGGGCATAATCGCGCTGGGCATCGGTGATGGTCAGCACCACCGCCTGCTGAGGCGACAGCCAGAGCGGCATGGCGCCGGCGTAGTGCTCGATCAGGATGCCGATGAAGCGCTCCATCGACCCGACGATGGCCCGGTGCAGCATGACCGGCGTGCGCCGCGCACCGTCCTCGGCGACGTACTGGGCGCCCAGACGCTCGGGCATCATGAAGTCGACCTGCATGGTACCGACCTGCCACTGGCGACCCAGGCAGTCCTTCATGTGGTATTCGATCTTGGGTCCGTAGAAGGCGCCCTCGCCGGGCAGCTCCTGCCACTCGACCTCGCAGGCCGACAGCGCCGAACGCAGGGCGGACTCGGCGCGGTCCCAGACGGCGTCATCGCCGATCCGCTTGTCGGGACGCAGGGCGATCTTGACGGCGATGTCATCGAAACCGAAATCGCGATACACCTTCAGCGCCTGGCGGTGGAAGGCCGTGACCTCGGCTTCGACCTGCTCCTCGGTGCAGAACACGTGACCGTCGTCCTGGGTGAACGCCCGCACGCGCATGATGCCGTGCAGCGCACCCGAGGGTTCGTTGCGGTGACAGCCACCGAACTCGCCGTAGCGTACCGGCAGTTCCCGGTAGCTGCGCAGTCCCGAGTTGAAGACCTGAACGTGCCCCGGGCAGTTCATCGGCTTGAGCGCGTACTCGCGCTTCTCCGACTCGGTGAAGAACATGTTCTCGGCGTAGTTGTCCCAGTGGCCGGACTTCTTCCACAGCGACACGTCCATGATCTGCGGGCAGCGTACTTCCTGGTAACCGCTCTCGCGATAGACGTTGCGCATGTATTGCTCGACCACCTGCCACAGCGTCCAGCCCCGCGGGTGCCAGAAGATCATGCCCGGCGCCTCTTCCTGCATGTGGAAGAGGTCGAGCTTGCGCGCCAGCTTGCGGTGGTCGCGCTTCTCCGCTTCCTCGAGCCGCTTGAGATAGGCCTTGAGCTGTTTCTTGTCGCCCCAGGCGGTGCCGTAGATGCGCGTCAGCATCGGTTTCTCGGCGTCGCCGCGCCAGTAGGCACCGGCCAGCTTGGTGAGCTTGAAGGCCTTGAGGTGGCTGCTGTTGGGCACGTGCGGACCGCGGCACATGTCCGTGTATTCTTCGTGATGATAGAGGCGGATGGTCTCGCCTTCGGGAATCTCGCGGACGATCTCCTGCTTGTAGGGCTCGTCGCGATGCAGGAAGGTCAACATCGCCTGATCGCGATCGACGTACTCGCGCACCACATCGTAGCCCTTGTCGATCAGCGCCTTCATGCGCTGCTCGATGGCCTCGAGGTCCTCGGGGGTCACCGAACGACCGAAGTCGATGTCGTAGTAGAAGCCGTCCTCGATCACCGGACCGATCGCCATCTTGGCATCGGGGTACAGCTGCTTGACCGCGTGCCCGATCAGGTGGGCGCAGGAGTGACGAATGATCTCGAGGCCTTCCGGGTCACGCGCGGTGATGATGGCCACCTCGGCATCATGGTCGATGACATCGGCGGCATCGACCGGCACGCCGTCGATCTTGCCGGCCACGCAGGCCTTGGCCAGACCGGGACCGATCGATTCGGCGAGTTGCATGATACTGAGCGGGGCATCGAACGTGCGCTGACTGCCGTCCGGGAGAGTCACGATGGGCATGGGTATCCTCGTGCGCAGTGGTGATCCATACCAGGGATCACATGTCGCGGAATCAGGGTGTATGGCTGGGGCGAGGCGAGCATCGTCATCCGGCCAACACACCCACCGCTCGGCGTCGGACCGTGCAGCGGCGTGAGACGGTGGCGGACGTCGGCGCTCGCGAGAGGTCAGACATTAGCAGTTGCCGGGGCGCGACGTCCAGCAGCACCGGCCCGGCGCACCCATGAAAAAGGGGCGCCGCTGGCGCCCCCTTCGCAACCGACGACCGGACTGGCCGGCCGTCGTCTCGCCGATGTCTTACTGAGTCCACTCACCCAGTTCGACACGACGGTTCTGAGCACGACCTGCCGCCGTCTCGTTGGTGGCGATCGGATCGCTCTCGCCGTAACCGATGGCCTTCATGCGATCAGAGGCGATGCCCTGAGCGTTCAGGTAGTCCTTGACGGACTCGGCGCGACGCTGAGACAGGTCCTTGTTGTAGGCTTCGGTACCGATGGAGTCGGTATAGCCTTCAACACGGACGCGGACCTGACCGTTGGCTGACAGCTTGTCGGCCACGCCGTCGAGGATGCTCTCGGCCTGAGAGGTCAGCTTGGCGGAGTCGAACTCGAAGTTGACGTCGTGCAGGACCACGTCGGCTTCACAGCCCAGCGCGTTGACCTCGGCACCAGCCGGGGTGTCCGGGCACTGGTCCATGTAGTCGGGTACGCCGTCACCGTCGGAGTCCAGCGGGCAACCGGAGGCGTTCACCTCGACACCGGCCGGGGTTCCCGGGCACTCGTCCATGTAATCGGGTACGCCGTCACCGTCGGTGTCCAGCGGGCAGCCGTCGGCATCCACCGCGACACCCGCCGGGGTGTTCGGGCACTGGTCACGATCGTCCGGGACGCCGTCACCGTCGCTGTCGCCCACCTTGCTGCCGTAGTCGGCGCACAGCAGGGCACCCGCCGTCGCACCCGCCACGCTACCGATGGCTGCGCCATCGTCCTCGTCGGCATCGCCGCTCGAGGCATAGCCGATGCCGCCGCCGATCAGGCCGCCGGCCAGACCGCAGACGAAGGGTGACTGGTACCAAGCATCCTGCTGGGTATCGCCCATGGACTGAGTGCCGGAGCTGGCACAGCCCGACAGGCCAATCACGAAAGCGGAACCAAGCAGCAAGCCAGTCGTTGATTTCTTCATGTAAGACTCCTTCTTAACACAGCGCTCGTCGTAACGTGTCGTTACTCAGCGGGTTCAAAACAGCCTAGAACCCAATAATTCGGGGGCGATGAGTCCTCTCATACACTCCCCGGAAAAGAAAGCACATCCGACGCCCGTCGGCCAGTGCTCTCCATCCTTCTTTGCCGCGGTCATCAACGACAATCGCATTACATCATAGCAGTTACAATCGTGACGCAATGCATGAAACGATGCAAATGACGCTTACTGTACCAGTCTTGTACAACACTTCAGGCGCTCGCTCGTCCCAGATGATGCTCGACGAGCCCGTGAAACAGGTCCACAGCCCGTTCGAGCAGTTCGTCGGGAAAATCGTAGGCCGGATGATGCAAGGGACGGCACTGCTCGCCACTGCCGAGGGTGAACATCGCCCCTTCGCCGCAAGCCAGCAATACCCCGAAATCCTCGGACCAGCGATGCGCCTCGTCCAGCCGGTGCACGGGCATGTCGAGCGAGCCGGCGACGCTTTCGATGACCTCGACGGCCGCCGGGGCGTTGACGGTCGCCGAGAAGACGTCGCTCCAGTCGATCTCGACCCCCAGTTGCTCCTCCTCGGCCTCGGCACGCACCAGCGATACCGAGGCCTCGGCGAGGGCCCGCATCATGTCGTCGCTGGCCGTGCGCAGGGTGGCCATGACCTCGGCCTGGCCCGGCGAGGTACCGAATGCCACCTCGCCCAGCCGGGCGTGAATCAGGGTGATCATCACCAGCCCCAGGTCGTCCGGCAACTGCTGGGGAAGACGCTTCAGCCCCTGGAGAATGCGGCACATCGCCATCGCCGGACTGCGTCCCTGCTCGGGATGCGCGGCGTGCGCGCACAGCCCGTTGAGGCGCACGGTGAGGCCGCGGGAGGCACAGCTGAACGCCCCGGGGCGTACCGAGACCTCGCCCAGCGGCCGCCCGGGCAGGTTGTGCATGGCGTAGACGAAATCGGGACGAATCTCGGCAAAGGCCGCCGCATCGACGATCCGCCCGGCGCCGTCGCCGGTTTCCTCGGCCGGCTGGAACAGCAGCACCACTTCGCCGCTCCGGGGACGCTGCCGCGCCAGACGCTGAGCAACGCCCAGCAGGGCGCTCATGTGGCCATCGTGGCCACAGCTGTGGGCAACGGCGTCGTGACGCGAGCGCCAGGCCGTGCCGGCCGCCTCGCGGATCGGCAGGCCGTCGAGCTCGGCGCGCAGCATCACCCGGGGGCCGGGCTCGGCGCCGCGAAAGACACCGGCCACGCCGTGCCCCCCCAGCCCCCGCAGGACACGGTCGGCACCGGCCTGCTCGAGCCAGTCGGCCACCCGCGTGGCGGTTCGCGACTCGTCGCCGGAGAGCTCCGGAGCGGCATGCAGCGCATGGCGAATCTCGGCGAGGGGGGTGTCCAGCAACGACAACGACATCACGAGGCTCCCGAACGGACGATCAATGGAGGCTGGCCGGCCAGCGCTGCTTGAAATCGAGTACCGCCTGAGCCGCGGCAAGTACCTCGCGACGCAGGTCGGACTCGACCGCCAGACGCTCGCGATCCTCGCCCATCCGCTCGCGCGGGGTCAGCGCCGCGCGCGCGGAGTGCGTATGCAGATGCGAGGTGCGCCGATGGACCTCGGCAAAGACCCGAAAGGCGTCGCGTTCGACCAGCCCGGGGTCGATGATCTCGAGAAGCACCTTGCAACGCAGGGAGCCTTCGGTCAGGTCGACCTGTTCGGCCAGCATCGCCCGGGCGAGGCCATCGAGGCTCTCCAGGCAGTTGTGATTGGCGCGCTGGACCTCTTCCTCGCGGAAGCGCTTGCGGCGGCCGACTTCCCGCCACAGCGAATAGGCATAGCCGGCGAGCCCGGCGATCAGGATCAGGCCGACCAGCAGCAGCAGCCAGGCCGTCGTTTCTGTCATGCGCGCCTCATGCGGTTCACTTGCGAGTGCGCGCAGTATACGCGGGC
Source organism: Modicisalibacter sp. MOD 31.J (assembly GCF_020147985.1). Taxonomy (NCBI): domain Bacteria; kingdom Pseudomonadati; phylum Pseudomonadota; class Gammaproteobacteria; order Oceanospirillales; family Halomonadaceae; genus Modicisalibacter; species Modicisalibacter sp. MOD 31.J. The sequence goes on along the minus strand of NZ_JAGXFF010000002.1, from coordinate 295,634 downwards.
ACCGTCATGGACCCAAGCGTCGCGATCGGGCGACGAACGTGGCGTAGCGAAGCGCTTGACTCGGCTCGTAGCGCGTTGATTGGCTATCCTCTAGGCTCGGCACGAAAACTGCCTGCGCTCGTCGGCTTTTCGGACAAATCCTCGGGGCCCCGACCATGCCCGATGGCGGGCCCGGCCGGACAGGAATGCGGCGGATTCGACGCCCGCCAGCGATGACGGAACATGCAAGGAGGCACCTCATGGCGAACGATAACGACACCCGGCAACAAGCGGCGCCGCCCTCGCTCGCCGCACGTATCGGCTTCTGGCTGGGCCCTGCCTGGGTCGTCATGGTCCTGCTCGTTCCGGCACCGGCGGGGATGTCGCCCGCGGCCTGGCACTGTGCGGGCATGGCCCTGCTGATGGCGACCTGGTGGTCGACGGAAGCGATTCCCATCCCGGCCACCGCCCTGCTCCCCCTGGTGCTGGTACCGGCCCTGGGAATTGGCGACATCGATCCCACGGCCGCCAGCTACGCCGACCCGATCGTCTTCCTGTTCCTGGGCGGCTTCCTGCTGGGGCTCGGCATGCAGCGCTGGGATCTGCACCGGCGCATCGCCCTCAAGGTCCTGCAGATCGTCGGTCATCAACCGCGCCGCCAGATCGCCGGCTTCATGATCGCCACCGGCTTCCTCAGCATGTGGGTCTCCAATACCGCCACCAGCATCATGATGCTGCCGATCGGCATGTCGGTGATCAGTCTGCTCGACGACCGTGACCCGCAGGAACTCAACCGCTACGCCACGTCGCTGCTGCTGGCGATCGCCTATGCCGCCAGCATCGGCGGGATCGCGACACTGATCGGCACACCGCCCAACGCGCTGCTCGCCGGTTACCTCGCCAGCGACCGGGGCATCGAGATCGGCTTTGCGCAATGGATGATCGTGGGCATCCCGGTCAGCGTGATCATGATGGTCGCCGCCTGGCTATGGCTGACCCGCGGCGGCTTCTCGCTGGGTTCCGGCGAGGACAGCGCGCAGTTGGTGCACGACCAGCTGGCCGAGCTGGGCGGCCTGTCGACGGCGGAACGTCGCGTCGGGGCGATCTTCCTGCTCGCCGCCCTGGCCTGGGTCACGAGGCCGTTGATCAACGATGCCGGCCTCGGGTGGGTGTCGGATACCGGTATCGCCATCGCCGCCGGTCTGCTGCTGTTCATTCTGCCCAGCGGCCAGAGAGGCCACCGGCTGCTGAGCTGGGAACAGGCGCGTGACCTGCCCTGGGGCGTGCTGTTGCTGTTCGGCGGCGGCCTGGCGCTGGCGGGGGTCATCAAGCGTTCCGGTCTCGCGGAGTGGATCGCCAACCACCTGTCGGTGTTCGGCGCCCTGCCGCTGATCGGCCTGGTGGGCATGGTGGTGCTGGTGATCATCTTCCTCACCGAAGTGACCTCCAACACTGCCACCTCGGCCGCCTTCCTGCCGCTGCTCGGGGCACTGGCGCTGTCGCTCGACGTCTCGCCGATCCTGATCACCGTGCCCGCCGCCATCGCCGCCAGTTGCGCCTTCATGATGCCGGTGGCGACACCGCCCAATGCCATCGTCTTCGCCACCGGCCACATGCGAATCCAGTCGATGATCCAGGCGGGCTTCGTGCTCAACCTGATCGGCACCCTGGTGGTCACCGGCGTGGTCTACTTCCTGCTCACGACGTTCTGGTGAGCCATGACCTCGATCAGCATTCGGGCACATGACGGCAGAACGCCGAGGCACACCCTGCGGCAACGCCTATACTCAACCCACGTTCGACGCGACGGGAGGTTCGTATGGCAACGCGCAAGTCCAGAACCGGCAACGACGCCTTGGCCTCTCTGCTGAACGGCGACTCGCTGCCCACCTGGTGGATGCAGCAGTGGCTGGAGTCCACGGCGCCGATCACGCGGATGCAACTGGCCTGGCTGCAGACCATGAGCGAGGCCATGCAGCACGAAGCCGAGTTTCTCAAGGTTGTCGCCACGTCCAGTGAAAAGCTCGCCCGCTGCGCCTGGGATCCCGAGGCGCTGCGCGATCCCTCGGCGCTCTCCTCCTGCTACCAGCAGGCCGCCTCCGAGGTGGCCAATGCCGCGGCCCGGCGTTTCAGCAAGGTCAGCGAACTCAGCCACGACCTTCGCGAGCGTATCTGGGACGAGATCTGAGAGGGTGTTTACAAAGTCGGCGAGCGAAGGCAAGACAAGGCAAAATCGGCCGAAAAAACGGAGTTTACACGGAGTAAATGAGTATTTTGAGGCCGATTTTAACGCCGTATTGTCGAGCGCAGGCATTTTGTAAACACCCTCTGACGCCGGCTCACACTCCGAACAGCGCGACGATAGCCGGCAGCACGAAGGCGGTGAGCATGCCGGTGAGCCCCATGGCCAGCCCCGCGAAGGCGCCCGCCATCGCCCCGACCGAGGCAAAGCAGTACGCGGTGCCGAAGCCGTGAGCGGCCAGCCCCATGGTGAACCCCTTGACGCTGGGGTCCTCGATGCGCAGCCAGCGAAAGATCCACGGACCCAGCGTGCAACCGATCGACCCGGTGAGCAGGACCAGCGCCGCCGCCAGCGAGGGGATGCCACCGATCTGCTCGGCGATGCCCATGGCGATCGGCGAGGTGACCGAGCGAGGCGCCAGCGACAGTAGCACTTCGGGCTGCGCCCCCATCAGCAGGGCAATGCCCAGTGTCGAACTCACCGCCGTGACGATACCCGCGAGACAGGCAACCAGGATCGGCACCAGCATGCGGCGCACCCGCTCGCGATGGTCGAACAGCGGAATCGCCAGCGCCACCGTGGCCGGCCCCAACAGAAAGTGGATGAACTGCGCGCCCTCGAAATAGCTCGCGTAGTCGATGCCGGTCAGCAACAGGAAGCCGATCAACAGGGCGATGGCCACCAGAACCGGATGCGCGAAGGTGGAATGCCCCGCCAGGCGATGGAGGTGCGTGGCCAGATAGAAGGCCACCAGCGTCGCCAGCAGCGATACCAGGGGGTTGCCGGACAGGTAGACCCAGAGCTGATCGAGCCCCGTCAGAGTCATGAGTCACCCCCGCCCCAACGGCGCTTCGCCAGCACGTCGAGCACCTTGGCGGTCACCGCCAGGGTCAGCCCGGTGGATACCACCAGGGTCACGGCGAGTATGCCCAGATCCTCGCCGATCAACCCGAAATGCGACATGATCCCCACCCCGGCGGGCACGAACAGCAGGGTCAGATAACGCAGCAAGCCCTCACCGGCCGTTCGCAGGGCGCTGGGCACCCGACCGTTGACCATCAGGGCCACCAGCAGCACGACCATCCCCATCACCGGCCCGGGCACCGGCAGCGACAATGCCCTGACCAGCAACTCACCGATGAACTGACAACCCAGCAGTACGCTCATACCGACGATCAACGGCATCTCTCTCCCCTTCTGGCAACGCTTGCGGCCAGCATGATACTACGAAAGTCGCACATCTCGAGCCGAGGCCGACCCACTGCCACGTCCATCAGCGACAAGCGATTGAATGCCAAGCGTAATTTCCACTTGCATTTGATCGAGGAATCGTTAGTATATGCCTCGTCCTGCGGCGAACACTTCAGCGAATGCTGATGAAGTCGCGGCATTGTCGGAGCGTGGCGCAGCTTGGTAGCGCGCTGCAATGGGGTTGCAGAGGTCGCTGGTTCGAATCCAGTCGCTCCGACCAGAAAGATTAAAGAAAACCGCCGCTTACGGGTCAACCGAAGCGGCGGTTTTTCGTTGCCGTCAAGATTTTGTCAAAAAATTGTCAAAACGCTATGGGGTTGACCTGTTTCCAGAGGGCGTCATCTCCTGCCGGGATGACTCCGGCGCCCTCTTGCCTGTGTAACCGCGCGCTGCATTTGGCATAGCTGCGCGCAGGATTTGGCACCAGGGCCACACAGCGTCGCTGCTACTATTTCGCGCCCTGATTGGCATCAGGCTCTGATGTGATCTCATCAGCCAATCGGAGGGCACTCTCTAGGAAGTCGGCATCCTGCTTGAAGGCATCCGGTTTCGCCTTACCCTCGTAGAGTATGCCTCCTGGGGTTACATCTTGGATGACGCTCTCGACGAGATGGTAGAAGCGGATGATGCGTTTAGCTTCTGACGGCTCGAGCAGCCCTAGCTTAGCCGTATTCGCTTTGTAGACAACGAAATAGTCGGTTGGGATATTCACCTGGAACGTCGGTGGTCTATCTTCTGCGCCCTTTCGCAACTCGGTGACATAGTCCCTAGCTCGGATGATCTCTGAAATACCCGCCATCTCGGCTGAAAGTGAGGCACGCAAGGTCCTCGTCTCATGGCGTCTCCTCAGATATTCCAACAAGACTGTGGGGAGCATCGCTGTCAGGAAGCCGATAACCGCAGCGCCGACAGTGAACCAGCCAGTGCTCGGCTCATCGACTGAAGCCTGAATTTCAGCTAGCTGCGCGAGTATCTGCGCTACTGTGTCCTCGCCCAAACTGACTCCCTCCCTATCAAAAAAGCCCCGCCGGCTCGGCTTCGACGTCCCAACTAAAGATCAGCACCTCGCGGGCCTCCTGGCCCTTGCCGCCGCCGACGGTGTAGCGGATGTCGGTGCTCTCGATGTGGTAGCTCGTGAACACGCGGCGGATGTCGGGGTGGTCGTTCAGCGAGATGATCGCCTTGCCCTTGAGCTTACCGAGGATCTCGGCCATCTGCTCGTACTCTTCGATGCCAAACGGCACGCCGTAGCCCTCAGTCTGCCAGTACGGCGGGTCCATGTAGAACAGGGTGTGGGCGCGGTCGTAGCGGGTGATGCACTCCTGCCACGGCAGATGCTCGATGTAGGTGCTGGCCAGCCGCAGGTGGGCGGCTGACAGCGTCTCCTCCAAGCGCAGCAGGTTGAGGCCGGGTGGCGTCGTGGTGGCAGTGCCGAACGTCTGCCCCTCGATACGGGCACCAAATGCTGACTGCTGCAGGTAGTAGAACCTGGCGGCGCGCTGGATGTCAGTGAGCGTCTCGACGCGGGTCATCTTGAGCCACTCGAACACCTGGCGTGAGCTGAGCGCCCATTTGAACTGCCTGACGAACTCCTCGAGATGGTTCTGGACGACCCGATACAGATTGACCAGGTCGCCGTTGACGTCGTTGAGCACCTCGACGTCGGCCGGCACGGGGCGCAGGAAGTAGAGCGCCGCGCCGCCGGCAAATGGCTCGACGTAGCATTGGTGATCCGGCATCAACGGGAAGATGCGATCAGCGAGGCGACGCTTGCCGCCCATCCACGGGATTATCGGTTGAGCCACGGTTTTGCTTCCTGTTTGGCATGGAGCTCGTGGCTCTCTGAGTGTTGAGGCGCCCGCAGCGCGGGCACTTGATCTCTAGGGTGTCGAACTGGCTGGCACGGGCCAGCATCCTGTTGCAACCGCCGCAGCGGATCTCTTTCAATGCCATGACAAGCCTTTCTAACGCGTTAGAAATCGGCCAGACTTGCCTCGCCTCTGCAGGGGCGGGGAGCCTTGCCGGCTTGCAGGCTATGGCTGCAGGTTGGGATCGCCGCCGGTGTTGCACCACCGCCGGTGATCGCTCCTCTTCTATCGGTTTCGGTACTTATCCAAGGCGGCTTCGACGCTCTCGATCTGCTGGCCTGTGAGGCCGCCTCGTTGCAGCCAACGATCAAGGCTGGCTTCAGCCGACTGCTGTGTACGGGGGTTATCCCAGTCGAAGAGTGCGGCAATCGTGCTCTCGATGATGTCGTCGCTGGTCGTGTAACTCATGGTGGTTTCTCCTGGTTGAGGACACACTGAGCCTGTCATCACGACGTACTCAGCTCACCTCCTCAGGCCACGATATTGCTCGGATCGCTTCGGCATCACCGGCTTCGACCGCCGCCCTGATCTGGTCCTCGAGACGCTGACGCTTGCCGATGACGTCGGTGACTATTGGGCGGTATGCCTCGGCGTTGGCGATCACGCGCCGCACCAACTCCTCGAATGCAATGCCGCGCCGTGCGGCGATACCGTCGAGGGTCGGCGTGGGGGCGTTGTTGTCGGCCTGCCACGCTCGAGCCTCGGCCTCCTGCTGGGGCCAGGTGTCGATCTCGTACTGGGGGTACTGACGGCGCAGGTCGGCGAGAGCTGCTTCAGATGCAGCGTTGATGTGCTGTAATGCAGCTTCTGCCGGACTCAGCTTCTGAGTGATTTTGATCTTCATGTGTCTTCCTCGATGAATCCGCTTAAGACAACAACTCCCTCAAGAATCGAGTTGTTGAAAAGAAACTGCATTCTGATATTTGAGCCAGCCGCTAAAACCAGGCTTATTTCTGCGTTTAGACTGCTCTCGCTTGAGACTTTAAAAATACTTTTCCCCTGTATCAACACCTCCAATCGCCCGTTATCTGTAGACAAATCAAATGCTTGCAGCTTTACTATTGCCCGCATGCCAGCCGGAACCGTGTATGAGTCTCCTCTCTGAGAAAAAATCTGAGTAATTGCTGGCATCTCAAAACCCTCCCATGAACATGAGGCGTCCGGCAGTCATCCGGGCACCATAGTTTTGGTCTTTCTTTTGAACATATTGAGAATGAGGATCCGCCGCGGCCTCGTGATTAGCGATCAGGTTCGTGGCCTGACCGGCGGCGGTTTCGGCCCGGTCGGCGTCATCGCTCGCGGACTGCGCGGCGGCGGTCGATTGGTCGCGCGCGGCTTTGACCGCATCCAGATCGCTGTACAGCGCCTCGGCGGCCTGGCGGGCCTGCTGCGTCGCGGCTCGGTCCTCGCCGGTCTGCTGCCGATCGGCGGCGGTGGCCGCTCGATCCTCGCCGGTCTGCTGCCGGTCGGCAGCGACCGCTGCCCGGTCCTCGCCGATCTGCTGCCGGTCTGCCGCCGTGGCCTGTGCATCGAGTCCCGTCTGCTGCCGGTCCTCGCCCGTGGCCTGTCGATCCAGCCCGGTCTGTTGGCGATCAGCGGCCGCCTGCTCGGCGGCGGCCTGGGTTGCTTCCATCTGCGCGACCATGCCGTCGTAGCCGGCCTGGATCGAGTCGACCATCTGCCGGCATTCGGCAGCGAACTGAGCGATAGCGTCCTGAGTGAACTCGAACTTCGCGATGAACGCGACCTGGTCACCGGCCTTGATACGCTGGTCAGCGAAACTGATCTCGTCGGGCTTAAAGAGTGTGAATAGCACGGTCAGACCTCCGTGATAGTGATCGTCGAGGCGTGGTTGCGGTGGTGATCGTGGGTGTCGCCGTAGCCCGCGGTCAGGCGCCCCACGAACTGGCCGGACAGCCGTTCCAGGCCGGTGCTGTCGGGGTAGAGATCGACGAAGACGTCGCGGATCATGCCGATCTCGGCGATCTCCTCGATCAGGCGCTCGCGGTCCCCTGGTTCGAGCCAGTCGAGGCTGAAGCGGACCTGCTTGCGCGGATGGCCACCGCCGATAGTGCGCAGGGTCTGTCCGGCGCTGCGCTCGTGGGTCGCGGGATCGACCCAGGTCGTCTGGACGCCGTAGCTCATGTTGGTGGTGGGCTCGAAGGCCAGGCCGAGCACGATCCGCGCGATCTCAAGCGCACCGGCCGGGTTGCTCGGATCATTGAGGGTGAGGCGGTAACCGGTGATCGCCGCCGGGGTGACGGTAAGCCGCTTGGTGGGCACCTTGAGCTTGTCGTTGTAGGTGGCCATGTACGGGTCGATGCCGGCCCGCCAGATCCCCGCCGGGATGATCTCGCCGGTTGAAACCTCGCCGCTGTCGCGGATGACGTTCGAGCCGCTGAGCAGCTCGACGCGCAGGGTGCCGGCCGAGGTCAGGTTGTGACCGAGGATGACGATGTCGTCGACGTAGGCACCGGCGGCGAGCGTCCCCGTGATGACCTGGGTACTGGTGCCGGTACTGCGCCAGACGCGGTTACGCTCGTTGCGCTGCGTGTTGCCGATCGACAGCCCCTGAGCCTCGCTGGTTGCGCTCAATGCGGCGCGATCATGGATGTTGTCGAGCACCAGGCGTAACGCGCGACTCATAGCAGAATCTCCAGTTCGGCCTTGCCGCCCACCTGCGGCCGCACGGCGGTCACCCGGCCGACGCGCTCGGCAATGGGCGCCAGGCCGACGCGGATCGACTGATAGACGGTGACGGTGGGCACGTAGGTGGTGACCCGCCAGCGTTCGCGGCGCTCGGCGTGATACGCCAGGCGCCGATCCCGCTCGGCGGCGACGTCGTTCTCGACCTGCAGCAGCGTGTCGCGCGTGACCGGCGTCGCCAGCGGGTGACCGTCCAGGGCCTGGGAGTCGGTCGACTCGCTCCAGGCCCGCTGGTAGCGCGCGGCGAGTGCCGGGTCGGTATCGTCGATGGTGGCGGCGACCCCACGCAGCTCGGCGTCGTTGCGGCCCCAGCGCAGGGTCAGTGCCGACCAGGGCGGCTCGACGGTATCGAGTTCGAGGGTGCCATCGACGATGTCGTCGGGCGCCAGGGTGATGTCGGGCTCGCCGGTGGGCGCCGTCAGCACACGCACGTCGAGCCGGTCGAGGGCATCGATCATCCAGCCGGCACCGAGGGTGTCGCGGAGCTGCTCGAGGATCTGCGCGCCGCTGATCGCGCTCGAGGACTGGATGCCCACGGTGACGTCGGGCAGCGCGGTGGCCGGCGAGACCTCGATCCCGTAATGGGCGGCGATCCACGCGACCATGGCCATCGGAGTGTCGTGGGACTCGTGGGCCGCCGCCGTGATGGTGCTGGCGTTGCCCGGGTGGTTATCCAGCGTGACCGCGCCGTTGGCGAGATCCTTGGCATGGGGCACGGCGTTGCCGTTGTCCCGGGGCTGTACGCTCGCCAGCGGCAGATAGCTGACGCGATAGGTGTCGGCCTGCGTCGAGATGCGATAGGCCGGCACGTTGAAGCAGCGACCGAGCACGAACGGGACCGGGTTGCCGCCGAGTTCGAGGGTGCCGGTGTCGATCGGTTCGTCCAGCTTGCTGCTGGCGTCCATGATCGAGCAGACCAGCTCGCCGCGCTCCCAGGAACGGATGCCTTCGTTGGTGGCCACAGCGATCAGTCGGAAGTCCGCCCGCGACCAGTGCATGCCGCCCAGGTAGGCGCGCACCGGGTAGCCCCGGAACTGATAGCCGAGCCAGTGGGTGATCCCGCCATCGTCGCGCAGGCGGATATCACCGAATTCGATCAGCCCATCGATGCGGGTCGATATGCCCACGGCCTCGATCAGCACGTCCTCGTAAACCGGATCGTCGAGGTGGTCGGCGATCGGCGCGATGTACGGCTGATCGGCGACCTGGACGACGCCGCCGGCATGCTGCAGTTCCAGCAGCATGACGCGCTGCTCGTTGGGCTGATCCAGCCACTGCCGGTACTGCTGATCGTTCATACCGGCATCCTCTGTCGCGTCCGTGAATGACGGTTACCCTCGGCGACGTTCTCGGCCGTGCGCTTGCTGTGAGCGGCCGTGGCACGGGTGTGTACGGCGGTGTCGCTGCTTGTCTCGACCAGCGCATCGAGCCGCGCGCGCAGCTCGACGTTGTCCTGACGCAGTGCTTTCAGCTCGGCGACGACCGGCCCCAGGTCGACGTTCGTCGACAGGCCGGCGTCGATGAACGGCATCGGCCGTGACGGCAGCGATCGCACGCCGAGCGAGCCGTCGGCGGTACGCGTCAGCGGCATGATCGCTTCGGGGCCGGCCTCGCCCATCAGCCCCGTGTCGAAATAGGTCGGCTCCTGGACGACCCCGTTAGTGAAGGCGCCACCCTGGGCATACGCGGCGACGCCTTCGGCGCGGCCATAGCGCAGCCAGTGCTCGTAGGCACTGAGGTTGGCGTCGTCCAGCGCCATGTAGAACTGCAGGCCCGACCAGGTGCGTTCCCCGCGATCGCGGTCGTTGAGATACGCGACCTGGTTGGCGACGTAGGTGTCTTCGTCGAAGCGTTGGGTTTGCTGGCCGACGGTGTCCTCGCCGGACTGGTAGGTGGGCGACACGCCCTCGTCCCGGCCGATCTGCTGATAGTGGGCTTCCAGCGAGCCGTAATCTTGGATGATCCGGTCATAGACCTCACCCAGGGTCCAGTCGTCACGGCCGTCCTGTCGCTTGGCGTTGACCTGGGCGGTCTTGTTGGTCAGGTACGCGGCGGCATTGAACGACGACCCGACGTCGGTGGCGTACTCCGGGAAGATCGCCGAGAGCGAGTCGGCCAGCGACGGCGGCAGCAGCGACAGCAGATCGGCGATGGATTCGAGCTGAGTTGACTGCTGGACCTGCTGCTCGAGCGACGAGAGCAGCGTGTTGCGCGCCTGGCGTTGCTCCTCGAGCACCTGGCGCTGGACGTCCTCGAGCGAGCCCTGGGCCTCGAGCGAATCGCCGTACTGATCCTTGAGCCCGGATAGCGCGGACTCGACCTCGGTGTAGATCGCCGCATAGGGCGCGGAGGCCTGGCCGTAGTAGTCGCCGGCGGCGGAGAGATAGTCGTCCTTGGCCCGGCCGAGCTGATCGACGGCCCCGGTGTCGCCGGCTTCCGCGCGCACCTGCAGCGCGGCGAACTGACGGCGTGACTCGGCGAGGCGTTCGGCGGGACTCAGGATCGATTGATCGGACAGGCGCATCGCGTCGAGCATGTCGCCGAGCGACGCGATGGCCCGCTTCTCGTCCTCGAGCTGCGCCTCGCGACTCTGCTGCAGGTCGCTGACGGCGTCTGACTGACGGTTGTAGCTCTCCAGCGCCTCATTGACCGAGTCGACCACGCCGTTGCTGTACAACGAGACATGGGCGAGCAATGACGACCGTGCGGCGGCCGCCGCCTCGGCCGCTTCGCGCGCGGCTTCTTCCGTCGCCGAGGCGGTCTCGGCAACGGCATCGGCAATGCGCTCGAGTGCCTCGTTGAGCGTGATCGAGCCGCTGGTGACCTGCTCGACATACCGATCGAGATCGTCACTGGCGGGCGTCTCGCCGAGGTCGCGATACTGCTGACTGATCGCGTCGGAGATTGAATCGACGGTGTTGGCGAAGCTCGGTGCGAGCTGCATCAGCTGGAGCTGTAGCTCGCGGCCCGCTTGGGTGTTCAGGTCCTGGGCCTCGACCATCTTACGCAGCGCCTCGGTCGACGCCGGCGCGTTGACGCCGAGTTGCTCGAACTGCTCGAGCATGTCGCTGACGGTGTTGCCGAGGATCTCGTTATCCGAGTAAACGGCTTGATAGTAGCCCTGCTGGATCGAAACGAGTTGGTCGAAGCCGCCGGCGAGTTCGACGAGGTTGCCGGCGGCTTTCAGGGCGCCGTCACCCGTGGCGTCGAACTGTAGATGCAGCCGCTCGATAGCCGGTTGGATCGCCACCATCGCCTGGGCCTGAGTGGCCAGCTCGGCGGCCGTGGTGACGAGGTCGTCGGAATCGGCCAGACGTTGCTGCGCCTCGGCCATGGCCGAGGCGTTATCGCCCACCGCCGTCGTGACGGAATCCAGATTCAAGGCCAGGCCGACCAGGTCCTGGGCCGACCCTTCGAATGCCTGGATGGTGTCCTGGAACGGGCTCTCCAGCACGGCAAGGGCGTCCTTGTAGCGGCTGGTCAGGCGCGGGATGAGATTTTCCGGATGGCTGGTCTCGCCGTAGTGGCCCTGCATGCCATGACGGTCCGGTGCCATCACCGCATCCCGCATGGCCGATACCTGGCCCTCGTCTTTTGCCAGTGACGCGAGCAGCGTGTCCATCTGGGCGATGGCGTCGAACACTTTCTGGGCCTCTTTCGGGTCCCAGAGCGAGTTCATGTCGTGCGTGCCATCCTCGTCCAACCCGACGGTGCCAAATGCGCCGACTGCTCTAACGCCCTCGTCCCAATTCGGTCGGTCGTCGTAGGCCTCGGCCGGGCGGCGGCGCATGGAGAGGTCGAGTTCGGGCGGGCTCGAGCCAAATGCCGAGTCGAGGATGCCGCCGACAGTACCGCCGACGAATGCGCCGAGCCCGGGGATGGGAATGAGCATTTGACCGGCCGCTGCGCCGAGCGTCGCACCATAGTTGGAATTGGCCTGTTTACCGGTCAGTGCAGAGCCGATCTCGGTGCCGGCGTAGCCACCGATCAAGCCTCCACCGATGCCCAACGCGGCGTTGGTGAACATGCCGGCGTTGGCGACGGAGTTGAGACCGGACACCACGCCCCCATTACCGGTGGCCACCAGCTCGCTGCCGAACATCCCGGAATAGGTCGAGCCGGTACCCATGAACGCTCGGTAGGCATTGCCGGCGATCTGACCGCCCCCGTTGTAGAGCGACAGTGCCTTGGAACCGAGATCCGACAAAGACCCGGTACCCATGCCGCCACCAGTTCCCGAGCCGGTGGCATCGCCGCCGATGGCGAGCCCCAGGGAAGCGGTGATCTGGCGGGTCGTATAGGCGTGGATGATCTCCGCGAGCGTACTGATCGCGACGTTCTTGAACGAGTCGAAGGTGTTCTCGGCCCCGCTCAGCAGGTTCTCCCAGAAATCGACGAAGCTATCGTCGAGCCGCTGGATGCCGCGCTCGACGGCGACGACGGCGGGGTCGATCGACTCGGCGATGGCTTTGTTGGCTTTCTCGGCCGTCAGGCCATATTCCTCGGCGGCACTCCCGGTGTTCTGATACTGCTTGTCGAGGCGCGCATAGGCGTCCTCGAGCCACGCTACCGACTTGTTCTCGCGAAGCGAGTATTCGGTGAGGATGGCTTTTTGCTCGGCGTAGTCGCGCTGACTTTTCTGCAGCGGATACAGCTGATCGAGCAGGCTGGATAGCCGTTTTTCGTATTCCCCGGCGGCCTTGGCACCGTCGTCGAACTCGGTGTTGAGCCGGTTCGCGGGCGGCGTGGCCGCATCGGAGGCTTCACCGAATGCAGCGATTGCCTGATTGACCTGGTCGAGTGCCTCGACGTTGGCGTCGATGGCGGCCTGGCGCTTTTTCAGCTCCTCGGTGAGCCCGCCGCTGCCGCCGACGCCGGAGAGCTGGGCCGCCGCAGCCCCGGGCCGACCCTGGAACTGGATCGACTCCGAGTGGGCTTTCTCCTGGAGATCGTCGATCTGTTTCTGCAGGGTCGCGGCTTCGATCTGCGCCTGGACCAGGTTGGCGACGATGCCGACCTTCTTGTTCTCGAGCTGCGCCTGGCTGAGCCCTTCGATGCTCCCCGTGAGCAGATCCACTTCGTCAGCGGCATCTTTGGCATAGGTCTGCACCAGACCCAGCTCCTCGCGGAAAGCATACAGCGCGCCCACCGCGATCAGCGCGACACCCATTGGGCCACCCAGCAACGCTAGCGCCCCTCGCAGCCCACGAGCCGCGACGCTGGCCCGCGACATGGCGGCGGTTGCCGCAGCCGTCGCCGAGGCATGCGCACCGGCGGCCTCGGCGGCGCGCACGCGGGCAACGCTCAACTGCTGTAGCGCGAACGTATGAGCGCTGGTCCCGCGGGTCGCATTGGCCTCGAGTCGCGCCGTGCTCAAAAGTGCCTTGGCGGCCTGGGCCTCGGCGGCGGTCCGCCGGGTGACGGCCGTCGCGGCGGCGGCTTCGGCCTTGGCGTCGGTGATGCTGGCGGCGGTGCGGGCGGCAATCTGGGTGGTCGCGGTGGCGATGCTGCCGGCCAGGCGCCCGGCGTAGAGGGTGGCAAGGACAGTACCCAGCGTGACAAGCTCGTCCAGGTGGCCAGTCAGCCCGAGGATCGCGTCCCCGGTAAGGTCCACAGCGCTGCTGACCTGCTGGCTGGTACCCACCCACTCGATCATCTCGTTGCGTGCAACGGTCATCTTCTGGCCGAACGACGCGATCGCACCACCGAACGTTTGATCGATGGTGGTGCTCGCTTTCTCCAGGGCGTTGACGACGATCTCCGCCGTGATACCGCCCGAGGCTGCGAACTCACGCAGCTCACCCAGCGTCATGTCGAGCGAATCGGCGATCGCGTACATGATCGCCGGGGCTTGCTCCGAGACTGAATTGAACTCATCGCCACGAAGGGCGCCAGCGGCCAAGCCCTGGGAAAGCTGCACGATCGCCGCCGACGCTTCCTCTGCCGTGGCACCACTGACCGCGAACGATTTGTTGATCGTCTCGACGAGGCGATAGGTACGCTCGTAGCCGAGATTGAGGCCAGAAGTTGCGCGGCTCAGGCGGGCATAGAGATTGGCCGTGGACTCATAAGAGGTGCGTGTGTCGTTGGCGATCTCCATCAGCCGTTGCTGACTCGCGATCAGACGCTCGTTGCTGTCCGAGACCGTGCGAATCTGGTTGGTGGTGTTGGTCCAGGCATCGGAATACGCGATTACCTCGCGGACGCTCAGCGCGCCGCCGATCGCCAGCAGGGTCCCACGCACCGCGTCGGCGGCACGGTTGACCCGATCGAGCGATTCGGTCGCCCGGTCCCCCTGGGTCTCGGTCGTATCACCGAACTGACGCACCTCACCGGAAGCGTCACGCAGGGTGCCGGAGAGGCGCCGGCCGTCACCGGTGAGCGTTACCTTGAGCGTGAGATCGTCAGCCATTCAAAGCGTCCAACTGGGCCTCGAGTTCGTCATACCGGGCCATCATCTGTTGATGGCGTCTCTCTTGCCGACGCATCTCAGCGTCGAATTCCCCGCGCTTCTCGAGCAGCGCCCCGCGCTCGATACGCTGGACTTCGTCGAGGCGCTTGGCCTGCTCCGTGGGCGGCACTTGGCGCATCTGCATGACTGCGCTCACCGAGCCGTAATCGATCCCGGTGAGAACCCCCATCGGGGAAACGCGCCACTGGCTCTGGCAGGCCAGGAAGATCTGCAGCGCTTCCCAGTTTTCGGGCAAGACAGGGAACGTGACGGGACGCCTCAGCGAGTTGGGGACCTGGATGCCCAGGGCTTCCAGGTCGTCGCTCAAGGTGTCTTTTCCGTCACTGGCCCAGAAGCGCCCGATCTCCATCAGCTCCTGGGCCGGTTCTTTTTTGCGATGCTGTTCTGGTAAGCGGTGACCAGGGCGACCGAGGCGGCCGGGTCGTTCTTGACGGCCTCGAGCAGCTCCTCGCCTTCGAGCGCCTTGCCGTCCGGCCCGGGGACCTCGATGTCGCTGACACTGACCAGCACGGCGTCGAGCAACGTCACGCCGTCCGGCTGCTCGCGCAGCTGATCGTGGGGCATCACCTTGAAAGTGGCGGTGAACGAGCCGGTCTTCTCCTTGCCGCGCTCGTCGTAGACGGTCAAGTTGACGGGCTGGCGGTAGGTGCGCTGGGTGTTGAGTGTGAACACGTTGGATACCTCGATTCAGAACGGGTTAAAAGGGTGGTAACGACCGGCCAGACGGCCGGTCACTTGCAGACGATGGTGACTTCGTCGTTGCCGGCGATCGGCTCGGGGCGATAGTTCATCGAGAGCATCTGCACGCCGCTGTCATCGGCGTAGGTCGGCGACTCGATACCGCAGCGGGGCATGCTGATCTCGAGGATCTCGCCGGCGGTCTGGCCGTGAGTGAGCTTGATCAGCCCGGTCTCGGCCTTCTTGTGCTTGTCGAAGAGGTTGACGGTGCCGATGCCCATGTCGTCGATGGTCACCGAGCCGGAGGGCGCGCGGCCGGTGATCGCCACGTCGTTGGCGCCGACCACGGTGCGGTGACGCACGTTGGCCGACATGTCGAGGCTGAACTGGCTAAACGGCGCGTCGAGCCCGAAGATCGACAGCTTCTCGGTGTTGAGCGAGTTGATGGCCAGGGCTTCCCGCCACCCGCTGAGGTCCACGGTGGGCAGCTCGGCCTGGGTCACCGGGCTGATCAGGGCGTGGAATGTCATTCGAACCACCGGCATCGACTCGGAGTTGAGGGTGAAACGCGGAGTGCCGCGAGCCCCACGCCCCTTGTGGAGCACCCCGTCGACGTGGCAGAAGAACACGCCCGAATCTTCGTCGGAGGAGACCGGCGCATAGGTGGTGCTGACGCCATCCTCGATCACTTCCGACCAGCCGCAGCAGCGCAGGGGCTTGCC
This sequence comes from Modicisalibacter sp. MOD 31.J, assembly GCF_020147985.1. NCBI lineage: Bacteria > Pseudomonadati > Pseudomonadota > Gammaproteobacteria > Oceanospirillales > Halomonadaceae > Modicisalibacter > Modicisalibacter sp. MOD 31.J. The sequence continues at coordinate 279,716 of NZ_JAGXFF010000002.1, read as the reverse complement.
CCACTTGGGTGGGGTACCCGGCGTGCCCGAGAGGGCCAGCTCCATCTCGACGTCCACCTGGACGTGCTTCTCGCCGGGGGCCCGGCTGGCGTTGCCGTAGTAGGGCCGGATGTAGCTGCGTTCGATGTCGGAGCCAGCCAGCGGCGTGACGTCGATCGATGTCATCAACAAGGCATCGGTGGCGGCATCCGGGGTTGTGGTGCCGTCGTTGTAGGCGCTCTCAAGGGCGAACAGCATGGCCCGGCGGTTGGTGCGCATATCGCTCACGGTGTCATCTCCTTCCACCAGTAGTCGGTGGCCAGTACGTCGGCATAGAACAGGGCGTGGTCATTCAGGGTCAGCAGGTTCCCGCCGTTCCAGCGGATGGCGATCTCGGCGCCCGGCGGCATCCAGTGGATCAGGGAGCGCAGCACCGGCTCTCGCAGCTCGGCGAGGGCATCCTTGCCATGCCCCATCCGGGCGCTGCCGTAACGAGCGACGGCGGTCACCAGAATCACTTCGGTGGTGACCTTGTGGCGCGGATTGGGGATGCGCTTCTGATGCGTCACCCGATCGCGGCCCGGCACCAGCTGCACACCGGGGACGCGCCGGGTCTCCTGGGCGGCCTTGAGGTTGGCGGCCAGTTCCACCGGCGCCGGCAGGGTCGCGGCCTCGAGGCGCTCCAGCCAGGGATCAAGACTCAGCATCACCGGCACTTGCGGCGGTGGCCGGGCCCTCGCCGTCGGCAGGCGGCGTCTCGGCCAACCGCTCGACGACCAGGTCGGGATGGGCCTGAATCGCTTTCCAGGCGCTGCCCTTGTCGTCCAGCACCAGGCGTTTCCATTCGCCGGTGAAGATCACCCCGCAGCAGCCACGGCGCTGGCCGAGCTGGCGGGTCTTCACGCGGACCACGATATCGGCACGCGGCGCGGGCGCCTGGGAGGCCGTGTCGTCGGTCTGGGCGGCCTGCTGGGTCGCCCGGGTCTTGCTCTTGGTGGTCATGGCTCTCTCCTAGAAGCCGCCGCCGGGAAAGACGCCCGGCGTCGACTGGAACTCGACGGTCGCCTCGGCCGGGGACGGGTCGCCGCCCTCGCCGAGCTTGACGTCGCCCCGGGCGATCGCCCGCAGGAAGCGCATGGCGTCGTCATAGCGTCCCTTCACGACGTCGCTGACCTGGTCGTCGTACAGCCGGTAGCGGGCGATGTCGGCGGCATGGGCCGCGAGCGCTGCCGGCACCGGCGACAGCGGCGTGGCGTAGCCGGCGCCATTCAGGCGCGCATCGATCTCGGCCTCGGCATCGCTGCAGGCGCGTTGCACGGTGTCGGCGTCGATGCCACCGCTGCCGTCGGGCGCGAGCGCGCGCAGCTCGTCTTCGCCGAAGCGCGTGGTCAGCGCGGCCTGATCGACGTAGGCCATCACTGAGCGTCCTCTGCATCAGCCGGGAACGTGCACTCTTCGACGATCAGCGTCGGGTCGCTCTCGAACGCGGCGATCTGGTCGGCACTCAGCGCGGCGAGTGCGATGCCGTGACCCTCGGGCGTGAAGACGAAGCCGGCACGCCGGCGGCGCGGTACCGCCTTGCGGGTACGAATGAACAGCGCAGGGATCTCCTCCAGGGGCGGGTCGTTCATGGCGCCCTCGGCGGTGTGCTCACCGGCGTCGGGCGTCATGAGTTGACGGTTGGCAGCGGCGGACTCCGTCGCTGCCGTCGATTCCTCGGACGTCGCCGGCGACGGCTCGGGCGCCTTGGCGGCGGTATTCGCGTCGGCTTTGGCACGGGATGCCCGCTTGCGTTGGGTGGTGGCCATGTCGCTGTCTCCTCAGGTGAGTTGAGGCCCGGCGCCGCTTACGCGGCGCTCGGCAACCAGGGGTTGAGGATCAGTTGCGAGGTGTTGGCCCACTGGTTGGTCTCGCCACCGGTGGTCAGCTCGTTCTGCAGCACCTTGCGCGCCGGGCCTTCCAGGCCGTTGGGCACCATGGTGTGGCTGTGGCGCAGGGCCAGCGGCCGGCCGTAGTCGCCCGTCATCTCCTGGAGCGCCTTGCGCGCAGCCTCGTAGTTGGCGGCGGTGAAGTCCTGGCGGGAACGCACGACCAGCTGCCACAGGCCGGGGCCGGCGTTGACCCGCGCATCCGTGCCAAACATGAAGTCGTCGGTCATGAACACGCGATCGCTGTTGAGATCGGTCAGCGCGCGGAACGAGTAGTCGCGGCGACGCTGGAAGATCATCGGCTTGATGGCCCGCGAGAGGTCCATCACGTACCAGGCCGGGCCCGTGCCGCCCAGGTCGTTGGAGACGCTGATTTCCTTCCCGTCCTTGTCCAGCACCGGGTGATCGGTGTCGAACAGCTGCTGGCCGTCGTAGCAGACCGGGTTTTGGGTCAGCACCTCGACGGTCAGTTCGTTGGGGTGCTCGCGGCTGGAGCGGCCGAACTCCTCGAACGTGGGGCCGTAGAGGCCGTAGGTGTCGTCCTCGATCGCATCGCGGGGCACGCCGGCGGTCAGTTCGAACTTGCGGTTCTTGATCGCGAAGTCGGCGCCCTCGAGGCCGTGGACGACGCGATCGCCGAGCCACTCACGCATGCGCGGCAGCGTCTTGAGCCAGGGGTAGACCTCGACGGCGGTGGTCGACGGCACCGTGGTGCAGAACTGCTCGTAGAGCGCGCCTTGCTCGCCCAGCGAGTTGAAGCCCTGCTGGAAGTTGGTGTTGTAGCCCCGAAACAGGGCCTGAAGATTGGCGGACGTGAGATCCATATCGAAACCTCGGGTTAGGCGTTGATGCCGCTGGTGGGATCGATCCGCACCCAGACACCGGCGGCGTCGACGTCATCGACGATCCCGGCCTTGGAGCGGGTGGAGGTGCCGTCGGTCAGTGCCACGGTCTGGTCGTCGACCAGGTAGCAGGCCGAGCCGATCGCGGCGCGGGTGATCTCGTCGGTCCCGCTGGAGTTGGCGAAGCGGAAGTAGCCGCGCTCGATGATGGCGTTCTCGTCGCCATCCGCGCCGGTGCTGTTGTCGACGCCCTCGTGATACACGCCCAGGGCGATCAGGCCGGTGGCGGTGCTGGCCGGCTCGGCATAGCCGCTGGCGTTCATCACGGCGATGGCGCCGGCGTAGCCGACGGAGCCGGCGGCGGCCGGGTGGCCACGCAGGTGGCCGGCCCGGGTCGGGGTGTTGCGGTTCTGGGTAGCGGCGACCATGGGGGCGCTCCTCCTGGTTTACTCGGCGACCGGGTTGGCATTGCGGTAGTCCTCGGGCGAGATGCCCATGGCGCGGCAGACGGCCAGCTCCTCGTCGTTCAACTTGCCGTCCTTCTTGGCGTCGTCGGCCGGTGGTGCGCCGCGGGTCTGGCTGCCCTTGAGTGCGGCGATGCTGGGGGCGTCCTCGAGGTGGGCCTTAAGTGCGGCGAGCCCCTGGCCCTTGAGCCAGTCGGCGGTGGCCTTGCCGGGAATGCGCCCGTCCTGGAGGCCTTCCTCGATCAGGCGATCCATCTCGGCGGTTTCGCCACCGGCCTTGGCGGCGGTGAGTGCCGCGACGGTCTCCTCGTAGACGGCCTTGGGCACGAACTGGGTCATGTCCGGCTTGGCGTCGGTGGCCTTCGTCTTGAGCGCGGCGACGGCGTCTTCGGGTTTTTCGTCGTCCTTGACGCCGAGCGCCTCGCGCAGCGTCCTGGCCTGCTGGGCGCCGGCCTTCAGCGCGGCCAGGCCCTTCTCGATCTGCTCGTCGGTGGCGTCATTCGCCAGCCCGAGCAGCTTGATCAGATCCTCGCGTTTCACGGGGTCGTCCTCCTGGTGGGAATCTACGGTGGTCGGCGCCATGCGCGCGGCGGCCAGCTCGGCGACGCCGGTATCGATGGCCGGGGTGTTGGTCAGGGCAACGTGCAGCAGGTCGAGCACGGCGCCGGTCTCGGCGTCGTAGGGGAAAACCGGGGAGAGATAGCGATACTCGTCGGCCTCGATCGCGGTCTTGGCCGAGGCGGTCCAGGCGATGGCGCCATACAGGCCGTCGTCGCGCCATTCCAGCGAGCGCGGGTCGACCCAGCCCGCTGCGGGGGCCGGGTGGCCGTTGCGATCGGCGAGCAGCGTCTGGTGTTCGTAGTCGACGACGATGTCGGTGGCGCGGGTCGCGGCGCGAGCGATGATCGCCTGGGCGCCGGCGGCGTCGAGTTGCCACGGCCCTTGCCCCTCCATGGAGCCACGAGGGGCGTCGAACTCACCGGCCGGGATCAGCCGCACCTTGGCGGCGTCGGTGCGCACCTGGAGCGCGCAGACCGCCACCGGGGGCCGGCGGGTGGCCGCACTGCAGGCGGCGATGGGATGGAGCGAAGGTGTCGTGTTCATGCGCCCAGCATGGGCGCATGGGGGGTGGGGCTGGATTTAAAGCGTTTTAGGAATTTTCGGAGCTGTTGCCAGGCTGTTCTGTTGCAGTGCCTGATCCGCGCAAGGGGTAGACACGCGTGACCGTAACGTACTTGGGAACGAGAACAGACTTGTTGATATCGTTTTTATAGGTGATGACTACGTCTGCTCGAACCTCAGGCACAGTTGTCGCCAAACCAGGGTCCACGCCGTCCTCGAAAACGATCTTTAGCTTCTTATCGCCTACAACATTAGGCACGATCCCTTTCCATCCGACTTCTTTGCTGTCGCGGTTCAGCTCTCTGATCTGCAGAAGCACGTCCTCGTAGGGGAAGTCTCTCTCATGGGCGCTCAGGTCAGCGTCGAACGGGACTTCTTCAAAGACTTCAGAGGGGATCGAAACGGGCGATTCGACATCACCAGCAAATAGTGCGGCATTTTCATGGTTGGCAATCGGCTTGGCCACATCCAGCGACGCACGAACCAGCTCTTTCCTTCCTCCGGCGTTCACCTGGCTGATGGCGCTTCTGAGTTCCTCAGGGGACACGCCGATACTGTCGGCCGTGATGTTGATGACAGTGTTGTTATTGCCCTGGATGTTCGGAGCGTCGTCTTTCGTGAACTTCGTCAGGATGGAATAAGCGTCATTCATAAGCGCTACGACGAGGAGGCTCACCAGCGTGTACTTGATTGGCTTACCCATGGCTGAATTTTCCAAATAGTCCCGTAGGGCCTGCTGCTGATCTGGAGTACTCAAAAAGACGATCAGGCCTAGCGTCTCGATTAGGCTGCCAGACTCGATGCTCGATACATTGAGTTGGTACCCGTCGACTTCCACGCCACTGAGGTGGCTGATCATTGCCGGTAGGCGCTTGCTCAGCTTGTCCAGCGCCGTCAGCGAGGTGGCGATATCCTTGATCGCAACAGGCTGCTTGGTCTCGAAGTGCAGCTTGAGAGGCAGTTCTATCTCGTAGCGTTCTTCTGATTTGTCGTCCGTCACAAGGCGTCCCCTTCGTTTGGGGAGCCATCATATCGTCTAGCGTCTTGGACACAAATCGTTTCAATAGACCAAACATCACTTCATCCATGCCTCTTATCGGCAATCTAACGCGGTTCTAACCCGCCTTGCCGGGCCAACGCCGCCGCTGGCCCGGGTCTCGGGTCAAAACGCCTCACAGGCCCTCACAGAGGCCCGATCGCAACCCTGAGCCACTGGCTCCTTCCTACCCCCGATTAAACCCCGTTTAAAAATCGCTGTGCGCATTCAAACGGCTCACGGTGGGCCTTGGTAGCCAGCAGCGCGCCAAACGCCTCACAGCGCCTCACAGGCGCTCGGTCAAAAATCCCCCCGTAGGTAGCCGGAGAGCACGTCGAGGATCTCCTCGCGGTCCTCCTCGGAGACACCCAGGAACGGCCGGCCGGGGATGTCGCCCCAGAGATGCGGGAACTCGGCCTGGTCGCCGCCGAAGTGCTGCATGGCGGCATAGATCATCGAGCTGCCCCACTCCAGGGCGTCGTCGCTGGCCGAGTAGCTGATCTGGCGAGCGAGCTGGTGGGTCTCGCCTTCGAGGATGCGCGAGTGGCCCTTGCGCTCGACGGTGGTCTCGGAGAGTGGCGCCCAGGGCGTGCCGTCGGGTGCCTCCTTGTCCTGGAAGCGCTCGTGGGTGCTGGCCACCATCGCCTCGCCGATCGCCTTGAAGGCGGGATGCAGCCGAACCGAGCGTTGCTGCATCTCATTGAGGGCGCGTAGCACCTGGTCGTCGTCGAGGGTGATGGACATGCTGGCTCCTGGTCTTGATCGCGCGCCATCAGCGGCGCAAACTGAGTCTACGAGTGCGAGAGGCCAATATGCGCCTGGCGTACCCTGCTACGGCAGATGAGGTATCTGGGGATGGCGTACCAGCCTCGCACTTCTCTCTCTCAGCCTTACCTGACTCGCTCCGCGTTGTTCCTTACCCGATCCGCCTCGGGGTCTCTGACCTTGAACAGCGTCAGGAAGTAGTTGCGCTTGCCATCCCGCGTGCGCTTGAGCGCGGCGCGGTAAGTCACACCGTCCACTGTCAGATAGATAAGCCGGCCATCCTCGCCCGCACGGCGGTAGACCTCGCCCTGGTCCAGCAGCGTCTGCACGCGCCGATAGTCAGCCAGGCCGATCTCCGGGTGCTTCTCGATATGCGCGGCGAGGCTCGCTTGCGAGAGCAGCACCGTGGGTGACTCAGCGCCGAGGATCTCGCGCTCCACCGGCGGCACCACGGCGATCGGGAACTCGCCCTGGACCTCGCCGGCGAAGAACCGTGCGAATAGATCGCTGGCCACCAGGTCGGCCACGTTGCGCCGAGCGATGTTGGCCTCGACGGTATCCAGCCGGTTGAGCCGGGCGGCGATGGCGGTCTCCACCGCGCTCTTGCCGGGCGCGTAGTTCCAGCCGTAACCGACGCCGCGCGGCAGCTCGGTGACCTCACCGGTGCGGTCGTTGACGTGCTCGACGGTACCGTCGTTGGGCGCGGTGTCCGGCCCGGTGCGGCCGCTGCGCTCGAGCTGCCGTCGGCTCATCGTCTCGACGCCGCAGTTGCAGCCCCAGCCATTGGGTGGCCAGTGGGTGTGGAACCATGGGTCGCCGGCGGGTAGCACCAGGCCGTCCCAGCGCTGGTGCTGGATGCGCGGGTTTTCGACGGTGTTGTGGACGTAGCGCCAGTACGGCCGCGCGCGGACCACGTCGGGGTCGGTCATCTGCTGCCAACGCCCAGCCATGTAGCTGGTGTCCATGTTGGTCTTGTAGATGACGTGGGTTCGCCAGGCCGTCCCGGCCTTGGTGCCTTCACCGGTCCAGCCCGTCCAGCCGCGCTTGGCGACGATCTCACGGAACTGGCGGCGGAACTCGCCCAGGCTCTGGCCGCCCGCGATGGCGTCGTCGACGGCCGCGCGCAGGTCGGCAAGCAGATCCGCCTTGGTGGCGCCGGCGACGACGAACGCCTTGTCGTGCTGGTCGCGGACCAGATCGTCCCAGCGCTCGCTGGGCACCGAGAGCTTCTTGCGGAAGTAGGCGAGCTGCTCGGCGAACGGCCGCCGGAACATGGCGCTAAGCGTTGGCACGGTCGTTCTCGCTACGTTGCACCTCGTCGCTGACGGTCGAACGTCCGGCGAGGTTGGCGGCCAGGAACGCCTGGCCCATCACCTCAGCGAGCTGGTTCTCGTCCAGGTCGCTGAACGCCGCCAGGATGCGCGACTGCAGATCCTCGAACGACTCGGCCCGATCGACGATCGCTTGTACCTGATCGATCCAGCCATCGAGCACCGGCTGCGCAGCGCGTTCGAGCACGCTGGCTGCCGGCTCGCGGTAGTGCTCGGGCTGGGCCGGTGTGGGTGTTGCCGGCGCCTCGCGCAGCGCGGCCAGCCCCGGCGGCCGGCCGGTGCTGAGCATGGCCTGGCCGAAGGGTTGAGCACGCGGTGTGAGGATCTCGTCCTGGTCGGTCGCCTCGGGGATGCCGGTCTTCTCGTGAGCCCACCAGCGTGGGATGTTCATCCCCATATCGACAAACGTCGGGAGCGTCTTGGCCAGGGTCTGGTAGTCCTCGGTCTCGCCCATATCGAGTATGAAGCGCGGCGCGCGCCGGCGACTGTCGATGTTGAAGTTGAGCGCCGCCAGCGGCCACAGGATGTCGCGCTGGATGGTGCCGGCGTACTGGCGGATGTCGGAGCGGATCAGCGACGTCTGGCCCCGTTCATGGACGTTGCCCAACGCGTTGGTGTTGGTGCCCTCGCCGGTACCGGAGGTCAGGGTGCCGCCCAGGATCGCCTTGGCCTTGGCGCGCTCGCACCAGTGGATCATCGACTCGAACATATCGGCGCGGCCGCCGGCGGCCTCCATGAACTCGATGGCCATGCCCTCCGGCACAATCCCTGCTGCGTCTTTGCCCATGGAGACCACGGCGCGCAGCAATGTCGCCTTCTCTTGCTGGGTGGCGTTCTTGGGGTACTTGCCGACCCGTGCCGGCAGGCCGTAGATCTCGAGCAGCTGCGCCAGGTCGCCCAGGGCGTAGTTCTGGAACAGGTAGGGCCAGGCGAGCATGCGCCCCAGACCCATCCGCGCCACATAGCCTGGCTTGGCACGATGGCGGTGCTGCACCCAGCCCAGCGCCCAGAGGTCGGCGCCGTTGTTTGAGCTGTCGCGCAGGGTGATGCGGTTCTGATCCTCGCCGTGCAGGCGGAACCATGAATGTGGCCGTAGCACGGGCTGCTCGATAAAGCGTTGGGCGCCGTCCCGGCCCCAGGTCAATTCGAGATTGGCCCAGCCGTGGCCGATGCCGGTACCCAGCTCCAGGATGAGATCCTCGACCTCGATCCCGTCGAACACCTCGGCGGCCTGGTCGGCGGCGCGCTTCTCGGCAGCGCTGGCGTTATCCGGCGGGACGATCTGCCACTCCAGCTCGGCGGCGAGCTGGCGGCGCTTGCCCAGGTCTGCGCCGATCTGCGGGTCTTTCTCCTCCATGTCGTCGAACAGTTCGCTTTGCGACTTGAGGTCGCCCTGTTCGGCGCCTTCCAGGATCTGGTGCAGGCGTGCGGGGGTCAGCCCGCGCGAGGGGTGCTCGGCGAATTCGCGTTTCAGTTGGCCCACGCGAGCGTCGGCGGTCTGTTGTTCGTCCAGGGCGCGCGATTGCTCGTCACGGCCGGTGCCAAAGAGCGCACGTAGTTTCTGAGTCAGGCTCACCATCCGCCTCCTAGACCGTCGTGAAGATCGTGCAGGTCACTGATGTCGTCATCGTCCGGGCTCGCGCGGCCCGACTTGGGCACGGCGATGAAGTCGATGGGGGTGGTCTCCAGCAGCGACGCGTAATAGGCCATGACCAGCGCGATGGCGGCATCGCCGTGGCGGACCTTGCTGTCACCGGTCTTGCCGTCCGGCAACTTGGGAATGCCCTTGATCACCTCGATGGCGCGCAGGTCGTCGCCGACGTCACGGTCGCGCGGGATCGCCAGGTCGTCGTCCTCGAGCGCGGCCTTGAACTTGGGCATGGCCTCCAGGTACCAGGCCTGCGAGAGCATCACCGCCTCGATGATGCCGCTGCCGTAGCGCTCCACCGCCTGCTCGGCCAGGTACTGGCCGTTACCCCGGGCATCGAGCGCCCCGGCCTGGAGCCGTGGCAGCCGATCGGCGATGTAGTAAAGCACCTGTTCCTGTTGCTTGAACGGCACGTTGCGCAGCTCGACCAGGAACGGCACGACGCGCTTCAGTTGTTGGGTGATGGCCATGGGCGCGATGACCGTGAGGTCGCCGCTGCGGCCGAAATCCTCGCCGAAGCAATGCACGTCGCGGGGATCGAGCTGCTCTAGCAGCGGGCGCAGCTCGCGTTCGCACCAGTCGTGCATGTCGGCGGCGCGCAAGTATTCCGGGGTAGCGTTGAACTCGGCCGAGCCCTCGAAGCGCACCACCGGGGCGTCGACCATCCGTGACTCGACCAGGGCGCGCGACAGGTAGGCACCACCGCCCGACTTGGGCACGCAGTAGTACTCCTCGAGCGCGTCCTCGCGGGTCGCGGTGTCGGCCAGCAGGTTGGCCTTCCACTGGTTTTCCTTTGCTTGAGTCCATGTCTCGCCACGCACCTGGCAGATACGCCGGTACAGCCCCTGCTCGCAGGCATCGTCGAGGGTGATGCGGTGGACGCTGTAGCGCTTCTTGCCGGCGCGGCTGTCCTGGATCAGCTCGTTGAAGAGGTTGTCGACGCCGTTGTGGGTGCTGATCAGCCGCACCTTGGCGCCCCACATGGTCAGTGCCAGCGCCGCCTTGAGCACCTCGGCGAGCTGCTCGTGGAAGGCGGCCTCGTCGATGGTGACGTTGCCCTGGCGGCCGCGCAGGTTGGACGGCCGCGAGCTGAGCGCCTGGATCTTGAAGCCACTGGCGAAGTGAATGTTGAAGGTGAGGATGTCCTTGTCCTCGTCGTGCAGGACCTCCTCCTGGATTGCCGAGGCCGCCTTGCCGAAGGCCTTGGCCCACATCGCGCAGGCGTCGATGAACTCGATCGCCATCTCCTTGTTGGAGCCGACGTAGAAGTGGTTCGTGCCGCCGGCGGTGCGCGCGGCGCTGGCGGCCAGCACCGCGTCGGCGGCCTCCGCCCAGGTGATCCCGGTACGGCGGCTCTTCTCGGCGAGCTTGAGGTCGGACTCATCCTCGACCCACGCCTGCTGATACGGCAGCAGGACCGACTCGGGCATGGCGACAGTCATCCGGCGATCCCCAGGATTTCCCGCTTGATGGTGTCGATCGCCTCGCGGCTCATGCCCTGGCCGGCCATGGCCGAATCAGCAGCCTCGGCGGCTTCCTGGGCGACTTCCTGACGCACTTCCTTGGCATGCTTCTTCTGCGCGATCGAGACACGCCCCAGATTCGTCAAGGCTTTGGATACCTTGGCCAGATGATGAGCAGAGACTTCCGGGTCATGCTCGGCCTTGCGCAAGGCGAGCGAAACACGCAGCAACTGTTCCTGGACGATGCGGGCAGTGGCGTCAATCAGGTTGCCCTCGTCATCCTCCACCGCATCGGCCATGGCTTTGGCCATCTCGGTGGTCTTTCGCACGTTGCCCATGGCTTCTTCGAACTCTTCTTGGAGATCCTGGCCATAACGATGCACGGACGAACGCGAGACGTTATAACCCCGCTCGGAGAGCCATTCGGCTAACGCGCTGTAGCCCTGGAAGCCGGTGCTGACCAGCCGTTCGTTGAGTTCCTCGCGGACTTCCGGCGGCAGATCGAACACCTTGGATCGCTGACCCATGGCTCACACTCCCGGGCGCGGGCGGGCGACGCCCGGCACTTGGGCAGTACCAGCGGCGACGTCGCTGCCCCGGGCGGTCAACGTGACGATCCAGCCGGCACGCGGCGCCTGAGTGATGACCAGGTCCTGTTCCTCGAGCCAGGCGAGATCCCCACGCAGCTTGTCGCGGCTGACGTTATGGGCGTAGGCACCGGCCAGCTCGTCGCGCAGGGAGTATTCGTTGGTGCTGTACTCGTTGCGTCGGCTCAGAATGCGCAGGATCGCAAGGCGACGGCCCTCGGTCTCGAAGTCCTGGTATGCCTGGCTCATCGTCCGTTCCCCCGTTCGGTCAGCAAATAGTCATGCAGGCGGTGCAGCAGCTGGTTGCTGCCCTTCATTTCAGCGACGACTTCGGCGAGGCCGCGGTTGAGCTGCCCGATCTCGCTGCGTAGCTGATCCATGTCACCGTGATGCGGCATGTTGTCGACGGTCTGTTTGATGCTGCCCACCTCACGCTCCACAGTATCGATGCGCTTGTTGATGCCCTGAATGGTGCGACCGTTGGCGCGCGTGCGATTGGTCCACCACACGTAGACCGAGACCAGCACCATGAATAGCGCTTGCAGCACGTCGAACAGCACCTTCATCGCGTTCCAATTGATCAAGGATTCCATCAGTCCCTCGCTTGCTCGTGTCGCGCCTCGCAGGCGCGGCTGTAGTTGTCGGCCCGGTCGAGACGCCGCCAGCCTTCGGCGCCCCACTGGTGGAGCGACGTGAGGTACTGGGCGGCGACGCTCTGGGGGTAGTCCCCGGTCGGCCGTACCGGCTCGGCCTGCCGCTCGGTCATTCCCGCCGGCAGCGCGCAGACCACCGGCGCGGCATCGGGCGGTGGCGCCGACTGGTCGGGCACGCTCTCGCAGCCGGCGAGCAGCGCGAGCATCATGGCTGTCGCAAACCTCACGGCGCCACCTCGGGGAGGTCGCGAATCGCATCGCGCAGTACCGGCGCAACGGGCCCGTCGTCCTCGGGCGGTGCCTGAGCGATACGTTGTTGGAGCTGGCGGTACTTCGCGTCCTGGGTGGCGAGGTCTTCCTGGAGCTGCCGCACCGAAGCCTGAGCTTCGCGGCGTTCCTGATGGGCCGCTTCGAGGTCCGCCTGGCGTTGTTCGGCCCGGGCCTGCCACTCGTCGGCGCGGCGCGATTCGGTCTGCGCGAGCTGTTCGGCACTGTCGCGCTCGGCCTTGAGGCGGTCGATCCGGTAGCCATTGATCACCCAGCCACCGATCGACAGCGCGAGAGCGAGCAAGGCCAGCCAGGCGTAGCCCGGCATGAGCCGGGTCAGGAGCGAGAGCACGGCGCACCTCCCGGCCAGCCGGCCGCGGTGTAGCGTGGTGTCAGCGTGAGCAGAATGCGCGCGACATAGCCGCGATTCTCCCGCTCGGCCCAGCCGGCCCGCGATGTGTGTGTGGCGACCGAGCCGAACCACACGCTCGGATCGTCACCTGCGGCACTGGCGAGGCGCTGGTCACGATGCACCCAGCCCAGCCCGCCGTTGTAGGCGGAGAGCGTCATCGCCCAGTGACTGCAGGCGTCGCCGGCATCGATCCGGCGCCAGTTGAAGCGGTTGTAACGGGCCTGGGCACGCATGGCCCAGCCCGGGGAATACGGCGCGGCCTCGCCCAGGTCCGGGTAGAGTTCGGCGATCCAGGCCGACGTGCCAGGCATGAACTGGCTGAGCCCCTCGGCACCCACGGGGCTGCGTGCATCCGATCGCCAGGCACTCTCCTGGTGAATTTGCGCGGCATGAATGGCCACCGGCGCGGAGAGCCCCCACTCCTGTTCGACCACCCTGACCAGCTCGCGCTGGTAACGCTCGGCAGCGACCGGCACTTGCCAAGCGTGTGCCGGCGCGCACGTGATGAGCGCGAGGATGGCGAGAAGAATCAATCGGCGCACGACGCTTCCTTTTGCTCTTGCCGCTGCCAGAGCGTCTTGCAGTGAGTCTCGATGCGCTGATAGAGCGATAGCAGCGTGGAATCGGTGTGCTGATGCCGCGCCAGCGCATCGGCGCAATCGAGTACCAGTGCGTAGCTCTCGGCGAGCAGGTGGTCATCGTCGGGCAACGCATACGGTGCGTCGGCATCACGCGACGGCTTGGGTTTGTCGGGTGTCTCGCTCCCGGACGCCAGACCGGCCAGGGCCTGACGCCCTTGGGCGGTGACCTCGATGCCGGCACCCAGCGGGTGGTCGCGCGCCTCGCTCAACAGGCCGTCATCGATCAGCCCTCGCACGCGCTTGACCAGGGCGTCGCGCTCGGCGCCGCCGATGACGTTGACGGCGACGGCGACGGGGATCAGCCAATCGGGGACCGGCGCGCGCCGCTCGCGTTGCAGTGAATCGACGGCCTCGAGCAGCCGACGTTGCGCGGTAATCACGTCACACCCCCAGGCCCAGGGCGATCAGTGCAGCCGCGATGATGATCGCCCGGCGCAGCATCAGCAGCGCGACAGACTGCAGCCCGTTGGTGTTGCTGACGGTGAATGCCCCAGGCCGGGCATAGGGGAACAGCGAGCGGTCGATCCAGTAGCCGAGATAGGCGCCCCAGGAGAGCTTCGCCAGCGACCACAGCAACAGACCCAGCTGGTGGGGATAGAGCATGCCCACGGCGGTGGTCATGATCAGGGCGAGGATCAGCCACGGGCCGATGCGCAGCGTGTCACGGAGTTTGGCGTACACGGGGAATCTCCAGCGGGTGACATCAGGCAAGTGTTAGCGTGATGTCAGGCTAGAGCGCGGGTGGGATGCGGCGGGAATCAAGCGGTTTACGAAAATGCCCCGCTCAGGGGCGGGGCATCGGGATGATCTGCGAAGCATTCAACGCTGATTAACGGGCTCTGTAAAGCGGTTGCTGGAGCGAGATACGCATCACATTTCCGCCTTGATTCGACTCAGCTTCTCGCTAAAAGGGCTGTAGTACCAGCGCCGGGCTGCGTTCATGGGCTTACCACAGTAGATGAAGTAGAAGTTGTCCCCGGTCACTCGAGAGAAGCCGCCAAAATCACGCATGACCTCCGTTTGACAGTCATCTTTGGTACTCAGCTGTTGGATGGCCTTGGCAAACTCATTTTGGTAGCGGCCTGCATCATCGGACTGCGCGGCTATTGCTTGAGCTTCGCTCATGGAAATCGGGTCTTTCCCGCAACCTGATAGCAGCACGACAAGCATACTGGTTACTGCGATAGTGATCCTCTTCATGATGTTCCCCTGCGTCTGCTTTTCTTTTAGAACAGCCCAGGCTGTACCCGGTCCCGGGCAAGCTTACGCTGCTCGGCCAGGATCGAGTAGATCTGGGCTTCGGTGAGATGGTACCGCGTCGCGAGCGTCGAGACGTTGCCGCCATCGAACGACTCCCATATCTCCCTGTCGCGCAGCGCTCGCTCCAGCGCCTCGCCCTTGGGTACGTAGAATGAGCGCCCGCCGGCGAAGCCAGCCAGGGCCCGGACGGCACGAAACGCCCGAATGCGGGCGGTCTCGTCATCGTCGCCGGCGCGACGGTGTGCCGACTCGATCACCGAGAGCATATCGCTAAGCCCCTGGGGCCACTTCTTGAGGATCTCGGGGTCCTGCAAGCGCTCCAGGGCATCGTCGGGGATCTCGAAGCCCATATCCAGGTTATCGTCAGACATCAGCCGTCACCTCCGTGACGCTTGGCGTCGATGATCAGCGCCTGCATCAGCCGCTGGAGCTGGTCGTCGTCGAGCCAGTCGACCCGCTCGGTCTGGAACATGCGCTGGGCCATGCCATCGGCGTAGGCCCAGGGGCGGCCAGCATCGGTCAGCAGCGCCTCGACCTTGGCCATCACCGCCTGTCGGGTTGCCGGCGGGCGTGGCGCCCGGCGGCCGGCTTTCCTGGCCGGCTTGGGCGTCCAGCCCAGGCGCTGGAACTCGGTGATCACTGCGCCGACGTTGCGGTTTGTGAGCTGTTTGGCACTGCTCACACCAGCGACACGGGCGAGAATCGCCCGGTACTCATCGTCACCGAGTCCCAGTTGGGATTTCGCGATATGGATCTGAGCCAACTTGCCCTTACTGATCATGACTGGCTCCCGATCACAGCCTGACGTGTGCCGTTCACGCCCTGGTGGAAACTGACCTTCTTGCCGTCCCGGCGCCCCTGGTACAGCGCGTCCACGTCGTGGCTACGCATGCCCTTGGTGTTGTCCCGTCCCTGGCGTTCCTCGAGCGGTGTCGACCAGCGCATCGCCTGGTAGGTGGCGATGATCTGGTCCTCGGCCTCGGTGCGCTGATGCGTCGTCACCTGCTGGGCAACGGTCTCGACCCAGGCCTGGGCGTAGAGATCGCCACGGCGGATCTTCGTGGTCCGCTTGATGCGCTTGTTGAGGGTGGCCAGGTAGGCATTGCGATCGCGGTTCAACTGGCGGCCCAGCACCTCGAAGGCGTAGCCCGCGACTTCGCCGGCACCGTTCACGCCGTAGAACTCGACGCAGCCGATCCAGCGGTTGCCTGCGGGCAGCGGGCGATACACCAGCTCGGCCCCGAAGGCCCTGGCGACCATGTTGGCGAGCATCGCGATGTGGGTGGGCGGCGTCTTGCCGGCCCCCGCCCGGGCGATGTGGCTCTCTACCTCACTGGCCGCGACGTCGCCGGGCGTAACGCCATGGGCGTCCATCAGCTTCTGTGCCTGACGCATTGCGGCCGCCGCTTCATGGACGTTGCTGGAACGGCCCAGCGCCAGGCATTTCTTGATCTTGTCGAGGGTCTTGCGGTCCATGAGAACTCCAGGTGGCTGCTCATCAGTACCGGGCCACCACGCCCGGCAGACGCCCCCGACCGGGGGCGTTTCGCTTCAGTCGTCTTCCGTATCGATCTCGCTGGCGTGCTTCACCTTCAGCGGGAACTTACCCACCAGGTGGAGAGCCACTTGGATACCCGTCACGAAGCCCTTGTGAAGCTGCGTACCGGGTTCCAGCTCCAGTCCGCCTTCACCCAGACTGATACTGGCGCCGCGATCGCCCAGCGTGACTATCTCTTGGAGCTGATCACGGACCTTTTGATGGTGCTGCTCGGCCCGCAGAATCACCCTCATGGCTTGCTCCGGGATCTCTGCCTTGTCAGCCTCGCGCACCAGATCTTCGAGGTGCGGGAACTGCTCGATTGAATCCGTCATATGTGTTCTCTCAGGCGTTGTGGGCGACGTGGTAGCGGTACTTGACCCCGGCGGCGACATCGCCGTCGCGCAGGTAGTCATTGACGACGTCCACCTCGTCGCCGTAGACCTTCCGGGCGACCCGTCGGGCCGCCTCTTCGTGGCTCCAGGCGCAGGTCGCGCGCTGGCCCTGGAGCGTGGCGGCATAGCCGCCCATGGCGTCGCGGACGCGGATGGTGGCTGACTTCATCTCACACTCCCGCGATATCAAGGCTGATCGGGCGGTACTGGTCGCTGTCACCGATCCGCTCGTAGATGCGGATGTACGACTTGGAGCCGGTCACCTGGACGGCATCGGAGATGGCATCCATGGCGCGTAGCCAGCGCGGATCGTCGAAGTCATGGCGGCGCAGGGCGAGCACCGCGCCGGTGCGCAGGTTGCCTTGCTTGTCGGTACGGAAGGCGTCCTGGACGATCACCTTGATCTCGGAGCGGGCGCCGTCGGTCCAGTCCTTGAGACATTCGTCGATCAGCCCCTTCGCCGCCTCGAGGCGCTCGTCGAACACGATGTGGTCCTGGATGGCGCGCTGGATCTTGTAGCGGCCATCGAAGCTCAGCAGGCTGACGTTGCCTTTCTTTCCGCCAACGTTGACGCCGTACTCCTCGGCGGAGAGCTGGACGAAACTTTCAATGTCGCCGAAGGCGGCAGCCTTGAACTGAGCCAGTGCCCGGTTGAGCTCGATGGCGGTGGTGACCAGCTCCTGGACGAGTTCGTCGCGGGCCTTGTCGATGGGCTTGATGCTGTCCTCAGGGATCAGCCGCGCCTTGGCGTCGAGGCGATAGCCGTCGGGGATCTGGGGTTGTGCGGTCATGAGCGCGGCTCCTGTTCCTGGTTGATCTCTCGGGTGACGGCTTCGATCGCCGCCATGTAGCGGGCGGTGTGGGCGCCATGCAGACAGACGAAGGCCGCATGGGGCGTGAAGTGGTGACGCTTGACGATGGCGATCGCCGCTTGCCGATCGCCGTCCGCGCCCATGTCGTGGAGCAGCTCGCGAACGGTGGCGGCGCCGATCTCGTCGGTATCGATCAGTCGCATGATGGGGTTCATGTCAGGCACCTCGCTTGCTGAAATGGCAGTTGTTGCGGCGGTTGAAGCGGTGGTGATGCAGCGGCTCGACGATGGCCCCGTTACGCTGCGGCAGGTGGTCGACCTCGGCGCGGCAGCGCTCCAGGACGTCCTGCCAGCTCTCGGTCCAGGGCGATTCGACCGGCGCCGGAACGGGCTGCGGAGCGACCGCGAGCCCGGTGTCCTGGTGCGCCCATAGCCGCAGGATGGCGCCGTGCTGCTCGGGCGACGGCGGCTCGGGATCGAGGGCGCGGGCCTCGCAGTACTGCGGGTCGGCCAGGTACTGCCCCCAGGTGATGCCGTGGCGGTGCATGCGCAGCGCCCGGTACCGCGCCAGACCCTCGGTCCGTTCGGGGCTCGCCAGGTACTGCTCGAGCGTGATGTCGTGGCGGGCGAGCCCGAGCAGCACGAATCGATCGGCGTAGTAGGCCAGGGTTTCGTCGGGGTAACGGGTCATGACTCACGCTCCTCGGGGTTGGGGGCCTGCCTGAGCAACTCGCCCAGTGACTTGGGGCCGGCCTGGGTGGTCGACGCGCTAACGCGGGCGTTACCACTGGCCGCGAGACGACGGTGCTCGGCTAACACTTCATCGGTGCTGCGCTCGCGCACTGCGGTGGTGGGGGTGACGTTGGCGGCGGGTTTGGCACCGCTACGGGCGGCGGTCTCGCGCTGGCGCTCCTGCTCGGCGTCGACCTTGTCGGCGATGCCGGCAACGATCTCGAACAGATAGCCGTGGCCGGTCAGTGGCAGCTTGCTCGGCGGACGCTCCAGGAGCTGGTCCAGGGCGGCGGCCCAGACGCTGACCGGCGCGGGGCGGCTGACGCCCTTGCGGTCGATGCGCCCGCTGGCGATGGTGTCGCGCAACTCGGTGAGCAGGCGCAGCGCCTTGCTGGCGGCCAGCGCGCGGCTGGGCGGTCGGAACAGGCCGAGATAGCGGATCACGCGCGGGCCGAGCGTCGAGGGGATCTCCAGCGCGGCGGCCAGTGCTTGGTTGTTTTCGCCCTGCGCGACGAACGCCGCGAGATCGGCGTTCATGCCGCATTCGGGGCAGATGCCTCGGATGGTCATTGGTCGTCGCCTCCCTGATTGGCGGGGTTGTGCGGGCAGCCCTGGCAGGCGCGCCATACGCGCATCGCCATGGGGTTGTGGGTGGGCGCCGGCCGCTCGCGATAGGCCCGGCACTGCTGGGTGCTGATCGTCTCGCCGTGCGCCGGGCAGTCGATACCGTCCAGGGCGTCGAGCACGCGGCGCTCGATGCCGGCGGTGCTGGGGCTCGAATAGCGATTGGCCAGGGCCAGCGAGACGGCGGTGCGCGACATGCCGATGCGCTCGGCGGCGCGCTTGCGGTTGCTGGCCTCGACCTCGGCGGCGAGCAGTTGCACCCAGCGCGGTGGCTCGTCACCCCAGGCGCTGATGTCGACGCGGCTCATGGCTCACCCCCTTCGGTCTTGGTGACGCGCTCGAAGACCACCTGGCCCGTGTTGGGATCGAACAGCCGCTTGGTGCGCTGGATCATCGGCGCCTGGGGCCCCGTCCAGCGGCTGGGAATCAGCCGGTAGCGCTCGGCCACGCCCGGCGCGCCCGGGCGGGTCACCTGTAGATAGCCCGCCCCCTTGAGGAAATGGCAGTACTCGGCGGCGGTCGCCTGGGCGATCGGCGTGGTCGGGGTACTGGCGGCATCGGCCAGCTCGGTGGCGGTGAAGTCGCCGACGATCTTGAGGGTGCGCCAGAGCTGCTCGCGCCCCGGAGTCGGTGGCTGGGTGCCGTCGCGACGCACACGCGGGGCCTCGACGCCGACATCGCGAACCAGCGCGTATTCGGCGGCCACGCCACGGCGGCGCTCCGGGTTCCGGCATCTCAGGTAGCCACCGGCCACCAGGCTGCGGATGTAGTCGTCGACGCGGGTGCGCGGCATGGTGTCGGGCATGCCGGCCCAGACGTCGCGTGCCGTGATCGGCTGACCGTCGGCGTGCAGGGCGCGGATGGCCTCCCAGATCCGTTGGCGGTTGGGCACGGCGGTCGTGGCACTGCGGGACATTGCTCGAACCATGCTCACCCCCGACGCGCCGGCGGCTGGCCGGTGTGGATGTGGCGTTCGCCCCAGGTGGCCAGGTCGATGCGCTGCCAGCCGTTGGCCAGAGCCTCGGAGTGGATCTGGTAGAGGTTCACCGCGACCCGGCGCAGGCAGCCCTTGACCCGGTGATTGACGGTCTCCAGCAGGTCGTCGGCGATCTCGACGTTGGGGTAGGACTTCTCGGCCAGGGCGCGGATGTCGTCGAGGTTGGCGGCCTGCGCGGGTACCCATTCCAGCACCCGGTTGTGCAGGCGCTCGAGGCGCCCCATGGACGCCGGCACGCGTTCCTCGCCGATCAGGATCAGGGTGCCCTGGCTGGCGTTATAGATGTCGGTGAGGACGTTGGCGGCGGCCTTGTCGATGACGTACTGGACGTCGTCGACGATCAGCGGCCGGCCGGAGCGGGAGAGCTGCTCGGCGACCTGGTCGACCATCTCGCTGAGGGTTTTCATGGGGATGATCCCCATCTCGCGAAGAATCGCGACCAGAAACGCCTTCTTGGTCCAGCTCTCGCGGCACTCGACGTAGTAGGCGCGGTGCAGGTTGGCGGCATAGGCGGCCGCCAGGCTCTTGCCGTAGCCGGACGGGCCGTACATCACCACCAGCCCGGGCAACTCCGGTGGGCGGTTGGCGGCAGACTCGACGGCGCTCGCCAGTAAGGCGACATTGGTGAGTGGTACAATGGTGTTGACGCTCATTTCAGTTCCTCATTGGCTTGGGTGTCATGGGCCATGCGCTCACATGGCCCGCCGGGTGCGGGCGGGTGGCTTCCCGTCCGCGCCCATCACGCGCTCGATCGCGCGGAAGTCGCTGTGATTCCGGTAGTTCTCATGCCAGCGCTGCTCGGCCTCGCCGAGGGCCTCCCCGGCGCGCAGGCGCGCATCCAACTTGTGCCAAAGGCGGTACCGCTGGACCTTGTCCTGGGGGATCTCGAAGCGTGTGCGCTGGTCCTCGAGATGGCGGGCGTAGGCCCGGGCGTCCTCGAGCTGGCTGGCGTTGTAATCGGGCTGGGCCGGTTCGGGGTCGATGGCACGGATCTCGACGTCCCGGCCGGTGATGGTCTTGGCCTTCTTGACCAGGCGATTGAGCTGACCCTTCTCCCGCTTGTCGGCGGCGCGCTGGATCATGCTGGCCGGCATCGCCGGGGTGGCATTGCCGTCCAGGGTGGCTTCGCCGATCCATTCGCCGTCGAGGGTGTAGACGCCCACGGCACCGGTATCGCGGTAGTCCCAGGCGACGCGGATCTCTTCGCCATGGAAGTCGCGCAGTGCATCCAGGAAGTAGATGCCGGAATTGATGCGTACCTCGCCACGGTGGGTCTTGCGGACCTCCTGCGGGCGCATCAGCGAGGCGACGACGTCGGCCGGTGCTGTCAGTGCCTCGAAGCCGTCGGCCTCGGCCGATTTCCAGGCCTCCATGGGGCTGCGATTTCGCATCCGGCCCGACTCCAGATCACGGATCTTCGCCAGGCCCTTGTGGGGGCGATGGTTATAGGTGTCGATTGCCTGGCAAAGCCGGTCGTAGAACTCTTGAAAGCTCGGGATCTGCGCCGGCTTCAGGCCGTTGGCGATGTCGCGCCGCGACAGCCGGTGCGCGCGGGTGCCGGCCTCTTTATCCATGTCAGCGCCGATGTAGCTCGGCAGGGTCTTGGCGAGGTTGACCAGGATCGAGTGGTGAACGCGTTCGATGACGCCGCGCGCCTGGGAGTTGTACGGCAGCGAGTGGGTGATGGTGCCGCCCAAGCGGTCCACCACTTCATAGACGCTGGCGTTATCGAAGCCGGAACCGTTGTCGACGTAGAACAGGTTGAACATGCCGGCGCGGCTGACGGCGTCGCGCAATGCGTCGAGGGTGGCCAGGGTCGACTCGGCGAGGTTGAGCGCGAAGCCGGTAATACGACGCGTGCCCCAGTCGATGATCATCGTGACCTCGGGCCGGAACGCCTGGCCGGTCAGCGGGTTGATCACTTCGGCGTCGAAGGTATGGCCGTCGGCGACCCATACGTCGTTGGGCCACAGGCCGTCGGTGGTCCGCCGCTTGAACGGCTGCAGCGCCTTGAGTTCGCGCGGCCCCATGCGGCCACGCTCACGAGCCTCCGGGCTGAGCTTGGCGAGCCAGCGGCGAACCTGGTGGATGCTCGGATGCGGCGGCTTGGTCTGCTCGACCAACTGCTGATAGGCAGCCTCGACACTGGGTTTCTGAGGGCGCTGGTAGCGCTGGAGAAAGCCTTCAGCCCAGGGTGGCATGCTCATATCAGCTTGGCGTCGCTTCGGCGCCAGGCCCCGCTCGCCATGCTTGCGGAACTCGGCCAGCCAGCGCTTGAGGGTGCGCTCGCTGAGGGTCCGGGTCGGCGTCTTGCGGTCGTTGGCCATCACCACCCGCTGAGCGAGGTACGGCGAGAGATCGCCGCTTTGCGCCAGGGCGACCAAGGTGTCGATGGCACGCTGCTGGCTGACCATCTTCGTCATGCGCTCGATCTCGCGCACGAAGGCGACCCGCGCGGCCATCACCTGGCGCTGGGCGTCGGTGAGCCTGCGTTGTTCAGGGAGATCCTGCGGCTCGTCTGTCGCGGCAGGCTCGACGAGGGCGGCTTCCGGTTCGCCGACAGTCCGCGCGAGCAAGGCGTTTTGCGTCTCGGTGGGCAACACGGCGAAGGCGTATTCGTAACCGCCACCGCGCTCCATGCGCTTCTGCGCTTCCCAGCCTTGAGCCTTGGCGCGCGTATTCACGCCCTGGACCGTGCTCGGCATGCCCGGAAGCCCGGCCAGTTCTTTAGCGCTATACCAACCGTGGGTCATGGGAGAAGTCTGGCAGTTCATGACCGACCTCCCACGGATGGGCGAGAGTCCCTTTCTTCGCTAAGTTGAGAGGCGCCAACCAAACCCAACTCAGCAGAGGAACTCTCAATGGAAAACGATGGATTCGACGAGCTTCTAAAGGATGTACCTGAACCGATCCGCGCCTCGCTGAAGCAGATGCGCGAGATTACGAACGCGCAGACGGACTTCATTGCTTTTCTCCTGTTGGAGCTTGAGACGCAGGGCGTTCTTCAAGAGCAGGATCGGCAAGAAATGATTCGGCGGTGGTGTCGCCTGTATCGCGATCTGCCTGGGTGCGATGAATACGTGCCTTTAGCCGAGTCAATTGTTGATGCTCTCGACGCGCAGCGGCTTGCTCGATAGGGCTTCGATCAATCATTCCTCTTCTCCCATCAGTTTCTTCAGCTCGCGCATGTCCGACTTGAGCTTGTCCATCATCTGCTGACGACGTCCGTACTCGGCTGCCAACGCTTCGCGACCGTAGGCGACCCGACCACCGCGCAGGTGTACGAGCCAGTCCGTGAAGGCGTGGCTCTGGCACACCTCCTCGATGAGAGGGACCCGATAAAGCGGGATGTTGTGCTCGGTTCGCGCAGGTGAGCTCCAGGCATCCAGCATGTGCTTGGAGACGTCGTCACCGGAGAGCCGGCTCATCTGCGCCGCGACCTCGTAGCGATCGATCGGGCAATCCTTGAGCGTTGCTCCCACCAACTCGCTGACCTGGGCCGCATAGTTGCCGCTACCGGGTGTCGGGACGATCGGCACCGGCACCTCGAAGATGTCTAGCGTCTGGGTGTCCTTGACGCGCCTCATGGTCACGCACCCCCAGCCGCTTGACGGTGCGCGATAGCGTTAGACCCGCTATCATCTTTGTGATCAAAATTGCTATTTCGATATGAAATGGCCTGACGCTCAGCGCGATTGGGGCGCTGACGGCTCGGAGTGCCGTCGGCATTCCAGCGCTCGGGCCAGATAGTGGAAGGCGACAGGTCGAGCTTGCGGGCGATAGCTCGCTCCATGCGCGGATAGGGACCGTACTTCGCCATGAGGACCGCGTTGCTGGAGACGCCCAACTCGTCACTGAGCTTGCGGAACGAGCTGCCCCGGCTGCGGAGTTGGTATTTCAGCCACTCCCAGCGCTGAGTGGGATTGATAGGTATCTCCTGGTTCATGGCGTCACCTCGATGGCGTTTTTTTGGGGTGTCTAACCTGTCTTTCCCCATAAACATAAACGCTATTGAGGTGATCGGTCAACCTCAATTGAGTGTTTCAAGTTCAATTGCAGGCTCCCGCAGGTGGGAGGTGCAAAAATACATTTAAAATCAGGGCTTTAAGAAACATGAAAGCGCCCGTGTCAGCGGAAAAACCACTTTCAAGTTCACTGGAGGAACTTGAAAGTAACCAAGCCTTCATCGAGCGGCTACGAACGGTGATCGCAAAAGTGGGGAGCGCAACCGCTTTTGCGAAGGCCGCCGGGCTGTCGCAGAGCGGTTTTCAGCGCTACCTCACGGGGAGCGAACCGAGCAGAAAGGCGCTCATTGCAATTGCGAAGACTGGTGGGGTGTCCCTGAGCTGGTTGGCGAGCGGCGAAGAACCAGAAGGCACGAACGTTTCAGATGCCCAGGCGGAATATGGGGTGGTGGACGACGAGTACGCGTTCGTTCCGCTCTATGACGCCCAGTGCAGCGCGGGTGATGGCGCCTGGAACGAGGGCTGTCGGGTGCTCACGCATATTTCCTTCACGCGCTATAGCCTGCGCAAACAGGGCCTCACGCCCGATCACCTATCGGCGATCCGTGTGGATGGGGAGTCCATGGAGCCGGTACTGCACAGTGGGGACACCGTGCTGGTCGATCACACCAGGACGACAATCGAAGGTGAAGGGATCTACGTGATCCGCCTGGACGGCCACCTGTACGCCAAGCGCCTGCAGCGCCAATTCGATGGCGTCGCCATCATCAGTGCGAATCCCGCCTATCGCGAGATCCTGGTGCCTCGTGACCGGCTCGACGAGCTGGAGATCATCGGCCGTGCCGTATGGGCAGCGGGGTGGCTGTAGTAACTCACTGAAAATAAGAGGAGGCAGGAATGGCTAAGTTCACAGTGCGTGTGGTGTTGCAGGGAGCATCTTGGGAAGATTACGAAGACTTGCATGAAGCTATGGAGCAGCTGGGGTTCCTGCGTTACCTGATTGGCAAGAACGATAACAAGGTGCAACTACCTGATGCAGAATACAATTACGATGGTGTAATAGACGACATGCATGAAGTTCTTCGGCGTGCCAAGCGGGCAGCTGGACGCGTAGGCAAAGAGAGTTCGATTCTGGTGACAAAGGCTGCAGGTAGGACTTGGAGCAATTTGGACCCCTACTAGGCCGGTGCCAAATGTAGAGCAAAAAAGGCCGCCTCATAGCGAGACGGCCTTTTTTCTGATTAGCGTGCCTTTGGCATTGATCCGGTGTTTGTCGTATAGCCTCCGCTCTTGCCATATTACGCGTAAGCTATTGATAGTTTTGCAAGATCACTATCCCGCTTAGTCCCGCCCGGTTCCATTTCGTCCCACATTTCGACGCGCTCCCCCCTATGCCATATAAAGCACCACCTCACAGCCTGCCGGAAAGCCATCCTCGATTCCCGCCGGTGACGAAACCTGCCAGGGTGCTGAAGGCCTCCATCACTCCGCGGGACTTCACGCCTAGAACATCTTCCCGGGTAACCACAGGGTCAGCGCGGGAAGCGCCGCCAGCAGTACCAGCCGCACGACATCCGCCAGGATGAACGGCAGGATTCCGCGGATCACCGTTCGCTGGGTCAGATGAGGCTGGGTGGCCTGGACCACGAACAGGTTCATGCCGATGGGCGGGGTGATCAGGCCGATCTCGGCCACCGTCACCACGAGCACGCCGAACCACACCATGTCGAAATCCAGCGAGGCCGCGACCGGCGCCAGGAACGGCACGGTCAGCAGGATCATCGACATGGCATCCATGAAGCAGCCCAGGATGATGTAGAACAGCATGATCAGCACCAGCACCATGGCCGGCGACAGGCCGCTGGCCTCGATGCCGTCGATCAGCGCGCTGGGCAGCCCGGTGGTTTCCAGGAAATAGTTGAAAAGCGACGCGCCGATCAGGATGAAGAAGATCATCCCGGTCAGGCCCGCGGTCTCCCGCACCGCCCCCCACAGTGCCCGGCGATCGAGCTCCCCGGAAATCAGCGCCAGGCCGAAGGCACCGACGGCCCCCACCGCGGCGGCTTCGGTGGGCGAGAACCAGCCCAGATAGATGCCCCCGATCACCAGTGCGAAGAGCAATAGCACGCCCCAGACCCGACGCAGGGTAGCCAGCCGTGTGCCCCACCCCGCCCGGGGCGTGGAAGGCGCCAGATGCGGGGCCATGCGTACCCGCACGATGATCGCCAGCCCATAGAGCATCGCCCCGATGATCCCGGGCAGGATAGCGCCGATGAACAGCTGGCCGATCGAGGTCTGGGTGAGGATGCCGTAGATCACCAGCAGGATGGAGGGCGGGATCAACACACCCAGCGTGCCGCCCGCGGCGATGGAGGCGGATGACAGCGAGCCATCATAGCCGCGCTTCTCCATCTCCGGGATCGCCACGCGCCCCATGGTCGCGACCGTGGCCAGGGACGACCCGCAGATGGCGCCGAAGATGGCGCAGGCGCCGACCCCGGTGACGGCGAGCCCGCCTCGGACATGACCCAGGAAGCTGTTGACCATGTCGAACAGCGAGCGCGACAGCCCGGCGCGCGCGGCAAAGACCCCCATCATCACGAACAGCGGCACGACACTCAGCGAGTACGGGAAGATCGCCTCGAAGGGTGACGAGCCGAGAATGAACCCGGCCCCCATGAGCCCGTTCAGCCACCAGAAGCCGCCGACCCCCACCAGCGCCATGGCCACCGCGACCGGGAAGCCGAAGGCGATCAACGCCAGTGTCAGGCCGAAACCGGCCAGACCGAGCATCGCACCACTCATGAGGCGACCTCCGAGGCTGTGGCCGGCCGAGAGGACGGCAGCAGGCCGAGTCCGGTTCCGACGATGGAGAGGCCGACACCAAACAGCAGCGGCACCCAGTAGTAGAAGATCGGGATACCCAGTTGCTGCGAACGATCGCCGAACATGACCTGCTGCTGGAAGGTGGCGTAACAGAAGTCGAGCATCATGCCCAGCAGCGCCATGGCGGCCAGCCCGGCGACGCCCCGCAGCACGCGCGTCAGCCGACGGGGCAGCGACTCGACGAGCAGATCCACGCCCACATGGGCCCCGGTCATGAAGGCGTAGGGAATGACCAGCCAGGCCCCGCCCAGCACGCACAGCTGGACCAGGTCGACCACACCGGGTACGGGGTGGCCGACCTGGCGGCCGATGATGTCGGCCACCGTCAGCAGCGCGGCCGCCGCATAGGCCGCGACGCCGATCACGGCGGTCAGCGTGACCAGGGATCGCAAGGCAGTTATCACGTAGCGCATAAACAGGGTCACCCTAAAGACGGCGGGCCGTCACCCTGACGGGCGCCGCCCCACGCGAGGAGGCTCAGGAGGCGTCGTCTTGCTGCTTCTCGGCGAGCAGCTCGCGCATGCGTTCGTAGATCTCGCGCGCGTTGTCGACCCCGTGATCGGCGGTCTCCTGGATATACGCCTCGGTGGTGGGCTGCAGCGCCTCGCGCCAGCGCTCACGCTCGGCGTCCGTCAGGTGGGTGATGACATCCCCGGAGGCCACGGCCTCCTCGCGGCCGGCGGCATCCCACTTGTCCCACCAGTCTCCGAACTTGGCCACCAGCGAGTCCCCCGACGCCTCGTCGATGCACGCCTGGACGTTCCCGGGCAACGAGTCGTACTTGCGCTGATTCATCACGAAGAAGAACGGGACCGTATAGGCGCCGGCGTCCAGGTGATAATGGAGGACCTCGTTCAGGCCGAACGACTTCACCGGGTCCCAGGGGAAGACGGTTCCGTCGATCACGTGCTTCTGGATGTTCTCGTAGACCTCACCCGGCGGCAGACCCTGCGGGGTGGCCCCCAGCGCCGTGAGCATCTGCGAGACGGCAGGGCTGGGAGTCCGCAGGCGCAGCCCCTGCATGTCCTCCATGGTTTCCACCTTCTTGTCCGCCGTGTGGATGAGCCCGCCGTTGTGGGCATGCAATGCGAGCACCTTGAGGCCGCGATATTCGGGTGCCAGGTACTCGGGATACATCGCCCACAGCGTCTCGCTGGCGGCCCCGGCGTCGCGCGTCATGAACGGCAACTCGATCAACGAGGTGCGCGGAAAGCGCCCGCGGGGAATGCCCTGAAGGCCGTGCGCGATATCCACGACCCCGGCCAGCACCTGCTCCTGCTGCTTGGCGACGTTGCCCAGCTGCGTGCCGCCCGGATAGATCTCGAACTGGACCTCGCCATTGGTGCACTGGGTGACCTGCTCGGTCCAGGGCACGATGAAATCGGTATGGATGCCATGCACGGGAGGCAGGTAATGGCTGACCTTGAGCGTGGTCTGGGCGGAGGCGGCTTGCGACATCAGCAGCGTCGCGCCGGCGGCTAGCGTGGCCAGGGTGAGTGTCTTGTTGTTCACGGGGAACTCCTGATTGCTCCGCAGGCGCGGAGGTGGGATTGGTCTTGTTGTTCGGCCGTCAGGGGCCAGGAGGAAGTCGTTATCGATCAACTAGAGCCCCAGCACGAGCTTGCCGCACTTCGCGCGGGAACAGCAGGTCATCATGCGCCGGTTGGCGGTTCGCTCGTCGGCGGTCAGAACCTTGTCGCGGTGGTCAACCTCGCCCGCCATCACGGCCACCTCGCAGGTGCCGCACAGCCCTTCTTCACAGTCGCTGGGCATGTCGACACCGACCGCGCGCAGCGCCTGCAGCACGGTCTGGTCGGCGGCCACGGGCACGGTCAGTTCGGAGTCCGTCAGCTCCACCTCGAAGGCTTGCTCCTGGCGAGGATCGAGGATCGCCTGACCCGCGCTGAAGTGTTCGACATGGATGGCATCCGCGTCGTCCAGGGTGAGTTCTGCCAGCGCATCGAGCAGCCGTTCCGGGCCACAGGCATAGACCGGGGCCTCGCCGCGTCCGGCCAGGACGGCGGGAAGGTCGAGGCGCCGCCCGGCGTCCGCGGGATACAGGTGCAGACACTCACCATGATCCCGCATCAGACGCGCCAGCAGCGGCATGGCGGCTCGGGAACGGCCGCCGTAGTGGATGGTGTAACGCTTGCCGAGCCGCTTGAGGCGATCCGCCATGGCGATGATCGGGGTGATGCCGATGCCCCCGGCGATCAGCAGGTAGTCGTCGGCGGTCTCGTCCAGCCGGAAATGGTTGCGCGGGCCACGCAGACGCACCCGGGCCTGTGGCTCGACCGTGTCATGGATGTAGCGGGAGCCGCCCCGCCCCGGTGCTTCCCGGCGGATGGCGATTTCCAGGCGATGTTCGTCGTCCGGGTCACCGCACAGGGAATACTTGCGCGTGACGTCGCCTACGGTCAGATCGATGTGGGACCCCGGCGTCCAGCGCGGCAGCGGTCGCCCGCGCGGATCTTCCAGCACCAGGCGGATGACATCGGGCGTCTCGCGGGTGACCCGAGTCACCACCGCCTCCCGCTCGGCATCGCGCCGGGAGGGCGCGCCCAGCGGGAAGTCGCGCCCCTGCTCACGGATCGAGCCATCGCGACGCTCGGGGTTCTGGGTCGGGTCCCAGCGCACCCACAAGTGCTCCGGGCCACGGAACGATGTATTGGGCACGAAGCTGAACGTCTGCTCGGGAACCAGGGCCATGTGCGGCAGGCGACGCGTGAATTCTTCGAGGAAGATACGCATCTCCAGGCGGGCGAGGTTCTTGCCCATGCACTGGTGGCTGCCGTAGCCGAAGGTCAGGTGATCGGTGGTGTTGTCCCGGTAGATGTCCAGCTCGTCGGGATTCTCGAAGTGCCGGCCGTCATGGTTGGCCGAGGCACTGACGATCAACAGCTTCGCCCCCTCGGGGATCGCCACGTCGCCGATCCGTGTATCGGTCGTGGCGATACGTCGCCAGGCGGCCACCGACCCCGACAGACGCAGGCACTCTTCGACGGCATTGGGGATCAACGACGGGTTGGCGCAGAGATCTTCCCAGACCGCGCGATTTTCCAGCAGCAGGCGCAACATGTTGGCGGTGGCATGCGCCGTGGTCTCGTGGGCGGCGACGATGCCGGCCATCATCATCGAATGCAGGTAGGAGTCGGTGACCACCTCCGGCAGCTCCTGCTGGCGGCGAATGGCGTACTTCATCCAGCCGTGGCCGGAAGGGTCCTGTCGCATCTTCTCCAGGACCTGGCCGGCATATTGCCAGAACTTGCCCACCGCCTCGGCGACGGCCACCTGCTCGTCCGGCGAGGGGCGTCCCCAGGTATTCACCGTGTGGGCAATGGAGTACTCGCGCAGCGTGTCCATGTCCTCCTCGGGCACACCGAGAAAGTGCAGCGCCACGGTCAGCGGGATTTCCCAGAGCATTTCATCGACCAGGTCCGCCTCGCCCTTGTCGACCAGCCGATCCAGATAGTCACGCGTCAGGCGCCGCACCATGGGTTCGTGATGCGCCAGCTCGTCCAGTTCGAAGGACGTCATCAGGGCGCGGCGGCGCTCCATGTGGGCCGGTTCGTCCTCGTTGACCAGGGTGCGGTTCATGGCATAGCCGTAGCGCTTGAGCGTGTCCTGTGCGGCCTGGGTGACGGGCGTGATCTTCTCCAGGGCAATGGACGGCGAGAACGTCCGGTTGTCGCGGAAGATGGCCTTCACATCGGCGTAACGGCTGACCACCCAGTAGCCGAGCCTGGGACTGTAGAAGACCGGTTCCTGATCGCGGGACCAGCGCAGCGCCTCCGCCGGGTCCAGTTGATAGTCGCTTTCGAAGGGGTCGAACGCTGCCGCCTGCGGCGATACCGGACAGCCGTTCGGCGCGACATCGAAGGCATGAGAGGCGGCGGCGTGAAAAGGACAACGTCCCTCGTCGGCGCGCGGTGAGGTCCGGGGCGCGGGCATGGCGAGTCTCGTTATTTACTTTTATTGAAAAGACTTGTTCTGTGAACGAACATAGGTAAGCCCTCGACCGGGGTCAAGGGGAGGACAGCGGATACCCCGGGCTTTCTAGTCCAAAGTCTAAGCAGTGATTTCTGAACGGCGAGCCAGCACGATGAGTCAGTTGCAAACCCTCGATCGGGGTCTCCAGGCCCTGAAGATCATCGCCCGCCACCCGGGCGGCCTGAGCATTGCCGAGCTGGCAGAGACGCTGGGGATCAACCGGGCGATCGTCTACCGCATCGTCGCGACACTGGAGGCTAACGCCCTCGTCTATCGCCGCAAGGACGGGGCCATCTGCCTGGGCGGGGGGATTCTCGGCCTCGCCGCGCAATTCGAGCCGCAGTTACGCAGCGTGGCCGAACCCTTGCTGCGCCGCCTGGCCCGCGAGACGAACACCACAGCCTACCTGTCCGCCGCCCAAGGCGACGAGTGCGTAGCCTTGATGGTGGCCGAACCCGAAGAGGCATTGCTCCGGGTCGGCTACCGGGTGGGGAGCCGACACCCCCTGACCATCGGCGCCGCCGGCATTGCCATCCTCTCGGCGCGCCCCGAGTCCGAATCGGACAGCGACGCGGTACGCGACGCTCGCCGCCAGGGCTACAGCATTACCCGCGGGCAACTCCAGCGTGGCGCCGTGGGCGTGGCCTGTCCGCTGTGCGATCCGGCATCCCGCTCGGGCTTCGAAGGCAGCGTCGGCGTCGTGGCACTGGACGACCTGGATGCCGACGCAGCGGCAAGTGCCATTCAGGCCTGTGTGGCACGACTCAAGGATCTGATGGCGTGACCTCATGATGCGAGAAGATTCCGGGATGGTCGGACAGCGCCGGGAACCGGGACGGATCGACCACACACAATGGAAGCATCAGACGCCACCAAGCGGGCGGCGGGAATACAGAGCCAGATTGAGAGAGGGGATAGCCCGTAGCATTGTCATCGCCACCTTCCATCAACAGTCGTTGCGGCTTCCCCTCCTGAGTCCAATCAATGACCGTTTCTTGGCAGTAGACTTCTCGCATGGAGATAAGCTGTCATCTATGCCCCACCACTTTTTAAACAAACTCTCGAATTGTTAAAAGCCAGCAGCGCAGTCCGAAAAGCACCATTTCAATGGTTCTGACGAGTACTAAACATAACAAACGCTATCACACGACAGCTTCGGCTACCTTGTCATAGGGAACTGACGGCGAGGGTTAACGGATGCGAAAGACTGCGACCGCAGGATTTCTCGGCACGCTGGTAATTGCCAGCCTGCCTGCTTCCGCGACCTAGGCAGTATTGGTGGAAGGCCTCGAGCGGGGTCAGGGCATACTGCGCGCCCGTGGTGGCGAGTGCTTTGCCGTTACTCCACAGCATGTTGTCGGGATGGGGCTTGATCTCGAAGCCGTCAACGCCGACCGAACCCGCGCCCCGGCTGAAGCACTGACGAATTTCGGGGACGACATAGCGGTCATCCGGGTCGAAGCCGAGGGGCGTCTAACCTGCCACTCCAACTGGCCCCGCCCCGACTCCCTGGAAGAGCGCTTGCATACTGCCGTCGCCCAGGGACACAAAGGCGTTGTCTTGCGTATCCGTGAAACAGGAGGAATCGAATCCTTGCCAGTCCGTTTTACCGCCCTTGACGATCGACATATCGAAGCCGCTCCACTGATTCTCGACAGAGAGGGTTTCAAAGGGATCAGCGGCTCTCAACTCTTACTCGATGGTCGCCTCGTGGGCATTGTTCTCGAACTCACTGGCAAGGGCAGGTTCATTCGGGCCTATCGCAAGGATGCCCTGGACCAGCGCATCAACGGTTTTTTCGCCGTCGGCCCCCCTCGAATGCCCACGACTGCCCTGCCGGTAGAGATACAACATGGCCATGTCATGACAACAGCAAGAACTGCCGTGCGTCAGCAACCCACTCCTTGGTCGCCGGTGGTGAGATGGCTCGAGGTGGGCGAAAGCATTGAGCTGCGCGGCAAAGTCTCTGGGCGCCCTTGGTGGCAGACCACCGAGGGATATGTTCGTGTACGCAATACCACACCCCCTGATGGATAAGTGCTTGCCAGTACATCTTCGTCAATCCACCCGGTCAAATTCCCGATAACAGTGAAGTTCTTATGACACCTCAATAGTGAGAAATCACCATGTCATTAATACGAAAAACAATCGCCGGACTGATCCTGGGAATGTTGACCACCTCAACCATGGCCATGGATCAGCAGGACCTAGAAATCGCCAGGGAGCGTGCGGCCATGATCGACGAGATTCGCAACCTGCTATCCGATGATAGTCCTTCGGTTCGCCTGGCGGTTTTCGAACAAGTCATGAAAGATGACGACCCCGTATTACGCAGCATGGCGATGGAAACGGCTTTCAGCAACGACGACGAACGTCTCAAGACGGCGGCTCTGCGTAAGCTGATCGAAGAGCGTGAATTCATCGCCGTGGAGCTCATCGAGCCCATGGACCCCTCCCAGCCACAGGCCTATACCTACAATATCTGGCGCGAACTCGTTTTACTCGAACTAAAAATCGCCCCCCTCAGCGATGAAGTCAGCGGAAGATTCAGGAGCGCCGGCTTTGGGAACTCACAAACCTTTTCCGGTCAGCTGACTCGCGGTGGCTGGCTCATGCAGCTCGCCGCAGGGTACTACAACTGTCACCTGACCCTTTCCGAACTCGACGGCGTCAATCTGAACGGTTCCCTGGAATGTGCGATTGGTGGCAGGGCGACTGGAGAGGATTACGCCGGAGGCAACCGTGCCAGCCTCCCATTCAGGATTCGGCTGTCATGAAACTGCCGATCAAGCGCGGTAGTCTCATGATAGGTCTGCTCACGCTCGCCCCCCTCGGCGCCCAAGCCGTTGATCAACCCCGAACCACGGTGAATGCAACCGTACTGAACGAAGGCTATGTTCCGGAAGTCAGTGTATCCGGGAGGACGCTCATGGGGATGATGGTTGAGCCCGGCGGAGAGCCCAACGACGGCAACAATCAGCAGCTGTACCTCTGGTTGCCCGAAGAATATGGCACATCAGAGCACGCCTGCATCAATCTCAATTCCCGGGATGGTCAATACAGCGCCCTACTCTCCTTACCGCTCAAGTCAATCCCATCGAGTCCCGGCCGCCCTGTGCAGGTGAACTTTGTCAGCCAGAAAGCTGAATACTACAAACACTATAAACAGAATAGGTCCCCCCACCAGTTGGCCGTGCTGGCAGAGCTGAAGCCGGATTGCCGTCCCACCAGCCAACGTGAGGCCGTTCTTATGGCAGCCTGGGACTCTTCGCCGGACCTCAAGACGCTCATCGTACTTGCCAATAGCAGCCGCCTGGAAACCCTACTGGCGATGCCAGTCACCGATGCCGGGAACACTCGCTATCTCGCTGTAAAATGCCAGCCCATTGAGGCACCGCATCGTATTGCGTATGACACCGTTTGTCGGCTGGATCTCGACAAGCTTAATCAAGAAGGAATGCCGCATCTCCGCAAGATGCAACTGGTCCGCCGCAGTGGCGCCAGTCTCGCGGGGAAAGTGCCCGTAGAGTTGGCAAGATAATGGCGCCCAGCCGGGCGGGGGGTCATGGTTTGATGGAACGCCCCATCGGCCAAACCCTGCTAGGCCTGGCTGTAACGCTGGCAGCCATCCCCCTGCTCTTACAGGTTTTTACCAAGGCGCTCGAGCGCCCCTATACGATCTATGTAGATGCCAATAGCGAGATCCTCAGGCTCACGACACGAGAGCTCAACTCGACGACCTGGTATCTACCAAACGCACGAATCGTGCAACGGATAGCAGAAGTCGAGAAACAGACTTCAGACACTCAAAGCCTTCCAAAACCCACACGTGGCGATGCCTCGAAGATGGGTTCCGAGCTTATCGAAATTGACTTCAACACACCTGAACCCAAAATCAACCATTTCCATGGTTACCTGCATATCGGGCCTAATGCCATTGTAACCATGACACGCCGAGGGGCAGGTCCATTAGTAGTTACCATCGAGAGCAACGCCTCCAGTCAGCGCTCGTTCAACAATATGATACCGGCAGCCACTATGGAGCCCCTGGATTGTATCAATGATGGCGATGCCATGCTCGACACGACAGGAAAATCCGCCTGCACTTCAGACGAGATATCTGACGACCAAAAACGCCTTACCAAGCCCCTGGCGCTTCATCAAGCCAAGCTATTAGTCGACATAGGAGACGCACCACTCAACGGGACTCTCAATGGTATCGGCACGATCGGCGGCGATCCATACCAGCCAACCATGCCTGCCTCGCCCCCATTACTGCGCCATGGCGAGATATCGATAATTGGCCGGAAACTGATATCCGGTCAGGTGTATACCTTGATGCAAACAACACTGCACCTTGGTGATACGGTCAATGTCAACGGCCAGTTTGAGCCCGACTCACAAAAGAACGCTCTGGATCAATCGTCAGCGACTGCACTGTTCACCTGCCTTTTCTCGGTCCAGAACGGATCAATGGGAGGCCGAGGGATCGAACTCGCCTGCCACGCCAGTGGACGTTCACTGGACATCGGCAGCTACAGCGACAGTAGCCGTAGAGACCTGGCACCGCGCCCTTGGGATGTGCTTATCAACGAACCCAGCATGCAAGCCACTCTACCGCTTGCCATTACGGGTTTCTTCGTTCTGGTACTACGGCTCTTGGATAGCCTTTATCCTCGCCTATGTCGCTGGATAGGCGACACCGTGGCCAGACTTCGATAAGCCATAACCTAGGATTTATACGAAAAGTCGGCGAGCGAAGGCAAGACCGGGGCGCGTAGCTAAGGCAAGAATTGGCGAAAAACGGACCCGGCTGACGCACCAGTTTACGGGGTGTAAATGAGCATTTTGACCGGGCTGGCCCTCCAGCCGATTTTTAACGCCGTATTGTCGAACGTAGACAGTTTTCGCACAAAGCCTGGCGACCAGTGAACCCAAGGAGAATGGCTTCTCAGTCCACAAAGAGAAGGCCCACCCTCGCGGGCAGGCCTCCAAGCGCTGCGTCTCCTTGCTGGCTGACCACGAACGTCCTGTTCGTGCCTCCTTGGCCTGTCGAGCCTTCCTGGCTCGTTCTTCCCTGTCAGCGATTCTTTCGCTGTACTCAGCGTAGGCCGCTAACGGGCTGCCTACATATAACCCAAGTTAACCATTGCGCAAATTTACAGAAAATAACCAACATAGGTTTGCCACACCCACGGCGCATCGCAGCCGTGACTGTTCGTCGCCGGCGCTTGCGGCCGGCAAAGCGTCCGCGCCGGTACGTCAGAAGCCAGTAATTGGCAGCGTTCGACACCAGGCGCGCTCTGCCTAGATCATTTCCCGTCTCTCTCCCCTGCTCGCCCGGTCTTCCGGGCGACTCACGCCGGATTGCGAACAGCGTTTGAAAACCGAAATTCTCTGCTACGCTGAAGAAGCGATGCGAGAAATCGCCATCGCTGATCGTGATGTCAGGAGGTAGCATGTGATGAGCAACAAGACAGGCATCGACTACTTCGTCGATCTCGACCACCGCCAGACCTACTTGCTGGCGGCAACGAATGAGGGACCCGACCGCGCCAGCGGCGTGGAGATCTGGTTAATCGAGGATCATCTGGGCCCCGTACCCGATTGCCTCATCGGCAGCGACGACCAGCGTCTGATCTATCGTGGCGTCACGGACGAAACCGAGGTGCGACGGGAGTTCTATCGCATGAAACGGGCCCACCAGCCCGGTCAGACGCCGCTCCACCGGGAAGAGGTGCGGGGTCGCTGGCGCTACTTGTCGTCGTCTCCCTACCCGGCCCGCTAGCTATCGCATCACCGTTACGGATACAGCGAGGGAAAGCCGAGCGAGGTGGACGCACGACCGAGCCGGCTTCCCTTGCGTTGGCGCATCCGAACGCCACGCTGCCGGGCTATCGACGCTCGTCGACCGCGCGAAGCTGCGTCTGATAACGGGTCTTGCGCTCGACATACCCGCTACTGCTCTCGGCCAGGCCGGCGACTTCCTCGTCACTCAGTTCCCGTACGACCTTCGCCGGCGAGCCCAGGATCAAAGAGCGCGGCGGGAATGTCTTGTTGGACGTGACCACCGAACCGGCCCCTATCAGGCACTGCGCACCGATCTGCGCCCCATTGAGGATCGTCGAATGCATCCCCACCAGGGTGCCGTCGCCAATGGTGCAGCCATGCAGCATGACCAGATGGCCGACCGTGACGCCCTCTCCGATCCGCATCGCGAAACCCGGATCGGTATGCAGCACACAGTTCTCCTGAATATTGGTGCCGTCACCGATGACGATGCTGTCGTTGTCGCCACGGATCACGGCGCCGAACCATATGCTGACATCCTTGCCGAGGGTCACATCGCCGATCACGGCGGCATTCGGCGCGACAAAGGCCGTCGCATCGCGCCGCGGCGCCTTATTGTCGAGTGCATAGAGACTCATCGTCGTTGCTCGCTCTTGAGGTTGTTGGCTCGCCGGTGATCGGGTAACCAGGGTCGGTGCCTCGATCAACCGGACCTTCCGGGCTCGCCCGTGGGCGTTCCGCGTCAGCGTCGCGATAGGGCGGGCCTGTCACGTCTCCCATCGTCGGTCATGACGAGGGAGGCGCCAAGCACCTCGAGTCGTGGTCTCGTCTTGCGCTGCCGCTCCTTGAACGTAACGAAATGTGTACTATCGTGGTAATGGAGGGCACGTGACGCCCTGACCAATGCCAAGGAGAGCTCCCATGAACAAGCTGCAACAGGCGCCAGCGACGCTCGGCCCCCATATCGGCCCGGCTCAGGCCTACACTGCCGAGCACACGATTGCCACCACCCGGCGTGACGAGGACGACGGCCCGATGAGTCTCGAGCAGGCCGCCAACGCCCGGCGGGAAGCGGAATACATCGCCCGTCGCAATGGCGTCAAGGAACCCCTGCTGCAACTCTGGAAAGTGATGCACTGAACCGAAGGCAAGGCTCACGCCGAGACCCGCCCCGGTCGCCAGGACCGGGGCCACTGGCGGATCTCAGCGCGGCGATATGGCTGCCGCCGGACGCTTTCCTTCCTTCTCGCCCCCCCCCGCGAATGGCCTTCCCCGTATCGGCGCACCTGGCCGTCATTCGACACGAAGCGACGGCGTCTTCGGCTCCTGCCGTGGCGAGTAGGCCAGCGCCCGCTTGAGCAACTGCAACTCGCAGTCCGAGTCAGGGTCGGCATAACACGCCATCACCCGAGTGATCTCGCGGCGCAACATGCCCTGGAGATAGGCGTGATAGGTCATGATGAAGGCCTGGCAATGCTGGCAATGCAACGCAGCGGCAGCAGCGGGTTCGCTCCCTTGCGGCCATGAGTTATCGGTGCGGCATACCGGGCAGACGGCTGTCCTGAAACGATTCGACATGGGGTGTCCCGCCTTCCTTCCGTGGATGGGTGAAGCCCGACGGTACCACGCTTCGTATGACCGGTTGTTGACTCCCGACCGATCGCTTGCGGCAATACAGGAATTCGCCCGCAGGGCGACACGGGCTTGTCGGCAACGAGGAGACACAACAAAAAGCCGGTCCGCGAACGGACCGGCAACATGTGCTCAAACGGGACAGCAGGGAGCGTTGAACACACTCTCACGATAGGACAGCCATGGCCCGAGTACAAGGTTGGTATAGCCAGAAACGCGTAAATTAGGCCTAAAAATACTGAGGAATACGAAAGCACCGGAAAAACTTATACAAGACCTACCCGTGACGCGAGGCCAGGCGCATTGGCCTCAGGCGGCACCGCCCAGAATGGCCGCCAGATCGATGCGCGACTCCTGGGGCCTGAGATCCAGCAGCGCCTCCAGGGCACTCAGATGGTCGTGCATGCGACGCCTCGCCTCGTCGGCCGGCCCGTGCTCAAGCAACGTCAGCAGGTCGGCATGATCGTGATCGAGATAGCAAGCCTCCATGCCCGAACGCTTGTAGAGGGCAATGACGATCGAGGTGCGCAGGATGAGGTCGGCGAGCATGGCGCCGAGCACGCGATTGGGTGACTGCTCGGCCAGATAATGGTGCACCGCCTGCGAGCATTCGACACGCTCCGCCTCGTCGCCACGCTGATGCGCCTCGTGCTCACGGGCGATGATATCGGCCAGGGCCTGGCGTTGCGCCTCCTCGAGGCGGCCGGCCAGCAGTCCGGCGACCTCACCCTCGACCAGGCGGCGAGCGGCGAAGATCTCGCGGGTTTCCGCCACGTCCGGGGCCGACACACGGGCCACCTGGTTGGGTTGCTGAACGATCACGTGGTCAGAGGCCAAGCGAGTCAGCGCCTTGCGCACCACCGAACGGCTGACCCCGAAGATCTCGCCCAGGGTGACCTCGGGCAGACGCGTCCCCGGTGGCAGGCGCTGGGTCAGCACCGCCCGACGAATCATAGCGACGATCTGCGGGTCGCTGATCCGGCCGCCGGATGGCGCATCGGCCAGCATCGTTTCCTGCCATGGCTTGTTCATAGCCACCTCGCGTTGTCGTTACGAGTTCCACCTTCGCACGTTATGCCCGGCAAGGCCATGTGTATGCAATCGGACACGATTTTTGGATCCACGACCCCGCCAGACATTGTCACCACTCGCCTCAGGAAAAGGCATGAACAACGATGAGGGGCCACGGGCAATCATGTGCGCGCTGCACAAGATCCCGTCAGAGGATCCCCCACATACACGACAATCGGGACCCTTTTCGGAGCGTTTTCGAGGGTATCAGAGTGCCCTCGCCGGGCGTCGCACCGTCTCGCTGGCGCTTTCTGCCCCTTTTTTGCATACAAGAGGCGATCTCCAGACCAAAAGTACGAAGAACAGGACCCGTCGAGCGCAACGCCTCGCTGACACGATTCGTGCCGCTCGCCGGGAATGCCTGTCCAGAATCGAAGTATGGCGTGACGGGCGCCGGCGCGCACACGCCGCGGGTCGTCAAGGGCCGGACGCTGCGGTACCCGTCGTGCCGGGGAGGGCCGTTCAGGACCGGCGCGACCTCACGCCACAGCCTTGCAACACGACACGGCACAGAAAATCGGTGATCCGCCGGTAGTCGTCGGTATCGAGTGTCTCGCGACCGGTGATACCCAGCACCTGGGCCTCGAAATCCGCATAGTGCTGGGTCGCCGACCAGATCAGGAAGATCAGCCAGACCGGGTCGACCGGATCCATCAGCCCGCGTTCGGCCCACTGCTCGAAGACCCTGGCACGCTGTTGCACCCAGTCGCGCAATTCGCCGCGCAGATAGTCCTGAAGAAAGGGAGCCCCTTGAATCACCTCGGCGGCGAACAGTCGCGAGCCCTGGGGATGGGTGCGCGTCAGTTCCATCTTGCTGCGAATGAACGCCTCGAGCACCTCGGCGGGATCGTCGTCGACGCTGATGTCGTCGAGCATGGCGTTCCAGCGGCTCATCATCCGCTCGAGAAGCGCGACATAGAGCTTGCGCTTGCTGCCGACGTAATACAGTACATTGGACTTGGGCAGCCCGGCGGCCTCGGCGATCGCCTGCACGCTGGCCCCCCGGTAACCGTGCCGGGCGAAGACCTCCTCGGCCGCCTCGAGAATCGCCTTCTCGTTGCGCACCCTCGCCCGCGACACCTCCGACGAAGGGGTTGTGGTCATCGCAGCACCCCGCTGGTTCAAAGTCGCAAGCTTGCCGTACCTCGGGCCCGGACTCAATGTCGATCAAGCACTTGCCGAACCGTCGCCCCCGCGAGTCAGGATCAGCGCCATTTTTCAAACGCCCCGGCTTGCACTCACCGGGCAAATACGCCACGCTTCATTCATCTTGACCACTTGGTCAAAACCTCCTGACCTCGACGTCGAACACCGATAACAACGAGCGACCCGTGATGATCGACTTCTATCTCAATGGGCAGCGTCGGCAGTGCGCCGACATCCCGCCCGATACCAGTGCGCTCGAACTGCTGCGCATCCACCTGGGTCAAACCGGCACCAAGGAAGGCTGCGCCTCGGGCGATTGCGGCGCCTGTACCGTGGCGATCGGCACGCCGGACGGCAGCGGCGAGCTGACCTACCAGACGGCCAACGCCTGCATCATGCCCGCCCACCAACTCCACGGCTGCCACCTGGTCACCGTCGAGGGGCTGGCCCGCGGCGATGCCCTGCACCCGGTCCAGGCGGCGATGGTCGACTGCCACGGCAGTCAGTGCGGCTTCTGCACGCCGGGCATCGTGATGTCGCTGTTCGGCCTGCACGAATCCCAGCGCCGCGCCCCCGCCCCGCTGACGCCGCAACGCCTCGAGGCGGCTCTCGGCGGCAACCTGTGCCGCTGCACCGGCTACCGGCCGATCCGCGATGCGGCCCTGCGCATGAACGACTATCCGGACACCCACCCGGCCTGGGCCGACGACCCGCAGTTGCCGGCCGACGTCGCCGCCCTGGCCCATGACGCCACCCGCCAGCCGCCGGTGGCGGGCGAGACGCCCGAGGCCTTCGCCCGGCCCCGCGACCTCGCCGAATTGCGTGAATGCCGCCGGCAGGCGCCCCAGGCTCGCCTGGTCGCCGGCGCCACCGACCTGTGGCTGGAAAGCACCCAGCAGCTCAAGTCCTTCGACGCGCTGATCGACGTCACCCGGGTCGCCGAACTGCAGCGCATCGACGAGAACGACGATGGCTGGTGGATCGGCGCCGGCGTCACCTATCGCCGCATCGAGCCGCTGCTCGAAGAGGCCTATCCCGCCTTCTCGCACCTGATGCACCGCTTCGCCTCGCAGCAGATCCGCAACCGCGCCACCCTGGGCGGCAACGTCGCCAACGCCTCGCCGATCGGCGATACCCCGCCGGTGCTGCTCGCCCTCGACGCGACCCTGCGCCTCGACGGTCCCGACGGCGAACGCGAGCTGCCCATCGACGAATTCTTCCTCGACTACAAGAAGACGGCGCTCGCGGACGGCGAGTTCCTCAGCGCGATCTTCGTGCCCAAACCGACCGCGGACCGGCAGCTCAAGGTGTGGAAGATCTCCAAGCGCCGCGAGGACGACATCTCCGCAGTGCTCGCCGCCTTCGCCTGGCGCCTTGAGGACGGCGTGATGCGCGACGTCCACCTGGCCTTCGGCG
This sequence comes from Modicisalibacter sp. MOD 31.J, assembly GCF_020147985.1. Taxonomy (NCBI): domain Bacteria; kingdom Pseudomonadati; phylum Pseudomonadota; class Gammaproteobacteria; order Oceanospirillales; family Halomonadaceae; genus Modicisalibacter; species Modicisalibacter sp. MOD 31.J. Next base: position 238,326 of record NZ_JAGXFF010000002.1, on the reverse strand, counting down.
GCATGGCCGGCATCCCCAGACGCGCCAGCGCCACCGAAGCCGTGCTGGAAGGACAGGCGCCCGGTCAGGCGCTCTTCGCGACGGCCAGGGCCACCCTGCGCGGCGAATTCGATCCGCTCGACGATGTCCGCGGCTCCCGCGAGTATCGCCTGGTCACGGCGGCCAATCTGCTGGAGCGGCTGCGCCTGACCCTCGATACCGACAACGACCCGGCCACGGAGGTGTGTCTCGATGCGTACGCTCACTAAGCTGTCCAGCACAGCGTCCGACACCCCCTCCGCCACCGGCCAGCCGGCCGAGTTCGATGCCGAGTCGGCCCGCGCCCGACACGACCAGGACGGCCGCAACAAGGGCGACGGCCCGCTGGCGCGCGAGGCCCGTGACACCCGAGCCAATGGCGCGGGCACGGCCCAGGCCCACGAGAGCGCCATCAAGCACGTCACCGGGCGGGCCGCCTACATCGACGACATCCCGGCGCCCGCCGACGCCCTGCACGTGGCGCTGGGCTTCTCGCCGGTGGCCCACGGCCGCCTGACCCGGCTCGACCTCGAGGCGGTCAAGCGCGCCCCGGGCGTGGTCGAGGTCTTCACCGTGGTCGACGTGCCCGGCCACACCGATATCGGCCCGGTCTTCCCCGGCGACCCGCTGTTCGTCGACGACGAGATCAGCTATCTCGGCCAGACGCTGTTCGCGGTGGCCGCCACCAGCTACAAGGCGGCACGCCTGGCGGTCAAGGCAGCCATCGTCGAGATCGACGAACAGCCGGCGAGCCTCGACCCGGTGGCCAGTGCCGAGCGCGGCGACGTGGTTCGCCTCACCCACGTCCAGGAGCGCGGCGACTGGCAGGCGGCGCTGGCGGGCGCCACGTTCACCCTCGAGGGCGAACAGTTCGTCGGCGGTCAGGAGCACTTCTACCTGGAAGGCCAGGCGTGTCTGGTCACCCCCACCGAGGACGAGGGCGTCGTCGTCTATACCTCCAACCAGCACCCCAGCGAGACCCAGAAGCTGGTCGCCGAGGTACTCGACATCCCCTTCCATGCGGTGACCGTGGAGACCCGGCGCATGGGCGGCGGCTTCGGCGGCAAGGAAACCCAGGCCTCGCCCTGGGCGTGCATCGCCGCGCTCGTCGCCCGGCGTACGGGGCGCGCCGCCCGGCTGCGCCTGCCGCGTGCCGAGGACATGCGCGCCACCGGCAAGCGCCATCCGTTCCACAACCGTTACCGGCTGGGATTCGATGCCCGGGGCGTGCTCGCCGGCGGCGACATCACCGTGATCGGCGATTGCGGCTACTCGCCGGATCTCTCCGAGGCGGTGGTCGACCGCGCCATGTTCCACGCCGACAACGCCTACTCGTTGGGCGACGCGAGAGTCACCGGCCATCGCGCCCGCACCCACACCGCTTCCAACACCGCCTTTCGCGGCTTCGGCGGCCCGCAGGGCATGATGATCATCGAGCAGGCGATGGACGACATCGCCCGCCACGTGGGCGAGGACCCGCTGACGGTGCGCAAGCGCAACCTCTACCGCGCCGAACGCGACGTGACCCATTACGGCCAGAGCGTCGACCAGCACCCGCTGATGAGCGAGCTCATCGAACGCCTGGAAGCGAGCAGCGACTACTGGCAGCGGCGTGAGGCGATCACCGCGTTCAACGCCGCCAGCCCGGTCATCAGAAAGGGCCTGGCGCTGACGCCGGTGAAGTTCGGCATCTCGTTCACCGCCAAGCACCTCAATCAGGCCGGCGCGCTGCTGCACGTCTACACCGACGGCAGCGTGATGATCAATCACGGCGGCACCGAGATGGGCCAGGGCCTTCACACCAAGGTCTGTCAGGTGGTGGCCCGCGAGCTGGGCCTGGATACCCGACAGGTACGCATCACCGCCACGCGCACCGACAAGGTCCCCAATACCTCGCCCACCGCCGCCTCGAGCGGCGCCGACCTCAACGGCATGGCCGCCCGCGACGCCGCCGGTCAGCTCCGCGAGCGGCTGTTCGACTTCGCCGCCGAGCACTACCAGCTCGACCGCGAGGGCATGCGCCTGGCAGACGGCGAACTCGTCGCCTTCAACCGTCGCATCCCCTGGGGCGAGCTAGTCCAGGCCGCCTACCTGGGCCGCGTGTCGCTGTCGGCCAAGGGCTTCTACTCGACGCCGTTGATCCACTACGACCGGGAGACCGGCAAGGGGCGCCCCTTCTACTACTACGCCTACGGCGCGGCGGTTTCCGAGGTCGAGGTCGACACCCTCTCCGGCGAGTACCGCCTCACCCGGGTGGACATCCTCCACGACGTCGGCGACTCGCTGAACCCGGCCATCGACATCGGCCAGGTGGAAGGCGGCTTCATCCAGGGCATGGGCTGGCTGACCAGCGAGGAACTCAAGTGGAACGCCGAGGGGCGACTGATCTCCGACGGGCCGGCGACCTACAAGATTCCCACCTTCGGCGACCAGCCGCCGGTGTTCAACGTCGCGCTGCTCGAGGGACACCCCAACTCCCAGGCCAGCATCTACCGCTCCAAGGCGGTGGGCGAACCGCCCTTCATGCTCGGCATGTCGGTATGGTCGGCGCTGCGCGACGCCCTGGCCAGCCTGGTGGACTATCACGTCTGCCCGCGGCTGGACACCCCGGCGACGCCGGAGCGTGTCCTGATGGCCGCCGAGGCCCTGCGCCAAGGGGGCGCCCAGGCGGCATCGCGGGAGACCCGGCATGATCTGGCATGAGGCGCTGCACCGCCTGCAGGACGCCGCCGAGCCCCACGTGCTGGCCAGCGTGATCGGCACGGCAGGGTCCACACCCCGCGAACCGGGCGCCAAGATGGTGATCACCGCCGATGCCGTCCATGACACCCTGGGCGGCGGCAGCTTCGAGTACCAGGTGATCGATACCGCACGTCAGGCGCTGGCCGACGCCGAACCGGGAACGCGCCTGGAGGCCTTTCCGCTCGGCGCCCGCTCGGGCCAGTGCTGCGGCGGCTACGTCCACGTCCTGCTCGAGGTGTTTCCCGGCGCGGCGCTGACGGTCGCGCTGTTCGGCGCCGGCCATGTCGGCCAGGCCCTGGCCGGCCTGCTGGCGCCGCTGCCCTGGCGCGTGCTGTGGCACGACAGCCGCGACACCGGCTTCCCCGACTGGGCGGCGAACCAGCCGCGCCTGAGCCGCCGCCCGGCCGCGGATGCCGACGCGGCGGTGGCGGCGTTGCCCCCGGGTTGCCACGCCCTGGTGATGACCCACGACCACGACGAGGACCGCCGCCTGGTCGATGCCCTGCTCACACGCGGCGACTGCGCCTCGCTCGGCCTGATCGGCTCGACCAGCAAGTGGGCGAGCTTCCGTCGCCGGCTGAGCGATGCCGGACACCCGGACGACGCGCTGAGTCGCGTCCGCTGCCCGATCGGCATTGCCGGCGCCCACGGCAAGCTGCCTTACGAGATCGCCGTGGCGGTGGCCGCCGAACTGCTCACTCTCAAACCCCAGGCCGCCGCGTCGGATCGGCGCGGCGTCGAACCGCAGGTGCTGCGGGCGACGTTTCCCCCACGATCGGCCCCGTGACCGCTTCAGGAGACCGACCATGACCGATGCCCGCCTGTTGCGCGGCCCCCTGCTGAGCTTTCTGAATGATCCCGGCGAGAGCGATACCCCGGAATCCGGCAGCGTCCTGCACCTCGAGGACGGCGCGCTGTGGCTGGAGGACGGCCGTATCCGCGCCATCGGCGACTACGCCGAGCTCGCCCCACACCTGCCGGCCGGGCTCGAGATCGTCGACTATCGCGACAAGCTGATCATGCCGGGGTTCATCGACACCCACGTGCACTACGTGCAGCTCGACATCATGGCCTCCTACGGTCGCCAGCTGCTCGACTGGCTCAATGAATACACCTTTCCCGAGGAGTGCCGCTTCGCCGAACGCGCCCACGCCGAGAACGTCGCCGAGGCCTTTCTCGACGAGACGCTGCGCACCGGCACCACCACCGCGCAGGTGTTCTGTACCTCGCATCCGGTCTCGGTGGACACCTTCTTCACGGCCGCCCGGCGCCGCGGCCTGCGGATGCTCGCCGGCAAGGTGCTGATGGACCGTCACGCCCCTGACGGCCTCGTCGACACCGCCCGGGGCGGGCTCGCCGACAGCGAGCGGCTGATCGCCGACTGGCACGGCACCGACCGGCTCGGCTATACCCTGACGCCGCGTTTCGCGCCCACCTCGAGCCGCGAGCAGCTCGACGCCACCGGCGCGGTGCTGCGCAACGCCCCCGATCTCTACCTGCAGACGCACCTCTCCGAGAACCGCGGCGAGATCGACTGGGTGGCCGAGCTGTTCCCCGAGTCCCGCGACTATCTGGACGTCTACGAACGGTACGGGCTGGTCGGGCCGCGCAGCACCTTCGCCCACGGCATCCACCTGTCGCCCGACGAGCGCAAGCGGCTCGCCCAGGCCGGCGCCAACATTGCCTTCTGCCCGACCTCCAACCTGTATCTGGGCAGCGGCCTGTTCGATCGCCTGGCCTGCCGCGAGGCGGGTCTCAACGTCTCGCTGGCCAGCGACGTGGGCGCCGGCACCGACCTGTCCGGCTTCGCCACCCTCAAGGCGGCCTATCAGGTCGGCCAGTTGCTCGACCAGCCGCTCACCGCCTGGCAGGGCTTCTACCGACTGACCCTGGGCAACGCCCGCGCCCTGCATCTGGACGCTCACATCGGCAGCCTGCGCGAGGGCGGTGAGGCCGACCTGGTGGTGCTCGATCCCCAGGCCACGCCGCTGCTCGCCCGGCGCACCGCTCGCACCCAGTGCCTGGCCGAACGGCTCTTCGCATTGATGATCCTCGGCGACGACCGGGCCGTGTACGCCACCTGGGCCCACGGCCGGCTCGTGCATCAGCGTGATGCAAGCGCCCCGCACGACGCACCATCGGAGCGCATCGGCCAACCCGCCTGATCAGCCCCCTCTTCCTGCGACTTGTCTCGCGCTGTCGAGCGGCATGGCTTCGGGCCTGCCGCTCTTTTTGCGTCGCGTACCGCGGCGTTTGCGTTCGCCGCCTAGCCGCCTCAGCGACCGGTCATAGGCGCTTTGCCGTCACCGCGGGCGTCTGGCAGAAGAATTGCATACAGAAGAGAAGACGCATCGCGCATCTTTTGTATACAACAGCATACCGAGGAACCCTCATGTCCGTGGACACGCCCCTCTACCGGCTCGACGAGCGACCGGCCCCGGCGAAGGCGCTGCTCGCCGGTTTCCAGCACGTGCTCGCCAGCTTCGTCGGCATCATCGCACCGAGCATGATCATCGCCGGCGCTCTCGACCTGCAGGGCTACGTGCCCTACCTGATCAGCATGGCATTGTTCGTCTCGGGGCTCGCCACCCTGCTGCAATCGCAGCGCCTCGGACCTCTGGGTTCGGGCCTGCTGAGCATCCAGGGCACCAGCTTCGCCTTCGTCGGCGCGCTGATCATCGCCGGACAGACCGCCCGCGCGGGCGGCGCCGACGACACCGGGGTACTGGCCACGCTGTTCGGCGTATGTCTGGCGGGCAGCCTGATCGAGGTGGCGCTGGGCAGCGTGCTCGGGCAACTCAAGCGCATCATCACGCCCACCGTCACCGGCATCGTGGTGACGCTGATCGGTCTGTCGCTGATCGAAGTGGGGGTGACCGACATGGCCGGCGGCTTCGGTGCCGAGAACTTCGGCAGCCTGGCCAACCTCGGCCTGGGCGGGCTGGTGATCGTCACCGTGCTGGGCTGTCAGCTCGCGCGCCATCCCTGGTGGCGGATCGGCTCGATCTTCATCGGTCTGGTGGTGGGCTGCCTGGTCGCCGCCTTGACCGGCCACATGACCCTGCCCGCGCTGAATGACGCCACCTGGCTGAGCGTGCCGCAACCGCTGCGCTACGGGCTGAACTTCGATCTCGCCGCCTTCATCCCGGTGGCCTTCATCTTCCTGATCACCGCCATCGAGACCGTCGGCGATTTGACCGGCACCTCCCGCGCCTCGGGCGAGCCCGTCGACGGCCCGCTCTATCGCCGGCGAATCCGCGGCGGCGTGATGGCCGACGGCGTCAACTCCGCGCTGGCCGCGGTGCTGAACACCTTTCCCAACACCACCTTCAGCCAGAACACCGGTGTCGTGCAGTTGACCGGCGTCGCCAGTCGCCACGTGGGCTGGTACGTGGGCGGGATCCTCATCGTTCTGGGGCTGATTCCGGCGCTCGGCCAGCTGCTGCAGCAGATACCGCGCCCGGTGCTGGGTGCCGCGACCACGCTGATGTTCGGCCTGATCGCGGTATCGGGGATCCGCATCCTCAGTCAGCAGACCATGGATCGCAAGACGCTGATGACCATTGCCACTTCGCTGGGTACCGGCCTCGGCGTGCTGCTGGTTCCTGACGTGCTCTCCGGCCTGCCCCCGCTGGCGCAGAAGATCTTCTCGTCGTCGATCACCACCGGCGGGCTCACCGCCATCGCCTGCAGCCTGCTGCTGCCCTCGGGCGAGATGCGCGACACCAGCACCGCTCCGGCGGCGACGGCCGGCGCCGAGGAACCGGTCGACTGAACGTCGGTCGGCGTATCATTTCCCTTATTGGCCCGCCGTCAGGCGGGCTTTTTCGATTTCCGGACAGGAGGCGACGTCGAGCGGCTCAATCTCAGTGGGCATCGATACGCGCCAGCAGCGCCTCGCGCCGCGGCTCCTCGATGAAGGCCGCTTCCACGGCGTTGCGAGCCAGCGTGCGGAAGGTCGCGCGGTCCCAATCGAAGGCCGCGTGGCAGGCCAGGAAATTGTCGAGCATGCCGCCGCCGAAATAGGCCGGATCGTCGGAGTTGAGGGTCAGGGTGAGACCGGCGTCGAGCATGGCCGGCAACGGATGCGCGTCCATCGTCTCGACCACCTTGAGCCGGGTGTTGGACAGCGGGCACACGGTCAGCGGCATCCGCGCGTCGCGCAACCGCGCGACCAGCGCCGGATCCTCGAGACAGCGCACGCCATGGTCGATGCGGCAGACATCGAGGGTATCCAGCGCCTGGTGGATGTACTCGGGCGGCCCTTCCTCGCCGGCATGGGCGACCCGGGCCAGGCCCAGATCCCCGGCCCGGGCGAAGACCTCGGCGAACTTGTCCGGCGGGTGGCCCTGCTCGGCGCTGTCGAGCCCCACGGCATCGACCAGTTCCAGGTAGGAATTGGCCTGCTCGAGCACCTGCATCGCCTCGTCGGCCGGGCGGTCGCGCACGAAACTCAGGATCAGCGCGCTCGACAGGTCCAGCTCGCGGGCGGCCGCGCGCATCGCCCGGCGCAAGCCCTCGATCTGCGGGGCCAGTCCCACGCCTCGGGCCAGATGCGCCTGCGGGTCGAACATCAACTCGACATGCACCACGCCGTCGGCATGGGCCCGGCGAAAGTAGGCCATCGCCAGGTCATGGAAGTCGTCGGCGGTGCGCAGGACCGCCATGCCCTGGTAGTAGAGATCGAGGAACGACTGCAGATCGTGAAAATCGTAGGCGGCGCGGACCTCATCCACTGACGCGTAGGGCAAGGACACCTTGTTGCGCGCCGCCAGCTCGAACATCAGCTCGGGCTCCAGGGTGCCCTCGATGTGCAGGTGCAGTTCGGCCTTGGGCAGGCCCTTCAACCAGTCGTGCATGGGGGTCTCCCGCAATATGAGTCCATGCCATATTGCCTGAGCTGACCGATCGGGCAAAGTCCGCTTCAGAGCTGCCCTTCGCGTAACGTCAGGGTTCGCGTCACGCCGGGCAGCCAGGCGTCGTCATGGGCCAGGTAGAGCACCGTGCGCCCCTCGAGCCAGGCGTCCAGCCGCGCGGCGATACGCGCGGCGGTGGCGGCATCGACGCCGGTGAACGGCTCGTCGAGGATCACCAGCTCGGCCCGGGTCAGCAGTACCCGCGCCAATGCCAGACGCCGCGCCTGACCGCCGGAAAGCCGGCGCCCCGACTCGCCCACCCAGGTCTCCAGCCCCACCGGCAGCGCGGCCGCCCAGTCGGCGAGTTCGACGATCTCCAGGGCCCGCCACAGGGCCGCCTCGTCGACCTGGGCATCGGCGAGGCGCAGGTTGTCGGCCAGGCTGGCCTGGAATAGCTCGCTGCGCTGGGTGAGATAGCCGATACGCCGGCGCAGCCGGGCCGGTGCGACCCGGCGCAGGTCGACGCCGTTGAAACGCAGCGTACCCGCGGTGGGATCGAGCTGGCGGACCAGCAACTGGCCGATGGAGGACTTGCCGGCTCCCGAGGCCCCCAGCAGCGCCAGCCGCTCACCGGGCGTGATCGCCAGCGAGACGTCATCGAGCGCCGGCACCGGGGCGCCGGGATAATGCAGTGTGACAGCCTGCAAGGCGATACCGGGCCGGCCGTCGGGCAATGGCTGTGGCGTCCCGGGGGCCGCGATGCCACCCTGCCGGGCTTCCAGCGCATTGAGCCGCCGGGCCGCCGCGCGCGTACCGCCGAGTGGCGTGAACGCCGTCGGCAGGGCACCGAACACCTCGTTCAGCGCCAGCACCGCCAGCGGCAGCATCACCATCACGGCGCCGCCGATCCGCTGTGCCTCGTAGGCCCGGGCGCCCAGCCACAGCGCCAGCACGGCAGCGGCGCTCACGCCCAACCCCGCCAGCGCGCTACCCAGCGCCTGACGGCTGGCCAGCCGCCGCTGATCGGCATAGAGCGCCCGCGTTTCCAGGCCGAGACGCCTCCGGTAATCATCCAGTGCCCCGTGGCCACGCAGCTCGGCGAGGCCTTCGAGCAGCTCGATGATCCGACTGCGCAGGCGATCCTGAGTGGCGACCCGCCGCTGACCGGGCGCCATGCCCAACCGCGCCTGACCGATCACCAACCAGGCCCACAACGCCAGCAGCAGTAACGTCACGGCAAGCGCCGCGATCGGCACGAAGACACCCAGCAGCACGCCGACGCCGAGGGCCGCCAGCAGGGCCACCAGCGGCGGTGCCAGCAACCGCAGATAGAGGCCATCCAGGGTGTCGATGTCAGCGGTCAGCCGATTGAGCCACTCCGAGGCACGCAGCCTGGCCAGCTCGCGGCCATCGAGGCGGGTCAGCACCGCGAAGGCATCGCGCCGCAGGTCGGCGAGCACGCGCAGCACCGTGTCGTGGTTGTAGAGCCGCTCGGCATAGCGCGCCACGGTCCGCGATATCGCGAAGGCCCGAATGCCGCCCCCGGGCACGTAGACGTCGATCGATGCCGCGACCCCCGCGGCGATCAGCGCGCCGGTCAACGCCGTGGCGGTGATGAACCAGCCGGAGAGCGCCAGCAGGCCGATCCCCGAGACCGCGGTCAGCAGCATCAGAGCGGCGCCCAGCCACAGGCGCCGTCGGCGACGCCCCAGACGGGTCAGCCAGGGACGAAAATCCGCGCCCAGCGACCCAGCACCCTGATCGCCGTTCGGAACGCGCCGCCGCTCATGCCGAGACATCGTTGGGCCTCTCCTCCGCCGTTGGCGGCCGCGCCAGATCGACGACACGATCGGCCAACGCGACCAGTGCCGGATGATGAGTGGCGATCACCAGCGTCACGCCCTGGCGACGCAACGCCTGCAAGGCCTCGACGATGGCCGCCTCGGTGATCGCATCCAGCCCGGCGGTCGGCTCGTCGAGCAGTATCAGCGGGGCCCGCGACAGGAACACCCGCGCCAGCGCCAGCCGCTGGGCCTGGCCCCCGGAGAGGCCGAAGCCGCGCTCGCCCAGCGGGGTGGCCAGCCCGTCGGGCAACGCCGCGACGACCTCGCCGAGATGCGCCCCGGCGATCGCCGCCTCGAGTGCCGCGTCGTCGGCGTCCGGCGCCACCACCCGCAGGTTGTCGGCCAGGCTGCCCTGGATCAGCCAGGGACGCTGGTCCATCCAGGCGCTCGGCCCGCGCGGCTCGACGTCCAGGGTGCCCGCTGCCGGCTCGACGAACCCGGCCATCGCCTGAAGCAGCGAGGACTTGCCGCTGCCCGAGGGGCCGACCAGGACCAGACATTCGCCCGGGGCGACGTCCAGATCGAGGGGGCCGAGCACCCGCCCGCGGCCGGCATGCGCGAGGGATACGCCGCGCAGGCTGATACGCGGCGGGACCGTATCGCCCGTCGCGAACGCGGGAATGGACGGCGCCGGCTGCTTGAGCCGTTCGATCAACCCGTCTGCCGCCCCCAGCGCCGCGGCGCGATCGTGATAGTGCTGGGACAGGGTGCGCAGCGGCTGGAAGAACTCCGGGGCCAGCAACAGCACGAACAGCCCACTGAACAGCGTCAGTCCGTCGGCGGGGCCGAAACGAATGTAGCCGAGCAGGCCGAAGCCGATGTAGATCGCCACCAGGGCGATCGCCACCGAAGCGAAGAATTCCAGCACCGCCGACGACAGGAAGGCCAGGCGCAGGGTCCTGAGGCTGCGCCTGCGGTAGTCGTCGGCGGCGGCGTACACCTCGTCGATGCTCGCGCGGGTGCGGTTGAAGAGCTGCAGGGTGCTCACCCCGCGTACCCGGTCGAGAAAATGCCCGGCGAGCCGGCTCACCGCCACGAACTGTTCGCGATTGAGCCGCTCGGCGCCCATCCCCAGCAGCGCCATGAACAGCGGAATCAGCGGTGCCGAGAGCAGCAGCAACAGCGCCGCCAGCCAGTCGAGATACGCGACCACCGCGAGGATGATCGCCGGCAACAGCATGACCAGCCGCAACTGCGGCAGAAAGCGCGCGAAGTAACCGTCCAGGGCCTCGACCTGCTCGACGAGCTGCTGGCCCAGCGCCGCGCTGTGGCGGTCCGCCAGGCGCACCGGGCCCAGCGCGGCGAGATGGTCGAGCAGCGACTCGCGGACCCGCTCACGGACCCGCAATCCCGCCTCGAAGGCGGCCCGCTCCTGACCCCACTGGGCGAGCCCGCGCAGGACCAGCACGCCGAGCAGCGCGACGAACACCGACGTCAGGCTCGCCACCGACCGCGAGTCGTTGATCAGTACCGCGACCAGCCAGGCCAGCAGGCCCATCTGCACCAGGGTGCAAAGACCCGCCAGCAAGGCAGCGGCAGCGGCCAGTCCCAGCCAGTGGCGAACGCCACCGGCCAGGTCACGCAGCCAGCCCCGGGGTGTGGTGTCCGCCGCCAGCGGCGGCGTCAATGGTAGCCCTCACCCGGACGCACCTTGCCACGGAACACCCAGTAGGCCCAGCCGGTATAGCCGAGAATGATGGGAATCACGAACAGCACCCCGACCAGCAGGAAGAGCTGCGATCCCGGTGCCGAAGCGGCGTCCCACAGGGTGTACTCGGGCGGGATCACGTAGGGCCAGCGGCTGACCAGCAGGCCCAGATAGGTGAAGACGAACATGCCCATGGTGGCCAGGAACGGCAGGATGTCGCGCTCGCGCTTCACGCCCCACCACACCAGCGCGGCACAGCCCAATGCCAGCACCGGGAGGATCCAGATCACCTGCAGGTGACTGAACCAGCGTTCCCAGACCCCGGGATCGATGTAGGGCGTCCACAGGCTGACCCCGGCAAAGACCAGCAGTACCGCGGCCAGCAGCGACGGCACCAGGCGACGCGCCCAGCGCTGGATGTGCCCCTCGGTCTTCATCGCCACCCAGGTCGCGCCCAGCAGGGCGTAACCGGCGAGCATGCCCAGCCCGGTGAGCACCGAGAACGGCGTCAGCCAGTCGAGGGCGCCGCCGGTGAATACCCGGTCGGCGGTCTCGAAGCCCTGGATGTAGGCACCGACCACCGCGCCCTGGGCAAAGGTCGCCACCGCCGAACCGCCGGCGAAGGCCGCGTTCCACCATTGCCGCGAACGGCGCGCCTTGAAACGGAACTCGAAGGCGATACCGCGGAAGATCAAGCCGGCGAGCATCAGGAACACGCCGATGTAGAGCGCCGGCAGCAGCACCGAGTAGACCAGCGGGAAGGCCCCCAGCAGCCCGGCGCCGCCGAGCACCAGCCAGGTCTCGTTGCCGTCCCAGATCGGCGCCACGGAATTCATCATCACGTCGCGCGATTCCTCGTCCGGGGCGAAGGGAAACAGGATGCCCACGCCCAGGTCGAAGCCGTCCATCAGCACGTACATGATCACGCCGAAGGCGATGATCACCGCCCAGATCAGAGAAAGGTCGATAGTCGCCATGGCTCAGCTCCCTGAAGTGGTGTAGCCGTCGGGATAGTCGTCGTCATAGGCCACGTGCGAGGCGGACATCGGCCGCATGGCGCTCTCCACGTCGTGGACCTCGCCCTCGGTCATGCCCTGGCGGATCACCCGCGTGAGGTAGTAGACCCCGGCATAGAACACCACGGCATAGACCAGCACGTAGCCGATCAGCGTGAACAGCGCCATGCCGCCGGTCAGCGAGGGGGTCACGGCCTCGGCCTGGGTCATCATGCCGTAGACCAGCCAGGGCGCGCGACCGGTCTCGGTGACGAACCAGCCGGCGAGCACGGCGATGAACGGCGCCACGCTCATCAACCGCAGCCCCTGCAGGAAGGCGCGATGGGTGTAGAGTCGACCGCCGCGTCGCAGCAGCAGCCCGACGAGGGCGAAACCGATCATCGCCAGCCCCAGCGCGACCATGATCCGGAACGAGAAGAACGCGATCCAGACCGGCGGCTGTTCCGCCTTCGGCACCTCGCTGAGACCGGGGAAGGTGCCGTTCCACGAGTGGGTGAGGATCAGGCTCGCCCCGTGCGGTATGGCCACCTCGAAGTGGTTGGTCTGGGCCTGCTGATCGGGTAGCGCGAAGAGCAGCAGCGGCACGCCATCGCCCTCCTGCTGCCAGTGGCCTTCCATGGCGGCGACCTTGGCCGGCTGGTGCTCGAGGGTGTTGAGCCCGTGCATGTCGCCGACGAAGGCCTGGAGTGGCGCGGCGATCAGCAGCAGCCACATCGACATGGACAGCGCCTTGCGGTTGGCTTCGACGTCGTGACCGCGCAGCAGATACCAGGCGCTCACCCCGGAGACCACGAAGCCGCCGGTCAGGAAGGAGGCGATCACCATGTGCGCGAAGCGATACGGAAAGGACGGGTTGAAGATCGCCTCCAGCCAGGAGGTGACGTGGAAGAGCCCGTCGCGCATCTCGACCCCGGCCGGGGTCTGCATCCAGCTGTTGGTGGCGAGGATCCAGAAGGCCGAGACGAAGGTGCCCAGCGCCACCATCAGCGCGGCGAAGAGATGGACCTTGGGCGAGACCCGCTCGCGACCGAACAGCAGCACCCCCAGGAAGCCCGCCTCGAGGAAGAAGGCGGTGATCACCTCGTAGCTGAGCATCGGGCCGATGAAGTTGGAGGCCGCCTGGGAGAAGTTGCTCCAGTTGGTGCCGAACTGGAACGACATGACGATCCCCGACACCACCCCCATGCCGAACACCACGGCGAACACCTTGGTCCAGAATTCGGCGAGCCGCTCCCACGCGGGGTTGCCGGTCTTCACGAACAGCCCGTAGAGCAGCGCGAGATAGGACGCCAGACCGATCGTGAAGACCGGAAAGATGGCGTGAAAGGATACGACGAACGCGAACTGCAATCGCGACAGCAGAATCGGATCAAGCTCCATGGCGACTCCTCAACCCAGCATCGGTTGGGGCCGTCGTCGACAGGGTTTTGGTGCGCATTTCTGCTTGTTGTCGGCCCAAAAGCCGTTCTTGTCGGTCACAACGACCCAGCATCCAGCATTTGGCCAGCCATCCCCGGACGCGCGGAATGACCATCGGCCAAGTACTGGCACGACCTCATGATACCCGTCCGGGGAGGCCCACCTTAAGACGCGCCGGTGAGGTCCGTTGACGCAGGCCGACCGGCGAGTCTCCCTCGGTGCCAAGAGTGTAGTCGGCAAAACCGCCGCCGAGACAATGCCGTCGCCGCCGCCCTCGGCCCTGTCAGGCGCCCTGCACCAGGGTGCCGATCAGATAGCCGTTGTAGCCGAGGTAGGCGAGCAGCAGCGCGCCGGCCTCGAAACGGTTGATGCGCCCCTGGCCGCGCCAGCCGATGCCGAAGATCATCAACGCCAGGGTCAGCACCGCCATCACCGGCCAGTCCCGCCAGAGCACCTCGCTGCTGACGTCGATCGGCGTGATCACCCCGGCCAGGCCCACCACCGCCAGCAGATTGAAGAGGTTGGAGCCCACCACGTTGCCCAGCACCAGATCGTGCTCGTTCTTGCGCACCGCGGTGATCGCCGAGGCCAGTTCCGGCAGCGAGGTGCCGACCGCCACCACCGTCAGGCCGATGATCAGATCGCTCACCCCGAGCGCCTGGGCGATCCATACCGCCCCCCAGACCAGCAGCCGCGAACTGACGATCAGCAGTACCAGCCCGATCAGCGTCCAGACGATGCCCGCCCGCAGTGACATGGCATGCTCGGCCATGTTCGCCTCGGTCGTGACACCCAGCGTATCGCCCGCGCCGCGCTTGGCGCGCCAGATGGTCAGGCCCATCAACCCGACCAGCAGCACCAGCAGCACGGCGCCATCGAGCCGCGAAATGCGGCCGTTCAGCAGCAGTGCCCCGGCGATCAGCGTCGCCACCGCCAGCAGCGGCAGTTCCTGCTTGATCACCTGGGAGTGCACGGCGAGCGGGCTGAACAGTGCCGTCACGCCAAGGATCAGGCCGATGTTGGCGATGTTCGAGCCATAGGCGTTGCCCAGCGCCAGGCCGGGATTGCCCTGGGCGGCCGCCAGCACCGAGACCATCATCTCCGGCGCCGAGGTACCGAAGCCGATCACCAGGATCCCGATCAGCAGCGACGGCAAGCCGAGATGGCCCGCCGTCGCCGCGGCGCCGTCGATGAAACGGTCGGCACTCCAGACCAGCAGAATCAAACCGACAACGATGGCTGCTATCGCCAGTAGCACAAGGCCTCCCCCGCCTCAGCGGACACGCTGCATGAGTTTGCCCGCATGATGCCCGAGTCGTCGCGGCACGGCCAGTTGCCAGGTCCGCTCGGGGTCCGTACCTTCATGATGGGAATTCGCGACGGATCGAGAAACGCCGTTCGCCCCCGACCGGGAAGCGGTTACACTGGAAATCTTGACCGCATGACACCACGAATCACGGGACGACCGAGTGGAATCGACCACGGCTGACAGCAGGGACGCGCGCCCCCACCTGGACGCTCGGCACCCCCGGCGCACGCGCCGCCGGTTGCGGGTGTGCCACGAGTGCGACTGGCTGGTCGCCCTGCCGCCGCTGCGCGCCGGCGAGAAGGCCGACTGCCCGCGCTGCGGCCATACCCTGGCCCAGCGTCGCTCGCACCCGGCCGAACGCAACCTGGCCTTGTCGCTGGCGGCGCTGGTGGCCCTGGCGATCGCCGTTTCCTTTCCGTTCATCAGTTTCGAGTTCAGCGGTATCCATAATCGCATCGAACTGTTCGAGACCACCACGCAACTGATCGGTTTCCATCAGCCCGTGGTGGCGGTCTGCGTGCTACTGGGCATCGCCGTGCTGCCGGCCCTCTACCTGGCCAGCGTCGTCTGGCTGCACGTCGGCCTGCTGCGTCGCGAACCACTGCCCTTCAGCCGCGGCATCGCGCGCTCGCTGGTCCACATGCACCCCTGGATGATGGCCGACGTGTTCATCGTCGGCACGCTGGTCAGCCTGATCAAGGTCGCCGGGCTGGCCGAGGTCAGTCTGGGCATCTCCTTCTGGGCCTTCTGCGCCTTCGCCGTGCTGCTGCTGGTGACCACCCAGTCGATCGACAACGACTGGATGTGGTTCTCGCTGGCCGGCGAGCCACTGGCCCCGGCGCACAGCCGCACCGGCACCACGGCCGCCGAACAGGGGCTCGCCGGCTGCCCGACCTGCGGCCTGGTCAATACCCTCGACACGCACGGCCATGGGCGCTGCCGGCGTTGCGGCGAGCCACTCCACGCCCGCGTGCCGAACAGCCTGCAACGCACCTGGGCGCTGCTCGCCGCCTCGGCGGTGATGTACGTGCCGGCCAACCTCTATCCGATCATGACGACCACGTACCTGGGCGACGCCAGCCCGTCGACCATCATCGGCGGGGTCGTGCAGCTCTGGCAGATGGGCTCCTATCCGGTGGCCGGGGTGATCTTCGTCGCCAGCGTGCTGGTCCCGGTGGGCAAGTTGCTCGCCTTGAGCTGGCTGTGCATCGCCGCCCGCTACCGGACCGGCGAGCACCGTACCGTGCGCACCCGGTTGTACCGGGTCACCGAGCTGATCGGCCGCTGGTCGATGGTCGATGTCTTCGTGGTGGCGATCCTGGTGGCACTGATCCGCGCCGGGACGCTGATGTCGATCACCCCGGGCCCCGCGGCCCTGGCCTTCGCCGCCGTGGTGGTGCTGACCATGCTGGCGGCGATCACCTTCGACCCACGCCTGCTGTGGCAATCCCCGTCGTCCGTCAAGGAAGCCTCTCATGCCTGAAGCGCACCGCGCCCAACGCCAGGTGCAGTCCCGCATCTCGCCGATCTGGATCGTTCCGCTGGTCGCCGTGCTGATCGGCCTGTGGCTGGTCTACGACAACGTCAGCCGGCGCGGCCCGCAGATCACCCTGGAGATGCCCAACGCCGAAGGCATCGAGGCCGGCAAGACACTGATCAAGACCCGCAACGTCGAGGTCGGCCGGGTCGAGAGCGTGCGCCTGTCGGACGATCTCTCGCACACCGTGGTCACCGCGCGGATGAGCGAGGACGCCGAACGCATGCTCAACGCGGGCACACGTTTCTGGGTGGTCAAGCCGCGCATCGGCCGCGAGGGCATCAGCGGCCTGAACACCGTGCTCTCCGGGGCCTACATCCAGCTCCAGCCCGGCCAGGACGACGAGCGCAAGTACCATTTCAAGGTCCTCGACCAGCCGCCGGTCGCCCCGCCCGGCGCCGAGGGCGTGCGCATCAACCTGGTCAGCAAGCTGGGCAGTTCGCTGCGCGTCGGCGACCCCGTCACCTATCAGGGCTTCACCGTCGGCCGCGTCGAGGACGCCACCTTCGATCCCGACGATCGCGAGATGCACCATCGGCTGTTCATCGAATCGCCCTACGATACCCTGATCACCGAGGCCACCCGCTTCTGGTCGGCCTCGGGGATCAAGGTCGATCTCGATTCCGAGGGCGTGAGCGTGCAGATGGAATCGCTCGAGGCCCTGGTCGGCGGCGGCGTGACCTTCGGCATCCCCGAGGACATTCCGCCGGGTCCCAAGGCCGAGCCGGACAGCACCTACACGCTCTATGCCGACGAGGAAAGCGCCCTGCAGGGTACCTACAACAGCAACCTGGAATACGTGCTGCTGGTCGACGACACCGTGCGCGGCCTCTCCAAGGGCTCGCCGGTGGAGTATCGCGGCGTGCGCGTGGGCACGGTGGTCAGCGTGCCCTGGCACTTCACCGCGCCACAGCCCGACTCGCGGCAGCGCTTCGCGATCCCGGTGCTGATCCGTATCGAGCCACAGCGCCTGACCCTCGACAACCAGCCGATCGATCTCGACGAGTGGCGTCAACGCTTCACGCGCATGTTCGGCTATGGCCTGAGGGCCTCGCTCAAGAACGGTAACCTGCTCACTGGAGCGCTGTTCGTCGACCTCAATTTCGACAAGGACCAGCGCGGCCAGTACCAGCCGGAAACCTTCGAGGGCAAGACGGTCTTCCCGACCACCGCGGGCGGCTTCGCGCAGATCGAGCAGAAGGTCTCGAACCTGCTCGACAAGCTCAACGAGCTGCAGGTCGAGCCGATCCTCGACAAGCTCGACAAGACCATGGCGACCTCGCAGGCGACTCTCGAGGAGGTGCGCCAGAGCGCCGAAACCCTGCGCCAGATGCTCGACGACCCGGCGACCCGCGAGATTCCCGGCAACCTCAACGCCACGCTCGAGAATCTGCAACGCGCGCTCGACGGCCTCTCGCCCGACTCGAAGGCCTATCGCAAGCTCGACGACACGCTGGAAAGCATCGAGCGCCTGGTCCGCGACCTGCAGCCGCTGGCCGAGACGCTCAGCGAGCAGCCCAATGCGCTGATCTTCGATCACAGCGCCGGCCAGGACCCGATCCCGCGGGCCCCCAAACCATGACACGGAAGGAATCGCCATGCCGATACAAGGAGTGAAAGCCGGGCGTCGTGGCGGCTGGATCGCTGCGCTCGCGCTGCTGATCGCCCTCGCCGGCTGCGCTACCGGCGGGGGTAGCGACGCCGCCCCGCGCTACATGCTGCCGGGGCCCGAACCGACCGGCGAAGCACCCCCGGCGCCGGTACGCGACACCCTGGTCATCGACGGGGTGACGGTCAGCCGCTATCTCGACGACCCGGGCATCGTGCTGCAGACCGACGCCATCCGCCTGCACCAGGCCAGCAATCACCAGTGGGCGGAGCCGCTGAACCGACAGCTGTGGCGGGGCTTGCGCGACCGGCTGAGTCAACGGCTGCCCGCTACCCGAGTGCTCGATGGCGGCAACCCGAGTGGCGCCTTGCATCTGAGCGTCGAGGTCGATCGGTTCCAGGGGCGCTACGATGGCGTGGCGGTGACCAGCGGGCGCTGGGAATTACGCGATGCGTCGGGGGAGATCGTCGAGGTGACACCGTTTGCGGTCACCACGACCCTCGACGAGGATGGCTACCCGGCGCTGGTGCACGCCCTGGGCAGTAACTGGGACGACGTGGCGGCACGCATCGCCGAGGGTATCCGCCGCTATCGGGCCGGCGGCTAGCCGCTGCCCGAGGAAAAGGCCCCGACGCCAATACGCGGGGCCACCGGCCGATCAGTCCTCGGCGTCGGCCTTCAACTGAGCGCGCAGCCGTGCCACGGCCTGGCTATGGAGCTGGCAGACCCGGGATTCGCTGACGCCGAGCACGGCGCCGATCTCCTTGAGGTTGAGCTCTTCCTGATAGTAGAGGCCCAGCAGCAGCTTCTCGCGCTCGGGCAATTGCTCGATCGCGGCGATCAGCCGCTCGCGCTGCTCGGAGCCGGCCAGCGCCTCGAAGGGGGATTGTGGCGCGCCGTCACCGCCCTCGGGCTCGCCGCCCTCCTCGATCATCTCCTCGAAGCCGAGCAGATGCCCGCCATTGGTATCGGCGAGGCGCTGGCGATAATCGTCGAGGTCCAGCGACAGCGCCTCGGCGATCTCGCGCTCTTCCGCGGGTCGTCCGAACTGCTGCTCGAGACGACGAATGGTCTCGTCGATCTCGCGTGCATGACGACGCACGCTGCGCGGTACCCAGTCGCGGCTGCGCAGTTCGTCGATCATGGCACCGCGAATGCGCTGACTGGCGTAGGTGGTCAGGCTGGCGCCCTGCGCGGCGTTGTAACGTCCGAGCGCATCGAGCAGGCCCACCATGCCGGCCTGGATCAGGTCGTCCAGGTCGACGCTGGCGGGCAGGCGAACCTGAAGGGCCAGTGCCTGCCGACGCACCACGGGCAGATACTGGTCGAGCAAGGCCTGCTGATCGATTTTACCCTGTGCCGTGTACATCCGTTCGTCTCGACCCCATTACCGGGGGCAGCGCAGAGATGGCTGCCGATGGTGGCATTATTGCCTGCATCGGCGAGGTGCCAAGCGGTAAATACCCGGCCGCTTGTCAGGTTATTTCCGCTTTTGCGGCCTCAGCGGTAATCGACGATCGCCTGAAGGCCGGTGATACGCAGCGGTCGTGTCGGTTGATGCCCCCGCACCAGCCCGAAGCGGAAACGCAGTGGCGCATCGGCCGCCAGCCCCGCGAGGCCCTTGCTGCGCCCGCGCGCCGCGGAGAGCGCGAGGCAACGCTGCGGATGGCACAACCAGGCCCGCAGCCCGACCGCCCCGGGGGGGACATCGAAGCGCCAGGCAACCGAGGCGATCTCGCCGCGAACGGCGGCCGGCGGCTCGATGGCCCGTGAATCGACGAGCCGCCCCGGCGTGAACACGCGGACCGCGCGGGCATCGCCGACCCAGCTTCCCGGCGCACCGGCCCAGGCCGGCAGAGCCATCAGCCATCCCACGGCCATCAGCCAGTGACGGCGCTTCACGCCTCTTGCCCTTCGCGACGATTCGCCGGCACGATCCACAGCTCGAAGCCCAGAAAGCCCGCCGCCGCCTGCTGGAGATTGGCGAGCAGCCCCGAGCGGGACGCCAGCGGCGGATGCACCAGCAACAGGCGACGCGGCCCGCCATGCTCGGCAAGCTGCTTGAGCAGCCGGTAACTGCGCCGGAAGGCCTCGCCGTCACGTCCGACCCAGAGCGCCCAGTGACGCTGCTGGGCAACGAGTGCGGCAAGATGCGGGCTGTCGGCCTGGGTCGGCACCACCCGCCAGTTGAGCGGATCGCCGACCCAGCGCTGCCCCTGCGCGTGCCAGCGCTGGAGCGCCTCGACCACCGGTGTCGTCGAGGCCTGGTCACCGCCCGGCAGGCCCACGACCATCAAGACCCGTGTCGGCGTCGACTCGACGGCGGTCAAGGTCGCGGTATCGTCGATGATCGCCTGCGCGGTGTCCGGGGCGAGCGTTTCGGCCCAGCGGCGCAATCCGGCCGCCTGATCTCCGCCGCTCATGCTCAACGACTCGCCATCGGCTCGCGCGCGCCGCCGGCCAGCAGAAAGGCGTCGCGGGCGGCGAACAGGTGCCACAATGCCTCGAGCAAGGCCGCGGCACTACGCTTGCGGTTACCGCCGAGCAGCGCCAGCAGGTGACCCCGCAGGTCCATCGCCCACTCGGCGCCCTCCTGGTCGAGACGCACCGCCAGTGCCGCCAGCGACGCCGCCAGCCAGACCCGCAATTCGCCATCGACCTCACCGGCGTCCGGCTCCAGCCACTGCCAGGCCCGCCGGGCCAGCGTGGCCAGCTCGTCGTGGGCCAGGTGGGTGGCCAGCGTGGCCAGCGGCAGGTCGGGCGCTGCCGAGAACCAGTAGCGCTGCCCGAGGCGACGCCCGGTATCGGGATCGACCAGAGCGGCGAACCAGGCGGTCAGCGGCATCGCCTCATCCCCTTCCACGCTCAACCGCCGCACGCCAAGCCGCACCGGCCGCCCCCGATGACGGATGTCGATATCCCCGACGGGTTGGGCATCGTCGGCCAGCTCCTTCAGGGTCCGACGTGCCCCGTCGAACGCGACGCGACTGTTGGCCTGGGCCTGGGCCACCCAGAGATCCCCCGCGGCCCCCAGGTAGCGACGGGCTGCCGAGGAGGGGCAGCGCGGCAGGAAGTGTCGGCGCAACGCCCCCTCCTCCGCGACCTCGACCAGCTTCTCCGTCTCGCCCGCCGACTGGCGGTGCGCCGGCCACGGCGCCACCTGAGCGAGATCGTCACCGTTCAGGGCGATGGCCGGCAAGCGCCAGTCGCTGCCCTTGAGCGGTGCCGTGCGCGACCAGAGGATGCCCCGGGGCGGCTCGACGAAAGCCGTCGACGACGTCGACGGCAGTGCCATCAGCCCGGCGACCCTGGCTCGCTGATGATCGAGAGGCAGGCCCAGCAGCGGCCAGGCGGTCTCCAGATTGGCAAAGCCGCCGACGCGCTCGCGCAACTGGTCGAAGACCGCCGCCAGGGTCCGCCCCTGCCCCAGCAGGCTGCGCGACAACGCGCGCCAGCGCTGGGCCGACGGGCCCGGCTGCCAGTCCAGCGGTTCGCCGACGAACGACGAGTCCTCGTCGTTCACCGCCAGCGAGCGACTGACCAGCGCCTGACGGTCGGCGAGCCGCAGATCCTCGGGGACCTGCTGGCCGTGCGACACGTAGTGCAGGCACAGCTCGTGACGGATGGCGATGTCGAGCACCGCGCCCAGCCGCGGCGCCTCGTCGACCTTGGTGAGAATCGCCCCGTACAGCGGCGCCCCGGCGGCCCGCGAGGCACGCTGATAGGTGACCACCACGTCTTCCAGCGTCTCGCCGTGGCTGGCCGCATTGAGCAACAGCAGACGTCGCACCGGGCGCGGCGTTCCGCCGAGCCGCGCCACCTGGTCGACCAGACGCTGGTCGCGCTGGCTCATGCCGACGGTATCGATGATCACCAACCGCTTGTCGGCGAGCGTTTCCAGCAGCTCGCCCAGCGGCGCCTCGGCGTCGAGGGCATGGACCTCGGCCCCCAGCAAGCGCGCATAGATACGCAACTGTTCATGGGCGCCGATCCGGTAGCTGTCGGTGGTGACCAGCGCCACGCTGCCGGCCCCGTGCCGCATCACGTAGCGCGCCGCCAGCTTGGCGGTGGTGGTGGTCTTGCCCACGCCGGTGGGCCCGAGCAGGGCGAAGACACCGCCCTCGTCGAGCAGGCGCCGCTCGTCGTCGAGCACCGCCAGACGCGTGGCGAGTTGTCGCTCGAGCCAGGCCAGGGCCTCGCTGCCGTCGGCGTGAATCAGTTCCACGGGCAGCGAATCGAGCAGCTCGCGGGCCAGGGCATTGCCGTAGCCGGCAGCCTGCAGTCGCCGGTTGAGCCGCCGGCGATTGTCCTCCTGACCGTTGCCCTGGGCCGCCGCCTGGCCGACCAGCAGCGAGCGCAGATCCTGCATCTCGCCGAGCAAGCGTTCGGTGAATGCCGAGAAATCCGCCGGCGCGCCCCCGGTGGGGGCGGCCGGCGGTTCGGGCGGCCGTGGCGCGGCGGGAGCGCGTTCCGGGGCAGCCGCGGGCGGTTCGCCACCCCGGCCGGCCGGCGGTGAAGGGCGCACCGGAGCCGGCGGTGCCGAGCGGGTCTCGGCCGGCGGCGTCGGCGGCATCTCCTCGGCCAGGGCCAGGATCTCGACACCTTCGTCGACCCGGCGGTTGGCCAGGATCAGGGCATCGTCGCCCAGTGCCGCGCGTACCTGACGCATGGCGTCACGGCTGTTGGCTCCGATGAATCGCTGTACGCTCATTGACGGCCTCCGACCAGCGTGGTGACTCGAATCGTCCGGTCATCCGGAATCTCGGCCTGCGACATCACCACGAGATGACGCAGACGACGGCGCAGGAATCGCGCCAGCAAGGCGCGCAAGCCGTGCGGAACGACCAGCACCGTGGGTTCGCCGAGCGCCTCCTGACGCGAGACGGCGGCTTCGGTCTGGGTCATCAGGGTATCGGCCAGCCCCGGCTCGATGGCCCCGCCGCCGTTCATCGCCTGGCTCAGCACCTGTTCGAGGTTGGCATCGAGACCGATCACGTGCAATTCGCCCTGCCCCGGGAACCACTGCTGGGTGATCGCCCGGCCCAGCGCCGCGCGGACCACCGCGGTCAGATCGTGGGCATCGCTCTGCGGCGTGGCATGTTCCGCCAGGGTATCGAGAATGGTGCGCATGTCGCGAATCGACACCTCCTCCTCGAGCAGATTCTGCAGGATGCGTTGCAGGGTGGTCAGCGAGACCAGCTTGGGCACCACGTCCTCGACCAGCGCCTTGTTCTCCTCGCCGAGCTTGTCGAGCAGTTGCTGGACCTCGTGGCGACCCAGCATGTCGCCGGCATGGCGATGTAGCAGATGGTTGAGATGGGTGGCCGCCACGGTGCCGGCATCGACCACGGTATAACCGTAGACCTGCGCCTGTTCGCGCTGGCCGCCGTCGATCCACACCGCCGGTAGACCGAAGGCCGGGTCCTCGGTGGGCGTGCCCTCCAGGTGGCCGGAGACCTGGCCGGGATCGATCGCCAGCCATTTTCCGGGGTAGGCCTCGGCGCGACCGATCTCGACCCCCTTGAGGGTGATCACGTAGGTATTGGGGCCGAGCTCCAGGTTGTCGCGAATGTGCACCACCGGCGGCAGGAAGCCGACCTCTTGGGCGAACTTCTTGCGTACGCTCTTGATTCGCCCCAGCAGTTCCCCATCCTGGCGGTGATCGACCAGCGGGATCAGGCGATGGCCGACCTCGAGCCCCAGGGTATCGACCAGTTGCACGTCGTCCCAACTGGCCTCGGGCGCCTCGGGGGCCGGCGGTGGCTCGCGGTTGACCGTCTCCTCGGCGAGCTTGTTGTCGCGGTGGCGGACCATCCACCAGGCCAGTACCCCCAGCACCGAGCTGAACAGCAGGAAGACCAGGTTGGGCATGCCCGGCACCAGCCCCAGCAGCCCCATCACGCAGGCGGCGAGCACCAGCACCTGGGGGTTGTTGAACAACTGGGAGATCATCTGCTGGCCGACGTCCTGGTCGGTATTGACCCGCGACACGGTGACACCCGCCGCCGTCGAGATCACCAGCGCGGGGATCTGGGCCACCAGGCCGTCGCCGATGGTCAGCAGCGCATAGGTGCGCGCGGCGTTGCCGAAGCTCATGTCGTGCTGCAGCACGCCGATCAGCAGCCCGCCGATCAGGTTGACCACCATGATGATCAGCCCGGCCACGGCATCGCCGCGCACGAACTTGCTGGCGCCGTCCATCGAGCCGTAGAAATCGGATTCCTGGGCGATCTCGGCACGCCGCTGCTTGGCGTCCTCCTCGCCGATCAGCCCGGCGTTGAGATCGGCATCGATGGCCATCTGCTTGCCGGGCATGGAGTCGAGGGTGAAACGGGCGCCGACCTCGGCGATACGCCCGGCGCCCTTGGTGATGACCATGAAGTTGATGATCACCAGGATCAGGAACACCACCAGGCCCACCGCGAAGTTGCCGCCGATCAGGAACTCGCCGAACGCCTCGATCACCTTGCCCGCGGCGTCGCCGCCCTCGTCGCCGTTCATCAGCACCACACGGGTCGAGGCCACGTTCAGCGACAGTCGCAGCAAGGTGGTGAACAGCAATACCGCCGGGAAGGCCGCGAAATCCAGCGGCTTCTGGGTGAACATGCTCACCAGCAGCACCATGATCGACATGGCGATGTTGAAGGTGAAGAACATGTCGAGGGCGAACGGCGGCAACGGCAGGATCATCATCGACAGGATCATGACGATGAGGACCGGACCGGCCAGCAACTTCATCTGGGTGTTGCCCAGCCAGCTCTGGCGCCCCAGGGTGTCCATCAGACTCATTGCGTTTCCTCGTGGGACGAAGCGGCATCAGGGCCGACCGCCAGATCGTCGGGGATGGGCAGATCGCGCGGCGGTTCGGGCATCTCACCGCCCTCGCGACGGACCTGATGCAGGCGGAACGCCCAGGCCATGACCTCGGCGACGGCCGTGTAAAGGGCGACCGGAATCTCCCGGTCGAGATCGACGTGACGATACAGCGCTCGCGCCAGCGGCGGCGCCTCGAGGCGCGGGATCCGATGCTCGTCGCCGATCTCGCGGATGCGCGCGGCCACGGCATCGGCGCCCTTGGCGATCACCCGCGGCGCGCCCATCTCGCCGTCGCGGTAGCTCAGCGCCACCGCGTAATGCGTGGGGTTGGTGACGATCACGTCGGCCTCGGGCAACTTGCTCATCATGCGTCCGCGGGCCATGGCCTGCTGCTGCTGGCGGATCCGGCCCTTGATCTGCGGGTCGCCCTCGGATTCCTTGTGCTCCTTCTTGATCTCGTCCTTGGTCATGCGCAGCTGCTTGTTGTGGCTCCACAGCTGGTAAGGCACGTCGATCAACACCACCACGATCAGGGACAACACGATCAGGCCGCAACAGACCGCCGCCAGCCGCAGCGCATGGAACAGCGCCTGCTCGACGGGCTGATCCATCAGGGCCAGCAGCTCGCCTCGCTTGAGCCATAGAAACGTTGCCGCGACGCTGCCCGTGAGCACCGACTTGGCGATCGCCTTGGCGAGTTCGGTCAGCGCCTGGGACGAGACCATGCGCTTGAGGCCCTTGCCGGGATTGAGCTTGGAGAGCTGGGGCTTGAGCGACTTGCCGGAAATCAGCCAGCCACCCAGCAATGCCGGCGACACCGCGGCCACCACGGTGAGCAGCAGAAACAGCGGCAACACGGCTTCCAGGGAATGCGTGCCCAGGGCCCACAGGTGGGCCATCATGCGCGTGGTGTCGAAGGCAATGCCGCGGTCGAAGAGGAAGGCCTGCTCCATCATCGCGCCCAGGTCGTCGTAGAGCAGCGAGCCCATCGACCACAGGCCACCGACCCCGGCGAGCAGCATCATGAAGGTGGCGAGTTCGCGCGAGCGCGCGATCTGGCCCTCTTCACGCGCCTTTTCCTGGCGTCGTGGTGTCGGGTCTTCGGTCTTTTCTTCGTCGCTGCTATCGTCGGCCATGATCTCCACGCCGTGCATCGGCCACACATCGGTCGAGGCTTATTCTGCGCGGGGGGCGTTGTCGACGAACAGCGAAAAAGCGCGACGAATCGGACGTTAATCCACGATTGTCGCGCACACGGAGGGGAGCGCAAAGGGGGCACAAACCGGCAGGAACCGACGCGCCCCTACCGGTACGCGGGCCGGGTCGCCCTGACCGGGCACCCCGCCAGCGACGCGGAAACCCTAGAACCCCAGCGAATCCAGCAGGTCGTCCACCTGATCCTGACTGTTGACCACGTCCTCGCCCTCGGGCTTGATCTGCGGGCCGTTGAGCAACGACTGGCTGCGCTCGTTTTCCATGGAACGGCGCAGCTCCTGACGATCCTGGCTGTCGGGAACGCTGTCGAGCAGGACCTGGACCAGTTGATGCTCGATCTCGCGGACCATGTCCATCATGCGCTTGATCACCTGGCCGGTCAGGTCCTGGAAATCCTGGGCCATCATGATCTCGAACAGTTCGGCGTTGGTCGCCTTGGTCTGTGCCGGGACATCGCTGAGGTAGTTGCGCGTGTCCTGAACCAGCGCCTTGGCCTCGTCGAGCTCCTTGGGCTCGGCGAACCACTCCGCCCAGCGGGCATCGAGTTCGGTCGCCCGGGCCTCGAGCGCTTCCTGCAGCGGCTGGGCGCGGTCGATGGCGTTGAGCGCCCGCTCGGCGGCCTGCTCGGTCATCGAGGCGACATAGCTGAGACGATCGCGGGCATCGGGAATCGCTTCCGCGGCCTTTTCGATCTCCTTGTCGAGACCCAGTTCGCGCATGCTGTCACGCAGCATGCGAGTCAGTTGACCGATTCGCTGGACCAGATCGTCGCCGCCCTGCGTTCCGGTGTGCTGTGCTTCAGCACTCATGGCTCACCCTCCTTCACAATTATGCTTATTTGCCCAGTTTCTCGAAGATCTTGTTGAGCTTTTCTTCCAGGGTGGCCGCCGTGAACGGCTTGACGACGTAACCATTGGCGCCGGCCTGCGCGGCGGCGATGATGTTCTCCTTCTTGGCTTCGGCGGTGACCATCAGTACCGGCAGCGATTTCAGGGCGTCATCGGCCCGGATCTGCTTGAGCATCTCGAGGCCGTCGAGGTTGGGCATGTTCCAGTCGGACACCACGAATTCGAAACCGCCGCCGCGCAACTTGCCCAACGCGTCCTGGCCGTCTTCGGCCTCCTCGACGTTGTTGTAACCCAGTTCCTTGAGCAGGCTGCGCACGATACGCCGCATGGTGGGAAAGTCATCGACCACCAGAATGCTCATGTTCTTGTCGGACATCGTCGTTCCTCGTCTTTCGTCGTCAATCGGATATATCGGGTTGTGTCAGAATTCTTCCCAGTCGTTCTCGGCGGATACCGCGGAACGTGAGTCGATTCGTGGGGTGGCCGTCTGAGCGGTTTCGCTCGTCGCCGACGAACGCGGCAACGCGGCGGACTGCGCGGCGCCGGCCGGCGTCGGGCCGGCGTTGGCCAGACGGAACAGTGCAACGGCCTGTTCGAGGCGGGTGGCCTGCTCCTCCAGCGAAGCGGCGGCCGCCGAGGCCTGCTGAACCAGCGCCGAATTCTGCTGGGTGACCTCGTCCATCTGCGTCACGGCCTGGCTGACCTGGTCGATGCCGTCGCTCTGCTCCTGCGAGGCGGCGGATATCTCGTCCATGATGTCGGTGACACGCTTCACCGAGGCGACCACCTCGCGCATCGTGTCGCCGGCCTCCTCGACCAGCGTCGACCCCTGCTCGACCTGGGCGACGGAGTTGTCGATCAGTTCCCGGATCTCCTTGGCGGCGGTGGCGCTGCGGCTGGCCAGGTTGCGTACCTCGCCGGCGACCACCGCGAAGCCGCGGCCCTGCTCGCCGGCCCGTGCCGCCTCCACCGACGCATTGAGCGCCAGGATGTTGGTCTGGAAGGCGATCGAGTCGATCACGCCGGTGATGTCGGCGATCTGGCGCGAACTCGTCGAGATACCCTGCATGGTGTCGATCACCCGATCGACCACCTCGCCGCCATGTCCCGCGGTCGTCGAGGCATCGTTGGCGAGGGTGCTGGCCTGGCGGGCGTTGTCGGCGTTCTGCTTCACCGTGGCGGTCAGTTCTTCCATGCTGGCGGCGGTTTCCGCGATCGAAGCCGCCTGCTGCTCGGTACGCGACGACAGATCGGCATTGCCGCCGGCGATCTCGCGGGTGCCGGTATGAATGGAGCCGCTGCCCTCGCGCACCGTGCGAACGGTCGTCGCCAGCCCCTGCTGCATCTCGCGCATGGCGGCGAACAGCTGGCCGATCTCGTTGTTGCTCGACACCCGGATGTCACGGGACAGATCGGCATTGGCGATCGCCTGGAAGTGCTCGACCGCCGCCTCGAGCGGACGCACGACCATCCGCGACAGACCGAAGCGCACCGCGACCAGCATCAGCAGGGCGAGAACCACGATGACCACGCCGATGATCTCGAACAGACGCACCTGATCATGGTAGGCGGTCATCAAGTCCTCACCGCGCGCGTTGGCATAATGCACGAAGTCGGTCATCGCCGTGTTGAGCGGCGTATCGTAGGTGTCGAGGCGTGTCTTGAGGTCGCGATAGGTCGTCACGTCACCGTCGGCGAGTGCCTGACGCTGCTTGTCCAGAATATCCAGGACGCTGCCGAAGTTGTCGACGACGGCCGCGCTGAGTTCACGCCCCTGCTCTGTCTTGGGCTGGGCCTTGAACGTCTCGAAGCGAGCACGGGAACGCTCGAGCAGATCGCCGGCCTTGGCCACCTGGGTGGCGGCGCGCTCCGTCTTGCCCAGATACAGGGCGTTCGACGCGCCTTCCAGGGCGAGGTTGGCTCGCAGCTTGAGCACGTCGGCGCGGGAGATTTCACTCAGTTGCTTGACGTTGATCCGGTTGACGGTATCGATCGATGCCTCGGCACTCCGGTTGGCGGTATACGACAGCCCTTCCAGGATGAGGAAGAAGAGCCCGACACACACCAACACCGACGTCAGCAAGGCACTGATGGAAATATTGCCCAGTAGGCGCTTCACAATGCGGTCTCCCTGCTTTACTTGGAATAATGGCGGTTCAGACCCGCTGGGCGCGGCCCGACGCGGCGACCTGATTCATGATGCGTGCCGCCATCTGATCGAGGTCGACACTTTCCACCGCGCCCCCCAGGGCCACGGCTTCCCGGGGCATGCCATAGACCACGCAGGTCGCCTCGGTCTGCGCCAGGGTATGCGCGCCGGCCTGGCGCATTTCCAGCAGTCCGGCGGCACCGTCCTTGCCCATCCCGGTGAGGATCACGCCGATCGCGTTGCGCCCGGCGTTCTGCGCCGCCGAATGGAACAGCACGTCCACCGAGGGGCGATGCCGGTTGACCGGGTCGCCATCGTCGAGGCGGACCACGTAATTGGCGCCGCTGCGGGCCAGCTTCAGGTGACGATCGCCGGGCGCGATGTAGGCATGTCCCGGCAGAACCCGTTCGCCGTCCTCGGCTTCCTTGACGCTGATCCGGCAGATACGGTCGAGTCGCTCGGCGAAGGACCGCGTGAAACCGCCCGGCATGTGCTGGGTGATCAGAATGGCCGGGGTGTTGGCCGGCAGCGGCTCGAGGACGTTGCGGATCGCCTCGGTACCGCCGGTGGAGGCCCCGATGATGATCAGCTTCTCGCTGGAAATCAGCGGCGCCTTGAGCGGCGCGGCGGGGGCCGGCGGCGTGCGCGGCGCGGCACGCGGGCGCGAACGGGCGGCGGCACGAATCTTGTCGGCGATCATCTCGCCGTAGTCGAGCATCCCGCTGCGGATCCCCAGCTGTGGCTTGGCAATGAAGTCCACGGCGCCCAGCTCGAGCGCCCGCAGGGTGACCTCGGAGCCGGCCTGGGTGAGCGACGACACCATCAGTACCGGCATCGGCCGCAGGCGCATCAGCCGCTCGAGAAAGTCGATGCCGTCCATGCGCGGCATCTCGACGTCGAGGGTCAGCACGTCGGGATTGGTGCGCTTGATGAGATCGCGTGCCACGAGCGGGTCGGGCGCCGTCGCCACGACTTCCATATCGGGGTGCGAGTTGATGATCTCGCTCATCAGGTCACGGATCAGCGCCGAGTCGTCGACACACAACACCTTGATCTTCGGGCCACTCAAGAGGGGTTCTCCTTTCCTGTGCCCAGCCGTCACGATTGATGCTCGGCCGGGCAGTCATGTTCTCTATCGGCGGCCTGACGCACGACTTGAGGGTGCGCCGGCCAGTTCGTAGACGGTCTGACCGCGCAGTCGAAACGCCTGACTGATATAGGAAAAGTTCTCGGAATGGCCGGCAAACAGCAGACCATCGGGCTTGAGCAGCGGCACGAAGCGATCGAGAATCTTGGCCTGGGTCGTCTTGTCGAAATAGATCATCACGTTACGGCAGAAGATCGCATCGAAGGGTCCGTCCAGGGGCCAGGACGGCGCCAGCAGATTGAGCTGACGAAACTCGACCATCGCCGTGAGTTCGGGACGAATTCTCGCCAGACCGGCTCGCGTGCCGCCCCCGCGCAGGAAAAAGCGCTTGCGTCGCTCTTCGCTGAGCTTGAGAACCTGCTCCAGCGGATAGACCGCCTCCCGTGCACGGTTGAGGGCATCGGTGTCGATATCGGTGGCGACCACCCGTGACTCGCGGGCCTTGGCCCCCAGCACCTCGCTGAGGGTCATGGCGATCGAATAGGGCTCCTCGCCGGTCGAGGCCGCGGCACACCAGATACGCACCGGACCACTGCGGCCGCTGAGATGATCGGCCAGCAACGGGAAGTGGTGCGCCTCGCGGAAGAATGCCGTGAGGTTGGTGGTCAGCGCGTTGGTGAATGCCTCCCACTCCTTGGCATCGGGCTGACGCTCGAGCCGCGCCAGGTATTCCGAGAAGTGGGTCATCTTGTGCAACCGCAGACGCCGGGCGAGACGGCTGTAGACCATTTCCCGCTTGTGCTCGGCAAGCACGATACCCGCCCGCTGATAGATCAGCTTGCGCACGCGCTCGAAATCGCCATCGGTCATGGTCAGGTCACGCTCGAGCGGGGTGCCGCCCGAGCGGGCCGCCGTGCCTGCGGCGTCGGCAGGCCCCGGGGGCGTGTTCAGAAGGTTTCCCATTCGCTCTCACTCGCGGTTTCGGCGGCAGGGTCCTGCCGCTCGGTCCTGGGTCGGTCCAGTGCCGGCGTTTCGCTGTCGGACTGACGGCGTGCCGCGGCGGCCCGGAAGCGCGTCTGGCGGTCGACGTTCTCCTTGCCGCTGCCGCTCAGGCGCAGCACGGCGATGGCGTTGGCCAGGTAGGCCACCTGCTCGTCGAGCTGCTGGGCGGCCCGCGCCGAGGTCTGGACCCGCTCGGCGTTCTGCTGGGTGACCTCGTCCATCTGCGCCACCGCCTGGTTGACCTGCTCGATGCCGCTGGTCTGCTCGTCGGAGGCCGAGGCGATCTCGCCCATGATGTCGTTGACCTTGGTCACCGCGCCGACCACGCTCTCGATCGACGCCTCGGCGCGCTTGACCAGTTCCGCCCCGCCGTCGATCTCCTGGGCCGAACCGTCGATCAGCGCGCGGATCTCCTTGGCGGCCTCGGCACTGCGGCTGGCCAGGTTGCGTACCTCGCCGGCGACCACCGCGAAGCCCCGACCCTGCTCGCCGGCCCGCGCCGCCTCCACCGAGGCGTTGAGCGCCAGGATGTTGGTCTGGAAGGCGATCGAGTCGATCACGCCGATGATCTCGGAGACCTTGCGCGAGCTGTCGGTGATCCGCCCCATGGTGTCGACCACCTGGCCCATCACCTCGCCGCTCTCGCGGACCGAGCCGACCGCATTGCCGGCCAGGCTGCTGGCTTCACGGGCGTTGGCGGCGTTCTGCTTCACCGTGGCGGTCATCTGCTCCATGCTCGAGGCCGTCTCGGCCAGCGACGACGCCTGCTGCTCGGTGCGCGACGACAGATCCTCGTTACCCGACGCGATGTCCCGCGAGGCCGGACGCACCATCGACACGCTGTGATCGACGTCCTTGACGATGCTGCCCAGGCTCTTGCGCATCACGTCGAGGGCCGCCATCAGCTCGCCGATCTCGTCGTTGCGCCGACTGGGCATGGTGGCCCCCAGGTTGCCCGCCGAAATCTGCAGGGTGAACTGCTTGGATTCCTTGATCGGCCGGCGAATCGCGCGCATGCTCGCCACGCCCATGATCACCAGCAGCACCAGGCCCAGCGCGATCAGACCGAGCTGCGCCATGAGAATCCGCTGTTTCTCGGCCTCGGCCTGTTCGACCAGCGCCTCGGCCTGAGCCTGCTTGTTGGAAACCAGTTGGTTGAGTACCCCGCTGAGCTTTTCGCCTTCGGTCAAAAGGGTCTC
Source organism: Modicisalibacter sp. MOD 31.J (assembly GCF_020147985.1). Lineage (NCBI taxonomy): Bacteria > Pseudomonadati > Pseudomonadota > Gammaproteobacteria > Oceanospirillales > Halomonadaceae > Modicisalibacter > Modicisalibacter sp. MOD 31.J. The sequence continues at coordinate 206,012 of NZ_JAGXFF010000002.1, read as the reverse complement.
GTTGTAAGCGGTGTAGGCCTGATAGAAGTCCCCGTTGTTGAGACTCTCGATGACCTGGTCCAGCGCCTTGCGGTAGGTGGCCAGACCGTCGCCGAAGGACTGCGCCGCCTCGGAATGGTTGACGCCGCGGTCCATGAATTCTCCCCACAGGCGATCGAGATCGGTATCGATCGTCTTGACCTGCTGGGTGACCTTGTCGAGGTCGCCGGACATCGGATTGCTGACCGGGTCGGCGACCAGATCGCGCCCCCGGCCCATCAATTGATCGATCTGCTGCAGACGCGCGACGTCCTTGAGGCCATTGCTGTTGACGTCATGCAGCCGCTCGGACGAGGCCTGCAGGCCGTAGATACCCAGCCCGCTCCCGGCGACCAGCAGCACCAGGGCCAGGCCGATCATCGACGCCATGCGACCCTGCAGGGTGCGCAGGCGCAGGCGTCGCAACCGCGCCCACAGCCCGCGGCGAACGATCCTGCCCTGCGCCAGTCGCACGCCCCGAGCCTTGCCGGCACGCAGTTGAGCGTAGACCTGTTCGGCCTGCCGACAGGCCTCGGGGTCGGCCTTGACCCGCACCGAGGCGTAACCCTGGAGCTCACCCTCTTCGTAGATCGGCGTCACGCTGGCATCCACCCAGTAGTGATCGCCGTTCTTGCAACGGTTCTTGACCAGCCCGCGCCAGGGTTCGCCGGCCTCCAGCGTTTCCCAGAGGTTGGCGAACGCCGCCTCGGGCATGTCCGGGTGGCGGACGATGCTATGCGGGGCGCCGATCAGCTCCTCCCGCGAGAAGCCGCTGACCTCGACGAAGGCGGGGTTGGCATAGGTGATCCGCCCCTTGAGGTCGGTACGGGAAATCAGATAGTGCTCGTCGTCGAGCGGATATTCACGCTGTGTGACCGGCTGATTGTCTCGCATGTCATCGTTTCCCCTGGTGTTGGCCGTCAATAGGCTTATTGTGTTGTTCGCGCGTCCTAGAACGCTTCCCAATCGTTGCCACCGTCCGCCGCGAGCGCGCGCGGTGCCGACTTCTGACGGGCGGAGTCACGCCCCAGGGCCGGTGCTCCGCCGCCGGCCTGACGGCGTGCCGCGGCGGCCTGGAAGCGGGCCTGACGATCGACGCTCTCCTTGCCGCTGCCCCGCAGGCGCAGTACCGCCATCGCCTCGGCCAGACGCACCACCTGCTCGTCGAGCTGCCTGGCGGCCCGCGCCGAGGTCTGGACCCGCTCCGAGTTCTGCTGGGTGACCTCGTCCATCTGCGCCACCGCCTGGTTGATCTGCTCGATGCCGCGAGTCTGCTCGTCGGAGGCCGAGGCGATCTCGCCCATGATGTCGTTGACCTTGGTCACCGCGCCGACCACGCTCTCGATCGACGCCTCGGCGCGCTTGACCAGTTCCGCCCCGCCGTCGATCTCCTGGGCCGAACCGTCGATCAGCGCGCGGATCTCCTTGGCGGCCTCGGCACTGCGGCTGGCCAGGTTGCGTACCTCGCCGGCGACCACCGCGAAGCCCCGACCCTGCTCGCCGGCCCGCGCCGCCTCCACCGAGGCGTTGAGCGCCAGGATGTTGGTCTGGAAGGCGATCGAGTCGATCACGCCGATGATCTCGGAGACCTTGCGCGAGCTGTCGGTGATCCGGCCCATGGTGTCGACCACCTGGCCCATCACCTCGCCGCTCTCGCGGACCGAGCCGACCGCGTTGCCGGCCAGATTGCTGGCTTCACGGGCATTGGCGGCGTTCTGCTTCACCGTGGCAGTGATCTGCTCCATGCTCGAGGCGGTTTCTTCGAGCGAGGCGGCCTGCTGTTCGGTGCGCGACGACAGATCCTCGTTGCCTGCCGCGATGTCCCGCGAGGCCGGACGCACCACCGACACGCTCTGGTCGACGTCCTTGACGATGCTGCCCAGGCTCTTGCGCATCGCGTCGAGCGACAGCATCAGATCGCCGAGTTCGTCGTTGCGCCGGCTGGGCATGGTGGAACCCAGGTTGCCCGCCGAAATCTGCAGGGTGAACTGCTGGGATTCCTTGATCGGCCGGCGAAGCGCGCGCACGCTCACCGCGCCCATGAGCACCAGCAGCACCAGGCCGATCGCCAGCAACACGCTCTGCACGATCATCGTCTGATCACGCTGCGCCTGCGCCGTGGCGGCCAGTTCCCGGGCATCGGCCTGCTTCGCCTCGATCAGCTGGTTGACACTGGTCGACAGCGCCGCGCCCTGCTTCTGAAGGTCCCCCAGGTGGTCGCGCAGCGCCACGAAGGCATCGAAGGCCTCGTCGCCGGAAAACGCCTCGGCGATGCTGCCCAGCCCCTGCTTCAGGTAGGCTTCGAGCTGCTCGCCAAAGGCGCGCGCCTCCGCGGTATCGTTGACCGCTCGGGCACTGTACGCCGTCCAGGTGTCATCGATGCGTGCGCTGAGCTCCTGAAGCCGCTTGGCGTAGTCGAGACGCTGATCCATCAACGTCATGCGCTCGTTGTTGGACAGGATCTGATAGCCCCGGGTCGCCAACTGGCCGATCTGCTGCAGGCGCGCGACGTCCTCGAGCCCATCGCGCTGCAAGGCCTGAGTGCGTTCGCCGGCCTCGTTGACCCCATACAGGCCCATGCCGCCACTGATCCCCAACAGCACCAGCGACAGCACGACCATCCCGATCATCCGGCCCTGCAACGAACGCAAACGCATGCGACGCAGGCGTGCCCACAGGCCGCGACGCACGATCTGCCCCCGCTCGAGACGCACCTTCTTCGCCTGGCCGGCACGCATCTGGGCATAGATGCGCTCGGCGCGCCGGACCGCTTCGCCGTCGGCCTGCACCCTGACCGACGCGTAGCCCTGGACCTCGCCGTTCTCGTAGATCGGCGTCACGCTGGCTTCGACCCAGTAGTGATCGCCGTTCTTGCGCCGGTTCTTGACCAGCCCCTGCCAGGATTCACCGGCCTCGAGCGTCTCCCAGAGGTTGGCGAAGGCCGCCTCGGGCATGTCCGGGTGGCGAACGAGGCTGTGCGGCGCACCGATCAGTTCGTCCCGGCTGAAGCCACTGACCTCGACGAAGGCCGGGTTGGCATAGGTGATCCGCCCCTTGAGGTCCGTCCGCGTAATCAGGTAATGCTCGTCGTTGAGAGGGTATTCACGCTGGGTGACGGGCTGGTTGTCGCGCATGTCTTGGTTCCCCACTGAGTGCTTTCGCGTACTCGTTTTTCGTTATGTCCTGAGTGGTGGTGGCCGGGCCTCGCGGCCCCCAGCCCTCATCGCACTCTGTGCCGCCAGGATTTGCCGGGGCGGCGCGGCATGACCGGGTGGCTCCCCGATCAGAACGTTTCCCACTCGGCTTCGTTGCTCTCGCGCGTCGTCTCGCCATCGGGCTTGCGGCTCGGCAATGCCGCCGTGGTTTTCGTCGATGACTGGCGCGCGCGCCCTGCTGCCGGCTGATGCGCGATGGCCTCGCCATCGTCCTGGCCCGCGGCCAGGCGGAACTGGGCGACCGACTCCCTCAGCACCTCGGCTTCGCGGGCCAGGGCGTTGGCGGCGAGCGCCGATTCCTGCACCAGGCTGGCGTTCTGCTGGGTGACCTGATCCATTTGGCTGATGGCCTGATTGGTCTGGCCGATGCCGTTGCTCTGTTCCTGGGAGGCCGCGGCGATCTCGTCCATGATGTCGTTGACCCGCTGCACCGAGGCGACGATATCGCTCATGGTGGAGCCGGCCTGATCGACCAGCCGGGAGCCGGCGTCGACCCGCGAGACCGAAGCCTCGATCAGATCGCGGATCTCCTTGGCAGCATCGGCGCTGCGACTGGCCAGGTTGCGCACCTCGCCGGCCACCACGGCGAAACCGCGGCCCTGCTCACCGGCGCGCGCCGCCTCCACCGAGGCGTTGAGCGCCAGGATGTTGGTCTGGAAGGCGATCGAGTCGATCACGTCGATGATGTCGACGACCTTGTGCGAGCTGCTGCTGATGTCGCGCATGGTTTCGACCACCTCGCCGACCACATTGCCGCCGCGTTCGGCGGTCTGCGCGGCACTCTCGGCGAGTTGGCTGGCCTGGCGGGCATTGTCGGCGTTCTGATCGACGGTCGAGGTCAACTGCTCCATGCTCGAGGCCGTTTCGGCCAGGGACGATGCCTGCTGCTCGGTGCGCGAGGACAGGTCGTTGTTGCCGTTGGCGATGCTCTGGGAATCACGGTAGATGGCCTGACTGCTGCGCCGCACACTGCCCACCGTCCGCGACAGCCCCTCCTGGGTACGCCGCAGGGCGGCAAACAGCTTGCCGATCTCGTTGTCGCCGCGCCGTTCGATGTCGGCGGACAGATCGCCCGCGGCCAGGCGCTCGAAGTGCTCGACGACACGCCCCAACGGCTGAATGACGTTGCGGGTGATACCCCACAGCACGACCAGGATCATGATCAGTGCCGCGACCAGTGCCGCGCCGATGGCCATCTTGAGCATCAGCGCCATGCCCTCGAAATCGTCGAAGAGCGTATGGCCGTCGTTCTCGGCGGTGACGAAGAAGTCGGTGGCACTGTCATAGAAGGCATCGTTGAGCGCCTGGACCGACTGGGTCGCCTCGCTGTAGGCGGCCAGATCAGTGTCCTGAAGCGCTTTGACCTGGGGCGCCAGGCCTTCCTCGATCAGACGCTGGAAACGCGACTCGACCTCGCCGATCAGCCCCTGGTACTTCGCCTCGACGGGAATGGCGTGAAACTCGGCAAAGGTCTTCTGCAGGGACTCGAGCTGTTGAGCCAGGTCGGCAGCATCGCCACTATCGTTGCCCCACGTCGAACCGGTCAGGCTGGCATACTGATTCTGAATCGCGAGTCGCAGGTTGAGCAGTTGCGTATTGGCCCGATTCAGCGTCGCTTGCTGTTCGACATTGACCTGATTGAGCGTACCCAATGCCTGCTGGCTGTAGTGAACGGCATACCAGCCCAGGGCACTCACCCCGACCAGCAATGCCGTGAACACCACCAGGACCAGCATCCAACTGGTCTTGACGGTCATGTCATTGAATCGTTTCACATTGCCCCCTTGCACCAGAAACCTGGAATCGATCCCGACGGCGGTGTCTGTCGCTCTTTTTTATCGCGCTCGGGCCGCCTCATGGTCTCGTCGGCCCTACGCGGCGTTATCGATGAATTCGCGCCCGTCGGGTGCCACTGAAGGATATCGGCAAGCCGCGCGGGTTCTTGAGTCCCGATTAGCGCTCGGCCGATGCCGTGCCGGACGCCGCCAGATACAAAAAAGGCCGTGACGGATCCGTCACGGCCATGGCGAGGGCGGCGCCCCGGCGTTACTTCTTGGCAGTACTGCTGTCCACCAGCGCCATCTCTTCGCTGGTCAGCAGCTTGTCGATGTCGACCAGAACCAGCATCCGGTCCTCGAGGCTGCCGAGACCGCTCAGGTAGTCCGACGACAGCGTCACGCCGAACTCCGGCGCCGGCTTGATCTGCTCGGGGGACAGGGTCATGACGTCGGACACCCCGTCGACGACGATCCCCACGATGCGCTCGCCGACGTTGACCACGATGACCACCGTCTGGCCGCCGTACTCGACGTTCTCCAGGTGGAACTTGATGCGCAGGTCGACGATCGGCACGATCACCCCGCGCAGGTTGGTGACCCCCTTGATGAAGTCGGGCGCGTTGGCGATGCGCGTGACGTTCTCGTAGCCGCGAATTTCCTGGACCTTGAGAATGTCCACGGCGTATTCCTCGCTACCCAGCGAGAACACCAGGAATTCCTGGCTGTGCACGTCGGTGGCCGCCTGGGCCTTGTCGACGGCGGTGGGTGTCTGGGGCACGGTAGTCGTTGTCATGAAGGAAGCACCTCCTGGGCGGACGGGGTTGACACGGCCGCGCGCTTGCCTGATTTGCGCCGGCTCAAGCGATGCAGATCGGCGATATCGAGAATCAGCGCGACACTGCCATCACCAAGAATGGTCGCCGCGGAAATCCCCGGGACCTTGCGGTAATTCGTTTCGAGGTTCTTGACCACGACCTGTTGCTGACCGATGAGATCGTCGACGACCAGCGCATAACGACGGCCTTCGCCCTGGACGATCACCACGATGCACTCGGTCAGCTCGGTGCGCGCCTCGGCGACGTCCAGCACATGATGCAGGGCGATCACCGGCAGGTACTCGTCGCGCACCTTGAGCAGCAGATCGTCGCCGGCCATCGAGTAGAGGTCGTCGCGCGAGGGCTGCAGGGACTCGAGAACCGCACCCAGCGGCAGGATGAAGACCTCCTCGCCGACCTTGATCGACATGCCGTCGAGAATCGCCAGTGTCAGCGGCAGGACGATCCGTGTCGTGGTGCCCTGACCGTAACGGGACATGATCTCGACGTGGCCGCCCATCGACTGGATGTTGCGCTTGACCACGTCCATGCCCACGCCACGCCCGGAGACGTCACTGACCTGCTCGGCGGTGGAGAACCCGGGCGCGAAGATCAACTGCCAGACCTCGTCGTCGCTCATGCTGTCGGAGACCGACAGACCGTTCTTCTCGGCCTTGGCGAGGATCTTCTCGCGCGAGAGCCCGGCACCGTCGTCGATCACCTCGATGAGGATGTTGCCGCCCTGATGCTGTGCCGAGAGCGTCAGCCTGCCGACACGCGGCTTGCCGACCGTCTCGCGGGCATCGGGCAGCTCGATCCCGTGGTCGAGACTGTTGCGCACCAGGTGCGTGAGCGGGTCGATGATTCGCTCGATGAGACTCTTGTCGAGCTCGGTGGACTTGCCCTCGGTGACCAGCTCGATCTCCTTGTTGAGCTTGGCCGCCAGGTCGCGGACCAGACGCGGAAAGCGGCTGAACACGTAGTCCATGGGCATCATGCGGATCGACATCACCGCTTCCTGCAGATCACGGGCGTTGCGCTGGAGCAGATTGAGGCCGTTGTGCAGCGAGCTGTGGGTCACGCCGTCGATCTCGCTCGCCGTCTGATCGAGCATCGCCTGGGTGATGATCAACTCGCCGACCAGGTTGATGATCTGGTCGACCTTGTCCACCGGCACGCGAATCGAACTCGACTCGGCGCCGCCACCCTTCGGCTTGGCGGCCGGCTTCGCCGCGGCCTTGGCCGGCTTGTCGGACGCCTTGACAGCGCCGCTCTCCGGGGCCGACGCGGCAGGGGCGTCTTCGGCGGCCGTCTTGTCCCCGGCCGCCGGCTCGGCAGGCGCCGAGGCCGTGGACGCGTCTGACGACTCAGTGGCGGCCGCCGGAGAACCGGCGCTGCCCTCGTCGACGATTTTCAGCTGTTCGGGCTCGACGATGAAGCACATCACCGCTTCGATGTCGTCGTTGCTGACGCCGGTGGACAGATGCACGTCGTAGCGCTTGGCATCACCGCTCTGGCTGGCGATCTCGCCAAGCTGGCCCAACTCTTCGACGAGCAGCTGGCGGTCCTTGTCACCGACATCGAGCAACGAGATGCACAGACGTCGCTCGCCGGCGTCTCCGCCACTCTCACCGGCCTCGGCCACGGGCTCATCGGCGGTGGGGGCCGGTGCGGGTTCGGGCTCGGCCTTGGGGGGCGCGGCGGGGGCCGGTGCGGCCGTGTCGCCACCCATCGACTTGCCCAGCTCATCGAGGGCGAGTTGCTTCAGGGTGCGGCAAATGCGCTCGAAGGCCTCCGGGTCCGGCTCGGCGCCGTTGCGATAGGCGTCCAGTTGGTCATGCAACATATCCTTCGCTTCCAGAAAGGTATCGACGATATCGCGACGCAAGGTGAGTTCGCCGCGACGGGTGTGATCCAGCAGGTTCTCGAGGATGTGGGTCGTTTCCTGCAGAACGACAAAACCGAACGTCCCGGCCCCGCCCTTGATGGAGTGCGCCGCTCGGAAGATGGCATTGAGCTGCTCCGGGTCGGGGTCATCGACATCCAGATCGAGCAGGTGGCGCTCCATGTCACCCAGAAGCTCCTCGGCCTCCTCGAAAAAGGTGTCATAGAAATCGGTGATATCCATGTTCTAATCCACTCGGGTCAAGGGGCATTGCGCTCGGCATCAGCGGCCGGCAACGCCGGGTTCGTAACAGACTCGGTTTGCATTTCTTCGGGCAACAGCGACTTGCCGGGCTGCGGCGGTTTCACGGACTCGAAGCCACTCTGATTCTGAATCACGTCGGCGGTGTGCTTGTCGAGCACGACGATACTGATTCGCCGATTGACCGGATCGCCCGGATCGTCGGGATTGAGTGGTACCCGTGAACCCATGCCCGCCACGCGCAGCAGCTTGTCCGCATCCAGGCCGCCGGCCACCAGCTCACGCCGCGAGGCATTGGCCCGATCCGCCGAGAGTTCCCAGTTGCTGTAGCCCTTCTCGCCACCGACATACGGGATGTCATCGGTATGCCCACTGAGGCTGATGCGATTGGGGAGTTCGTTGAGTGCCGGAGCGATCGCCTGCAGGATGTCATGCATGTAGGGCTCGACCTTGTCGCTGCCGAGTTCGAACATCGGTCGCTTCTCGGAATCGACGATCTGGATACGCAGCCCTTCCGGGGTCAGCTCCATGCGCAGTTGCGAGCGCAGATCGCGCAGGCGCGGCTCTTTCTCGATCACCGATTCGATACGCTTCTCGAGACCCAGCAGGCGACGCTGTTCGTCGCTGGGACGGGTCTGGAGACGTTCGTCGATGCGCTGACGCTCGCCGTCGCTGTGCGTCGGGTCGGGCCCGCCACCGGGGATGGCGCTGGTGCTGGCGCTACTCTTGTCGCCGCCTGCCATGGCCACCGGTAAGGGGGTACGAAAGTATTCGGCGATGCTGTGCAGCTCGGACTTGCTCGCCGTGGAGAGAATCCACAGCACCAGGAACAGCGCCATCAGGGCGGTCATGAAATCGGCGTAGGCGATCTTCCAGGCGCCGCCATGATGACCGGCAGCCTTGACCTTCTTGCGCTTGACGATGATGGGCCGATGGTCGCTCATGAACCACCCGTCGAACTCTTGGTCGAACGCACGTGATCCTCGAGCTCATTGAACGTCGGTCGCTCGGCCGTGAACAGGGCCTTGCGGCCGAACTCCACGGCCAGTTGCGGCGCATAGCCATTGAGGCTGGCCATCAGGGTCACGCGGATGCACTGCAGCATCTTCACCGCCTCGGTGACCTGGTGCATGATGCGCCCGGCCACCGGGTTGACGAAGCCGTAGGCGAGCAGGATCCCCAGGAAGGTCCCCACCAGGGCGTGGGCGATCAGGATGCCCATCTCGCCCGCCCCTTGATCGGCGGACCCCAGGGCATGCACCACGCCCATGACAGCGGCGACGATGCCGAAGGCCGGCAGGCCGTCACCGACCGCGTGCAGGGCGTGAGACGGGACTTCCGCTTCGTGCTGGAAGGTCTCGATCTCGTGCTCCATCAGCGCATCGATCTCGAACGGATCCATGTTGCCGCTGACCATCAGGCGCAGATAGTCGGTCAGGAACGCCATGATCATCGGATCGGCGAGGATCTTCGGATAATCGGCGAACAGGGCACTGTTCTGGGGCTCGTCGATGTCGCGTTCGATCGCCAGCATGCCATCACGGCGCGCCTTGGAGAGCAGCTTGTACTGAAGCGCCAGCAGTTCCATGTACATCGCCTTGTTGTACTTGGTGGTGCGCTTGAGTTTCGAGAAGCTCTTGAGCGTCGACTTGATGGCCTTGCCGTTGTTGTTGGCAATGAAGGCGCCGACCGCGGCACCGCCAATCATCACCAGCTCAGCCGGCTGATAGAGTGCGCCGAGATGGCCGCCCACCATCATGTAGCCGCCAAACACGGACCCGATAACGATCAGATAGCCTAGGGGGATGAGCACATTGAATTCCTTCGCCTGAAATGAAACGGGGCCTCTAACCCGATATCGGCAGAGGCCCCGGCGGCTTGAGGGGAATGGCTGAAAACTTCTCGTCAGGCTTGGCGGCGCGCCGAAGCGACCTCCACCAGGGCGGGAGCACTGCCCGAGGCCTGTTGTTGGCGGGCCTGACTGGCGGCTTCACGACGCTTGCGCGTCTTGCCGGCACGCGAGGGCGGCTGACAGATGCCGCAGACGAAATCCCGCGACGGCGTGTGGGCGTGAACGACGTACCGGCCGTGGCAACTGGTACATTCGCAGAGTTCGAGAAGCTCGCTCTCGAAGAAGCGCACCAGCGTCCAGGCCCGCGTCAGGCCCAGCACCGGCTCGGCATCGGCTTCCAGCGAGATCTGCTCGAGGTAGAGCTTGAAGGCGCGGACGAAGGCCGTCATGCGCTCGCAGCCGTAGTCGTCGAGCAGACGCTGATAGATGTTGTAGAACAGCGACGAATGGATGTTCGGCAGCCAGGTGATGAACCAGTCGGTCGAGAACGGCAGCATCCCCTTGGGGGGCGACATGCCGCGCACCTCCTTGTAAAGCTTGATCAGGCGCGCCCGACTCAGATCGGTTTCGGTTTCCAGAACTTGCAGACGCGCCCCGAGTTCGATCAACTCGATGGCCATCTGCACCTGCTGCATCTCGGTGACCAGGCTCTTGTCAGCCATGGATTACCTCCGGCCGTTGGTGGACGAATCAGAACGCGACTCCGCGGCCGAAGCCATCAGCAGTGCCGCATGTATCTGACCCAGTCCCTGGTCGCGAGGATCCTCGATGAGTTTCGTCAGTTGCTCCGGCTCGTCGAAGCAAAGCCGGCAAAGCAGTTGATTGGAGCGTGCCAGCTGGCTGAGCTGCTTGACCGAGAGAGACGCCAGCAGATCCGCCATTTCATCGCTCAACTTGAGGCGAAACATGGCGGTGGGGCGGTCCTCGTTGATCAGCCGCTGGACCAGCAACAGATAAGACAGATTGGTGTCCTGAATATCACTCAGGAGACTATCGATAGGCATCGTCATTGACATTCCCTGCGTTGCGTATGCTGGACAGTACAAGGCCGTCCGGCTTTTTATCGAGCCTCCGGATACCGGGGTGCTCGTCACTTATAATGTACCCTAATTGTGAGGCGTTTTTATGACGAACTTCAACCTGCCGGTTCAGAAAACTCAGACGCGACGCAGAAAACCTGATCCACATCAGTAATGAAATGTTAACCCCATGTCGTCAAAGATTTTTCGAACCTGCGACGGGTTAACCCATGAAAAGAAGCGACGTGGCGTGAAATGACTTCGTTAAAAACCGCAGGCAGGGTTCAACGATTCGCCGAGGCCGGGCCGTCCTCGGCCTGCTGCTCCAGGCCGTAAACCCAGACCAGCAGTTCGGCGACGACCTGATAGAGCATCGGTGGAATCCGTGCATCGAGATCCACCTGCATCAAAAGCCCCACCAGTTCGGGCGCATCGTGGACGAAGATTCCCTGGCGACGCGCCTCGGCAACGATCCGCTCGGCCAGCTCGCCGTACCCCTTGGCGACGACCTGCGGTGCCTTGTCGCCCTCCTGGTAAGCCAAGGCCACCGCCTGGCGGCGGGAATCCATCGACCTGTGATCCTTCATGAGTGGCGCTCCCGGTTCTCGTCCACCGCTGCCTCGTCACGCGATGCAACGGCGGGCAGCACATCGACACGCACCTCGTCGAGGCCGCAGCGGCGCAACCGTGACTCGAACTCCGCCTTGCCGCTCTGTAGGGAGTCCAGCGTCGCGGCATCGTCAGCGCGTATCTCGAGCGACACCGCTCGGTCACGGAGTCGCAGTTGTACATCCAACTCCCCGAGCCGCCGCAGGCGCAGGGTCATCTCGCTGTGCCAGACCAGCTCTTCCTCGCCTTGCTGAGAACCGTCACCCTGCCGGGAATCACGCTCCTCCAGACCCGCGGGCATGTGCAGGGCGAGTGCCATGAACAGTCCCGACCAGACGTCCCCCTCCCAGCGCAACGTCGGTGTGACCAGCAATTCCAGTTGATGACGCACCAGATGCTGGAGAGCGTCGTCGGCGCGCGCGGCAACCGGGCCGTGACGGGTGTCCACGTCAGCCGTGTCGAGGTCGAGAGATGCCAGCGTGCCCGCATCGCCGACGACCGCCGCCACCGGCCCAGCGACCGGTCTGAAGGTGGCAGTAGCCAGCGCAGGGACGCCGGATCGCGACGCTGCCGCCTGCTCGTTCATCGGCGTCAATGACGGGCCGGCGGGTCGAGCATTGCCCTTGTGCGCCGCCGGCGGCGGAGCGAACTGCATCTGGGGTTCGCGCAGAAGATCGCCGCGCGTCAGGTTGCCGCGAAACCAGCTTGCCAGGTGGGATTCGTAGAACAGGCCGCTGCTTGCGATGCTCCCCTGAAGGCGGTTGGCCACCTGGGAGGCCGATACCGACGCGGGGTCTGCGACCAACGGCGTGGACGCGGTGAGGACCGATGGCGGAGCCGGGAACTTGAGCAGGACATCGGCGATGGTGCGCGCCGCCGGGCTGAAGTGAGTGGCGGTCGATGATGGCAACAAGGGCGATCCCGCCGTGGCGGGTCGCCCTTCCCCATCGGCAACGAGCCGGGGCTGCACGACCGCAGCCCCGGCTCGCCCCGACTCGAGCCGCGAATCGCTATGCACGGCCCTCGGCGCCGAACCCGGCGCCATCGGCTTGACCGGCTGCGGCATGTCGCGAAAGACCGGTGCCTCGCCACGCTTGCCCAGGACCTGATGCAGCAGCGTGTCGATCAGCGGCGTGATGACACCACTCACTCGTGCCCCTGACGAAACGGCACCGCTTGCCCGCCATCGCGATAGGCACGATTGGCGTCCTGACTCCGCCGAGTGTTGCCGATCAATGCGCTGAGTTCGTCGCGCCGGCTCTCCAGGCGGCGCCGCGTCTCGACGTCCTGCTCGAGAATCCGCTCGAGCAGTTCCGCCTTGCGCTGTGCCTCGGTCTCGCCCAGCCGGCAATCCGCCTCGAGGCGCTTGAGCGTCTCCACGGCGGTCACATAGGCGGACTCTTCGGCAACCAACTCAGGCCAGTCACCGCCACGCGCCAATTCGAGCATGGCCGATGAGCGCTGGAGTAGCTGCTCGTAACCCGCCAGCACTTCGCTAGCCGCCATCATTCAGGGTCAACTCCTTGCCTGGGGTGCGATCTCGCGCCAGGCCGTTCCGATGTCTTCGAGCAGACGCGCTGCTTCGTCGATCCGCTTCTCGTCATTGTGCAGATTGGCCTGCATGAGCAAGCGCACCACATAGTCGTAAAGCGACGCCAGGTTGGCGGCGATCTCGCCACCCTTGTCGTGATCCAGGGCTGCTGCCAGCCCATTGTTGACGATATCGATCGCCTTGGAGAGCGATTTGCCCTTTTCGGCCATGTTGCCCTCCTGCAAATGCAGCCGAGCCGCCCGCAAGGCACTCTGCGCGCCCTCGAACAACATGACGATCAGCTGGTGAGGGCTGGCCGACATCACGCCGGTCTCGACCCCCACCCGTGCATAGGCATTGGCACCGCGCAGCGCACTCATGACGTTGTTCCCCTATGTTCAGTTCGAGCTCGTTCGAGCGTTCATGGCCTGGAATTGCTGCGACAGGTAACTCATCGTCGAATTCATCTTCGCCACCATGGAGTCCATGTCCGCGAATTGCTTGCGGTAACGCTCGACGGTGGCATCGATGCGACTTTCCATGGCGTCATAACGTTCGTTCAGCCGGTCGATGCGATCCTGATAGCCCGTGGTGGCCGTATCGATGACACCGTCATCGTCGAGGAGCGTTGACAAGGTGTCGTCGAGCTGAACCGCCAGGCCGGACGCTTCATCGCCACTGCCGACGAAAAAGTCCTGTAGCGAGCCGAGGTTGTCCGAGATCGCGCCGTCGAGCTTGTCGTCGTCGATCTTGAGGGTACCGTCAAGCTGCAGCTCGACGCCGATATCCGAGAGCATGCTGAACTCACCGCCTTCCACCGCCCCGCTCATCGTGCGGCGCAACTGGGTTTCCACGTTGCGCAACGAACTGTCGCCGAGCAACTGACCCGCGACCCCGGTTTCACTGTTGAAAGCGGTCAAGCCGCCGATGGTCGATTGCAGCGAGTTGTAGGCATCGACGAACGACTGCACGTCCTTCTTGATCGTCGATTCGTCTCGCGACACGGTCACCGTCGAGTCACTGCCCACACTTTCCTGGGTGATGTCGATCGCGACACCTTGAATGGACTCCTCGACGTGGTTCGAAGCGCTGGTGATCGCGATGTTGTTGACCGTCAGCTGGGCATCCTGGGCCTCGACGGTCTGGATCATGCCGTTGGAGCCGTCATTGACGTTCGGATCGAAGGTCGCCGGGTCGAACGTGAAACGGTCGTCGGTGCTGCCGTCGCCGGCCACCATCGAAACGCTCATCGTCGACTCGGCCCCGGTCTCCTTGGAGCTCAGGACGAGTCGATAGCCGCTGCCATCGTTGATGATCGAGGCCGAGACACCGCCATCGGCGTCGTTGACCGCATCGCGCAGGTCCTCCAGGGAGTCGTTCCCCGACACGTCCACCTGAATGTCGTCGGCGCCGGCCTGGCTGATCGTGAAAGTACCGGCCCCCACGGCCGCCGTCTTGTCGGCGATCGAGACGCTGGACAGGGAATGACCCTGAGCCATGGCCGTCACGTGAACCTGGTAGCTGCCGGGCACCGCGGACTTGCCCGCGCTCGCCGAAGGCCCCTTTTCGCCGGTGACGTTGACCGACACGGCCTGATAGGTATCGGCCTCCTTCAGCTTGGCGGCGGCCTGCTGGAACTTGTCCAGCGCCGACTCGAGCTTGCCGAACGCGGAAATCTTGGCCTTGTAACTGGACTGCTGCTGGGTGATCGGCGCCAGTTGCTGACGCTCCGACGACTTCAGCTGATCCAGCAGGCCATTGAGATCCAGGCCGGACCCAATCCCCAGTGAAGAAATGCTTGCCATGCTTGGCTCCCTAACCCGTGCGACCTTTATACCAACCGAACACCCAGGCTGAGCGGGCGAAAAGGCCGATGTTTGGTGACTACTTCACGCTATCGGCCGTTGAACCGTGAACTTTAGCCCGCCGGGGCACCCGAGTCGCTAGCGGCTGGTCAAGGGCCACGGCCTGCGCCATCATGGGACTCGGCGGGCAACAGCCTTGTCCGCATGACGAACACATACCAGAACCAAGGACCCCCATGGACGCGACTACGCTCTTCGCCGACTACCAACGCTGGCAGCGCTTTCAGCGTCAGGACCAACTGGAGCGCGAACACCGGGCCGCGTTGCGCAAGCTTGCCGAATCCGGCGCCATGGCATCGCGGGTCACCCAAGGCTACCGCAGCATGGCGGAAAAGAGTGCCTCGGAAAGCGCCTGTTATCGGACCCTGTTCCGCCGTCGGCGGGAGACCGGTGACGTGGCCGCCTGCGAGGGCTGGCTACTGGTGCGTCGCGTTCTCGCCGAAGGTGGCACCACCCGCGTTCGCGCCACGCTGCTCGAGGGGTTCACGCTGGAAACGGGGACCATCGCCCCCGACCAGGCGTCGGCTTACAAGGTCACCCTGGAGATTTTCGATGAAATTCTGGTCCAACGCGACATGACCCTCGGTTGCCGTATCGACCGTCATGACGATGACCGCGACACGCACTTCGTCACCTTTCTGGATAGCGTGCGCGGTGACCTGACTCGCTACCTGAAGTAGCGAGAGGTACGGCTGGCGATGTCACACTCCGGCCTTTGCGCCCCCTGAACAAGGAGCTCTTCATGAATACGGCTTCACCACAGATTGCAGGCCTTGCCCTGCCGCTCGAATCACTCGATCCCCAGGTGACGATCCGCCGGCCCACGACCGTGGCCAGTCTCGACGTCGACAGCCCGGCGCGTGCCCTGCTGACCGATTTCGCGTATACCGGCGCCTTCACGATCCCCGCGTCGCACTCGATCACCCAGGCCCTGGAAATCATGAAACAGGGCGGTGTCCGCCTGCTCTTCGTGCTCAATGCGGCGGGACAGCTCACCGGGGTGGTCAACGCCCGCGAGCTGATCGGCGGACGCCGCGTCACCCTCGCCATGCACCGCCACCAGGTCGAGCGCTCCGAGGTCACGGTGGAAATGGTCCAGACGCCCCGCCAGGAACTGCACGCCCTGCCGCTATCCCGTCTCGAGAAGATCACCGTCGGTGAGCTGGTCAAGGCACTCGAGGCCTTCGGCGACCAGCACCTGCTGATCACCGAGAAGAACGAACAGGGCGTTCAGTGCGTGCGCGGGTTGATTTCGGCGGCCGACGTGGGCCGCGCCCTGGGCATCACCCTGGATCGGCCGCCGGAGGCGCGCAACTTCGCCACCATCTGCAAGGTGATTCTCGGCCACGAGATTTAAGAATGCATTTCCAAACCCTCGGATAATGAGCGCCGGTGGCAGGGCAAAGCGAGGGTCCTTTGCCATGGATGGCAAAGGTAGCGCCCAGGGAGGGGTTCACAGCGCCCTCGCGACGTCCTGCCGCCGGAGAAGCTCACTTCGTCTACCGGTTGCGCGATGCCTCCATTATGCGGTGTCGCGCGAACGAAAACCGGTTACCGCTGGAATACGGCGTTCCAGGCTTATAACATGGACCGGATACCGACGAGAGACGCGATGCCGCGCTCGGGTACGACCTGCCATCAACAAGGAAATGATTCGTTGGCGTTAGGCAACTGGTTCAAACGCAAGCGCAAGCCCGACATTTCCGTGTGGGCCGTCAAGCAGATCGACGAGGATCTGCTGCATCTCTGTGGCCAGGCGACGATCGAGACGAAAGGCACGGCCGCCGAACTGATGGCCGCCCTCGAGGCAGACACCTTCCATGGCGCCGTGCGCATGCGGGAAAACGGCCAGATTCTCAATGCCGCTCAATTCGCGGCCCTGATTCCCGACACATCCCTCGATCTGGTCGACGAACGTACCGCCCGGTGGCGAAACCGGCAGTGGCACATCGCCTGGACGCCACAACGCTGCTGGCTACACACCGGCCCCCTGACGATCCAGCCCAGCCGACTCGACGGGCAGACCCGCTGGGTCAGTATCGAGGACGTCAGCGGCATACGTGCCAAGGCGCAATCACCCCACCCAGCCTCGCGGTTTTATGGCCTGCAATCGCTGACGACAGCCCCCTCCGACGCCCCCCGGCGCTCAGACCGCGAAAGCGACGATTGAGACCTCCCGGGCTCTGGCGAACCGAGACTGCCCTGGCCCCGCTCGCGCCGGCGCCGAGACCGACATTCGGTATCGGCGATGCGGCGCTTTTGGTTATCATCGCGCCTCCCCCATCGACGACGCGGAGCGCCCCATGACCGAAGCCCCCCTGCTCATCCTCTATACCGGCGGCACCTTCGGCATGATCGAGAGCCCCCGGGGGCTCGTCCCCGGCGGCGATATCGCCCGTCGCATCCAGCAAGCGCTGACCGGCCTGCCCCCCGCCCGGCAGGCATCGCTGCCGTCGTTCGAGGTTCGGGAAGCCGCCACCCCCATCGACTCCAGCGCTGCAACCCCGCTCGACTGGCAGCGTCTGGCTCGCGAACTCGCCAACGCCTATGCCGAGCAGCGCTACGCCGGTTTCGTCGTCATCCACGGCACGGACACCCTGGCCTGGACGGCCTCGAGCCTCGCCTACCAGTTGCAAGGCATCGACCGGCCGGTGGTCGTCACCGGTTCCCAGAAGCCGCTGGAAGCCGAGGACAGCGATGCCCTCGCCAACCTGGAAGCCGCGCTGCGCTTCGCGGCACTGCCCGCATTACAGGAAGTCGCGGTCTGTTTTGCCGGCAAGTTGCTGCGCGGTGTGCGTACCCGCAAGTGGGACACCCATGCCACCAACGGCTTCGCCAGCCCCAACTATCCGCTGCTGGGAGAAATGGTCGCTGGCCAGGCGATTCTGTATGCCGCCCGCGGGCTCGACGACCAGCAGCGCGGCCTCCCGCGCTTCGAATTGACGAACGACGGCGGCTCGCGTGAATCCCCGGTGGCACGTATCGCGCTCTGGCCCGGACTATCGACGCGGCTGCTGGAACGCTGGCTGCTGGACGACGACATCCACGCAGGGCTGCTCGAAGTCTGGGGCAGCGGCAACATCCCCGACGACCCGGCGTTGCTGGAAGTGCTCGCCCGCGCCAGCGGCGAGGGCAAGTTACTGGCCGCGATCAGCCAGTGCCCGCACGGCCCGGTGGCGATCGGCACCTATGCCGCCGGCCAGGGGCTGCTCGATGCCGGCGTCATGAGCGGCGACGCCATGACCCCCGAAGCCGCCATCACCAAGCTGGTCCATCTGCTGGCCCAGCCACTGAGCGAGGCCGAGCGACGTCAACGCTTCCTGACATCATTGGTCGGCGAACGTTGACTCAGAGGGTGTTTACAAAGTCGGCGAGCGAAGGCCAGACCGGGGCGCGCAGCTAAGGCAAAATCGGCCGAAAAAGCGGAGTTTACACGGGGTTAAATGAGCATTTTGAGGCCGATTTTAACGCCGTATTGCCGAGCGCAGACAGTTTCCGCACAGAGCCTAAACTCGCTTGCCACAAACTCAGCGCGTCCTCAGCGGAATCAACGCCTCGAACCGCCCTTCTTCGCTGAACCGCAGCCGATAGATCCCGTGCACCCCGTCGGGACCGACGATGCGCCGCAACGCCCGGGCGGGAAAGGCCACCTTCCTGCCGGTCACGCTATGGGCATGCACCCATTGTGCGGCTCCCTGATAATGGGCCAGGCACTGCTCGGCAGTGAGTTCCAGGACGATGTCGATGCTCGGCACGTCGATACTCATCACGCATCGGGAAAGCCGCGATAGTACCCCAACCGTATCGCCCCCGCAGCCCGCAGCCCGCAGCCCGCAGCCCGCAGCCCGCAGCCCGCAGCCCGCAGCCCGCAGTATTGTGGGAACGACGGTGTTCGCGACAATGCCCCGAACAGCCGCCTTGCTGCCCCGCCCACAAAAAAATCGCACAAGTCCCTAAAGCTATCCCGTCAAGCGTCGATAACAGGGGTAACGGCCAACGGTGCCGTTGCGGTGGAAAGACCGGAAGTCCGGCTCACCGCTCGAGCCCCCTAAGAAAGGAAGGAACGACGATGTCCGTTATCAATACCAACATCACTTCAATGATCGCTCAGCAGAACCTGAACAGTTCCAAGAGCGACCTGACCACCTCCATGGAGCGTCTGTCTTCCGGTCTGCGCATCAACAGCGCCAAGGACGACGCCGCCGGTCAGGCCATCGCCAACCGCATGAGCAGCCAAATCACCGGTCTCGGCCAGGCTCAGCGTAACGCCAACGACGGTATCTCCGTCGCCCAGACTGCCGAAGGCGCGCTTAACCAGGTCAACGATAACCTGCAGCGTATCCGCGAGCTGAGCGTGCAGGCCGCTAACGACACCAACTCTGCCGACGACCGCGCCTCCATTCAGGCCGAGATCGATCAGCGCCTGACCGAGATCGACCGCATCTCTTCACAAACTGACTTCAACGGCACCAAGGTGCTTGCCGAAGACACCAAGCTGTCGATCCAAGTCGGTGCTAACGATGGTGAGTCGATCTCAATCAGCCTGAAGGAGATCACTTCCAAGACACTGGGCATGGACAGCTTCAACGTTAATGGCCCGCAAGGTACTTCCGCCGCCGCAGCAGCAACTAACTTCAAAGATGCCTACGGTGACTCCACTTCCATCGCCGACAGCAGCGTCAACGACTACGGCGACGACCTTGCCACCACCCTGGGTATCGCCACGGGTTCTGTGGCAGCTGATACTGCCGACGCCTACGTAGACGAGTCCGGCAATTGGTACTCGCAGGTGACCATCACCGCCGGAAGCGAAGCAGAGTCCCGCACCCTCGAGGCACAAGGCATCAGCGTAGGAAGCGGCGACTCAGTGACCTTCAGCATCGCACTGGACCCGCAAGATGCAGACGTGACCACCAACACCACAGCTTCCTTCACAGTGGACGGCACTAGCATTAGCGCCTCCAGCCTGGTCACCGGCGCCACCGACGACCCGATGGCAGCGTTGGACTCGGCACTGAGCCAGGTCGACACTTTCCGCTCCGATCTGGGTGCCATTCAGAACCGCTTCGAGTCGGCGATCACCAACTTACAAACCAACGAGACCAACCTCTCTGCGGCACGTTCGCGTATCGAAGATGCCGACTACGCAACCGAAGTGGCGAACATGACGCGTAGCCAGATTCTTCAGCAGGCAGGTACTTCCGTCCTCGCCCAGGCCAACCAGATGCCGCAGAGCGCCCTCTCCCTGCTGGGCTAAGCATCTAGCTGAAAGCTCTCTCCTTAGAGAGCCTACCGAAAGGCTGCCGCAAGGCAGCCTTTTTTTTTAATGACCCCCTTTTAATAGCGGCTTTTCGGCGATTTAACCTCGCTTCTCATGAGTACTCTGTAGAGTAACGCCATCGTCTCTTACAGGTTCTTTCCATGAGCAAGCCAAGCAAGCGCAAGCTTCGCCACAATGCCAGCCCCCGGCAGCAGCCAATCACCCTCGAAGATTACCGCAAGTTGACGCAGCAGCAACCCAGTAACGCTTTTGCTTGGAAGAAGCTCGCGGCACTGCTGGTCGAGCAGGGCCACCTCGACGAAGCAAACTCTGCGCTCGAGTTCGCTCGCGAGCTGAATGCCGCGGACCACGAGGTGCCAGCCATCGCCGCTAAGGTCCTTCATCGGCAAGGTCAGTTCGAAGAGGCGGTCGCATCAGTGGAGAAGGCTCTGGAGCTCAAACCGGACTATGCGAGGGCACATCACTACCTGTCGTATCTACTCTACAGCCGTGATGACTTTGAAAGAGCCCTGGAGCATGTCGAGACGGCATGCCGTGCAGAGCCGGAGAACGACGAGTACCTGACCACGAAGGGCAATATCCTGATCAAGCACCATCGTCACCGGGATGCCATCAAGGCGTTTCAGACAGCCGCTCAGGTGGCCCCGAAGAAATACTACGCATGGAACAACCTAGCGAATGCCAAGAAGGATGTTGGGCTACTCGATGAGGCATTGAGTGACTATCGTCAGGCACTGAAGGTCAACCCTGAAGCAATCGTCTCCTTTTCCAACCTCATCACCACGTTGCACTATCATCCCGGCTACGGCGCTGAAGAGATCTTCACGACCTGCAAAGAGTGGAATTCGCGCTTCGCGCCGGTCAGTTCCCCAATTCGCCCCAGACCGGATGATCTGACGCCGGAGCGGCGTATCCGCATTGGCATGTTCTCCGACGGCTTTCGTGGCCATCCCGTGGGGCGAATGACGATCGCCGCGCTGGAAAAGGTGCCAGCCGAGCAGATCGAGTTCTATCTTTACAGCACCACCAACGCCGAAGACAGCATCACCCAACGCTTCAAAGCGCTCGCAAGCGAGTGGAAACCTGTCCAACATCTGCCGGACCAAGAGTTCGCCGAGCTAGTCGTCGCCGACGAGATCGACATTCTAGTCGACCTTTGCGGTCACAACGCTGGCAATCGTATGCGCGCCATGGCCAGCCAGCCTGCGCCATTGTTGGTCAAATGGGTGGGGGGACTCATCAACACCACCGGCATCGAGGCCATCGACTACCTGATATGCGATGCTGTCGAGACCCCTCCTGGCGTTGATGGGCTCTATACTGAGAAGCTGATCCGGCTGCCAAACGACTACATTTGTTATGAATTTCCGAGCTATACCCCGGAGGGGTCGCTGCCTCCCGCCCTGAAGAACGGCTATGTCACCTTGGGCTGCTTCAACAACCCCACGAAAATCAATGACACAGTCCTTCGAGAGTGGGCGGGTACCATGCATGCCCTGCCCAACTCCCGCCTGTTCCTAAAAGGGCAGCAGTTCAGCAGCGAGGAACTCTGTGATCGGGTTCGGTCCGTCATGGAACGAGAAGGCATTGAAAGTGAACGCCTACTTATCGAAGGTCCCTCGGGTCACCAGCAGCTCCTAGCAAGTTATAATCGCGTCGACATCGCCCTCGATCCCTGGCCCTACTCCGGCGGACTGACCACCTGCGAGGCGCTGATGATGGGGGTACCGGTGGTAACCCTGCCAGGCCCAACCTTTGCCGGCCGCCACAGCGCCACGCACCTGGTCAACGCCGGCATGCCCGAACTCGTCGTCACCTCCTGGGAAGAATATCGCGCCCGGGTCCTGGAACTCGCCAGCGATCTCGACAGCCTCGCCACCATCCGCAGCCACCTGCGTCAGGTCCTCCTCGAATCGCCGGTCTGCGACGCACGCCGCTTCGCCGGCCATTTCACCATGGCCATGCGTGCCATCTGGCAACGCCACTGCGCGGACAAGGCCCCCGAGGCGCTGACCTTCGACAAGCACAGCCGGGCCTGGTTCGAGGACGACGGCCAACCGCTCGACCTCGAGTTCCCACAACCCTCGCGACACGAGGAAGGCTTCCACTGGCGGCTCGAGGGCAAGATCGTTGCCATCGACAACGGCGGCCGATTGCTGGGGAGCGACACGATTGGTCAGATGCTTGCCACGGGCAGCCTCGAACTCATTGCCTTCGACCCGACCGGCGATGCCGCCGAGGACTCTCTCAAGCATCACGACGGCGTGCATTACTACCCGAACGTTACCCTCGGCGATGGCCAGCCAGCCACCCTGCATGCCTGTCTCGATCCCGCGATGAGCGGCTCTCTTGCCCCTCTGGACGACACCGACCAACCGGATACGGTATTGCAGGGTCGCAAGGTACTGACGCGCCTACCCCTTGGCACGGTGGCGCTGGACAGGATCGAGGGACTACCGAGCATCGACTGGCTGGTTCTGGATGCACGCAACGACAGCGCGACGATTCTCGACCAGGGTGAATCCGCGCTACGTGACACCCTGCTGATTCAGGCCAGGGTCGCCTTTCAGCCAACCCACGAGCGCCAGCCCAACCTGGCAGAGTTGCAGCATTGGGGGAGTCGGCATGGATTCCGGCTCTACCGCCTGCATCACCCCCGCCATCGAAGCGCGGCGGATAGTATGGCGCAGGAAACACTGCATCAGGCCACGGAGCTGGTCAGTGCGGAGGCCATCTTTCTACCGACCCGCGAACGGCTGGAGGCACTGGATGACGGCCAATTGTTGAAGCTGTCATTCATCCTGCACACAGCGTATGGCATCCGGGACCTATCGTACAAAATCCTGCAATACGTGGATGACGATACCGCCGATCGCTATCTGACGAGCTTGCGAGAAAACGCCCCAGCACCCCGTGACATGCCTAGCAGCGCCCCCAATGAGGTCACCAGGCCGCCACATCGGGAGGATACGATCAGTCATGAAATCGATCGCCTCCTATCGCAGCATTGACCGGTAGCAAATGAAAACAACGAACGCCACCATCCGCTAAAGAGATTGCCCATGATTCCGATCATCGATTCATCGACGCCAACGAATACTTCAGCCGCACCTCGCGATACACCGGCCGCGGCGGCTCCAGCCGTTTCGGATAACGGCATGGAAAGCCAATTCCTGCAGTTGCTGAGGACTGCCCGAAAACAGGACCTGAATGTCCTGGCGAAGCTGCTGATGCCGTTCATTGCCGACCATGAGTTGAAACAGCTCAGAATATGGGGCGACAAGTCGCGCGTTCATCTGGACAGGGCGACGATTTCGGTCAATGACCTGCTCGTCAACACGCGCTCGGGGCATGTCACCATCGACGAGCATTGTTTCTTCGGGCATCGGTGCATGCTTCTCACGGGGACCCATGACTACCGCAAGACGGGTATGGAAAGGCTGAAGGCCGTTCCCGACGAAGGTCGCGACATTCATGTCAAGGAAGGCGTCTGGATGGGGTCCGGGGTGACGGTGCTCGGCCCGGCGGTGATCGGCAAGAATGCCGTCGTGGCCGCCGGCAGCCTCGTCACGGGGGATGTCGCCGACAACACTATCGTCGCCGGCCGCCCGGCGAAACCGGTCAAGACGATCGATGGAGAAGCGTTGTAATGGTCACCACCAAGAACCTGACTTTCACGATCACGCACGGTCGCACCGGGACGACCTTCCTGACCGAGGCATTCAAGGTCTTCGAGGACACTCTTTCCGTCCACGAGCCGGAGCCGAACTATGCGAACCACCTCCCTCTCGTCAAGCAGGACCCACGCCATGCCATCGACTTCCTGAAGCAGAAGCTGTCGCATATCGATGGGATTCGGGAAGCCAATTATGTGGAAACCAGCAATGTCTTCGGCAAGGGTTTCTTCATCCCTTTGCTGCGAATGGGTATCACCCCCAACCTGGTCCTCCTGAACAGGAATTTCAGAAAAACCGCAACCAGCCTCTTCCAGAGAGGTAGCACCCCGATGCGGACAAAGATGGGTCAGCACTTTTCCGCCGACCCCAGCGTCCCTGACAGCTTGCCGATCTACTCGCCCGACAGTCTCAGCGATTACCAACTATGCTACTGGGGGGTCCTGGACGCCTTCGCCAGGCAGCTACAGGCCGCTGACATCTATGATGGCCAGGATTGCTCGTGCTACCGCTGGGCCGCCTCTGGCGACTTCCACGACTTTGACTTCCTGAAGAGCGTTGGAGCCACATTCGGCCTGAGCATCGGCAACGAGGATGCCGCCAAGAAGCAGCACGATGCCATCAAGGCCAAGCATCACAACCCCAACAGATCATCGAGCAAGGCGTCACTACCGGCATCACTCGACGAAGAGGAGATCGCCGTGCTGGACAGAATTGCCTACTACAGGCCCATTGTCATCGAGAAGGCCCTCAATTCCCGCTTCATGGACGGGTCAGTCAAAGCGGCCTTCGGCTTTTCCGACTGACATTCTCGAAATCTTTTTCATGTCCGGCACTCGGAGAAGTCTCGTCTGGACACCAGGGGCCATGCACGAACCGGCCGTCGGAGCCAACCGAAACACGGCAATGGACAGGGAATGTTCAGCCTCATGCCCCGGCTTGCCCTACCTGACCTTGCCGCTACCAGATATCGAGGGCACAGAGAACCACGGGCCCCGCAAGGGGCCCGGGCGCACCTCGAGCCGGGACGCTTCCACGTCCGCTCGGCCGCATCGATGACCCGACATGGCGACTCGAGGTAAAGCTTGCGCGTTATCTGCCGATAGATGCCTGAAACGACACTTTCAGCGCTCGCGAACACAGTGTCGGCCAACTCCCTGTAAACAAGGCTCGCCCATGGTACGCAGATTGTTATTCGCCAGCGCCGGCAGTGCATGGCTGCTCAGCGGCTGCTTTGCCGTCAATACCAGCCAGGCGCCGATGGCGACCACCTACCCCTACAGCGAGCAGCGGACCATGCAGGCGGCCCATCACTGGGACGTACTGGCCGAATACGAAGCGGCCGGCATGCTGCGCAGCCGCGCCTTGCGCGGCAAATCGCTGTTCATCAACGCCACCGGCGAAAACTCCACCTTCGCCAGGAGTTTCCAGGACCTGCTGACCAGCCAACTGGTAGCCAATGGCGCCCTGGTTCGCACCGACCCGATCAATGCCGCCCAGGTGAATTACCGGGTACGGCTCGTCGAGCACACGGACCGCGACGTCGTCCGCGCGCCGCAGGGCATGTGGACGGCGCTGGCCTCGGGCATCGCCGTGGCGACGATGCCCATCAATCACTGGGGCGAGCCGACACTCGCGCTGATCCCCGGCGCGGCGCTGGTGGACCTGTTCAGCGGCAGCTGGGAACGCCTCAGCAATCAGGAGATCGTGATCACCACCCAGGTCACCGAAGACGGTCGCATCCTGTATTCCTCGTCGCACATCTACTACATCAACGGTGGCGATGCAGGGCAGTATGCCGCTTCCAAGCCACTGCCCGTCACCGATAGCTGGTAAGGACACCGTTCATGTCGCCACTCAGATCCCTCTTGCTGCTTGCTGCCTTATCGATCATGCCGCTGGTCAGCGGCTGCGCGACCTCATCGGATGGTCAGGTCGTCAATGGTGGCGATGACATCGATGTCCCTCGCCTGGTCCAGCACGCCGTCGATGACCTGCTCGCCAACACCCATGGGCTGGACCCGAGCCAGCCGGTGGTGGCGGCCTCCTTCGTCGATATCGACGACCTGCGCGTGTCGTCGACTTTCGGCCGCATCCTCTCGGAAACGTTCGCCTCGTACCTGGCGCGCGCCGGATTGCCGATGATCGAGGTCAAGATGCGCGACAGCCTGTTCATCGAGGAGCGCCGAGGCGAACTGGTGCTGTCGCGGGACATTCGCCGCCTCTCGGTCTCGCACGATGCCCAGGCGATTCTGGTGGGAACCTATGCTCGCGGTCAGAGTATGGCCTACGTCAACGTGCGCCTGGTGCGCACCCGCGACAATGCCATCCTCGGCGCTTCCAGCCTGCAGATTCCGCTGGACTACAATACACGGGCCATGTTTCCGGCTCAGTGGTAGCGCACGCCGCCACTCGCCTCAAGTTGTCGAGCCAGGGGCCGATAACGAAGACAGGTCAGGCGGACGGTCCGCCCCGTTTTTTTGTCGAAGGATTGCCGACGCCATGCTTTGCGCGATGAAGGACAGCAGAGACAGCCCTCGATAAAGGAAAACAATCACCACGTGATGGTCCCCGTTCACCTGCATGAGGCCTTGCCAATGAGCACTCCGCTAGCCGATTCGACGACCGCCGCTGCCGCTTCCTCGGCGTCGCCCTCCGTTTCGACGACGCCGCAGCAGCGGCTCGAGCGCGTGCTGGCGCATCTGGCACCGCAGGAAGACGAGACCACCGAGGAAAGCAACCAGACCAGCGCCGCCACCCAGAGCGACCTGGCCGAGCCGGTGCAACGCATCAATGCCGTGATGCGTAACTATGGGGTCGAGTTCGAAATTCAGGAGTACGACAGCCGCGTGATAACGCGCATCGTCGACCGGGAGAGCGGCGACACGATTCGCCAGATCCCCAGCGAGGAAGTGCTGCGGATCGCCAGGAGCCTGGCGGAAATGCAGGGCCGCCTGATCCATCTGGAAGCCTGACACCGGCAATGACACCCCCGACGTTACACGACAGCGGCAGCACGTTCGACGCCTGGGCACGACACCCCCGGCGACGTGCAGCGCTCGAGGCGACCAGACTGCTCGACACGGCGAGCGAAGAACGTTTCGACAGCCTGACGCGGCTGGCCTGCCGGGTCTTCGACGTACCGGTTGCCTTGATCACCCTGCTGGATGGTCAGCGCCTGTGGTTCAAGTCCGCCTGCGGCACGCCGCTGCGCGAGATCGCGGCCAAGGGCTCGTTCTGCGCCCACACCCTGGCAAGGGAATCGCTGGTGGTCATCGAGGATGCCAGCCAGGACCCGCGTTTCGCCGACAGCCCGTCGGTCAGCGACACGCCCTTTCTCCGTTTCTATGCCGGAGCGCCCATCCAGGGCCCCGACGAGATGATACTCGGGACCTTCTGCCTTCTCGACGAGCGGCCTCGCACGCTGAGTGACTGCGAACGCGAGACCCTAGAGGGTCTGGCGCGGCTGACGAGCCTCGAGATCACGCGTGGCGTCGAAACCGCTGCCTCGCACGCCATCGGCGAGGGTCACCAGCGCTATATCACTCGCCCGCCATTCGTTCCGGAACTGCTTCGTCACAGCGAGCGTCGCCATGTCGCCGGCGATACCCCGCGTGTGGTGCTTTCCGAGTTGCTGGATGAACTGCTCGACCATGTGCAGGGGGAGTACGGCCTGGTCGGCAGTCTCGAACCCGGCGACGAGGGCCGCGGCACGCTGAAGATACTCGGCTTGTCCAGCGTGGAGACCTCGCCCGCCATCCAGGAGTTCTTTCTGCAAAGCGGCCGACGGTTGTGCCTGGAACGCCTCGACACGGTGAGCCGCGGCCGACTCAGTCGTCGTGCCGTGCAGTTCCTCGACGAGGCGGACCTCACCGCGCTGAACCAGGCCAAGTTGCCGCCCGGCCACCCCCGGCTGGACAACGTCCTGATCGTGCCCTTCCTGCGCAATGATCGGCGCAACGGCCTCTTGCTCATCGCCAATCTGGCGTCATTGCCCGAGGCAAGCCTGATCGACGAGCTCACCCCGTTGCAGGTACTGGGCGGACGCCTCGTCCGCGCCCATCAGGATGCCCAGCAACGTGCCTCGCTACAGGCCAGACTCGAGGAATTTCGTGCCACCCTGGATGCCACCCTCGATCTGATCCTGATCGTCGACGAGCAGACGCGCCGGTTGAGTTATTGCAACCAGGGCGCCCTGGCCCAGCTCGGCTACCCCGAGACCGAGCTTCTGGCCCTGCCGGCCAGCACGCTGAACGAGGCGTTCGATGTCGATTCGATGAACAACCGCCTGGCCTCGCTGGCCGGCGACGTCACGTCCCTGCGCCTCGACACCACCCTGCGCTGCCGCGATGGCAGCGGTCTGCCGGTGCAGGCCGTGGTACAGCGCATCAACCACCACGCCACCGGTCGCACCCACTACATCATCGTCGCTCGCGATCTTCGCGAGACCCTCAAGGCCCAGCGCGAGATCGACTGGATCACCCATCACGACGCGCTCACCCACCAGCTCAACCGCTCCGGCTTTCTGCGCGCCGTCGAGCAGCGCGCCGCGGCTGCCGACGATACCCAGCGGCTGCACATGGTGGTCATTTTCGGGATCGACCGCTTTCGGCGCATCAACGACGCCCATGGCACCCAGCAGGGCGACGCCATCCTGAAAGAGTTGGCGCAACAACTGAATCAACTGCTCCACAAGTATCCGCAGGCACTGCTTGGACGCCTGGGCAGCGACGAGTTCGCCGTCAGCCTGCGGGTCAACAATACCCGCAAGGCCCTCGAACTCGCCGATCGCTGGCGGCAGGCCGTCGAGAATCATCGTTTCAACGCTATCGATGGCTTGCAGTTGACGGTCAGCGCCGGTGTCGCCACCGACTGGCAGGACGAAATCCCGGCCGAGGAATTGCTGCGGCGCGCCAACGCGGCGCTGGTGCGTGCCAAGCGCAGCGGGCGCAACCGCTTTCGACAATACCTCACCGGCATGCTCGATGAAGCCAGCCGCGACGATGTCATCGAGCGGCGACTGGCCGGCGCTTTCAAGCGCGGGGACTTTCTGCTCAACTTCCAGCCGCAATGGAACCTGGACGATCTGTCATTCCCGTGCGGCGCGGAAGTGCTGCTGCGCTGGCACGATGCCGATCTCGGGGTGGTGGGCCCCGACGTCTTCATTCCCATACTCGAGGACAGCGGCCTGATGGTCGAGGTGGGTCGCTGGATCGTCGAACGCAGCCTGGACACCGTGGCGGCGGCACGCGAGCGACTGGCCGACGGCTTCTTCGTGAGTATCAACGTCAGTGCCGTGCAGCTGATGGACGACCGAAACTTCGCCGACTTCGTCGCCGAAGCCCTGCGGGTACGGCGACTGCCGGCCTCGGTACTCGAACTCGAAGTCACCGAAACCGCCCTGATCCAGTCCCCGCTGCGCGTGGAACAGCAACTCGATGCCCTGCACCAGCAGTCGATCGCCATCGCTCTCGACGATTTCGGCACCGGTTTCTCGTCGCTGTCGCACCTCAAGCAGTTCCCGTTCGACACGGTGAAGATCGACAAGTCCTTCATTGCCGGCCTGCCAAGTTCCACCGAGGACCGGGCCATCGTCGAATCGCTGCTGACGCTGTGCCGGGGCTTCGGCCGTCGCGTCTGCGCCGAGGGCATCGAGACACCGGCCCAGCTCGACTTCCTGCGTCGCCTGCAATGCACGCGGGCCCAGGGCTACCTGCTGGGTCGCCCGGGGCCCGAACTGGTCATCGAATCGCCGTTTCAATGAGACCTCGCGTTACCGCGGGGTCCTGATCGAGAAGAAACCGAGACCGACTTCCCGCGCCATCGATCGATTGGCGGGAAAGTCTTTGCCGACGGCGGGGCGCGTAGAGGCAATCCATCCGCTTCCGTGGGAGGGGATTCATTACCGACGACGGTGAGCCTGATGGCATGAAGATCGTTTTATCGCGAACAAGTTCGCTCCCACCTGTCCCCTCCGATGCCGTATGCCACGTTGGCGAGAGGAATGCATTCCCGACGGCGGTGGCCTGATGGCATGCAGGTCGTTTCATGACCCATGAGTTCGCTTCCAGGCCACACCAGCCGCCGGCGACTTACACCTGCATGTTCATGATGTCCTTGTAGGCGGTCACCAGGCGATTGCGCACCTGCACGCCCATCTGAAAGCCGATGCTGGACTTCTGCATGTCGACCATCACGTCGTTCAAGGCGACACCCGGCTCGCCGGCCTCGAAGGCCTTGATACCGGCGTCGGCTTTCTTCTGCAGGCGATTGATGCGCTCGACCGAGGATTGCAGGGCATCGGCGAAGCCGCCCTGCCCCACGCTGGTGGCCACCTGCTGCCCTCGGGCCTCCTGCGCGGCGCCGGCCTGCGTGGCCAGGCTCTGCATCTGTTGGAGTGCCGCCTGCATGGCAGGAGTGCTACTCATGGCAATTCCTCTCGCATAAGGATTGGGTGATGGCAAGCCTACCAAGCGCCGAGCCAGGGCCATGGCACCAAATGACGCGCAAAAATCGGGCTTTTCTCGCCTTTAGGCTGACAGCGGCTCCGGATAATGGCCCCCATCACACGACCGTCCTCGCGGCCGGGGTTTTCGACCTTGAATGCCCCCGACAACGACATTACCCGCCCCGCTGGACGCGCCCTCGAAATGGATGCTGGAGCCGGACATAACCATGCGACTTGCAGCGCCCCGGATCGCCCGGGCCACTACTGACGACATCGCCCTGCCGGGCCTCACCTTCCCGAGGAGGCGCGCATGAGCGACGCCGCTTCGTCGCAGCCGAACGCCAACCGCGCGGCCACTGGCAACACTACCGGCATGTCCGCACAGGGCCTGCTTGCCCAGTTGCGCGGCAATCCCCGGATCCCCCTGATCATCGCTGCCGCCGCGGCGATCGCGATCATTGCCGCGTTGCTGCTGTGGGCGCGCAGCCCCGAGTATCGCGTGCTCTACAGCAACCTCACCAACGCCGATGGCGGGCGCATCATCAGCGAACTCGACAAGCGCGGTATCCCCTATCAGTTCAGCGAGGGCGGCGGCGCATTGCTGGTCCCCGCCGACCAGGTGCACCCGCTGCGCCTGCAGCTCGCCGAACAGGGCCTGCCCAAGGGCGGCGATGTCGGCTTCGAGTTGATGGACAACCAGGCTTTCGGCATCAGCCAGTTCGCCGAGCACGTCAATTACCAGCGTTCGCTCGAGGGGGAGCTCTCCCAGTCGATCAAGGCCCTGGGACCGGTCGCCGCGGCGCGGGTTCATCTCTCGCTGGCCAAGCCCTCGGTCTTCGTCCGCGAGAGCCAGCCCGCCAAGGCCTCGGTGATCCTGACGCTCGAGCCCGGCCGTGCCCTTGGCGACGGTCAGGTCAATGCCATCGTTCACATGGTCTCGAGCAGTGTCTCGGATCTGGCGCCGGACAACGTCACCGTGGTCGACCAGAACGGTCGCCTGCTGTCGCGCAGCGATGGCGGCACCACGGGCCTCGACGGCACCCAACTGGATTACATCCAGGAAGTCGAGAACACCTATCAGCAACGCATCGAGCGCATCCTGGCGCCGATCCTGGGGGCCAATAACGTGCGCGCCCAGGTCGCGGCACAGATCGACTTCTCGAAGCGCGAACAGACCGCCGAGCGCTACCAGCCCAACCAGCCGCCCAACCAGGCCGCCGTGCGCAGCCGTCAGTTGAACCAGACTTACACCGGTGGCGATGAACTGGCCAACGGGGTTCCCGGCGCCCTGTCCAACACCCCGCCGGGCGCGGCCGCCTCGCCGATCGACAACGGCCAGGCCAACGACGCCCAGGGGGATGGCAACAACGCCCAGGATCAGGCCAACGCCGCCAACGGGCAGAATGGGGCCAATACCCAGGCCGGCAACGACACGCCGCCCAGCCGCCTGCAGAGCAACGACACCATCAACTACGAGGTGGATCGTCAGGTCGAGCACGTGCAGTTCGAGCGCGGCGACGTCCAGCGATTGTCGGTGGCGGTGGTCGTCGACTACCGGGATGGCGTGAACGACGCCGGTGAGCCGGTCAAGAAGCCACTCAGCGACGAGGAGATGGCCAGCATCAAGCGCCTCGTTCGTCAGGCGATGGGCTTCTCGGAAAACCGCGGCGATGCCGTCGAGGTGGTCAACTCGCCGTTCGCCGAGCGCGATGACAGCGTTCCGGAAGTGCCATGGTGGAAGTCGCCCGAGGTGATCCAGTTGGCGCTGACGCTGGGTCGCTATCTGCTGGTCGCACTGGCCGCCCTGTTCCTGTGGTTCATGGTGCTGCGCCCGCTGATCAAGCGTAATAGCCTGCCCTCCGCCGCGGAACCGGCCTTGCGTGGCCCGACGGCGGGCCAGGCCGGCGTGGCCGCCATCGAGGGCGATGGCGAGGAGTCGGCGGAAGACACCCCCGAGGCGCCGCCGCAGCGCCGCCGCCGCCGCTCGACGGCCTATGAGCAGAACCTCAAGGATGCCCGCGAGATGGCCCAGGAAGACCCGCGCCTGGTGGCCATGATCGTCAGAAGCTGGATGAGCGAACAATGAGCGAAATGAGCGGCGCCCGCCGCGGCGCGATCCTGCTGCTCTCTCTCGACGAGGACAGTGCAGCCGAAGTCTTCAAGTACCTCTCGCCCAAGGAGGTACAGGAGATCAGCATGGAGATGGCCGGTCTCGACCAGGTCTCCCACGAGGACATGAGCAAGGTGCTGGCCGAGTTCCACGACGAGGCCGAGCAGTTCACCGCCATCAACCTGCACTCGAGCGACCACATCCGCTCGGTGCTGACCAAGGCGCTGGGCAGCGAGCGGGCGTCGAGCCTGATCGAGGACATCCTCGAGAGCACCAGCACCAGCTCGGGCATCGACTCGCTGAACCTGATGGAACCCTCGATGGTCTCCGAGCTGATCCGCGACGAGCACCCGCAGATCATCGCCACCATCCTGGTCCATCTCGAGCGTCACCAGGCGGCCGACATCCTGCAACTGTTCGACGACAAGCTGCGCAACGACGTGGTGCTGCGCATCGCCACCTTCAGCGGCGTCCAGCCGGCGGCGCTGCAGGAGCTCACCGAGGTCCTCGGCGGCATGCTCGACGGTCAGAATCTCAAGCGCAGCAAGATGGGCGGCGTGAGGACCGCGGCCGAGATCCTCAACCTGATGAACTCCTCGCAGGAAGAGGTGGTCATCGAGAACGTCCGCGCGCACAGCGAGGATCTCGCCCAGAAGATCATCGACGAGATGTTCCTGTTCGAGAACCTGCTCGACATCGACGATCGCGGCATCCAGCTGATCCTCAAGGAGGTCGAGACCAACTCGCTGGTGGTCGCGCTCAAGGGCGCGCCGGACGCGCTGCTCGAGAAGTTCATGGCCAACATGTCGCAGCGCGCCGCACAGATGCTCCAGGAGGATCTCGAGGCGCGCGGCCCGATCCGGGTCTCGCAGGTCGAAGCCGAGCAGAAGGCGATCCTGCAGGTCGTGCGGCGTCTGGCCGACAGCGGCGAGATAGTCCTCGGCGGCGGAGACGACAGCTATGTCTGATCGTCTCGTTCAGCCCGAGCACGACGACGGGGCCTGGGAACGCTGGCAGATGGACGAATTGCGCAGCGCCGGCGGCGGCAACGGCGCGCGGCACGAGCAGGAACGTCGCGAGGCGATCCGGCGCCGCGCCCGGGAGCATCAGGCCCAGCTCGACGCCATGCGCGAACAGGCCCGCCAGGAAGCCTGGCGCCAGGGGCACGAGGAAGGCTTCGCCCAGGGTCGCGAGGAAGGCTACAAGAAGGGGCTGCAGGAAGGCTTCGAGGCCGGCGAGGCGCAGATGCGCCAGGAAACCGAGACCACGCTGCGCCCACTGCTGCCGCTCGCCGAACAGTTCGACGCCGCCCTGGCCACGCTCGACGAGGAAGTCGCCGAGCGGCTGGTCGACCTGGCCCTGGCCACCGGCCGCCGGCTTGCCGGCGAGGCGCTCGAGGCCCGCCCGGAGGAGATCCTCGACATCGTCCGCGAACTGCTGCATGTCGAGCCGGCCCTTTCGGGGCGTCCGCGATTATGGCTGCACCCCGCCGACCTGACCCTGGTCAAGGCCCATCTGGGCCATGAATTCGAGGCCGCCGGCTGGCAACTGCAACCCGACGACACCATCAGCCGGGGCGGCTGCCGCGCGACCAGTGCCAGCGGCGATCTCGATGCCACGCTGGAAACGCGCTGGGCCTCGATCGTCGCCCAGGTTCGTCGCCGCAACACTCCCGATACGCCACCGGAGGACAGCGAATGACCTCGGCGGACGCCCTTTCCAACCGCCACCAGCGGCACTGGCAGGAGGCGCTCGGCGGGGTGCGCCAGCGTGTCGCCTCGTTGCCGGGCTACCGGGCCAGCGGCCGCATCGTGCGTGCCACCGGGCTGGTGCTCGAGGCCGTGGGGCTGCGCATACCGCTGGGCAGCGCCTGTCGCATCGAGGTTTCCCCCCAGGGCAGCGGGATCGACGCCGCGCAGTCGCCGCGCTACGCCGAGGCCGAAGTCGTGGGTTTCTCCGGCGAGAAACTCTTCCTGATGCCGCTGGAAGAGGTCAGCGGCCTGTTGCCGGGCGCCCGGGTCTTTCCCCTCGGCGAGGGTCGCGACGCCAACAGCAGTGCGCGCCGCTTCCCGCTGGGCGACAGCCTGCTGGGGCGCGTGGTCGACGGCAACGGGCGGCCACTGGACGGCAAGGATGGGCTGCTCGACGTCCCCCATGCACCGCTGGCCACACCGCCGTTCAATCCACTGTCGCGGGCCCCGATCGAGGAGCAGATCGACGTCGGCATTCGGGCCATCAATGGTCTGTTGAGCGTGGGCCGCGGGCAGCGCATGGGGCTGTTCGCCGGATCGGGCGTGGGCAAGTCGGTACTGCTGGGCATGATGGCCCGCTATACCCGGGCCGACGTGATCGTGGTGGGCCTGATCGGCGAGCGTGGACGCGAGGTCCAGGACTTCATCGACAACATCCTCGGCGAGGAGGGCCGGCGTCGCGCGGTGGTGGTCGCCGCCCCCGCCGATACCTCGCCGCTGCAGCGCCTGCAGGGCGCCGCCTACGCCACCCGGCTGGCCGAGGACTTTCGCGACGCGGGACGCAACGTGCTGCTGATCATGGACTCGCTGACCCGCTACGCCATGGCCCAGCGCGAGATCGCCCTGGCGATCGGCGAACCGCCGGCGACCAAGGGCTACCCGCCCTCGGTGTTCGCCAAGCTGCCCGGCCTGGTCGAACGTGCCGGCAACGGCCCCCGGGGCGGCGGCTCGATCACCGCCTTCTATACCGTGCTCACCGAAGGCGACGACCAGCAGGACCCGATCGCCGACTCGGCACGGGCAATCCTCGACGGCCATATCGTGCTCTCGCGGGCCCTGGCCGAAAGCGGTCACTACCCGGCGATCGACATCGAGGCCTCGATCAGCCGTGCGATGACCGCGATCGTCGACGGCGACCAGTGGCGTCAGGCCCAGCGCTTCAAGCAGTTGGTCTCGCGCTACCAGCGAAATCGCGACCTGATCAGCGTGGGTGCCTACACCCCGGGGCACGACCCTCAGCTCGACCAGGCGGTCTCGATGTTCCCGTCACTGGAGCAATTCCTCCAGCAGCGGATCGACGAACGCGCGAATATCGACGAAACACGGCGGGTATTGAACACATTGGTGTCGCCCTGAATCCGTTAGGCTTTGCGCACAATGGCTGAATCCGACCGTCCGGTCGACATGAGGTGATCCATCATGACCCACGCTTCGCCGCTCGACACCTTGATTTCCCTGACGCGCGACGCTCGCGACAGCGCCAACGTCAAGCTCGTCGAGTTGCGTCGCGCGCGCCAGGAGGCCCAGGTCCAGCTCGAGACCCTGCAGCAGTATCGCCAGGAATACCGGGAAAAACTCCAGCGCGCCATGGAGAATGGCATCGGCCCGGACAGCTGGCGCAACTACCAGCAATTCCTGCTGTCGCTGGACGGCGCCATCGACCGGGCGCGCAAGACCCTTCAGGATCGCGAGTCGAAGCTCGGGCAAGGCCAGCAGCACTGGCAGCAGGAGCAGCGCAAGCTCTCCGCCTACGACACCCTGGCGGACCGCCGCGAACAGCGTGAACAACAGCGCATCAACCGACGCGAACAACGTCAGAGCGATGAAATGGCCAGCAATCAGCTGCTGCGTCGCCAGACGCAGGAATCGCGTCACGAGACCAGCCACTAGGAGGCCGCCCCATGGCACCCACTTCCCTGCCATCCGTCTCCGCGACGACCTCCTCGACGCCGGGTACTCCCCGCGGTGGCGAGTCGGCCTCGAACGGAAACCTGTTCGCCCAGCTGATGGCCAGCACCGGCAAGCTCGCGCGCGGCCAGGACACGCCGGACAGCGGCAGTGAGTCCCTCGGCGCCACTGGCGAGATCAGCACCTCGGCCCGCGATCTCGAAGCCATGCTCCAGGCTCTGAAAACCGCCCCGGAAGGCGACGAACTGACCCAACAGCTCGAAGCGCTGCTCGACCGCCAGGCCGGACTCGACGGCTCGACCCAGGAGGGCGCGGAAAGCGATCCCGGCGAGCTGCTCGCGAGTCTGCTCGAGACCCTGCAGGACTCGCCTTCCCAGGGCGCGGACACGCTGGCCACACTGCGCAAGGAGCTCGGTGAGCCGGGCAATCTCGACGGCATCCGCGAACGCCTCGATGCCATCGCCGGAGCACTCGGTCAGTCGCAGGCACCGATCCAGCCGCTGTCCCAGGCCGTCGCCCGGGCCGCTCAGGCGAACACCGCCAACGCTGGCAATGCACAGGCCATGGGTGCCGCGAACGCCGTGCTCGCGAGTCGCATTGCCGGCATCGATGACACGGCTGCTGGCCGCTTGACCCCCGATACGCGGACCACGGCAACGACCGTTCCTGTCGCGGGCGACGCCAGCACGAGCGCTGGCGGCAGTAACACCCTTGCCGACAGGTCGCCATCCCAGGATTTCATCCAGTCGCTGCAGACGATCAATAACGGCGGCACCGCGACACACCGCTCCGGCCAGGACGCCGCGGCGAACACCGCGCTGACCAGCGCCCAGCTCGCCGCCCAGTTCGAGACAAGAGCGCCGGCGGGCAAGGTGCCGGAATCGTCCGGCAAGGGTGCCGATGCCGTCAGCCCGTCACTGCTGGCTAGCCACGCACCGCACCAAGCCGGCGCGCTGCAGGCCGGCAATGGCGTCGCTTCGCCCACGACGGCCATGACCGGCGGCCTGCCCAGCGCGACGCTCGCGGCGCCCCTCGGCTCCGGTGAGTGGCAGCAGGGCCTCGGCCAGCAACTGGTCAACCTGCATCAACGTGGCGACCAGCAGGTCCAGTTGCACCTGCACCCCGCCGAACTCGGCCCGCTGTCGGTACATCTGAAGGTCGACGACCAGCTGGCCCAGGCGCAGTTCCTCTCGAACAACCCGCATGTCAGGGCAGCCATTGAGCAGGCCCTGCCCCAGTTGCGGGCGGCCCTCGGCGAGGCCGGCATCCAGCTCGGTGACACCACGGTCGGCGATCAGGCACAGCAGCAGGAGCGCAACGGCGACGGGAACCCCGGGGGCTCTTCCCAGAGAGGGACACTGGCCTTCGACGGCGATTCCTCCGAGGCATCCGGCATCCCGATGACGCCGCTGACGCTGGAGGCGAACGGGGTCGATCTGTACGCGTGACCCCTTCAGATTTGCCGATTCCGCGCCGATAACCCCACGAGAGCCGACTCCCCGAGTCGGCTCTCGCCGTCAACGACGGCCCGGCGTTTTCACGACGGCAAAACCATGAGATGACCCGGTATGGGCAGCCTTTTCCTCCCATCCCCGGAGCGGAGCCGGCCTCATACTTCTCCCACTCAAACGCGAGAAAGACACAAGCGATGGCCAAGACGCAGACTGACGGCAAGAGACGCAAGCCCTGGTGGCTGCTGGGTCTTCTGATTATCCTGATATCGGTAGCCTGTTCGGCGGGCGTGTATTTCCTGCTCGAGTCACGCGGCTCCGGGGCCGGTGCCGAGTCCGCCCAGGCCGCGGAACCGGTCGAACCCGAGATTCCGATCTTCGTGACCGTCAAGCCGTTCACGGTCAACATTCAGAGCGATGACTACTCGCAGCGGTTGCTGTACATCGGCCTGTCGATCAAGGTGGCCGACGAGGCCTCCAAGGATCTGCTGGAGTCGCACATGCCCCAGGTGCGCAGCCGCCTGCTCATGCTGCTGTCCAGCCAGAACGCCGACGACCTGGTCACGCCGGAAGGCAAGCAGCGGCTGACCGGCGAGATCCTGGCCCTGTTCGACAAGCCGTTCTCGGACCCGCAGCCGCCGCTGAACGTGGACGACGTGCTCTACACCGACTTCATCGTGCAATAGGACACCATGGCTCAAGACGATCTGCTTTCGCAGGATGAGATCGATGCCCTGCTCAAGGGCGTCAGTGGCGAGGACGAAGGCAACGCCGGCGATGCCCCCAAGGGGGGGGATTCCCGGGTGCGCCCCTACGACCCGGCCACACAGCACCGGATCATCCGCGAGCGCCTGCATGCGCTGGACATCATCAACGAGCGCTTCGCCCGCCAGTTCCGGATGAGCCTGTTCAACCTGCTGCGGCGCAGTGCCGACATTACCGTCGACAGCGTCCGCTACCAGAGCTACAGCGATTTCTCGCGGCACATACCGGTGCCGACCAATATCAACCTGATCTCCATGAAACCGCTGCGCGGCACCGCGCTGGTGGTGTTCCCACCCAACCTGGTGTTCATGGTGGTCGACAACCTCTTCGGTGGCGACGGGCGCTTTCTGACCAAGTCGGAAGGTCGTGAATTCACTCACACCGAGCAGCGGATCATCCAGCGCCTGCTGAACCTGGCCATCGATGCCTACCAGGATGCCTGGCAGTCGGTCTATCCGCTGGAGATCGACTACACCCGTTCCGAGATGCAGGTGCGCTTCGCCAACATCACCAGCTCGCCCAACGAGATCGTGGTCAACAGCACCTTCCATCTGGAGGTGGGCAATCTGGCGAGCAATTTCCAAATCTGCATGCCCTACTCGATGATCGAACCGATCCGCGACCTGCTCTCCGGTCCGCTGACCGACAGCAACGCCGAGGAAGATCGCGTCTGGGGCCAGCGCATGGCCGGCGAGATCAAGGAGTCGCAGGTCGAACTGATCGCCGACTTCGTCGACGTGGCCACCACCGTGGGCCGGGTCATGTCGCTCAAGAAGGGCGACGTGCTGCCCATCGAGCTGCCGGACATCGTCACCACCAGCGTCGACGGCGTCCCGGTGATGCGCTGCGAATACGGGAGCCAGCACGGTCAGCGGGCGCTGCGCGTTCGCCACCTGATCGACCATATCCAGTCCAACGCCAAGTTTGCCCCCGGCCTTACCGGAGTCAAGGAATCCGACAATGACTGATCCCAACAAACCCGATCACTCCAGCACCGACGACGATTGGGCGAAAGCGATGGCCGAACAGGCCAGCGAGGAGTCGGCGGCCGACGACGATCCGTGGGCGGCGGCCTTCGCCGAACAGGAAGAGGCCGAGCACCAGGCCGACGAGAGCGCGCAGGAACCGGAAGAGAGCCCGCATGCGCAGGCCGCGGGCGAATCGGTGTTCAAGCCGCTCGACGCGCCGACCGTGGCGCGCAATGCCGGCATGCGCGATCTCGAGATGATCATGGACATCCCGGTCAAGCTGACCGTGGAGCTCGGCCGCACCCGAATCACCATCAAGCAACTCCTCGAGCTGGCCCAGGGCTCGGTGATCGAGCTCGATGGCCTGGCCGGCGAACCCATGGACATCCTGATCAACGGTTATCTGATCGCCCAGGGCGAGGTCGTGGTGGTCGACGACAAGTACGGCATCCGTATCACCGAAATCATCACCCCGTCCGAGCGGGTCCAGAAACTCAACCGATGAGCGAGACGGCAGCGACGCAAGGCGCCGCCGAGACCCTCGGCGGCTCCCCGAGCGACCTGATGGGCCTGGCGATGCTCGGCAAGACCGTGCTGGCGCTGCTGGTGGTGATCGGCGTGATCCTGCTGTGCAGCTATCTGCTGCGCCGGCTCAATGCCGGGCGCGGCCAGGCAGGCCAGCATCTCAAGGTGGTGGGCAGCGCCGCGGTGGGCCAGAAGGAACGTGTGGTGATCGTCGAGGTACAGGACACCTGGCTGGTACTCGGCGTGGGTGGCGGCCAGGTCAATGCCCTGCACCGCATGGAAGCGCCCGACGAGCCGCCCCGACCGGCGCCCTCGAACACCGATCCCCAGGGCTTCGCATCGCGCTTCGCCGCGGCCCTGCGTCAGAACACGCGGGATACCCTGAGTCGTCGATCGTCTGACGATTCCCCGGATCGCAAGGGGGAGTCGTGATCGCTCGCTCTCCCTGCGGCCCGCTTCGCCCGTGGCTGCGTCGCCTCCTGCCGATCGCTCTGCTGCTGCTCTCGCAGTCGGCAGCGGCCCAGTCGATTCCCGGCCTCACCAGTCAGCCGCTGGAGGATGGCGGCCAGCAGTGGTCACTGAGCCTGCAGACGCTGTTGCTGCTCAGCGCAATGGCCTTCCTGCCGGCGATCCTGCTGATGATGACCAGCTTCACGCGGATCATCATCGTGCTGGGCCTGCTGCGCACCGCCATGGGGACCCAGTCCGCTCCGCCCAACCAGGTGCTGCTGGGACTGGCGCTGTTCCTGACCTTCTTCATCATGTCGCCGACCTTGCACGAGGCCTACGAGCAGGCCTGGCAGCCCTTCTCCGACCAGCAGATCGGCATGGAGACCTTCGTCGAGCGCGCCAGCCAGCCGTTTCGCGAATTCATGCTCGCCCAGACCCGCGAGCCGGACATCGCACTGTTCGCGCGGCTGGCCAACGTCGGCGAGATGCAGGGGCCCGAGGACGTGCCGATGCGCGTGCTGCTGCCGTCGTTCGTCACCAGCGAGCTCAAGACCGCCTTTCAGATCGGTTTCACCATCTTCATCCCTTTCTTGATCATCGATCTGGTGGTGGCCAGTGTGTTGATGTCGCTGGGGATGATGATGGTGCCGCCGGCGACCATCTCGCTACCCTTCAAGCTGATGCTGTTCGTACTGGTCGACGGCTGGCAGTTGCTGATCGGCTCGCTGGCACAGAGCTTCCACCTTTGATCGCGAGGACCGGGACAGGCACCCGGTGCCGACCTCGCCTGGAGGGACTGCAATGACCCCGGAAATGGTAATGAGCCTGGCCTATCAAGGCATGAAGGTGACGCTGTTCCTGGCCGCCCCGCTGATCCTCACCGCGCTGGCGATCGGCCTGCTGGTCAGCCTGTTCCAGGCCGCCACCCAGATCAACGAAATGACCCTGACCTTCATTCCCAAGATCCTCGGCGTGTTCGCCGCCATGGTGCTGGCCGGCCCGTGGCTGTTGCAGACGATCGTCCAGTTCACCACGGAACTGTTCCAGAACATCCCGCTGATGCTCGGCTAGGCGACCGGCCCGATGATCGACGTCACCTTCGATCAACTACAGGCCTGGATCGCCGCTTTCCTGTGGCCGTTCGTACGGCTCGCCGCCTTCATCATGGCCGCTCCGCTCTGGGGGCACGACAGCATCCCCCGCCAGAGCAAGATCGCCCTGGCCGCCCTGCTGGCCTATGTCATCGCCCCCTCGCTGCCACCGCTGCCCGAGGTGCCGCTGGTTTCCTGGGCGAGCCTCGGCATCATCGTCGAACAGATGCTGATCGGGATCGCCATCGGCATGGTGATGCGCGTGACGCTGGCCGTGGTGATGGCCGCCGGCGAGTACATCGGTCTGCAGATGGGCCTGGCCTTCGCGACCTTCTTCTCGTCGGACATCGGCGCCAACACCATGGTGCTCTCGCGCTTTCTGTACATGATCACTCTGCTGATGCTGCTCGCCTTCAATGCGCACCTGGTGGTCATCGAGATCCTGGCCGACTCCTTCACGACCCTGCCGATCGGCCCGCGACCGCTCAATCCCGAGGCCTTCGAGATGATCGTCCGCTACGGCGGTACCGTCTTCGAGGCCGGCATGCTGCTGGCCCTGCCGGTCGTCGCCGCGCTGCTGATCATCAACCTGTCCCTGGGCATTCTCAACCGCGCCTCGCCACAGTTGACGATCTTCTCGATCGGCTTCCCCATGACCCTGACCACCGGGCTGATACTGCTGGCCGTGTTGATGACCGACCTGGGGCGCTTCCTGGAGACGCTGCTGCAGAACGGCTTCGTCTTCATGCGCCAGATGCTCTCGGTCCTGGCCGGTTGAGCGTACGCGTCACTATGAATGGCCTCTAGACGAAGTGGGCTTCTCCGGCGGCAGGGCGTCGCGAGGGCGCTGTAAACCCCTCCTTGGGCGCTACCTTTGCCCTCCATGGCAAAGGACCCTCGCTGTGCCCTGCCTCCGGCGCTCATCCTCAGGGGGTTGGAAGTGAACTCTATATCGAAAGCCCGAATGCAAAACGCCCCGGTGCGTGACCGGGGCGTGGCATCGAACTATTGCCATCTCGTCGACGGCTCGCGAACTCACAGCATCTCGAACAGCGACATGCCGCGCATGTCGACGAAGGCGCGCTGCGAGGCCTGCAGCCCGACCTGGCGCAAGGTGTAGTCGGAGACGGCCTTGGAATAATCCAGATCGACGAGATCCGACAGTGTCGCCTCGTAATTGACGGCACGATTGCCCCCGACCTGGTCCAGCACGTCCAGCTCATTGAGCCGCGCCCCGGCCGACGCCCGCACGGTGAGGACGTTATCCAGACTGTTGTCGAGCTGGCGGCTCACGGACGCCAGGGTGTTGGCCAGATGCGCCTTGTCGGCGGGCGAATCGGTGGAGCTGTCGAGCGCCTTCAGGGCATTCTCGAGACTCGTGAAGACGTTCTGTTCGCGGCCCTTGGTCATCTCGACCTGATCACCGGCCCGAGGATCGCCCTGAAGGCTCAGGGAAATGCCACCCACTTCGACGAAACCGCCGGTGGCGCTGTC
This sequence comes from Modicisalibacter sp. MOD 31.J, assembly GCF_020147985.1. NCBI lineage: Bacteria > Pseudomonadati > Pseudomonadota > Gammaproteobacteria > Oceanospirillales > Halomonadaceae > Modicisalibacter > Modicisalibacter sp. MOD 31.J. Next base: position 163,248 of record NZ_JAGXFF010000002.1, on the reverse strand, counting down.
GTAATCGAAGCTGGTCTGGCCGTTGATGGTCATCGCATTGCCCTGCTCGTCGAGCACGCGATAGGCCATGGTGCCCGCGTTGTCGTAGAAGTCGACGGTGAAGCTCTTGCCGTAATCGGGATCGGAGACGTCCTCCACGGCGGGCCCGGAGAAGGTCAGGGTACTGCCGCCGGCCGTGTCGGTATCCGCCTGGGCGACGTACTTGGCGCCATGATGCACCCCGAAGAACACCTCCCGACCGCTGTCGCCGACCGGCATCTGACGCGAGGAATCGACCTGCTGGCGTCGGACGGTATCGGCACCCTTGTAGTCGATGGCACCGTTCTGCTTGACGAAGGGCGGCGCGCTGTCCTTGACCCCCCCGAACAGATAGCTGCCATTGCCATCGGTGGTGTTGGCCTGGCCGATCAGTGTCTCGTAGACGCCTTGCAACTGGCTGGCCAGCGACGTGCGATCCGCGTCGCTCAAGGTTCCGTTGCCGGCCTGCACCATCAGCGTCTTGGCACTCGTCAGGGCATTGCTGACGCTCCCCAGGACGCTCTCCTCCTGGGACAGGGCGTTACGCGCGGAAATCCGCGAATCGTTGTACTGGGCGGTGACGGCAATCGACTGAGAGACGCCCACCGCCTGCGAGGCGGCCTGGGGGTCGTCGGACGGGTTGACCACACGCCGGCCGCTGGCCATCTGCTGGCCGACTTCCATGAAGGCGCTCTGCTGCCGGTTCATCGCCGACAGACTGGATTCGAACATGGTCAGGGTGCTGATACGCATGACGCTGCCTCGATGAACGGATTAACGAATGCCCAGGATGGTATCCATCAGAGTGCTGCCGGTCTGGATGACCTTGGCGTTGGCCTGATAGAACTGCTGGAAGCGAATCAGGTTGGCGGCCTCTTCGTCGAGGTTGACGCCGGATTCGGACTGCTGGACCTGCGTCAACTGCTCGGTGAGCACGTCCTGGGCACTCAGGTTGGCCTTGACGATATTGGTGCGGTTGCCCACATCGCCCACCAGGCCGGCATAGGCATCGTTGAGCGTCGCCCTGGCGCCCACCAGGCTGGCATCCTGCAGGTTCTGCATGGCCAGGGCATTGGTGTTGTCCCCGGCCGCCGGATCCTGGGCGATGGTGAGTTCGTCGTTGGCGGCGGGAACGCCGTCGAAGGTCATGCTGATGCCGTCGATGGTCAGCGTGTCCCCGGCGCTCAGTTGCACGCTGGCGGCATCGGCCGCCGGTTCGCCGTTGACCAGGACCTGGCTGCCCAGGTCGTCGGTGCCGGGGTTGCTGGCGTTCTGCAGGACGAAGCTGCCATCGGGGTTGACGCTCTGCACGCTGAGCGACAACGGCGAACCCTGCGCGGGCAGGCTGAAGCCCTCCCCGACACTGACATCGTCGACCGACAGGTTGCCGGCGTTACCACTCGCGGGGGTCACGGCAACGTGCGCGCCCGCGGCGATCTTGGCGGTGTCGTGGATCACGTTCTCCAGCTCCCCGGCCAGATGGAGGGTCGGCTGCAGGGCGAAGGAGTCGCCCTGGTTGGCGGTCCCGTCGAGCGTCAAGGTGATGCCGTCGAAGGTTAGTGTCGCGTTGCCGCTACCATCGGTGCCCGTGGTCACGCCGACCGTTTCACCGCTGTCGCTGCGCACCACCTCGAAATTGCCGGCGTTATCGGTGGCCGTGATGCGGTAATCGCTGCTCGTCACCTGGCTGTAATCGCTGAACGCCGCCGAGAAGGAGGCATTGCCGCCATTGGCGTCATTGCTGTACACCGTCGGCGAACCGATGGCGAAGAAATCGCCACCCATGTCACCGTTGAGATCCTGCCCGGCCCGATGCTGGGCATTGAAGCCCTCGGCCAGTGACAGCGCCACCTGACCGATCTGGTTCTGGGTCGTGTCCAGCGTCTCGCGGCGGAAGGTCATCAGTCCGCCGAGGGTACCGCCCTGGAAGGTCGACTCGTCGAGTTCGATCTTGCTGCCGCCCGGGTCGTTGTAGGCGACCACGGTACGCGACGGATCGGCCGAGGACGGCACGGCCTCCAGCGAATAGCTGCGATTGCCGGCGACCAGCGGCTGACCGTTGCCGATGGTCAGGTTGTAGGTACCGCCGTCCTGAATGCTCAATTTGACATCGACCCGCTGGCTGATCTCGTTGATCAGATGGTCACGCTGGTTGAGCAGGTTGTTGGGGGCCTCGCCGAGCTTGGCCTTGGACAGGGCGATCTGACGATTGAGCTTGGCGAGCTGGTCGGTGGCATTGTTGATCTGCGTCACCTCGTCGCGAACCTGGCCATTGATGCCCGATTGCATGTCGTCGAGATAATTGTCGAAGGCCCGGAACTGTGCCGTCAGCGTATCGGCGCTGCCGAGCACGCCCTGGCGGGCCGCCGGATCGGACGGCGCGCTGGCCAAATCCTCCATCGAGGAGAAGAACCCCTGCATCAGCGGCGCCAGACCGGAGTCGGTATCCGCCAGCAGGTTGTCGATCTGGCTGACCTGGGTATTGTAGGTATCCAGGGCGCTGGAACGGCTGGTCGAGGCATTGAGCTGCGAGGCGATGTACTGATTGAACTGACGCTCGATGTCGTTCACCTGAACGCCGCCACCGGCCGGTGACGTCTCGCCGAGCTGGGTCACCTGACGGTTGTAGCCCGGCGTATAGACGTTGCTGATGTTGGTGCTGCTGGTCTGCAGCGCGGCCTGTGCCGCATTCAGGCCACTCAGGCCAGTGGAAAAGAGGCTCATGTGATCAAATCCCGATCTCGCTGTTATCTGGGTTTATCGGCCTTCGCATCAGCAACTTGAGCCCGTCGACCGTTTTATCCCGCGTTCATTGCCCTCAGAAGATGCGGGTCGGCACCTTGTCGAGGGCGTAGGCATCGAGAGCGGCGCTCGGGTCGCGTCCGGCGACTTGCGCCGATTCACCCGGCTCGAGGCGCGCCGTGCGTTGCGTCGCATCGAATCCCATGGTGTGCATCACGGCGATCAGCTTGTCGGCGTAGGCGGGGTCGGTGGCATAGCCACCCGCCTGGAGCGACCGAGCGGCCCCTTCGGCATTGCCTGCCGCGACGACCCCGGCATAGCGCGGGTTGTCACCGATCAGGCGGGCATAGTCGGTGAACGCTTGCTCGAAATCGTCATAGACCCGGAAGGTATCCACCATCTTGACCGGACGGCCGTCCACGTATTCGGTGGTGGTGACGTCGGTGGTCCTGCCCTGCCACTGGCTGCCGGCCTTGATACCGAACAGGTTGTGACTGTTGCCGCCCTCGGCGGTGGGAATCTCGTGACGCCCCCACCCGGTTTCCAGGGCCGCCTGGGCGAGAATCAATTCCGCCGGCACCCCGGTGGTGCGGCTGGCCGCCCGGGCCGGTTCCGAGAGCTGCTCGAGGAATTCGGCGACGTGGGCCGGGTGGCGGTCGGCATTCCGCTCGGCAACAGCATTCGTCTCGTAGGCACCGGCATCGGGCTCGAACGCCAGGTCGTCGATGAATCGCCGCGCCGTCTCGCTACGGGTGTCGCTGGACGCCGTTGCCGCCGTCTCGCCGGCGATCAGACCACCGGTCAGGACCCGTGGCGTGCCGTGCGGGATGCCGGCGATGAGTGAATCACCACGGTCGGCATCGCCGGGCACCAGGCCGCGATGCTGCAACTGCTGGACGAGCATGTCGGCGAATCCCAGCCCCCGGCCGGAGAGGGTCTGCGCCAGCTGCTGGTCGTACATCGAGGTATAGAGCTCGGTCTGCTGGTTATCCAGCAGGCCCTCCTTGGGCGTCGCTTCACGCATGCTCTTGAGCATCATCTGGATGAAGATCGCCTCGAACTGCTTGGCGGCCGCCCGGGCGCCCTCCTGGGGCTTCACGCTGGCGGTGTGCTTTAGCCGCTGTAGCCCCTGCATGTCGAGGGCGAACTGACTCCCCATGTCCTGCATCGCCATCAGATGATCTCCAGTTCGGCGCGCAGCGAGCCGGACGCCTTGAGCGCCTGCAGGATCGACATCAGATCCTGGGGCGTCGCGCCCAGCGCATTGAGTGCCTTGACCACCTGGGCGAGATCGGCACTGGTCTCGAGCATCTGCAACGAACCGCCTTCCTGGGTGACCGACACGTCGGCATTGGGAACCACGGCCGTCTGGCCCTGCGAAAAGGCGTTGGGCTGGCTGACCTGCGGGTTGGAATCGATGGTCACCGACAGGTTGCCGTGCGCGACCGCCGCCTGATGCAGCGTCACGCTGCTGGTCAGCACCACCGACCCGGTGCGGGAATTGATCACCACCCTGGCAGGCTCCTGACCGAGTGCCAGATCGATGTTCTCGACACGCGCCATGAAGCGCACGCGATCGTTGCTGTTCATCGGCGCCCGCAGGCGAATCACGCGGCCGTCGACCGCCGCGGCGACCGGCTCGCCGAACTCGCGATTGATGGCGTCGACGGCCCGCTGGGCGGTGTCGAAACTGTATTCATCGAGTTGCAGGTCGAGCGTGCCGTCACGACCCAGTGCCAACGGCACCTCGCGCTCGACGGTGGCACCGCCGTTGATGCTGCCCCCGGCCTGCTGGTTGATCGACACGCTGCTGCCGGCCGCCTCGGCCCCGGCACCGCCCACGAAGACGTTGCCCTGCGCCATCGCATAGACATTGCCGTCGGCGCCCTTGAGCGGGGTCATCAACAGGGTACCGCCACGCAGGCTACGCGCATTGCCCACCGAGGAGACCACGACATCGATGTCCTGCCCCCGCCGGGCGAAGGGCGGCAGATCGGCGGTCACCATGACGGCGGCGACGTTCTTGAGCTGCATGTTGGTCCCGGCCGGCACGCTGATGCCCAGCTGCGAGAGCATGTTGGTCAGGCTCTGGGTGGTGAACGGCGCCTGGGTGGTCTGGTCGCCGGACCCGTCGAGCCCCACGACCAGGCCGTAGCCCACCAGGGCGTTGTCGCGCACCCCGGCGAACGAGGCCAGGTCCTGCAGGCGCTCGGCCCGGGCCGGCATCGTCAGCAGCAACAACAGCAGCATTCCGAGCCACCAGCGTCCGGCAACCCAGTCACGAGAATGAATGCGCATGATCATCGAGATGAACTACCTTCCGCTGCTCAGAACGGGGACACGTTGAGGAAGAAGCGCTGCAGCCAACCCATGGTCTGCGCCTCGTTGATGTAACCGTCGCCGACGTATTCGATACGCGCATCGGCCACCTGTGTCGACTGCACGGTGTTGGCACCGCTGACCGTGCGCGGATTGACCACGCCGGAGAAGCGGATGAACTCGGTGCCCTGATTGATCAGGATCTGCTTCTCGCCCTGCACCTTGAGGTTGCCGTTGTAGAGCACGTCGACCACGGTCACGGTGAGCGTGCCGGTAAAGCTGTTATTGGCATTGGCACCCCCACTGCCATCGAAATCGTTCTCCCCTTCGAGGTCGAAGCCGTAATCGCCCAGCCTGGTCAGCCCCTTGGGCAGCGTGGTGGGTGTCAGGCTCGCGCTGCCTTGACGGCCGGCGTTGGCCGACGAACTCTTGCTGGCACTGACCTGCTCATCGAGTTCGATGGTCAGGATGTCACCGACCATCCGCGGCCGGCGATCCTCGAACAACGGCTGATAGCCCGTGGTGGGCTGATAGATGGACCCATTGGGTTCCGGCGGCGGCGGCGGCTGGAGCGCGACCTTCTCCTGCTCGCCGGTGATCGACGGGCGCGGCAACTGCGCGCAGCCGCTCAGCAGCAGAGTCGCCACGACCAGCAACAGCCCGACATACCGAGAGCCTTTCTTCGACACCTTGATCACCGCTCGCCTCGCTTCATTGGTCCACTCCCGTCAAAGCTGCGAGAGCCTTGCCAGCATCTCGTCGGAGGACTTCACGGCCTTGCTGTTGATCTCGTAGGCACGCTGGGTCTGGATCATGCTGACCATTTCCTCGACGACGTTGACGTTGGACGTCTCGACATAGTTCTGCATCAGGGTGCCGGCCCCGTTGAGCCCCGGCGTGTTCTGGTTGGCCGGGCCGGAAGCGTCGGTCTCGAGATATTGATTCTCGCCGATGCTCTGCAGCCCCGCCGGGTTGGTGAACGATGCCAGCGTCAACTGGCCGACCTGGTTGGACTGGGTCGTTCCCGGCTGGGTGACCGAAACGATGCCGTCCGGACTCACCGTCACGGTGAGCGCATCGGCAGGGACGAACACCGCCGGCTCGATGGGATAGCCGCTGGCGGTGACCAGTTGACCGTTCTGGTTGACCTGGAAACTGCCATCGCGGGTGTAGGCGGTGGTGCCATCGGGGCGCAGCACCTGGAAGAAGCCCTTCCCCTGGATCGCCAGATCGTGGGAGTTGCCGGTATTCTCGAGGTTGCCCTGGGTGTGCAGGCGTTCGGTCGCCACGGGACGCACACCGCTACCGATCTGCATGCCGGACGGCAGGTTGTCCTGGACGTTCGCCTGGGCACCCGGCTGGCGCAGGTTCTGATAGAGCAGATCCTCGAATACCGCCCGGGAACGCTTGAAGCCATTGGTGCTGACGTTCGACAGGTTGTTGGCGATGACGTCCATCTGCGTCTGCTGGGCTTCCAGACCGGTCTTGGCGGTCCACAGCGATCGAATCATGGTTGGTTACCTCGGGAAGATATCTAGCTGACGGACAACAACTTGTTGGCGCGCTCGGCGTTCTGATCGGCGCTCTCGATCACTTTCATCTGCATGTCGTAACGCCGGGAGGTGTCGATCATCGCCACCATCGCTTCGGTGGCACTGACGTTGCTGCCCTCCAGCGCGCCGCTGACCACGCGAACGCCGTCATCGGCCTGCAGGGCCTGGCCATTCGGGGTGCGGAAGAGACCGTCGTCGCCGCGCACCAAGGCGCCGTCACCCGGATCGACGAGCTTGAGCTGACCGACCGGCCCGCGCGTGGTCAGGTCCGCCCCGGGCGTCAACGCGCTCAGGGTCCCGTCGACGCCCACGCTGACATCGGCACCCAGCGGCACGATGATCGGTCCGCCGTCGCCGACGACCGGATTGCCCTGGATGTTGACCACCCCATTGGCGTCGACCTGCAGATCGCCGCGGCGGGTGTAGGCCTCGCCGTTGTCGGTCTGTACCGCCAGCCAGCCGTCGCCGTCGACCGCCACGTCGAGTTCGCGACCCGTCGTGGAGAGCGCGCCCGGCGAGAAGTCGCTACCCGGCGTCGTGGCCATGGTCACGGTGCGCGTCGGCAGACCTTCGCCCTGCACCGGCACCGCGCGCATGGCGCTGAGCTGTTCGCGGAACCCCGGCGTGGCGACGTTCGCCAGGTTGTTGTTGACCACCGCCTGCTGGTCCATGCTCTGTCGGGCCCCGCTCATGGCGGTATAGAGAATGCGATCCATGGTGTTTCACTCTCGACGAGTATCAGGGAGCCGACCGCCGGGCAAAGCCCGGAAGTCGGCCCGAATCCGGCGGGTTATCAGCGCAACTGGGCGATCTGATCCATGACCTCGGACTGGGTCCGGATCGAGTTGGTGTTGGCCTGATAGTTGCGTTGGGCGATGATCAGGTTGACCAGCTCGGAGGTCAGGTCGACGTTGGACGACTCCAGGGTTTCGGCCTCGACGGAGCCGAACTGACCGACACCCGCCGTCCCGACGACTTCCGCACCGGAACCGGACGTTGCCGCCCACATATTGTCGCCCGAGGCTTTCAGTCCTTCCGGGTTGCGGAAGTTGGCCAGCACGATCTGCCCCGCTGACACCGACTTCTCGTTGGTGTAGTTACGCATCACGGTACCGTCATCGGCGATGCTGATGCCGATCAACGAGCCGGAGCTGTAACCATCCTGAACCAGTGAGTTCTGTGTGGAGTCGTTGGCGAACTGAGTGGTTCCCTTCAGGTCCAGCGTGAAGTTCAAGTCCGCCGGGTCGCCACCCAACTGGGCCGTCGTGAAAGTGATGTTCTGCTCGGCCGCGCTGCTCAACTGGCCATCATTGTCAAATGTGAGGGTGAAGTCGTTGGCGCTGTCATAGACGCCATCGAGACCCACTTTCACATTCCACTCGTTGGGGTTGGCGGTCTTCTCGAAATACATCGTGGTGTTGCGCTGATTGCCCAGCGAGTCGTAGACCGTGAAGCTGTTCGAATAGTGGTAGTCGACATCGAAACCACCGGGATTGCCGTCGTCCAGGTTAACGGTATTGCGAGCCGTCGCATCGGTTTCGTCGGTGGACTGGTCGAGATTGTAGGAGGCCTGCACGCCGGTCTCCGTGCCGGTGGCCTGCGCCGGCATGTCATCGGCCGGGATGTTCAGAGGAACGGGCTGCCCGCCCGGCACGACGGCCGAGAACGGTCCAGCCGAAAGCCCGTAGCCCATGATCTTGGCGCCCTGGGCATTGACCAGATCACCCTCGGCGGTCATGGTCAACTGGCCGTTACGCGAGTAGCCCACCTGACCATTCTGCTCGAAGCGGAAGAAACCGGTGCCGCTGATCGCCAGGTCCAGGTTGCGCCCGGTGGTTTCCAGGTTGCCGTTGCTGAAGTCCTGGAGCACACCGGACACCCGGGTACCCAGACCGATCTGGCTGTTGGCGAAGACGTCGGCGAACTGCACCGACGAGCTCTTGAAGCCGGAGGTCTGCGAGTTGGCGATGTTGTTGCCGACGACGTCGAGCTGCTGGGAAGCCGCGTTGACGCCGCTCAATGCCTGTGAAAAACCCATTTCTAGTCTCCCTGCGAGCCAAGGCGCCCGCTACGTAATTGATTCTTGGTCAATGCTTGGCTGCAACAGGCAGCCATTAGAGAATCTGGCGGACGGCGTCGAGGCCGACCTGCCCCATGATCGCGCCCAGGTCGAGCCGCGGCCCTTCATCGCCGGTCAAGACACCCTGCACCGGGGCATAGTTGAGAGCCGTCGCGGGCACGGACTCACCGCCCTGAGCGGTCTCGAACCGGACATGGTAGACGCCGTTCTCGGCCGGCTGACCGTTCATGTCCTTGCCGTCCCAGGAGAAGGAGTGGACCCCCTCGTCCAGGGAGCCGACGTCATCGGCGCCATACTGGCGCACGACCTCACCGGAAGCACTGACGATGGAGATCGTCACGTCGTCGGCGGGGGCATCCAGTTCGATGCCGAACGGCGTGGTGGCGTCGTCGCCCTTGCGAACCTCGTTACCGGGGACCAGCACGCCCTTGCCGATCAACGCCGAGGCCTGCAGCGACTGGCCGGCATCGATCTGACGGGTGATGCCCTGCAGCGTTTCGTTGAGGTCGTTGATGCCGTTGACCGTGTTGATCTGGGCCAGTTGCGAGGTCATCTCGGCGTTTTCCATCGGCTTGGTCGGATCCTGGTTCTTGAGCTGCGTCACCAGCAGCGTCATGAAGCTGTCGCCGAGATCGTCGGTGGAAGTCGCCGCGTTGCCGCGCTTCGCCGTGGTCTGATTCAGGCTGTTGAGCAGGCTGGTATCGATGCTATTGGACATGGGCTCTCCTGGGGGCCAGCAAGCTGGACTTGGGGAAACGCTGCATAAATGCCTGCGCGAGCGAATCGCTTCGTTGCGTGGTACTCGAAAACTCGCCTAACTTCATGTTATGTCTCGTTTTCTGCGTTCCATGCGCCTCGCGCTTCATCACGCTCGTCGATTTATTCAGCATTTCCTTAGCCTTCACCCAACGTCAGGGTCTTGATCATCAGCTGCTTGCTGGTGTTCATGACCTCGACGTTGGCCTGGTAGGAACGGGATGCGGAAATCATGTTGACCATCTCGTCGACCGGCTCGACATTGGGCATGGTCACATACCCCTGGTCATCGGCCGCCGGGCTGTCGGGACGATATTCGCGGCGCATCGGGCTGGGGTCTTCGACCACCCCGCTGACCTGCACGCCACCGACGCCGCTGGCCACCTGCGAGCGGGTCTGGAACATCACCTGCTTGGCCCGGTAGGGCTGGCCATCGGGCCCGGCGACGCTGTCGGCGTTGGCCAGGTTGCTGGCGGTGACGTTCATGCGCTTGGCCTGCGCGCTCATCGCCGAGCTGGAAATATCGAAGATGCTGAACATGGACATCGGATCACTCCGGTTGCATGGCCGTTTTCAGGCCCTGGATCTTGCGATTCATCACGGTCAGCCCGGCCTCGTAGCGGACCGCGTTGTCGGCGAAGTTCGAGCGCTCACGATCCATGTCGACGGTGTTACCATCCAGGCTCGGCTGGTCGGGAACGCGATATTGCAGATCGAGCGAACCGCGTGACGGCGCCTGGGCCGGAATATGACGGCTCGAGGTGGTCGCCAGCGCCAGCCCGCCCTGCGTGCTGCGCCCCTGCTCCATGACCCGCGAGAGCTCGCCGGCAAAATCGAAGTCGCGCGCCTTGTAGTTGGGCGTGTCGGCATTGGCGATATTGCTGGCCAGGACCTTCTGGCGCTCCGCGCGAAGGTTGAGCGCCTCCTGGTGAAAGCGCAGTGCCCCATCAAGCTTGTCGATCATCATCGGCCCCTGAATCGGCTGGGGGAAAGTTCAGGGTGGAGAATAGACGCCAGCCTGTCATGGCAAACGACGAAACAGCCCTCGGTTTGCGCATCATTTCCACGCTTGCCCCGACCCGCCGATCTCTAGAATCGGCTCCATCAGCAATGGGGGTGATGGATGCGCGAAGCAGCCCGACACATGGATACCGTTTCCAGCACGACGTTCAGGCCCGGCCTGCGGCTACGCCGGCTCTGTCTGGGGCTGTTGGGGCTGGCGGTGGCGCTGCTGCTCGGGCAGCCGGTCTACGCCAGCACTGGCACGACACCCCCGAGCCTGCTCGACCAGCGCGTGGCGGACTTCCTGACGCAACAGGCGGGCGATCTCGGCGACGTCGTCAAGGTGAAGGTCTTCGCCCCCTCGGTCCAGCTGCCGACGTGTCAGGATCCGCAGCCCTTCCTCCCACGCGAGGGTCAGCGGGTGTATGGGCGTGTGGCGGTGGGTGTTCGCTGTGCCGGGCAGACTGCCCGGGTGCGCTATCTGCAGGCGCAAGTCGACGTCCAGGTTCGCTATCTGGTCACCGCGCGTGACGTGCGTCGCGGCGACCCGCTGTCGGCGGCGGATCTGCGCTGGCAGAGTGGCCTGCTCGACGAGCTGCCGCGTCATGCGCTGCGCGCCGAAGAGGCGGCCATTGGCCAGGTCGCCGTGCGCAACCTGCCCGCGGGTACGACACTGCAGGCTTACCAGTTGCATCGGCAGAACCTGGTCGAGCGTGGTCAGCGCGTGACGGTGGTGGCCCGAGGGGCGGGGTTTCAGGTCAGCCGCGAGGCCAAGGCGCTGGACAATGGCGCCCTGGGCGACGAAGTCCGCCTGCGGACGGGACAGGGCGAGCGACTCCAGGCGCGGGTCGTCGGATCACGGAGACTGGCCATCGACTTCTAGTATCCCGGGCCACTAGACTAGGCGCTGTACGAAAACTGTCTGCGCTCGGCAATACGGCGTTAAAAATCGGCTGGAGCGCCAGCCCGGTCAAAATGCTCATTTACACCCCGTAAACTCCGCTTTTTCGCCGATTTTTGCCTTGTCTTGCCTTAGCTCGTCGACTTTTCGTACAAACCATAGGCACAGAAACCCTCGATCGGCGCCTAAAGTTTTCGTGTCTCCCGCCGATCATCAGGGAAAGCCGACGTTTCAAGAGGACGCCCCCGTGAAGATCGATGGTAGCCAGCCCCTGCATCGCCCCACTCAGAGCGATGCCACCAAGCCCCAGCAGACAGTCACCGACACGGGCACCGAAGCGACATCGAGCCCCGCCTCGGTCGCTCACCTGAGCAGCAAGGCCCAGGATGCCACACGCGACATCGATACCGCGCGTGTCGCCGAGATCCGTCAGGCCATCAGCGACGGCACGCTGGAGATCCGTCCGGAACGGATCGCCGACGGCCTGCTGGAAAGCGTGCAAGAGCTGCTGGGTTAAGCGTCATTGACAGCCCGGGCGCGCGAATGCTCGCCGCCCACCCTTTTCATGGAGTCTCCGCATGAGCCTGGCCCAGCATCTGGAACGTGAACATCGCCATCTCGACGCCTTCATCGCCCTGCTCGACGCCGAGCATGACGCCCTGTCGCAGGTCGACGTCGATGGCGCACATCTCAGGCAGCAGGCGGCAGACAAACAGGCCCATCTGGAACGTCTCGAGACCCTGGAGACACAACGGCGCAACGTCCTCGAGAAACTCGGCTACGGCCCGGGCCGTCAGGCCGCCGAGCAGGCCGCCATCGATGCCGGCTGCCACGAACAGTGGACGGCCTTTCTGGAGCGAGCCCTGCACGCCAAGCTGCTCAACCAGCGCAACGGGATCCTGATCGAATCGCGCATGGCCCAGAATCAACGCATCCTGTACTTCCTCAACGAAGCCGCCGGCAAGACCCTCTACGGCCCCAACGGACAATCCCGCCGACGCGGGTTTGGCGGCGTTGCCTCGCAGGCCTGACGACATTGCATTACGCCCCGACCGGATTGTAACCGACAGGTAATATTGCGTTACAATCGGCGAACGTTCAATGCTCGGAGGTACTCGTGACAGCCGTCCCGCTCCGTGAAGCCCCGCGCCTCAGGCAAGGCTTCGCCGATTTCATCGCTGGCGTGGAGTAAGCCCATGGTCAACATGGCGCTTCGCCAGGCACTGATCGACTGTCCGTCGTTGCCGTCCATCCCCGCCGTGGTACAGGAAGTCATCGCTCAGGCAGCCAATCCCGAGACCCCGCTGCCGGCGATCGTGGCAACACTGAATCAGGACCCGGCCCTCACGGCACGCCTGATCTCGCTGGCCAACGTGGTCTACTACAGCCACCTGCAACCCGCCGAGACGCTCAGTGAAGCGATCGAGCGACTGGGCATGGACATGACCGTCGCTCTAGCCATGGGCTTCAGCCTGTCAGTCGACAGCGCGAATGCCGACCCGCGGGGGTTCGACCTGCAGCATTTCTGGCAACGCGCCCTGACCAGCAGTATCGCCGCTCAGGAACTGGCATCCGCCCTGCAACTGTCGGACCATGGCACTCTCGGCACGGCCGCGCTACTGCAGGACATCGGCATGCTCGCCCTGCATGCCATCGATGCACAGCGTTATACCGAGGTCGTCTCGCGCGCCAAGAGTCATGACGACCTCGCTCTCGAGGAACGGCTCGCCTACGGCGCCGACCATGCCGAGATCGGTGCCTGGCTGACGCGCCGCTGGGGGCTGTCGCCGAGCTGCAGCGACTGGATTCGCTACAGCCACGACCGACCGGTCCACGAGGAAGGGCTCGAGATCAAGGAATGCCTCATGCTCTCGGGACGCCTGGCCGACATCTGGCTGGCGCCCAACGGCCACGAGACCGTCGCCGAACTGGAGCCCTGGCTGGGCGACGAGCGCTTCCGCAGCGAATTGATCGGCAGCATCCAGCGGCGCCTGCCGCAGATGGCCTCGCTCTTCGAGATTCGCACGCCCCACGAACTCGATCCCACACAGTTGCTGATGGAAGCCAAGCAGTTGCTGGTTCAACGCAACCTTCAGCTCCAGGCCCAGGTACGTCAACGCGACGAGGAGCTGGAAAGCGCGCGAGCCCGCAACAGCCAGCTCGATCGTGCCGTCCGCTACGACCCGCTGACCGGACTCTACAACAGACAACATCTCATCAACCTGCTCGACCGGCATTTCGCCGATGCCGAACAGGAGGATCTGGGCCTGGTATTTCTCGATCTGGATCATTTCAAGCAGATCAACGATCAGCACGGACATCCGCTGGGCGACGAGGTCCTCAAGGCGTTCGCCGGCCTGCTCAAGGGCATGAGTCGTCAGGACGCCCATGTCGGCCGGTTCGGCGGGGAAGAGTTCCTGATTCTGCTGCCGGGACGCAATCGCGACGATGCCGCGCACTTTGCCGAAGCGATCTGCCGCACCCTGCGCAATGGCCCACTGCTGGTCCACGAGGATACGCCGATCCATGTCACGGTCTCGGTGGGGGTGGCCAGCCGACTTTCGGACCAATGCGAATCACCCGACGAACTGGTGCACATCGCCGACCAGCGCATGTACTTCTCCAAGCGGTCCGGCCGCAATCGCGTCACCCTGGCGTGACGTCACCTCTCACAAGCGTTCTTCGACCCGTCCCAGGATCTGGCGGCTGACCTGATTGACCAGCGGCTTGGCCGCCTTGTCGACCGCCTTTGCCAGCAGGCGGTTGCGAATCTGATAGCTGACGCTGAGCTCGACGCGCGTCCCCTCGGGCACCTCGACGAGCGTGTAACGCCCCTGATTGGCGACCCCCTGCAGCGACTCCCAGGCCAATGTATGCGGGGCATGTCGCTCGGTGACCTGGACATCGAACTGCCAGTCACGCCCGATGACATGCAGGTACCAGCGATAGCGGTCATCCCCCAGCGGCTCGATCGCCTCGATCATGTCGGAATAATCGACAAAGTTCTCGATACGCTCGAGTAGTGCATAGACCCGCGCCGGTGGTGCGTGCAGGATGGCGCTGTGTTCGATGGTCGACATGAGCTTGCCTGTTCCCGTGATCCAAAGTCCCCGAGGGTAACCATAGCGTCCGTCCTCCGCCAGTCCGCACCCGCGGCGGTGTCGAACGCGCGCTGGAGCCTGAAAGGCTCGGGCGCTACAATGCGCGCCGCGACAGCGCCTCTCTGAGGCACCCGCTGTTGCCAATCCGGACGCCCGGACCCCGGACCCGTCACGACGGGCATAAATTCTCCGGCAGGAAAACCGCTCATGTCTGATTCAGCCAATCCGGCACCCAAGGCCGTCGTCATCTACTCCGGCGGCATGGACTCCTTCACCGTCCTCCACCGCGCCCTGCGTCAGGGCTACGAGGTCCACGCCCTGTCGTTTCACTACGGCCAGCGTCATGCCAGAGAGCTCGACGTGGCGCGGCGTGTCTGCCGACGCCTGGACATCGCGCATCAGGTCGTCGACATCCAGTCGATTCATTCACTGATCGACGGCTCGGCACTGACGGATGCCCAGCGCCCCATGCCCGAGGGCGCGTACGCCGGCGACAACCTGGCCGCGACCGTCGTCCCCAACCGCAACATGATCCTGCTCTCGCTGGCCATCGCCCAGGCCGTCAACATCGGTGCCGGGATCTGTTTCTACGGCGCCCATGGCGGCGACCACGTCCTCTACCCGGACTGCCGCCCCGAATTCGTCGAACGGATGAACGCCGTGGCCGCCATCGCCAATTTCTCGCCGGTCACCATCGAGGCCCCCTATCTGCGCGCCGACAAGGCCGACATCCTCGCCGACGGCCTGGCCATGGGGCTCGACTACGCCGATACCTGGACGTGCTATCAGGGTGGCGAACACGCCTGCGGCCGCTGCGGCAGCTGCCATGAACGCCTGGCCGCCTTCGCTGCGCATGGCCTCGCCGACCCGCTCGCCTACGCCAGCACCGGGACGGCCTGATGTACAGTGTCAAGGAAGCCTTCTATTCGCTGCAGGGCGAAGGCGCCCGGGCGGGCCGCCCCAGCGTGTTCTGCCGCTTCAGTGGCTGCAACCTCTGGTCCGGCCGCGAACGGGATCGCGCCACCAGCGCGTGCCGCTTCTGCGATACCGACTTCGTCGGCACCGACGGGCAGAACGGCGGACGCTTCGCCGAGGCGAATCGACTGGCCGACCATCTGGCGGGATTGTGGCCCGAAGGGGACGAGCGCGCACGGCGCTACGTCGTGTTCACCGGCGGCGAACCCTTGCTGCAGCTCGACGACGTACTGATCGAGACCCTGCACGCACGCGGCTTCGAGGTGGCGGTGGAGACCAATGGTACCGTCCCGCCACCCCCCGGGATCGACTGGCTCTGCGTCAGCCCCAAGGGCACGACGACACTGGTCGTGACACGCGGCAACGAGCTCAAGCTGGTCTACCCCCAGGCGGATGCCCCGCCCGAACGGTTCATCGATCTCGACTTCGCGCACTTCTATCTGCAGCCGATGGACACCGCCGCCCTGGAACCGCGACAAACCCTCGGCGCGACGCTGGCCTATTGCCTGGCAAACCCGCAATGGTCGCTATCGCTGCAGACTCACAAGCTGTTGGAGATCGACTGATGCCTCTCTTCGTCAATGGACTGAGCCATCTCGACGCCTCGCTCTGGTGCCCGGACCAGGGCCTGGTCGGGGTCAGCTGGCACGTCGACATCGAGCTCGACGGCGAGCTCGGCGAGGACGGCATGCTCTTCGACTTCGGAGAGGTGAAACCCTGGATCAAGACGGCGATCGACGACGGCCCGGACCATACCCTGCTGGTCCCGAGCCAGGCACCGGGGATCACGGTCAGCGAATGCGCCGAAGGCCTTTCCGTGCGCGCCGCCTTGCCCTATCCCATGGAGATCCGTGCACCACGCCAGGCATTCACGCTGCTCCCCTGGCACCGGATCGACGCCGAGCGTCTCGCCGGCCATCTCGGCGCCAAGCTCACGCGACACGCCCCGGCTCGGGTCGAGGCCGTACGCCTGCGCTTTCGCGAAGAGGCCATCGACGGCGCCGCCTACCGATACAGTCACGGTCTCAAGCATCATCGCGGCAACTGTCAGCGCATCGCTCACGGCCATCGCTCCCGGCTCAGGGTGTGGTGCGACGGCCAGCGTCAGCCCCGCCTCGAGGCCCACTGGGCCGACTATCTCGATGGCCGCTATCTGGCGCATGACGAGGACGTGGTCGCTGGCGGGGAAGTCGCCCGTCAGGCGACGAGCAACATCCAGTACACGGCGCCCCAGGGCACCTTTCGTCTGAGCCTGCCCAGCGAACGTTGCGAGCGACTGCCCTGCCCGACCACCGTCGAGCACATCGCCGGCTGGCTGGCCGAGCAGATCGCCCGCCACCATGCCCCGGGGCAAAAGGTGCGCGTCCAGGCCTTCGAGGGTATCGACAAGGGCGCCATCGCCGAGGCGAGATCATGAGCCGGCTCATCGCCCGCCAGGCCACGGCCTCGGCCGAGACCAATGACGGGGTAGCGGGCGAATGCCGCCCCGGCTGTGGCGCCTGCTGCATTGCCCCGTCGATCAGCTCGGCGATCCCCGGCATGCCTGACGGCAAGCCCGCGGGTGTGCGCTGCATCCAGCTCGACGAGAACAACCTGTGCCGCTTGTTCGGCGACCCACGCCGTCCTGCGGCGTGTCATCGCTTCGTCTTCGACGCCGACCTGTGCGGCACCCATCGCGACGACGCACTGGCGCGCATCACGCGACTGGAATCCCTGACCTGACACTGGGCTCCCAGGATTCGATGGAGAAACGAGGCAGGCAAAAGATGACGGGATAAGAAACGACGCCCATCTTTCTGGGCCGGCGCCCCCTCACCGAAACCGGTGCGGACCAAGCCCCAACCGGGTACGAAAAAGGCGCGGCCTGAGCCGCGCCTTTTTGCGTTCCCGATGATCCGGCGCTAGCGCCGGTCGATCTCGGCATTGTTGCGCAGCGACTCCAGCAGCCCCTGGATGGCGGCCTGTGCCCTGAGCCGATCGGCCAACTGGACGACGAACTGCCCGTCGCCGGACGCGTCCCCCGAGGCGGCATCACTGGATTCGACCTTGTCCAGCGCGATCAGGGCCACCCCTGACTCGGTGTTCGCCCGCCCGAAGACCGGCTTGCCGCTGCTCGGCTGCGGCAGGCGGAAGGCCTGCTCGAGAACCGGCTTCGGCACCTGAGTCTCGCCCGACGCATGGCGCGTGACGGCGTTGACCGATTGCCAGTCGAGAGACGGCGCCTGCCCGGATTCGAAGGCCTTGGCCAGTTCGGCGGCCCGTGCCTGCAAGGCGTCGCGGGTCATGTCGGCCTCGACCGCGGCTCGTGCCTGATCGCGAACCTCGTCCAGCGGCAGGGTCGTCGCCTGACGATGATCGGCGACACGCAGCACCAGACGCCGTTGATCGTCGAGCTCGATCACGTCGCTGTTGTAGCCCTTGTCGAGCACGTCCGGCTGGAAGGCGGCCTCCATGACGCCTGGCTCGGCAAGCACCCCGGTGACGTCGTCGCGCGAGACCCAGCCACTGTGCTGGATCTCGAGCCCCAGGTCCTTGGCGACACCTTGCAGATCGTCGGCGGAAAAGCTCTGGTCGATCAGTTTCTGGGCCTGCTCGTTGAAGCGGTCCTTGGCCTTGTCAAGCGCGAGTTGCTGGCGCAGTTCGTCGCGCATCTCGTCGAACGACGGCGCGTCGATTGCCGTCGCCTTGAGCAGATGCAGGCCGTTGTCGGTGGCGACGATGCCTGAAACCTGCCCCTTGTCCAGTGAAAAGGCCGCATCCTCGAACGCCTTGCCGAAGAAGCCACGATTGATCACCCCCAGGTCACCGCCCTTGTCGGCGGAGGTGGCATCGTCGGAATACTCTGCCGCCAGGTCGCTGAAGCTTTGTCCCTGCTCCAGCTTCTGCTGGACCTCCTGCAGGCGGGCCCTGGCCTCATCACGCGTGCGTTTGTCGCCAAAGCTGACCATGATGTGCGATATCCGCCGGGGCGCGTCGGCGAGACGCTTCTGATAGGCCTCTTGCAGGGCCTTGTCGGACACATCGACATCCTTGGCCAGCGCTGCCTGATCGAGCACGATATAATTGAGCTTGATCTGCTCCGGCCGCTTGAATTGCGCCTGATGCTGCTGGTAGTAGCGTTCGACATCCTGGGGCGAGACGTTCACCGGCTGTTCCAGGTCGTCTTTGCTCAGGATGTGGTAACGAAAGCTGCGGGTCTGGTTCTGCAAGGCCAGCAGTTCGTCGCGCTCGCTGGGGAGCATGAACTCACTGCTGATCAGGCCCTGCTGGACCTGCTGGCGTTGCAGATCCTGCTTGAGCTGACGGCGAAACGACAAGGGCGTGTAGCCGGCGCCGGCCAGGCGGTTGCGAAACAGGTCCGCGGAAAAGTGGCCGTCCTGGTCCTGGAATTCCGCGCGGTTGACGATCACCTGATCGAGCTGGGCATCGGAGAGGTAGATACCGCCCTTGTCGGCGTATTGGTCGAGCAAGGTCTGGGTGATCATCTGGTCGATCACCTGGCTGCGCAGCTGGCGCTCCTGATCGGCCGGCACCTGGCCGGAACGGATCGCTCGCTGCACCGCCATCTCGACGGCCTGACGGCCGATGGGCTCGCCATTGACCTCGGCAACCTCATCGCTGCCCTGGGAAAACAGGCTGACTAGCGACTGGATCCCGAAAAACGCAAGGGTGACGATGACCGCACCGACGATGACCTTGGCGGCCATACTCTGGGAGCGATCCCGAATTTGTTGCAGCATGCTGGCCTCGGATGCTGGTGGTCCTGAACGAAAAAGGCGCACCGCTTTCGCGATGCGCCTGGCAACAGGGACGTGGGGGCAGCTACCGGCAAGGTGGGGATGCTCAACGTCATGAGTCGGTCATCAGCGCCCTGAAAATCGCTGCCAGGCCCCGCGATAATCCTGTAGCTACGAGACTCAGTTGACCGAGTCTTTGAGAGCCTTGCCGGCCTTGAAGCTGGGAACCTTGGCCGCACTGATCTCGATCGGCTGGCCGGTCTGGGGGTTACGACCGGTACGCGCCGCGCGCTCCTTGACGGTGAAGGTACCGAAGCCCACCAGCGCAACGGAATCGCCTTTCTTCAGTGAATCGGTCACAGTATCGATCATCGCATCCAGCGCTCGGCTGGCAGCCGCCTTGGGAATATCGGCGGACGCGGCGATGGCTTCGATCAGCTCGGATTTATTCACACTTCACCCCTTGACTGTTTCGGAAATGACTGGAAATCGGCGCGATTTCGCGGGTGGCTTTGCACGATCACAGCAAAACGCAATTTATAGCAACGTGCAGGAACGACTGTCAACCAACCATCGGCGCCAAGGCCCGCCATACCGGGGTTTCAGCCCCGGCATGAGGACAAAATCAGGTCAATGCGTGCTTATCATACTGCGGGAAGAAGCCGCATCTTCGAGTCGGCTATCATCGCCATCACCGCCGGAAATATCAACCAGCGCAACGTCGAGCACCTCGTCGATCCAACGAACGGGCCGTATTTCCAGAGCGTCCTTGACGTTGTCGGGCACCTCTTTGAGATCCCGACGGTTCTCCTCTGGAATTAGCACCGTCTTTATACCACCGCGCCGTGCCGCCAGCAATTTCTCCTTGAGCCCACCGATGGGCATCACTTCACCGCGCAAGTTGACCTCGCCGGTCATGGCGACGTCGCAACGAACCGGGCGCTCGGTATAGGCGGACACCATGGCGGTCACCATGGCGATCCCCGCACTCGGGCCGTCCTTGGGCGTGGCGCCCTCGGGCACGTGGATGTGCAGATCCTCCTTCTCGAACCGCTCGGGGTCGATGCCCATCGGCACGGCACGCGCGCGCACCACGGTGTGGGCGGCGTCCACCGACTCCTTCATGACGTCACCCAGCGACCCGGTCTTGTTGACACGCCCCTTGCCGGGCGTGACCACCGACTCGATGTTGAGCAGCTCGCCGCCCACGGAGGTCCAGGCCAGGCCGGTCACCCGCCCCACCTGGTGCTCCTGATCGGCCAGACCGTAGCTGTAACGGCGCACGCCGGCATACTCTTCGATGTCGGCCGCCGACAGCAGCCGCGGCGCCTGCGCGCCTTCCTGGGCCTCCTTCTCGATACGCTCGCGCAGCACCTTGCGGCAGACCTTGGCGATCTGACGCTCGAGCTCGCGGACACCCGCTTCACGGGTATAGTAGCGAATCAGCTCCAGGAGCGACTCGTCCGAGAAGCTCAACTCGTCCTCTTTCAGGCCGTTGGCCTTGAGCTGCTTGGTCACCAGGTAGCGATCGGCGATCGCCAGCTTCTCGTCCTCGGTGTAACCCGGCAGACGAATGACCTCCATGCGATCGAGCAACGGCCCGGGAATGTTCATCGAGTTGGCGGTGCAGATGAACATCACGTCGGACAGATCGTAATCCAGCTCCAGGTAATGGTCGCTGAACTTGTCGTTCTGTTCGGGGTCGAGCACCTCGAGCAACGCCGACGACGGATCGCCGCGGTAGTCCATCCCCAGCTTGTCGACCTCGTCGAGCAGGAACAGCGGGTTGCGAACCCCGGCCTTGCTCATGCGCTGGACGACCTTGCCGGGCAGCGAACCGATATAGGTACGCCGATGGCCGCGAATCTCCGACTCGTCGCGCACCCCGCCCAGAGCCAGACGCACGTACTTGCGGTTGGTGGCGCGAGCGATCGACTGCCCCAGCGAGGTCTTGCCGACCCCGGGCGGCCCGACCAGGCAGAGTACCGGCCCCTTGAGCTTCTTGACCCGCTTCTGGACCGCCAGGTATTCGAGGATGCGCTCCTTGACCTCCTCGAGGCCATAGTGATCCTCGTCGAGCACCTTGACCGCATGACCGAGATCGTGACGGACCCGGGTGCGCTTCTTCCAGGGCACCGAGACCAGCCAGTCGAGGTAGGAGCGCACCACCGTCGCCTCGGCGGAGGTCGGCGCCATCATCTTGAGCTTGCCGAGTTCCTGGTTGGCCTTCTCGGCCGCTTCGGCGGGCATGCCCGAGTCCTTGATCAGCTGCTCGTACTTCTCGGCCTCGTTGGGCACGTTCTCGAGCTCGCCCATCTCCTTCTGGATGGCCTTCATCTGCTCGTTGAGATAGTACTCGCGCTGGGACTTCTCCATCTGCTCCTTGACCCGCGAGCGAATCCGCTTCTCGACCTGCAGCAGGTCGATCTCGGACTCGATCAGCGCCATCAGATGCTCGATGCGATCACGCACCCGATCCATCTCGAGCAGTTCCTGCTTGTCACCGATCTTCAGCGACAGGTGAGCACAGATGGTGTCCACCAGGCGGCTGGGATCCTCGATGCCCGACAGCGAATTGAGGACCTCGTTGGGCACCTTCTTGGACAGCTTGACGTACTGCTCGAACTGGTTGAGCAGCACACGCACCAGCGACTCCTGCTCCCGTTCGGAGAGCGGCTGGCTCTCGCGCAGGGAGATCGTCGCCATGCTGTAACCGGCGTCGGCGTGACTGACGTCACGCACGTCGGCCCGCGAGGTGCCCTCGATCAGCACCTTGACGGTGCCATCGGGCAGCTTGAGCAGTTGCATGATATCGGCCACGGTGCCCACCGAAAACAGGTCACCGACCTCCGGGTCGTCCTGCCCGGCCTCGCGCTGCGCGACCAGGAGCACCCGCTTGTCGGCCTCCATCGCGGCCTCGAGGGCCTGGATGGACTTCTCGCGCCCGACAAAGAGCGGGATCACCATCTGCGGGTAGACGACGACATCCCGCAGAGGAAGAAGGGGCAGACTCTGTGTCTGTTGGGTGTTCTGCTGCATTGCAGACAGTTCCTCACGAATCGGATGGTTGGGCCGCCCGGGCGGCTCAGGCTGGTACGGAAGATGGGGGCGGCGAGCGGGTTTTGCAACCGGCGCCGGGGCAGAAACGAAAAGGGGGCCTTGCGGCCCCCACTGGATCGCGAACGGCTCAGCCGTCCTTGTTGGCGACCTTGCCTTCGTCCTGCGAGGAGTAGATCAACAAGGGATCACTCTCGCCGGCGATGACCGAATCGTCGATCACCACCTTGGTCACGCCTTCCAGCGACGGTACCTCGTACATGGTATCGAGCAGCACCGACTCGAGAATCGAGCGCAGCCCGCGTGCCCCGGTCTTGCGCGCCATGGCCTTGCGCGCCACGGCACGCAGGGCGTCTTCGCGGAAGTCGAGCTCCACGTTCTCCATCTCGAAGAGCTTCGCGTACTGCTTGATCAGCGAGTTCTTCGGCTGGGTGAGGATCTCGATCAGCGCGTCCTCGGTCAGCTCGGTGAGCGTGGCGATCACCGGCAGACGCCCGACGAACTCGGGGATCAGACCGAACTTGACCAGATCCTCCGGCTCGACACCGGCCAGGATGTCACCCACGCCCTTGTCGGTATCCTTGCTCTTCACCGAGGCGTTGAAGCCGATGCCACCCTTCTCGGCGCGATCGCGGATCACCTTGTCCAGGCCGGCGAAGGCCCCGCCGACGATGAACAGGATGTTGCCGGTATCGACCTGCAGGAACTCCTGCTGGGGATGCTTGCGCCCCCCCTGAGGCGGCACCGACGCCGTGGTCCCCTCGATCAGCTTGAGCAGGGCCTGCTGCACGCCCTCGCCCGAGACGTCCCGGGTGATCGACGGGTTGTCCGACTTGCGCGAGATCTTGTCGATCTCGTCGATGTAGACGATCCCCTTCTGGGCCTTGTCGACATCGTAGTCGCACTTCTGCAGCAGCTTCTGGATGATGTTCTCGACGTCCTCGCCCACGTAGCCCGCCTCGGTCAGCGTGGTCGCGTCGGCGATGGTGAAGGGCACGTTCAGCAACCGCGCCAGCGTCTCGGCCAGCAGGGTCTTGCCGCTGCCCGTCGGGCCGATCAGCAGGATGTTGGACTTGCCGAGTTCGACGTCTTCGGACTTCACCCCGGCCCGCAGACGCTTGTAATGGTTGTAGACGGCCACCGACAGCACCATCTTGGCGCGGTCCTGGCCGATCACGTAGTCGTCGAGAGTGTTGCGGATCTCACGCGGAGCCGGCAGGCGATCCTCGTCGCCCTCTGCATCGGCCTCGAGGACTTCCTCGCGAATGATGTCGTTGCACAAGTCGACACATTCGTCGCAGATATAGACGGAGGGACCCGCAATCAGCTTGCGTACCTCATTCTGGTTCTTGCCACAGAACGAGCAATACAGCAGCTTGCCCTCGTCCTTGCCTTTGCCGTCGGCCATTCGCGTACCTCTTTACGGCGGCGGCCCGCACGGACCGCCAGGATATGCATGGATAGGATTTACGCTATCAGGATGCCGGACGCTTATCCAGCACCGCGTCGATCAGGCCATACTCCACCGCCTGATGTCCGTCCATGAAATTGTCGCGGTCGGTATCCTTGGCGATGGTACCGATGTCCTGTCCGGTATGATCGGCCAGGATCTGATTCAGTTTATGGCGGATATTGAGAATTTCCTTGGTGTGGATCTCGATATCCGAGGCCTGCCCCTGATAGCCGCCGAGCGGCTGATGGATCATCATCCGCGAATGCGGCAGGCAGAAGCGCTTGCCCGCCGTGCCGCCGGCGAGCAGCAACGCCCCCATGCTGGCCGCCTGCCCCAGGCAGACGGTGGACACATCGGGCTTGACGAACTGCATGGTGTCGTAGATCGACATCCCCGCAGTCACCGAGCCGCCCGGCGAGTTGATGTACAAGTGGATGTCCTTGTCCGGATTCTCGGACTCGAGGAACAGCAGCTGCGCCACCACCAGGTTGGCCATGTAGTCTTCCACCGGACCCACCAGGAAGATTACACGCTCCTTGAGCAGGCGGGAGTAGATGTCGTACGCCCGCTCACCGCGCGCGCTCTGCTCGACGACCATCGGGACCAGGCCGCCGGCGTTTTGAATATCGAACTCGTTGCCCATTGCGTGACACCCTTCAATCCGGTGATTGGATAGCTCTACCACGTCGTCGATGTGACGGTTCAGTGACTAGAGACCCGGCACGAGGCCGGGTCAGCGCCAGTCAGCCGCAACGCAGTCAGGCTTTATCGTCGGCCGGCTCCTCGCCGTCCTCGTCTTCGGCACCGCCCTGCTGCTGGGCGGCCTGAAGCGCCTGCTCGTAGGACATCTCGACGTCCTTAACCTGTGCCTGGCCAAGCAGCTTGTCAACCGCCTTCTCCTCGAGGACGGCGGACTTGACCTGGTTCTTCATCTGCTCGTCCTGGAGGTAGTACTCGACGACCTGCTCGGGCTGCTGGTACTGCTGCGCGAGTTCCTCGACCTTGGTCTTGATCTCGTCGTCGCTGGCGTCGAGCTCGTGATCCTCGATCACCTTGCCGAGCAGCAGACCGACCTGTACCCGGCTCTTGGCCTGATCGGCGAACAGTTCGTTGGGCAGCTGCGAGACATCGAAGTCATCGCCCAGGCCGAACTGCTGGGCGGCCTGGCGCTTGAGCGCATCGGTCTCCTGCTCGATCAGCGAGGCCGGAACCGGGATGTCGTTGGCGCGCTGCAGCGCCTCGAGCACCTGCTGCTTGACCCGGTTGTCGACGGCCTGCTTGATCTCGCGCTCCATGTTCTTGCGCACTTCGGCGCGGAACTGCTCGAGATCGCCGTTCTCGACGCCGAAACGTTCGACGAAGGCGGCGTCGACTTCGGGAAGCTGCTGCTCGCTGACCTGGTGGACCTTGACCTTGAAGGTCGCTTCCTGACCCGCCAGGTGCTCTGCCTGATAGTCTTCCGGGAAGGTCACCCGGATCTCGGTCTCGTCGCCGGCCTTGGTGCCGACCAGCTGATCCTCGAAGCCCGGAATGAAGCTGTCGGAGCCCAGCACCAGCTCGTGACCTTCGGCCTCGCCACCCTCGAACGGCTCGTCACCGATGAAGCCCTGGAAGTCGATCTTGACCTGATCGCCCTCGGCGGCTTCGCGGTCGACGGCTTCCCAGGAGGCATTCTGCTTGCGCAGCGTCTCGATCATCTGGTCGATGTCGGCATCGGTCACCTCGGCGACCGGGCGCTCGACCTCGGCACCCTCGATGCCGTTCAGGGCGATCTCGGGATAGACCTCCAGCGTGGCGATGAACTCCAGATCCTTACCGGTCTCGTCGACGGTCGGCTCGATGGAGGGGTAGCCCGCGGGGTTGAGGCTCTGCTCGGTGATCGCACGTACGTAGTGCTGGCGCATAATTTCGCCGACCACTTCGTTGCGCACGTCACGCCCGTAACGCTGCTTCACGACCGCCATCGGCACCCTGCCCTGACGGAACCCGTTCAGACGGACGCGCTGGGCGGTATCCTTGAGGCGTTCGCTGACGGCCTGATCGACCTCGTCGGCCGGTATCTGCACCGTGACGCGGCGTTCGATCGGGGAAGTCGTTTCGACGGAAACTTGCATGAATGGTCCTCTACCGACTAGGGCTTGTGAAGTGCGTTCAAAAGAAGAGGATTTTAAGAATCCCCGCGCGCCCTGGCAAGCGCGCCCAACCTTTGACCCGGATATGGGGACGCGAGGCACCACTTGCAAGGGATGAGGCACGAATATCCCGAAGCGGGACTGGAGACACGCGCCGACAAGACGCAAACGGCCCGACTGCACCTACGCACCACGCGTGGGCGAAGTCCGTCGTTGTCGAAGGCAAAACAGGAAGAGGGAAGGAAAAACGCACGCCGACGAGATGGGGTGGATGATGGGGATCGAACCCACGACCACCGGAGCCACAATCCGGGGCTCTACCACTGAGCTACATCCACCACGACTCGTATCAGGCGCTAGCATCGAAGCAGGCGAATGGGGTGGATGATGGGGATCGAACCCACGACCACCGGAGCCACAATCCGGGGCTCTACCACTGAGCTACATCCACCACTGCCCTGCATCGATCGTTCGACGAGACCCCAGGGTGCGGGTTCCCGGGCCAGCCGGCCACCAATCTGGCGCGCCCAGCAGGACTCGAACCTGCAACCTACGGCTTAGAAGGCCGTTGCTCTATCCGGTTGAGCTATAGGCGCGCTTTGCCATGGCCTAGCTCTCACACCGCCGCTTCGTTCACTACGGCGCGAGTTCCAGCTGAAGCGGGCCAACCTGCCTGCAACAGATGGTCGGGGTAGAGGGATTTGAACCCCCGACATCCTGCTCCCAAAGCAGGCGCGCTACCAGACTGCGCTATACCCCGCCGGCGAGATACACGGCCTTGACGCTTGCCACCGGGCCTCGTCAAGCGCTGCATATTTTACGCAACTTCCTCCGCGGGTCAAGCCTTTAGCGAACACCCTCGCTATCGGCCGCTTTGACTGGCGGGCATTGCATGCGAAAATCAGCGCCTTTCTTTCTCGGCTCCGTCCCAGCGCCGCCAAGTATCAAAGGAATCCCCGATGACCGCCCAATTGATCGATGGCAAGGCCATTGCCGCGCACGTCCGCCAACAGGTCGCCCGACAGGTCGAAGCCCGCCGTGAGTCGGGGGCCCGGGTCCCCGGCCTCGCCGTGGTCCTGGTCGGCGAAGACCCGGCCTCGGAAGTCTACGTCCGCAACAAGCACAAGGCGTGCGACAAGGCGGGCATTCTGTCCTTTCGTCATTCGTTGCCGGCCGACACCCGCCAGAGCGAGCTGGAGCAGCTGGTCGATCGCCTCAATGCCGACCCGGCCGTGGACGGCATCCTGGTGCAACTCCCCCTGCCGGAACACCTCGACGCCCGGCCGATTCTCGAGCGCATCCACCCCGACAAGGACGTCGACGGCTTTCATCCCTACAATCTCGGGCGGCTCGCGCAGCGCCTGCCGGTCCTGCGCCCCTGCACACCCAAGGGGGTGATGACCCTGCTCCAGGAAAGCGGCGTCAAGGTCCGCGGACTCGACGCCACCATCGTCGGCGCCTCCAACATCGTCGGCCGCCCGATGGCGCTGGAACTGATGCTGGCCGGCAGCACCACTACCGTCTGCCACCGTTTCACCCGGGACCTCAAGTCGCATGTGGAACGTGCCGATATTCTGGTGGTGGCTGTGGGCATTCCCGATCTGGTCAAGGGCGAATGGGTCAAACCCGGCGCCGTGGTGATCGACGTGGGCATCAATCGCCAGGACGACGGCCAGCTGGTCGGCGACGTCGAATTCGCCCCGGCCGCCGAGCGCGCCAGCCTGATCACGCCGGTGCCGGGCGGCGTCGGGCCGATGACCGTGGCGTCGCTGCTCGAGAACACCCTCTTCGCGGCCGAGCTGCACGACGCCATGCAGAGCCGGGACTGAACGTATATAATTTCGCCCCTAACGAATTACCCGATCCTTCAACAGCAACCCGTGGAGTCCTGGATGAGCGATCAGATGAACGTCGAGAGCTTCAACCTCGACCACACCAAGGTCAAGGCCCCCTATGTCCGCCTGGCCGGCGTCAAGACCGGCGAGCACGGCGACAGCATTCACAAGTACGACATGCGTTTCTGCCAGCCCAATCAGGCGCACATGGAGATGCCCGCCCTGCACTCGCTCGAGCACCTGATGGCGGAGCTCTCGCGCAATCACAGCGACAAGGTGGTCGACATCAGCCCGATGGGCTGCCAGACCGGCTTCTACGTCGCCATGCTCAACCACGACGACTATGACGGCGTGCTCGACCTGCTCGAGGCCACCCTGAAGGACATCCTCGACGCCGACGAGGTCCCCGCCTGCAACGAGATGCAGTGCGGCTGGGCGGCCAGCCACAGCCTGGAAGGCGCCCAGCAGCTCGCCCGCGACTTCCTCGCCAAACGTGACGAATGGGGTCAGGTCTTTGCCTGAGCCGCGACGGGAGACGATTCAGCGCATGCACAAGATCGGCATCATCGGCGCCATGCAGGAGGAGGTCGCGCTGCTGGCCTCGCGCCTGGAAGGCTGCGAAATCCGCCATCACGTCGGCTCGACGTTCTACATCGGCCGCCTGCAGGGCGTCGAGGTGGTGATCCTGCAGTCGGGCATCGGCAAGGTCAACGCCGCCATCGGCACCACCTTGCTGCTCGACATGTACCACCCCGAGGCGATCATCAACACCGGCTCGGCGGGCGGCTTCGGCGCCGGCCTCGAGGTGGGCGACGTGGTGATCTCCAGCGAGGTGCGCCATCACGACGTCGATGCCGTGGTCTTCGGCTACGAGCACGGCCAGGTGCCGCAGATGCCCGCCGCCTACCTGCCGGACGAGCGCCTGGTGCGCGTGGCCAGGGAGTGCATCGAGGGCCTCGGCCACCTGCGTGTTCACGAAGGCCTGATCGCCACCGGCGATGCCTTCATGGCCTGTCCGGACGCCGTCGAGCGGACCCGTGGACGCTTCCCGACGATGCTCGCCGCCGAGATGGAAGCCGCCGCCATCGCCCAGACCTGCCATCTCTACGGCTGCCCCTTCGTGGTGATTCGCGCGCTGTCGGACATCGCCGGCAAGGAATCCAACCTCTCCTTCACCGCCTTCATCGATCAGGCGGCCCGTCACTCGGCCGAAATGGTCGAGGCGATGATCGTGCGCCTCGGCACGCCGCGCCACGAGCCCCACGAGGCCTGACCCGGCCGAGAGACCTGCGAGGCACAAGAAACCGCGCTGACGAGGCGCGGTTTTTTTGTCGGCCGGCGGCGATACCGCTTATCGATCCAGTACCCAGGTCGTGCCCTCGCGGGAATCCTTGAGCACGATGCCCAGCGCCGCCAGCTCGTCGCGAATACGGTCGGCCTCGGCGAAGTTCCGGGCCTTCTTGGCCTCGGCACGCGCGGCGATGCGCGCAGCGATCTCCGCTTCCGGCAACGGCAGCGCCGACTCGCCCCCCTGCAGGAAGGCTTCCGGCTGCTGACCGAAGAGCCCCAGGATACCCCCGAGCCGCTTGAGCTCGAAGGCCAGCGCCGCGGCTCGCTCGTCACCGTCGGCCTTGGCGCGGTTGAGCTCGCGCGCCAGGTCGAAGAGCACCGCCAGGGCCTCGGGGGTATTGAAGTCGTCGTCCATCGCCGCCGTGAAGCGCGCGGCATGGTCGGTGTCGACCTCGCCCTCGATCGCTTCGACGCCCGCCAGGGCGTTGTAGAAGCGCTCCAGCGAACGGCGCGCGTCGTCGAGCGCGTCCGGTGCATAGTTGATCGGGCTGCGGTAGTGGCTCGCCACCAGCAGGTAACGCACCACCTCCGGGTCGTGCACCGCCAGCACGTCGCGGATGGTGAAGAAGTTGCCCAGCGACTTGGACATCTTCTGCTGATCGACGCGCACCGCCCCGGCGTGCATCCAGGTATTGACGTAATGCTTGCCGGTCGCCGCCTCGCTCTGGGCGATCTCGTTCTCGTGGTGCGGGAAGGTCAGGTCCGGCCCGCCGCCATGGATGTCGAAGGTCTCGCCCAGGCAGCGCGTCGACATCGCCGAGCACTCGATGTGCCAGCCCGGGCGCCCTTCACCCCAGGGCGAGGGCCAGCTCGCCTCATTCGGCTTGGCCGCCTTCCACAGCACGAAGTCGAGCGGATCCTCCTTGTGCGCCTCGACGTCGACCCGGGCGCCGGCGCGCATCTCGTCGAGGTCGCGATTGTTGAGCTTGCCGTAGTCGGCGAAGCGGCGCACCCGATAGTAGACGTCGCCGTTGTCGGCCCGATAGGCATAGCCCTTGTCGATCAGCGTCGCGATCATCGCCGTGATCGCGTCGACGTGGCCGGTGGCGCGCGGTTCGAGATCGGGACGCAGCACGCCGAGACGCCCCTCGTCCTCGTGCATGGCGGCAATCATGCGTTCGGTGAGCGCGGCGATCGACTCGCCGTTCTCCTCGGCGCGCTTGAGGATCTTGTCGTCGATGTCGGTGATGTTGCGCACATAGGTCACCTCGAAGCCCCGCGAGCGCAGGTAGCGGGTGATCACGTCGAAGGCAACCATCACCCGGGCGTGGCCGATGTGGCAGTAGTCATAGACGGTGATCCCGCAGACATACATGCGGATCTTGCCCGGCTCGAGCGGAACGAAGGTTTCCTTGGTACGAGTCAGGGTGTTGTAGATCTGCATGCTCAGCCCTTCTTCTGGATCTTGGCCCAGGTGTCCTTGAGTCCGACGATGCGGTTGAAGACCCGTTTGCCCTCGGCGACGGCATAGCGGTCGGCGCAGAAGTAGCCCACCCGCTCGAACTGATAGCGCGTTTCCGGCGCGACGTCGGCCAGGCTCGGCTCGGCGTAGCCTTCGACCACGCTCAGCGACGCGTCGTTGAGATGCTCGAGGAAGTCGACGTCGCGATCCCTGTCGGGCGCCTCGACCTGGAACAGGTTGTCGTAGAGACGCACCTCGACCGGCACCGCATGCGCGGCGCTGACCCAGTGGATCACGCCCTTGACCTTGCGCCCTTCCGGGTTCTTGCCGAGGGTGTCGAAGTCGACCGAGCAACGCAGTTCCTCGATCTCGCCGTCAGCCCCCTTGATCACCTCGTCGCAGCGAATCACATAGGCGTTGCGCAGGCGCACCTCCTTGCCCGGCGCCAGGCGGAAGAACTTCTTGGGCGGTTCCTCCATGAAATCGTCGGCGTCGATCCAGATCTCGCGGGTCAACGGCAGACGACGCACGCCCATGTCGTCACGGGCGGGATGTCCCGCCACCTCGAAGACCTCGTCATGATCCTCGCCGACGTTGGTCAGCACCACCTTGAGCGGTTTGAGCACGCACATCGCCCGCGGCGCGTTGTCCTCGAGATCGGAGCGGATCGCGTGGTAGAGCATGGCGATGTCGACCATGCCGCCCTCGGCACGGGTCACGCCGATCATCTCGCAGAACTTGCGGATCGACGCCGGCGTGTAGCCGCGCCGCCGCATGCCCGAGATGGTCGGCATGCGCGGGTCGTCCCAGCCATCCACCACCCCTTCGTCGACCAGCAGCTTGAGCTTGCGCTTCGAGGTCACGGTGTAGTTGAGGTTGAGCCGCGCGAACTCGATCTGGCGCGGGCGACTGGGCACCGGCAGGTTGTTCAGGAACCACTCGTAGAGCGGCCGATGATCCTCGAACTCCAGGGTGCAGATCGAATGCGTCACACCCTCGATGGCGTCCGACTGGCCGTGCGTGAAGTCGTACGAGGGGTAGATCTTCCACTTGTCGCCGGTCTGATGATGGCTGGCATGGCGGATCCGGTAGAGGATCGGGTCGCGCAGATTGATGTTGGGCGAGGCCATGTCGATCTTGGCGCGCAGCACCTTCTCGCCCTCGGCGAACTCGCCACGCCGCATCCGCTCGAGCAGATCGAGGTTCTCGTCGGCCGAACGGTCGCGATAGGGGCTCGGCCGCCCCGGCTCGGTCAGCGTCCCCCGGTAGTCGCGAATCTCGTCCGGCGACAGGTCATCCACGTAGGCCTTGCCCTCGCGCACCAGATGCTGCGCCCAGGCATAGAGCTGGTCGAAATAGTCCGAGGCATAGCGCACCTCGCCGGCCCAGCGAAAGCCCAGCCATTCGACATCGGTCTTGATGGCGTCGATGTAGGCCTGCTCCTCCTTGGCCGGGTTGGTGTCGTCGAAGCGCAGGTGGCAGTCCCCGCCGAACTGCTCGGCGATCCCGAAGTTCAGGCAGATCGACTTGGCATGGCCGATGTGCAGAAAGCCGTTGGGTTCCGGCGGAAACCGGGTGACGACGGTGTCCACCGTACCCGCGTCGACTTCCTCGCGAATCTGGTTGCGGATGAAGTTCGGGGCGCTGCTACTCTCGTGGGTCATGGGACGTCGGAGAACCTCTTGATGTTCGGGTGTCGCGCGCGGTTTGAAGCCGACGGCTTCGCGCGTCGCTCGAAAGCGGCTATTATAGCGTGACGCCAGCGCGCTTCGCCAAGGCGCACCATCCAGACAGTTCGGAAAGCTCCCATGATCGTCCTGCAGACCAACTACGGCGAGATCCACCTGGAACTCGATCACGACAACGCGCCCAAGACCGCGGCCAACTTCGAACAGTACGTCCGCGACGGCCACTTCGACGACACCCTCTTCCACCGGGTGATCGATGGTTTCATGGTTCAGGGCGGCGGCTTCGACAGCGACTTCTCCCAGAAGCCCACCCGCGAGCCGATCGAGAACGAGGCCGACAACGGCCTGAAGAACCGCAAGGGCAGCGTGGCCATGGCCCGTACCCAGGACCCGCACTCGGCGACCGCGCAGTTCTTCATCAACGTCGCCGACAACGACTTCCTCGATCATCGCGGCAAGAACCTGCAGGGCTGGGGCTACTGCGTCTTCGGCCAGGTCGTCGCCGGCATGGACGTGGTCGACAAGATCCGTGCCGTGCCCACCACCCGTCGCGGCATGCATGCCGACGTGCCCGCCGAGGACGTCGTCATCCAGCGCGCCGAGATCCGCGACTGACACCGCCTGCGGCCCGTGCTCACGGGCCGCCTCGAGCCAGCCTCATCCACCGACCGTCGACCGCCCATGACGACACTGCTGATCTCCGACCTGCACCTGCATCCCCAGGCCCCCGACATCGCCGAGGGTTTCAAGCGCTACCTGACCGAGCACGCCGCCGGCGCCGACGCCCTGTACATTCTCGGCGACCTGTTCGAAGCCTGGATCGGCGACGACTACCAGGGCGACTTCGAGGCGACGATCCTCGACGCCCTGCGCCGCCTGAGCGACACGGGAACGCGGCTCTATTTCATGCACGGCAACCGCGACTTCCTGATCGGTGAGGGCTTCGCCGAGGCGACCGGCGCGACCCTGCTCCCCGACCCGATCAGCATCGAACTCGGCGGCGAACGCGCGCTGCTGATGCATGGCGACAGCCTGTGCACGCGCGACGCCGCCTACATGGCGTTTCGCGCCAAGGCACGCGACCCCCAGTGGCAGGCACAGATCCTCGCCCTGCCCGTCGAACAGCGTCTGGCACTGGCGCAGGACCTGCGCCGTCAGTCCGGCGAGGCCAACTCCAACAAGGCCGAGGACATCATGGACGTCACCCCCGAGGAGGTGACACGCGTGATGGCCGAGCACGGGGTTCGCACGCTGATCCACGGCCACACCCACCGCCCGGCCGTGCATGCGCTCGAAATCGCCGGCGAGCCGGCACGGCGGATCGTGCTCGGCGACTGGCAGCCCGATCGCGGCTGGGAGATCCGCGTCGAGGCGGACGGCGAACCGGTGCTGCGCGACTTCCCGCTCGACGCCTGATCCACCGGCTCGCCACCCGGCCCAGCGCCTTGCCGCCGGCGATCCGGCGGCCGGCGATCCGGCGGCCCGGCGATCCGGCGGCCCGGCGGCAACTCACTCAGGACTCGAAGGCCGCCGAACTGGATAACTGTTGGTCGAGCAGGGTCCGCCAGCGCAGCAGCACCGGTGCATCGGTCTGGGTGATTTCACCGAGCATGTGACGCAGCGTTTCACCCGCCCGTTCGTCGCCCGGCGCCACGCTCTCCAGCCAGAACTCCAGGGCATGCAACTGATGATGCACGTTGTCGTGTTCGCGGGCCTGCTCGATGGCCTGCTCGACCAGGCGGCGAATCATCTCCGGCGAGCGCTCCAGACGCTGGTAGACCCGCGCCAGTTGAATCGACAGCTCCGGGACGAAGAGCACGTTGCGCTCACGCGCCATCATCAGACACTGATCGAGGTAATCTTCGGCCAGCGTCAACTCGTCCAGCGCCATGCAGGCATCGACGTACCACAGCATCGGCCGCTGATGGCGATCGCGGCCGACCAGCTCGGCAAACTCCTCGAGTCCCGACTCGATCATCGTCAGCCCGGCACGATCCCCGGTCAGGGCGCGATGCCATCCCAGCGCACACTGGGCGGTCACGTGCCAGAGATGCAGATCCGGCGTGCGCGTCAGCTCGAGAGCCCGCTCGGCACGCGCCCCCGCCAGGTGGACATGGCCCAGTTGGCGATAGGTCGACGCGGCGCTCAGCAGCGCCAGCGCCAGCGAGCCGGGGTGGTTGAACGCCTCGGCGAGACGGATCGCCGCCTCGACCTGCTGCTCGGCGCGGCGGTAATCGCCACGCAGGCACATCGCCCAGCCCTGATAGCAGGACGCGGCCACCTGAGGATGATCGGAGAACGGCAACCACTCGAGCATCATGGGTTGATGGAGCGGGTCGATCTCCTCGAGATGGTCGTGGGCCTGGCGCACCCGTCCCGCCCAGTACTCGCAATGGGCCCGGGCATAATCGGCCAGGCGACGATAGCGGGGATCGGGCAACTGCCCGGCCACGGCGGCCATCGCCGAGGCCAGAGAAAAGGCATCGGCATGCGCGAAACGCTGGCTGCAGCCGACCCAGAGCCCCCACTTGACCAGGAAACGCTGCTCGAGCTCGGTCTCCTCGTCGTCGCCAGGGGCACAGTCGATGAGCTCCCGCGCCTTGACGAAACTCTCGTGGGCGGTGGGCGAGCCGTGCCCTTCCAGGGCGAAGGCAGCCTGGCCGCGCACGGTCAGCAAGCTGATCTCGCGCTCGGCCTGTCCCTCCACCTGACGCAGGCTGGCCAGCCCCAGGTCGGCCATGCGCAGCGCGGTGCGATTGGCGCTGACCTTGAGTGCCTCGCGCGCCGCCAGCTCGAAGTAGCGCGCCCCACGCGTGTAGTGCCCGCTGCGCCGCAGATGGGTGGCGAAATCCCCGGGATGGCGGCTGATCCACATCGGGAAACGCTCCTCGATCAGCCCCACCACCTGCTGGTGAATGCGCGTGCGCACGTCCCGCGGACAGGACAGGTAGGCGGCCTCCTGGAGCAGCGGATGCGTGAACTGATACTCGTATTCGCTGTGGGCGTCGCAGCGCTCGATGATCTCCAGCCGGCGCATGTGGTCCAGTGCCTGCTTGAGCCGATCGGTGTCGACCTGGCTGCACTCGCGGAGAAAGTCGAAGCGAAACTGCCGCCCCAGCACCGCCGCCACATGGGTGACGTGCCGATCGCCGTCGAGCTGATCGATACGGCTGGCCAGCAGCCCCAGCAGCCCGCGAGGCAACTCGTCGACCTGGACCTTGCGACCTTCGCGGCGGTCCATGTCGAGGCGTCGGCAGATCTCCTGCAGGTAGAGCGGCACCCCTTCACAACGCTCGATGAGCTGACCGCGCAAGCGTGGGCTGAGATGCAGACGATAGCGACGCGCCAGCTGCGAAAGCAGGCGCGCGGACTGCATCGCGTCGAGCTTGTCGAGCACGATCTGCTGATCCCAGTGGAGCTTGACGGGCAGTGGCTCGCGGCCGTGATGGCTGGCGACGAGCAGGAAACCGCAATTGATGGGCAGCCGGGCCTGTAGACCACAAAGCAGTTTCAACGACGGCTCGTCGATCCACTGCAGATCGTCGATCATCAGCACCAGCGGCTTGTCGGCGGTGGCGCGCTCGATCAGCCGATGCAGCACCCCGACCAGCAGTTCGACCGCCTCGCCGCTCTGGGCGACGGCCGCCGTATCATCGATCGTGGCCAGCCCCAGCGCCTGGTGCAGCAACTGACAATGCGAGGGATCCTCGACCACCGCTTCGTCATGCTGCTCGACCAGCAGGCGATTGACGTTGTCGCCGTCGTAGCCCTCGCCACAGCGCCAGCGCAGCAGCATGCGCGCCAGACCGAACGGTTCCTGCATCGACATGCGCGTGGTCGACTGCCAGCACAGCGAGACGTCCTCGCTTTGCACCCGCTGGCGGAAATTGACCATCAGGGCCGACTTGCCCATGCCCGAGGCCCCCTGGACCAGCAGGCTCTGGCGCAACCCCAGGCCGGCACGGGCCAGGGCATCGCGCAGCTTGCGCAAGGGGCTCTCGCGACCGATCAGGCTGGGGGGGATCGTGCTGCGCCCGCCCTCGTCGGCGCCCAGCACCAGCGCCCGCAGACGCACCTTGCCGTCGCTGGCCAGCAGGCGCGACGACAGCCGCGGTTGCAGATCGAGCGCCGGCGGCATGTGCTGGCTGGCGTCCTGGGAGATCACCAGCTCACTGCCTTCGGCCGCGCTCATCAACTCCAGCGCCCGCTGCGTGACCTGGCCCAGTGGGTCGACCAGTTGCCGTTCGGGCAGGTAGAGCACCCGCCCGCTGTCGAGCCCCGCCGCCAGTTCGAAACGCGGCGCGTCGCCCTCACCGCACCAGTGCTGTGCGATCTCGTCGGGCAGCGCACGCCGACAATGTTCGTAGAGCGCCACCAGCTCGGCGAGCTGGTGTGCCGGCCCGTGCGTCCCGAAACAGGCCAGGCCCAGGCCGCCGGTGGCGCCGGGCAGCCAGAAGCCACCCAGATGATGGCATTGACGCTCGAGCCAGCGCAGCAGCTCGATCTGCAGCGCCAGGCAGTCCCGGGCCTCGCCGCGTTCCTCCCATTCGCCGCGCAGCCGCAGCCGGATCGCCATCACCGATAGCTGGCGGTGCTCGATCTCGTCGTCGTGCAACGGTCGGGAGTCGTCGGCCAGGGTCCGCGAATAGGCGCCCTGGGGGGTCACCGGCCGTCCTTCGCTGCCGCCATCCGACCAGTAGCGCGCCAGTTGGAGAATGCTCGGCTCGGGCTGCTGACCGGACAGCGCCAGCAGTTGCAGATAGGCGTTGTACTCTTCGTGGGCCGCGGCCGACTGCCCCTGCTCGATGAGTTGGCGGATCAACCGCTCGTGGAAAGGCGCATAACCGGAAAAGCGGCTGACCAGGGTCCGCAGCAGGTTGCCGGGCACCTCCTCGCCGCTCTCCAGCACCTGTTCGGCATAGCCCAGCACCCGCTGACGCCACTCGCCACGGACGCGAACCAGCCAGCGTTGATATTCCGCACATTGGGCGAGTTGCAGGTCCTCGACGAGGTCGCCACGATAGAGCGTCAGCACGTGCTCGAGGTGTGCGACATCGGCCGGCTCGGCAATCAAGGTATCCAGGCGCCGCAGATCGAACCCCCAGTCACTCGGCAGCTCGAAGGCGATGGTCTGGCGCGAGACGCTGAGCGTCCTGTCGGCCTCGTCGCCCAGGCTCTGGCGCAGGCAATGCAGGGCATGACGCAGATTGGTACGTCCCGAGGAAAGGCCCTGATCGGGCCACAGCAGCTCGGCCAGCGCGGCACGATTGACGGGCTGGCCCTGCAGCAGCAGGTGAACCAGCAACGCCTTGACCTTGTCGTAGCTGAACTGGGTGAGGGTGTCCTCGCCCAGACACAGCGAGAAATGACCGAACAGCGTCAACTGGGTAGTGCCGGAGAAAGTCCGTGCCATTGTTATCAGTTCCTGCGTCGTTCTGTCAGCGACAGCGAGCACCCCTTCCCTGTGCTCTCCCTCAAGCCACCGCGGGTATTCCGCTGTGGAACCGAAACATGTCGTCGGGCGATTCGATCAGCTCGCGCTCGCGTTCGGCGAAGAAGGCGATGCGTGACTCGATCGGCGATACCGCGAAACGCCGGGCCAACATCAGGTAATCCTCATAGTGCCGCCCTTCCGACTTAACCAGAGAGCGGTAGAACTTGGCAAGTTCATCGTCCAGGTGCGGAATCAGCCGCGCGAAGCGTTCACAGGAGCGCGCCTCGATGAGGGCGCCGACGATCAGGACGTCGATCAGCCGCTCCGGGTCCTCCCGCGCCACGTGGCGGCGCAGCCCCTCGGCGTAGCGCGAGGCCCCGATATGCCGGTAGTCGACGCCGCGGGCCTCCATCAGCTTGACCACCTGCTCGAAATGCAGGAGTTCCTCGCGGGCCAGCTGCGACATCTTGACCAGCAGCAACGGCCGGTCGACGTAGCGATACATCAGGCTCATCGCCGTCGAGGCGGCCTTCTTCTCGCACTGGGCGTGGTCGATCAGCAACAGTGACGGGTTGGCGAGCGCCGCCGCGACCCAGGCATCGGGCGTGGGGCACGGCAGGAAGGCCTGCAGGTCCGCGGGCAACAGGGTTTCACAGGTATCGGGCATGAGCGTTCACGTCGTGGATGGATCGGTATCGAGACTCTGCCGGTGGGCCCGCGCCTGGGCCATCAGCGTTCGCGATATCGCCTCATGGAGTTCATCGGCCGCCAGGCCGTTTCCTTGACCCCTCGGCTCCAGGCCGTAACGGCGGATGTCGCGAATCCGGTCGCGGCCCACGCGCAGCAGTTCGACGGCGCGCGACAGCGACGGCTGATCGTGGCGAAAGCGAATGCGGTGGCGCTCGAGCTGAGCCTGCAGCTGGTCGGCATCGGTGACCCGCAGATAGCGCCCGGCCGCCGTCTCGCGCCAGGCGTCCAGGCGCTGCATGGCGGCGCGACGCTCGTCGTCGTCGTAGCGGAACCAGTCACGGATCTCGATGTCGTTGCGCTGGCAACCGCGACACACCGTGTCGCCGACCGTGGTGGAACAGAGCCCGACGCAGGGCGAGACGATTCGTTTTGACATGGCACCTCCGGCAAGACGCCCCATGGTAACGCGGCACTCGACGACCGACGATAGTCTGGCGCCGGGACGGGCCCGGCAGCGCCCGACTTAACATTGTCGACAGTTTCCCGTAGAATGCGCGCGGCTCAGACAGGGCCGGAGGACGCAGGAAAACCGCGATGTTCACGGACGATCACCCCCCATTTCCTGCCCCTGCTGGATTCCGATAATCGATGAGGGTCCCCAACGTGCTTGAAGCCTACCGCCAACATGTCGAGGAACGCGCTGCCGAAGGCGTCCCGCCGAAGCCGCTCAACGCCGAGCAGACCGCCGAACTGGTCGAACTGCTCAAGAACCCGCCGGCCGGCGAGGAACAGTTCCTGCTCGAACTGATCACCGACCGCGTTCCTCCCGGCGTCGACGAGGCAGCCTATGTGAAGGCCGGTTTCCTGACCGCCATCGCCAAGGGCGACGCCGAATCGCCGCTGCTCGACAAGGTGCACGCGGTCAAGCTGCTGGGGACCATGCAGGGCGGCTACAACATCGCCACCCTGGTCGAACTGCTCGACGACGAGACCCTGGCCAAGGAAGCCGGCGAGCAGCTCAAGCACACGCTGCTGATGTTCGACGCCTTTCATGACGTCGCCGAACGCGCCAAGGCCGGCAACGCCGTGGCCAAGGACGTGTTGCAGTCCTGGGCCGATGCCGAATGGTTCCTGGCCAAGCCGGCGCTGGCCGAAAAGATCACCCTGACGGTGTTCAAGGTCCCCGGCGAAACCAACACCGACGATCTTTCTCCCGCCCCCGACGCCTGGTCGCGCCCCGACATCCCGCTGCACGCCAACGCCATGCTCAAGAACCCGCGTGACGGCATCGAGCCCGAGGCGCCGGGCAGCAAGGGCCCGCTGGCCCAGATCGAGGCGGTCAAGGCCAAGGGCCATCCGGTGGCCTACGTCGGCGACGTGGTGGGTACCGGCTCCTCGCGCAAGTCCGCCACCAACTCGGTGCTGTGGTTCTTCGGCGACGACATTCCCCACGTGCCCAACAAGCGCGCCGGCGGCTTCGTGTTCGGCGGCAAGATCGCGCCGATCTTCTTCAACACCATGGAAGACGCCGGCGCCCTGCCCGTCGAGTTCGACGTCTCCCGACTCGAGATGGGCGACGTCATCGACGTCTATCCGTATGACGGCAAGGTGACCCGCCACGACAGCGACGAGGTGATCTCCACCTTCGCGCTCAAGACCCGCGTGATTCTCGACGAAGTGCGTGCCGGCGGGCGCATCCCGCTGATCATCGGTCGCGGCCTGACCGACAAGGCGCGCAGCGAGCTGGGCCTGGGCCCGTCCGATGTCTTCAAGACCCCCGAGCAGCCGGCCGATTCCGACCGCGGTTTCACCCTGGCGCAGAAGATGGTCGGCAAGGCCTGTGGCATGGACGGCGTGCGTCCCGGCATGTACTGCGAGCCGAAGATGACCACCGTGGGCTCCCAGGACACCACCGGGCCGATGACCCGCGACGAGCTCAAGGATCTGGCCTGTCTGGGCTTCCAGGCCGACCTGGTGATGCAGTCATTCTGCCACACCAGCGCCTATCCCAAGCCGGTCGACGTCGAGACCCATCACACCCTGCCCGACTTCATCATGAACCGCGGCGGCGTCTCGCTGCGTCCGGGCGACGGCATCATCCACTCCTGGCTCAATCGCATGCTGCTGCCCGACACCGTGGGCACCGGCGGTGATTCGCACACCCGTTTCCCGATGGGCATCTCCTTCCCGGCGGGTTCCGGGCTGGTGGCCTTCGCCGCCGCCACCGGCGTCATGCCGCTGGACATGCCGGAATCGATCCTGGTGCGTTTCAAGGGCAAGCGCCAGCCGGGGATCACCCTGCGCGACCTGGTTCACGCGATCCCCTACCAGGCCATCCAGCAGGGCCTGCTGACCGTCGAGAAGTCCGGCAAGAAGAACGCCTTCTCCGGCCGCGTGCTGGAGATCGAGGGCCTCGAGGATCTCACCGTCGAGCAGGCCTTCGAGCTGTCCGACGCCTCCGCCGAGCGCAGCGCCGCGGGTTGCACCATCACCCTGTCGGAAGACAGCGTGAGTGAATACCTCACGTCCAACATCACCCTGCTCAAGTGGATGATCGACCAGGGCTACGGCGACCGTCGCACCCTCGAGCGGCGTATCCAGGGCATGGAAGCGTGGCTGGCCAACCCCAGCCTGATGCGCGCCGATGCCGACGCCGAATACGCCGAGGTGATCGAGATCGACCTGGATACCATCACCGAGCCGATGCTCTGCGCGCCCAACGACCCGGACGACGCTCGCCGGCTCTCCGAGGTCGCCGGCGAGACCATCGACGAAGTCTTCATCGGCTCGTGCATGACCAACATCGGCCACTTCCGCGCCGCCGGCAAACTGCTCGAGAAACAGCCGGCCGGCAGCCTGAAGACGCGCCTGTGGCTTGCACCGCCGACCAAGATGGATCAGCATCAGCTGACGGAAGAGGGCTACTACGGCATCTACGGTCGTGCCGGTGCGCGCATGGAAATGCCCGGCTGCTCGCTGTGCATGGGCAACCAGGCGCGCGTGGCGCCCAAGTCCACCGTGGTGTCGACCTCGACTCGCAACTTCCCCAACCGTCTGGGCGACGGGGCCAACGTCTACCTGGCCTCCGCCGAACTGGCCGCCGTGGCGGCGGTCGTGGGTCGCCTGCCGACCGTCGAGGAATACCAGGGCTACATGGGCGAGTTCAACGCCATGGCCGGGGAGATCTACCGCTACATGAACTTCCACGAGATCGAGGAGTTCCAGAAGGCGGCCTCCAACGTGATTCCTCTCGTCGAGGAAGCCTGATCCTTCGATTCCGATGCTCGCAACATCGTCAATCGATGACCGAAGCGCCCCGCCCCGAGCGGGGCGCTTTTTTATACGAACGCTTACAAGGCGTTACCTCGCGATACTTGATATCGAACAGCGTTCGACTTAATTTCATGACGTCTCGTTCAACCGTGTGTCACATCGCATGTCATTGGCAGGATGCCACTCCGAACGCCAACGAATCAGCCACCGCTGCTCGGGCTTCGCGAGTCTTCCCACGCACCGCTCGCGACCCGCGACGCTGCTTTCAAGGAGAACACGCATGACCATCAGGACACTGCTGACCGCCTCACTGGCCACCACCGGCCTGCTCGTCGCCGCCACGCCGGCCCTCGCCGCCGACGACGGCAAGGGGCTGTATCTGGGGATCGGCACCGGTTTCAGTTCGCTGAAGAATGACGACGACGAGATCGATAACTTCATCGAGTCCGGCAGCGAGGATTTCGATGTCGACGATGACGACAACGTCTTCAAGGGCTTCGTCGGCTATGAGTTCAACCCCTACTTCGCCACCGAAGTGTTCTACGCCGATCTGGGCCGTACGCGCCTGGAAGGCAACAACGGCGCCAACACCGATCTCGAGTCCAGCGCCTACGGGGTGAGCGCGGTCGGCCAGTTGCCGATCACCTCCTGGTTCACCGCCTTCGCCAAGGCGGGTATCGCCAAGTGGGAGACCGACGTCGACGGCAACCTGGGCAACGCCAACGTCGATCTGGAAGATCAGGACGGTACCGACCCGGTCTACGGCGTCGGCGCCCAGTTCAACCTGGACCCCTTCCTGATCCGCGCCGAATACGAACGCTACGATTTCGACAGCGACTACCAGATCGACTCCTTCACCGCATCGGCCGGCTGGCGCTTCTGAGCCCACCGCGACATCGTCACGCGACGCCGGGCCCCGCCCGGCGTCGTTCGTTCACCGACAGCGCGTATCCCGGGGCACCGCGTCCGCTGGCCAGGTGGACGGGTTTGCCAGCGCCCCGGGAACGGTGACAGTCTGAAGGCATGCTCGAGACAACCTCCGGCGCATTGGCGCCCCGCGCCCTGGGGCTGGCAGTCGGTCGCTCCCTGCGCGAACACTGGCGGCCGCTGGTCGCCTACCAGCTCTTCTTCACCCTGCTCGCCACGACGCTCCTGCTGCCGATCGGCGCCACACTGCTGGCGGCGTTGCTCAAGCGGCTGGGCCGTCCGCTGCTCACCGGCACGCAACTCCTCGACACCATCCTCACCCCGCTGGGACTGCTCTGGATGCTGGTGGCGATCGGTCTCGCCAGCCTGCTGCTGGTACTGCAGCAGGCCGGCATGTTGCTGGTGGTGACCCGCCCCGCCGCCAATCGCTACCGCCTCGCCCTGGAAGCCCTGTGGGGCGTCGGCCGCCGCCTGCCGGGGTTGACTTTGCTGACCCTGGTACAGACCGGCGCCCAGGTCGCAATCGCCCTGCCGATGATCCTGGCGCTGACCGGGCTCTACCAGCTGTGCCTGGGCGACATGGAGAGTTATGTCATCTCCCAGACCCATCCGCCGGCCCTGTGGGGCTTCCTCGCGGCGAGCATCGCCCCCCTGCTGCTCTGGTTGTGGGCAGCGGCCAGCCTCCATCTGCGCTGGTCACAGGCGCTGGCGGTGCTGATGCTCGAGGATCGCTCCGCCCTGAGCGCCCTGAGGCGCAGCCGGACGCTGACCCGGGGCCGCCACCGTCACCTGCTGCTGCCCGTCGCGCTCCCGGCGGTGCTGATCATCGCCCTGCCGGTAGCGGCGTCCGCCCTGTTCGACGCCCTGTTCACACCGCTGCTGTGGTGGCTGCCCGAGCGGGTGGCGGTGCTCATGCCGGCGATGCTCGGCTATCTCACGCTCTACGGCCTGCTGGCCCTGACGGCGACCTTTATCGGGGCGGCGATCAACAGTCTGCTCGGCGGCTGCGTCTATCTGCGCCTGGCCCACCGGCGACCGCGGCCGCCGACCCCGACCTCGCACGATCATCCGGCCTGGGTGGCGTGGGGCGCCGAGGCCCTGGTGCTGGCGTTCGCCGCCTGGCAGGCGTGGTCGGTACTCAACAGCTTCGAGATCCACGACACGGTCACGGTCACCGCGCACCGTGGCAGCGCCGCCCAGGCACCGGAAAACACCCTGGCGGCCTTCGATCGGGCGATCGCCGACGGCGCGGATTACATCGAGTTCGATGTGCGCCTGTCGGCGGACGATCGGGTGGTGGTCTCCCACGACGACAGCCTGCGCCGCCTCATCGATTCATCGCAGCGCATCAGCGAGATGGCCTGGGCCGACATCCAGCGCATCGATGTCGGCAGCTGGTTCGGCGACGCCTATCGCGGGCAGCGCATTCCGTCGCTGAGCCAGGTGCTGGACGCGACCCGGGGTCGGGTCAAGCTCTACATCGAGCTCAAGCCGGTGGGCGGCAATGCCGAGGCGCTGGTCGACGCCGTCCTCGAGCGCCTGCCGCGGGAGCGCTACGACGAGATCGTCATCGCCTCGCTCTCGTCGCGGGCGATTGCCGCGGTGGAGCGCCGCGCCCCGACACTGCGCACCACCCTGTTCGCCCAGTTCCTGGTTCGCGGCGGGCTCTACCTGGGACCCATCGACGCCCTCGGGCTGCGCTACAACCGGATCACCGAACACAGCGTCGAGGCCGCGCATCGCCGCGGCTACGCCCTGCATGCCTGGACGGTCAACGATCGCCGGCAGATGGCCCGGCTGATCGACCTGGGCGTCGACAACATCATCACCGACCGACCGGCCCTGCTTCGCGAGGTGCTGCGCGAGCGCGACGATCTCAGCGACGGCGAATTGCTGCTGTTGAAGCTGCGCAGCTGGTTACACTCTTGAGGGCGTCCCCGAATCCAAGACGAAAAAAGCCCGGCCTCTCGCGAGACCGGGCAGGGGGAGGTGTTGCGTCGTGAGGCTCAGCCCAGGGTTTCGCCGGCCAGCATGAACCAGGTCTCGAGTACCGCATCGGGGTTCAGCGACACCGAGTCGATACCCTGCTCCATCAGCCACTTGGCCAGGTCGGGATGGTCCGACGGCCCCTG
Source organism: Modicisalibacter sp. MOD 31.J (assembly GCF_020147985.1). Taxonomy (NCBI): domain Bacteria; kingdom Pseudomonadati; phylum Pseudomonadota; class Gammaproteobacteria; order Oceanospirillales; family Halomonadaceae; genus Modicisalibacter; species Modicisalibacter sp. MOD 31.J. Next base: position 118,691 of record NZ_JAGXFF010000002.1, on the reverse strand, counting down.
GCCGCAGATCCCCACGTACTTGCCCTGCGCCCGGCAGGCAGCGATGGCCATCGACAGCAGCTTCTTGACCGCCGGATTGCGCTCGTCGAAGAGGTGCGCCACGATCCCCGAATCGCGATCCAGGCCGAGCGTCAACTGGGTGAGGTCGTTGGAACCGATCGAGAAGCCGTCGAAGTGTTCGAGGAATTCCTCGGCGAGCAGCGCGTTGGCCGGCAGCTCGCACATCATGATCACCTTGAGGCCGCGCTCGCCACGCTTCAGGCCGTTGGCGGCGAGCAGGTCGACGACCTGGCGGGCCTCCTCCGGGGTGCGCACGAACGGCACCATGATCTCGACGTTGTCGAGCCCCATCTCGTCACGGACACGCTTGAGCGCGCGGCACTCCAGCTCGAAGCAGGGCCGGAAGTCCTCGGAGATGTAGCGCGAGGCGCCGCGGAAGCCGAGCATCGGGTTCTCTTCACCCGGCTCGTAGAGCTTGCCGCCGATCAGGTTCTCGTACTCGTTGGACTTGAAGTCCGACAGGCGCACGATCACCCGCTTGGGATGGAACGAGGCCGCCAGGGTCGAGATGCCCTCGACCAGCTTGTCGACGTAGAAGGAGACCGGGTCGTCGTAACCGGCGGTACGCACGTCGATGATCTGCTGGAGATCGGTGGGCAGGGTGGCGTAATCGATCAGCGCCCGGGGGTGTACGCCGATCATGCGGTTGATGATGAACTCGAGACGCGCCAGGCCGACCCCGGCACTGGGCAGACCGGCGAAGTTGAAGGCGCGGTCGGGATTGCCGATGTTCATCATGATCTTGAACGGCAGCTCCGGCATGCTGTCGACGCTGGTGGTCTTGCAGTCGTAGTCGAGCAGGCCGTCGTAGACGTGGCCGGTGTCACCCTCGGCGCAGGAGACGGTGACCTCGCGGCCCTCCTCGAGGACCTCGGTGGCATCGCCGCAACCCACCACCGCCGGGATGCCCAGTTCGCGGGCGATGATCGCCGCGTGGCAGGTGCGCCCGCCGCGGTTGGTGACGATCGCCGAGGCGCGCTTCATGACCGGCTCCCAGTCGGGGTCGGTCATGTCGGTGACCAGCACGTCGCCGGGATTGATCTTGTCCATCTCTTCGGTGGACTCGACCACCTTGATGGCGCCGCTGCCGATGCGCTGGCCGATCGCCCGACCGGCGATCAGCTGGCGCCCCTTCTCCTTCAACTGGAAGCGCTCGAGCTTGCCGCCCTCCTGATTGGAGACCACGGTCTCGGGACGCGCCTGGACGATGTAGAGCTTGTCGTCATCACCGTCGCGGGCCCACTCGATGTCCATCGGCCGGCCGTAGTGCTGCTCGATGATCACTGCCTGCCGGGCCAGCGCCATGACATCCTCGTCGCTGATGCAGAAGCGGGCCCGATCGCCCAGCGGCACGTCCACGGTCTGCACCGACTTGCCCGCCGAGGCCTCGTCGGTGTAGGTCATCTTGATCAGCTTGGACCCCAGCGTGCGGCGCAGCACGGCGGGGCGTCCGGCGGCCAGGGTCGGCTTGTGGACGTAGAACTCGTCGGGGTTGACCGCCCCCTGGACGACGGTCTCGCCGAGGCCCCAGGAACCGGTGACGAACACCGCATCGCGATAGCCGGATTCGGTGTCGAGGGTGAACATCACCCCGGCGGCGCCGGTTTCGGAGCGCACCATCTTCTGGATCCCCGCCGACAGCGCGACCTGGGCATGATCGAAGCCACGATGCACGCGGTAGGAGATGGCGCGGTCGTTGAACAGCGAGGCGAAGACCTCGTGGACGGCACGCTTGACGTTGTCGAAGCCTTCGATATTGAGGAAGGTCTCCTGCTGGCCCGCGAAGGACGCATCGGGCAGATCCTCGGCGGTCGCCGACGAGCGCACCGCGACCTTGAGGTTGGCATGGCGCGACTCGAGCTCGCGATAGGCCTCGCGCAGCGCGGCCTCGAATTCCGGCGGCAAGGGGGTGTCGATGACCCACTGGCGAATCTCGCGCCCGACCCGGGTCAACTCGCCGACATCGTCGACATCGAGCCTGGCGAGTGCGGCGTTGATGCGCTCGTTGAGCCCCTCGTGGGCAAGGAACTGACGATAGGCGTGGGCCGTGGTGGCGAAACCGCCGGGCACGGTGACACCGGCATCGGCGAGATTGGAGATCATTTCACCCAGTGACGCGTTCTTGCCGCCCACCCGATCGACGTCGTCCATGCCCAGGCGATCGAACCATTCGATGTAGTGTTCCAAGAGACCCCCTTGATCCAATGCGGTGCCGGCGCCGAGTGCGCCGTGCTTGCCAGATGGACGACACGGTACCAAGACGACCCCTTATTAGCCATTAGTCTAATAGCGAAGTCACTGGAGTATTTTTACAACACCGGGCGTTTGCGGTGCTTTCCTGTAGTCGGGCCAGCGAACTCGGTTGTCGCCCCTCCCGCGAACCGCGACAATATCGCGAACTTCCCGCGAGAATCCCGGCATGACCCGCACCGCTTTCTTCATCTCCGACGGCACCGGCATTACCGCCGAGACCCTGGGCCGCAGCCTGCTCGCCCAGTTCGCCAGTCTCGAGATCCGCATGGTCACCAAGCCCTACATCGACTCCACCGAGAAAGCCGCGAACCTGGCCGCGGTGATCGAGGCCACCGCGGTGCGCGACGGCGAGAAGCCGATCATCATCGACACCATCGTCGATCAGGCGATCCGCGAGATCATCAGCCGGGCGCCGGGCTTCAAGGTGGACGTGTTCACGACCTTTCTCGCCCCGCTGGAGGAGGAACTCAACGTCCATTCGTCCTATTCGGTGGGCCGCACCCACGCCATCGGCCAGGACGACGTCTACATGCACCGCATCGACTCGGTACACTTCGCGCTGGACAACGACGACGGCGCGCGGATCCATCAGTACGACACCGCCGACGTGATCCTGATCGGTGTCTCGCGCTGCGGGAAGACGCCCACGTCGCTCTACCTGGCCCTGCAGTTCGGCATTCGCGCCGCCAACTACCCGCTCACCGAGGACGACCTGGACGAGGACGGCATGCTGAAGATGCCCCGCGCCCTGGCACCCCACCGTCACAAGCTGTTCGGCCTGACCATCGACCCGCGCCGGTTGGCGGCGATTCGCAGCGAGCGCCGCCCCAACAGCCGCTACTGCTCCATCGACCAGTGCCTGCAGGAGATCCAGCAGGCCGAAGCGCTCTACCGGCGTCACCACATCCCCTACATCGATACCACGCGCTTCTCGATCGAGGAGATATCCACCCGCCTGATCGCCGAAACCGGCCTGCAGCGGCGCTTCAGCCCGCGCTGACGCCGGCCGCTCAATACTGCCCGGCCAGCTCCATCAACAAGCCTTCGGCGATCCGCCGCTCCGTGGCATCGTCGACCAGCAGGCGCACCAGATGCAGGGCGAAGGCCATCGCCGTCCCCGGCCCCTGACTGGTCAGCAGCCGGCCGTCCTCGACCACCGGCTGCTGGGACAGGTGACCGCCGGCGTCTTCCAGCGCGGCCTGGAAGGCCGGGTAGCCGGTGACCACGTGACCGCGCACCAGGTCGTGCCGCGCCAGCACGATGCCCGGCGCGGCACAGATCGCCGCGATCCAGCCGCCGCCATCGCGCTGACGTTGCAGCAACGCGGTCAGGTGTCCGGTGTCACGCAGGTGCTCGGCCCCCGGCATGCCGCCGGGCAGGACGATGGCATCGAAGTCCGCGTCCTCGTCCAGCGCCTCGAGCCGGGTGTCGGCGACCAGCCGCGTGCCGCGAGACAGCGTCACGACCGGTTCTGCCATCACCGATGCCACCGTGACCCGGACATCGGCGCGCCGCAGCACGTCGATCAGGGTGACGGTCTCGATGTCCTCGCTTCCGTCGGCCACCGCGAGCAATACCTTCGCCATGGAATCGTCTCCTCCAGGGTCGGTTACACCACTCCCCTCAGGATAGAAGTCCAGCAACGGCGTTCAATCGCCATCTCGCGTGACCGGCCCCCGCGCCTCGCGCCAGGCGCTGAAACCGCCGCCGATGTGGCACACCGGGCCGAACCCCATGCGCTGCAACTGCTGGACGGCCAGCGCCGAGCGTTGCCCCAGGGCGCAGAACAGCACGAAGCGGTCGCCGCTGGCGAACACCTCGCGGTGATACGGTGAGGCCGGATCGACCCAGAACTCGAGCATGCCGCGCGGCGCGTGCACGGCGCCGGGAATGCGTCCTTCGCGGGCGAGTTCGCGCACGTCGCGAATGTCGACGAAGGTGACACCGTCGCGGCCGTGCAGCGCCAATGCCTGGTCGACGCTCAGCGTCTCGATCTCGCGCTCGGCCTGGGCCACCAGTTCGGCGACCCCCATGATGCGGGACGTCACGATGTCTCGCCCTCCTCGCCGGCGCGATACAACCGCTGGATGCTCGAGAAATCCAGCCGGCCGCTGCCCTGGCTGGCATGTAGCGCATAGAGATTGCGCGCCTGCCCGCCCATGGGGATCGGCGCACGCGACGCCAGGGCCAGACTCGTCGCCAGGCCCAGGTCCTTGTTCATCAGGTCGACCAGAAAACCGCCCTGGTAGTCGTTGGAGGCCGGCGCCTGCTCCATCACCCCCGGCCAGGGATTGTAGACGTTGAGTGCCCAGTTGCCGCCGGAGCTCTGCTTGATGATCTCGGAGAGCACCGCCGGATCGAGGCCGTTCTTGACGCCCAGTGCGAGCGCCTCGGCGGTACCGCTCATGAGGATGCCGAGCAGCATGTTGTTGCAGATCTTGGCGACCTGACCGGCACCGCTGTCGCCGGCGTGGAAGACGTTCTTGCCCATCGCCTCGAGCACCGGTCGGGCCTGGGCGAAGCCCGCGTCGCTGCCGCCGACGATGAAGGTCAGGGTCCCGGCCCTGGCGCCGCCGACGCCACCCGACACCGGCGCGTCCAGATAGCTCAGACCGCGGCGGGCGGCCTCCCCGGCCACCTCGCGGGCGTCCTCGGGGGCGATGGTCGAGGCATCGATCAGCAGCGGCCGCTCGGTCAATTCGTCGAGCAGGCCGGGCTGGTCGTCGCCGCCCAGATACAGCGCCTTGACGTGCTCGCCGGCGGGCAGCATCGATACCACGACCTCGGCACCGTCGGCGGCCTCGCGCGCCGAGGCGCCACGCCGCGCACCGGCCTCTTCGACGACCTGCATGGCCGCCTCCACCAGATCGAAGACCACCACCGAATGCCCGGCCTTGACCAGATTGACGGCCATCGGAGCGCCCATGTTGCCCAGGCCGATGAATGCGATTTGCATGACGTGTTCCTTTGCTGGTTGTTGTGAATGGCGGACTTCGCACGCCTTGCCCCCGCGCCGGACCTTCGCAAAGGCGCGCTCAGAGAGCTCGTAACGGATGTTCCTCCGGTGCCCACAAGGGCGCCAGGAAATCGTCGACATCCGCGCGCGGCACCGCAGCGACGTCGCGATGCGACCAGCGTGGCTGCTTGTCCTTGTCGATCAGCAGGGCACGGACGCCTTCGGCGAGATCGGCGTGTCGGGTGCACTGCACCGACAGGTTCAGCTCGTCGCGGAAGGCGTCCGCCAGGCTGGTGTGACGGTGACGCGCCTGCATCTCCCAGACCAGATGGGCCGTCACCGGACAGCCGGCGGCCAGCCGCGCGCGATTGGCGGCGAGCCAGGCATCGTCGCGGGTATCGTCGAGAATCCGCCGCACGGCCTCGGCGACGTCGGCGACGTCGGCCAGCGCCTGGAGGGTGTCGAAGTACGCCAGCACCTGGCCCGGCGGCGCCTGCTCGCGATGCTCGAAGCGGCCGAGCACCTCGGCGACCGCCGCCGCGGGCCGGCTCAGGTCCGCCTCGCGCAGGGCGGCGATGAGCGCATCGCGACGCTCGCGGGGAATGAAACGGTCCGCCAGCCCCAGAGACAAAGCATCCCGCGCGTTCAACTGGGCACCGGTGAGCCCCAGGTAGCGCCCCACCCCGCTGGGCATGTGATTGAGAAACCAGCTCGCGCCGATGTCCGGATACAGGCCGATGGTGATCTCCGGCATGGCGATCCGCGAGGTCTCGGTGACCACCCGTTCGCCACCCCCGGCCATCAGCCCCAGGCCGCCGCCCATGACGATACCGTCGCCCCATACCACGAGCGGCTTGGGATAGGTATGGATGCGGTAGTCGAGGCGGTACTCGGCGGTGAAATAGCGGGTCGGAAAGTCATCGCCGGGCGTCTGCGCATCCCCTTTCATGGCGTGATACAGGGCGACCACGTCGCCGCCGGCACAGAAGGCCTTGTCGCCGCTGCCCTCGAGCCAGACCGCGGCGATCACCGGGTCCGCCTCCCAGGCCTCGAGCTGTGCCTCGAGCCGCTCGATCATGCTCAGCGACAGGGCGTTGAGCGAGCGTGGCGCCTCGAGCCTGGCGATGCCCAGCCGGGCATCGCCGTGGCCGGTGAGTTCCTCGAAATGGACGAGCGGTTCGGTCATGAGACAATCATCTCCCGGTGGGACTGGAACGGATGAGGCATTTTCTTCCCCCGACTCACTGCAGTGCCTCGAGCGCACCGGGCTCGAACAGGCGCCGGGCGGTGATCACGCGCATGATCTCGTTGGTGCCCTCGAGGATCTGATGAACCCGGGTGTCGCGAACCAGACGCTCGAGCGGATACTCCTTGATGTAACCGTAGCCGCCGTGGAGTTGCAGCGCCTCGTTGCACACGGCAAAACCGACATCGGTCGCCAGGCGCTTGGCCATCGCACAGTGCGCGCTCGCCTGCGGGTCCTTGCGATCGAGTTGCCAGGCAGCATGGCGCACCATCAGCCGGGCGCCGACGAGGTCGGTGGCCATGTCCGCGAACTTGAACTGCAAGGCCTGGAAGGCCGCCAGCTCGCGGCCGAACTGCTGGCGCTCGTGCAGGTAATCGCGGGACAGCGTCAGCGCCTGCTGGGCCGCCCCCAGCGAACAGCTGGCGATGTTCAGGCGGCCGCCGTCGAGCCCGCGCATGGCCAGCTTGAAACCTTCGCCCTCCGCGCCCAGGCGATTGCCCGCCGGGATCCTGACGTCGTCGAAGCTGACCAGCCGGGTCGGCTGGCTCTTCCAGCCCATCTTGTCCTCGTTCTTGCCGTACTCGATGCCGGGATTGTCGGCGGGAACCACGAAGGTCGATACCCCCGAGGCCCCTGAATCGGGCTCGCCGGTGCGCGCCATGACCACCAGCAGGTCGGTGGCACCGGCACCGGAGATGAACATCTTGCTGCCGGTGATCCGGTAGTCGTCGCCATCGCGCACCGCACGGGTACGCAGGTTCGCCGCATCGGAGCCGGCCCCGGGCTCGGTCAGGCAATACGACGCCAGACGTTCGCCGACGACCAACGACGGCATCCAGGTCTCGCGCAACGCCTCGCTGCCCCACTCGGCCAGCATCCAGGTCGCCATGTTGTGGATGGTCAGGTAGGCGGTGGTCGACACGCAGCCCTGAGCGAGCTGCTCGAAGATCAGCGAGGCATCGAGCCTCGACAGCCCCAGGCCGCCGTGGTCCTCGGCGACGTAGAGCGCCAGAAAGCCCGCCTCGCCGGCGCGCTTGATGACGTCCACCGGGAAATGGGCGGTCGCATCCCACTCGGCCGCATGGGGCGCGAGTTCCGCCCTGGCGAAGTCCGCCGCGGCATCCTGCAGGGCCCGCTGGTCGTCACTGAGGGAAAAGTCCATGGTCGTCTCCTCCGGCCGATTCGCTATCAACCTAGCAGCGCGTGGCCGCTCGACAAGACGACTTATGGTCTACTTTACGTAAACGTCAATGCCATTTAGCCTAGCGCTTCGATCCCGGTGACACCTTCGCCATCGAACCGAGGATAGCCGCATGCCCGACACACGCCCGTCCCGCACTTCCCGGCAGGAGGACGCCCGCCATCGCCGCACCTACACTATCGGGGAACTGGCCAAGCGCTTCGCGGTGACCCCGCGGACCATCCGCTTCTACGAACAGGAAGGCCTGCTCGAGCCCGAGCGACGCGGCCAGACCCGGGTCTACCACGACAAGGATCGGGTGCGGCTCAAGCTGACCCTGCGCGGCAAGCGGCTGGGCTTCTCGCTGGCCGAGATTCGCGAGGTGATCCAGCTCTACGATCAGGCGCCGGACGGCGACGAGCGCCAGCTGCAGCGCATGCTCGACATCCTCGCCGACAAGCGCCAGGCCCTCGAGCGCCAGATGGAGGACATCCGCGCTCTGCAGCACGAACTCGACGACGTCGAAGCGCGCTGCCGCGAGTCGCTGGATGCCCTGGCCCGGCAGCGGGCCGACGCCTGAAGCCTACGCCCATCGACGATGCTTCCCTTTGCGGACAACAACAAGCAGGAATCACGAGATGACACGCCAAGCCAGCCAGCCCCAGCCCAGCAACCGGCCCCCGGTCAGCTATCTCAGCGGTATCGGCCACCTGCCGCTCAAGGGCGAAACCATCGGCGACTGCTTCGATGCCACCGTGGCACGCTACCCGGATCGCGAGGCCCTGATCAGCCGTCATCAGGGCCTGCGCTACACCTGGGCAACGCTCAAGGCGGCGGTCGATCGGACGGCCCGCGCCCTGCTCGCCGTCGGCGTCGCCAAGGGCGACCGGGTGGGGATCTGGGCCACCAACCGCGCCGAATGGGCGATCACCCAGTTCGCCACCGCCAAGATCGGTGCCATCCTGGTCAACATCAACCCCAGCTATCGCACCCATGAGCTGGAATACGCGCTGCGTCAGTCGGGTACCTCGACCCTGATCCTGCAGGGGGCCTTCAAGACCTCGCGCTATGCCGACATGATCGCCGAACTGGTGCCCGAGCTGAACGCCGCCCACGATGGCGATCTGGCCGGCGAACGCCTGCCCGAGCTCGCGCGCGTGGTATGTCTCGACGACGACTGGGCGCTGCCCGGCATGCTCACCTGGGACGCCCTGCAGGCGCAAGGCGACGCCGTCGATGCCGACCGCCTGGCAGCGCTGCAGGCCTCGCTGCAGTTCGACGAGCCGATCAACATCCAGTACACCTCGGGGACCACCGGCGCGCCCAAGGGCGCCACGCTGTCGCACCACAACATTCTCAACAACGGCTTCTTCGTCGCCGAGCGGATCAACCTCACCGCCGAGGATCGCATGGTGATCCCGGTACCGCTGTATCACTGCTTCGGCATGGTGATGGGCAACCTGGGCTGCATGACCCACGGCGCGGCGATGATCTACCCCGGCGAAGGCTTCGACGCCCTGGCCACGCTGACCGCGGTCGCCGAGGAGCGGGCTACCGCCCTCTATGGCGTACCCACGATGTTCATCGCCGAACTCGAGCATCCCGAGTTCGCCCGCTTCGATCTCTCGTCGCTGCGCACCGGAATCATGGCCGGCTCGATCTGTCCGATCGAGGTGATGCGTCAGGTGATCGACAAGCTGCACATGAAGGAAGTCAGCATCTGCTACGGCATGACCGAGACCAGCCCGGTGAGCCTGCAGACCCAGACCGATGCGCCGCTCGACAAGCGCGTGACCACCGTCGGCACCATCCACCCCCACCAGGAGGTCAAGCTGATCGATCCGTCCACCGGGCGCATCGTGCCGCGTGGCGAACGCGGCGAACTGTGCACCCGCGGTTACAGCGTGATGCTCGGCTACTGGGACAACCCGGCGGCCACCGAGGCGTCGATCGACGCCGCCGGGTGGATGCATACCGGCGACCTGGCGCAGATGGACGACGACGGCTATGTAGCGATCGTCGGACGCATCAAGGACATGATCATCCGCGGCGGCGAGAACATCTACCCGCGCGAGATCGAGGACTTTCTCTATACCCACCCGGCGATCTCCGACGTCCAGGTGATCGGCGTCCCCGATGACAAGTACGGCGAGGAGGTGATGGCCTGGGTCAAGCTCGTCGACGGTGCCGACCTCGACGAGGCGGAACTGCGCGCCTTCTGCCAGGGCCGCATCGCCCACTACAAGGTGCCGCGCTACGTGAAGTTCGTCGATGCCTTCCCGATGACCGTCACCGGCAAGATCCAGAAGTTCAAGATGCGCGAGGTGGCCACCCACGAACTGGGGCTCTAACGGCTGCGAGCTGCGAGCTGCGGCAACAGTGAAGCAGCAATCATCGAGCCGGCGTCAACCGACGCCGGCTCGTGGCTCAGGCGAGCAACGCTTCGATGACGCGCCGCACCCGCGCCATCCCCGCCGCCACGACGGCATCGATGTCGGTCATGTCGATCTCGCGATCGCTCACCCCCGCGGCCGGATTTACCACCAGTGCCAGCGAGGCATAGGCAAGCTCCAGCTCCCGGGCCAGCGCCGCCTCGGGCATGCCGGTCATGCCCACCAGGCGGCAGCCATCCATCGCCATGCGGGCGATCTCGGCGGCGGTCTCCAGCCGCGGCCCCTGGGTACAGCCGTAGACGCCCCCGTCCTCCAGCGGCTCACCCGCGGTGGCGCCGGCCTCGAGCAGGCGTTCACGCAACGTCTCGCTGTAGGGCCAGGAGAAATCGATGTGCTTCATCGGCTTGAAACGGCCATCGAAATAGCTCGATTCACGCCCCATGGTGTAATCGATCAGTTGATCGGGCACGACCAGGGCCCCCCGCGCCAGGGCCGGGTCGATACCGCCCACCGCATTGACGGCGACGATGCCCGAGGCCCCGGCCTGCTTGAGCGCCCAGAGGTTGGCCCGGTAATTGATGCGGTGCGGCGGCAGCTTGTGCGGGTGACCATGACGCGCCAGGAACAGCACCTCACGGCCCTGCAGCGCGCCCTGGACGACTCCCGCCGACGCCGCCCCCAGCGGCGTTTCCGCCGAATGGCGCTTGATCACTTCCAGCCCGGGCAAGGCGGTGAGACCGGTACCGCCGATGATCGCCAGCATGCTGTCACCTCGCTGATGGTCGTTCGCTGAACGCCGCTTGCGTTGCTGCCGCTTCTATTACAGCCCCTTGGGCGCGAAGATGCCCGGCGCGTTGCGCCAGTAGCCCTTGTAGTCCATGCCGAAGCCGAACACGTAACGGTCCTCGACCTCCAGGCCGCAGTAATCGGCCTTGAGCCCCGGTACCGCCTTGCGCTCGTGGCGCTTGTCCACCAGCACCGCGGTGGAGACGCTGGCCGCCTGCGCCTCGTGACAGTAATCGAGTATCGCCGCCAGCGTCGCCCCCTCGTCGAGGATGTCGTCGACGATCACCACGTGGCGGCCGGCCATGGGGATCTCCGGCGAGACGCGCCAGAACAGCTCACCACCCCGCAACCCGCCGCGGTAACGGGTAGCGTGCAGGTAGTCGACCTCGAGCGGAAAGCCCAGGCGGGTCAGCAGATGGCCGGTGGTGATCAGCCCACCGTTCATCACGCAGTAGAAGACCGGCAAGGTGTCGCCCAGCGCCTCGGTGATCGAGGCGGCCATGCGATCCAGCGCCATCTCGACGTCCTCCTGGGTGATCAGACAGTCGGCGTTGTCCATGATCTCGCGCATGGCGTTCAGCGAATCGTGGTGGTGGGTATCGAATTCAGACATCGGCATCCTGGTCGGTATCTCTGGCTAGGGGGCCGCGAGCGCGACGCTCCTCGGGAGCGGACTGGCGGCGCGATGTATCCAGCGTGGAAGGCGGGCGTTCGCCGCGCGTGGGGTGCGCGTGCGCCTCTTGTTGGTTGGGTTCCCGGTCGTCCGTCGCGGACGCCTGTCCGGGAAAGGGATCGGCCATGTGCAACTCCCGCGCGGGCATGGCGATCGCCGCGCCGGCCTCGTCGACGATGTCGGCGACGCGCAGCAGCACCTCCTGCTTGATCGCCTGGTGCTCGCCCCAGTCGGTGGTGCGGGTGTAGGCATGGATCAGGATATCCAGCGAGTAGGCGCCATAGGTCTGGAAATTGACCAGCAGCAGATTGTCCCGATCGATGCCCTCGTGCTGCTCGAGCATCGTGCGGATACGCCCCACCACGTCGCCGATCCGGTCGAGATCCCGATAGCGCAGGCCGACGCTCTCGTGGATGCGCCGGTTGAGCATCCGCGAGGGATTGACCACCGCGATCGAGCCGAAAATCATGTTGGGCACGTACAAGGGCCGCGAGTCGAAGGTGCGAATCCGCGTCAGGCGCCAGCCGATATCCTCGACCACGCCCTCGATCTCGCGGTCCGGCGAGCAGATCCAGTCGCCGACCTTGAACGGGTTGTCGAGATGGATCGCCAGCCCCCCGAAGAAATTCGCCAGCACGTTGCGGGCCGCGAACCCGACCACCAGACCGCCGACGCCACCGAAGGCCAGCAGCCCCGACAGCGACATGCCCAGCGCCTGCAGGGCGGCCAGCGTGACCAGGGTGAGGATCGTCGCCCCCACCAGCTTGCTGATCGCCGACGCCGTCGAGGCATCCAGCGGCGTGCCGGGATGCCGCGCCGGCGGGAACACCAGACGCCGCTCGATCTGCCGGGTCAGACGAATCCCGAACCAGCCGATCATCGCCAGCACGAACAGCCAGAGGGCGGTGGGCGCGTGCCCGGTCAGCCAGGCGTTGTCCAGCCGCTGGGCGGCGAGCGCCGCCAGGGCGATCACCGCGATCCCCCAGATGCTCACCCACAGCGGGCGCCGCAAGGCCAGCAGCAGGGTATCGTCCCAGCGATTGCGGGTCTTCTCGAGCAGATGGACGGAGCGCCAGATGACCAGTCGGGTGAACAGGTCGGCGGCCAGCGCGACCACCAGGATCACCGCCGGCGTCACCAGCGGCGCCGGCAGGCCCGTACGCGTCTCGACCCATTGCTCGAGGGGCGACAGCAGTTCCAGCATGCTCAGCGATCCTGCGGGTTACCCGGTGGCGTCTCGACCAGCGCCTCGAGGCGCGCGTGAATCCGCCGCCAGCGACTCAGCGCCGGCAACGAGTCGAGTTCGGGGCGTGCCCGCCCGTAGCGCAGCTTGGCCGGCCGCTTGGAGGCGTGTCCCGTACAGGCCTCGACGACCTCGAGCGCGGCCTGGCGATCGTTGCACACCAGCACCATGTCGCAGCCGGCCTTGAGCGCCTCCAGCGCTCGTGCGGCGGGTCCGCCGGCGACATGCGCCCCGGCCATGGACAGATCGTCGGAGAAGATCGCGCCCTTGAAGCCCAGCTCCTCGCGCAGCATGCCCAGCCAGTTCGGCGAGAATCCGGCAGGCCGGCTGTCGAAGGCCGAGTAGACGACATGCGCCGGCATCACCCCCTCGAGGCGCCCGGCCAGGGCGGCAAAGGGGATCAGATCGTGCTGGCGCAGCGCGTCCAGCGGCCGCGCATCGACCGGCAGCTCGCGGTGGGAATCGGCGGCCACCCCACCATGGCCGGGGAAATGCTTGCCCACCGCGACCATGCCCGCCTCGTGCAGCCCCTCGACGAAGGCCCCGCCCATCGCCGCCACCGCCTGCGGGTCGGCGGCGAAGCTGCGATCGCCGATCACGCTGGAAAGGCCGGTATCGACGTCGAGCACCGGCGCAAAGGTCAGATCCAGCCCGCATGCCGCCATCTCGAGCCCCAGCAGCCAGCCCGCATCGTGGCAGAACTGCAGCGCGCGCTGCGGATCGTCCGGATAACAGCGCCCCAGTCGGCCCATCGACGGCAAGCGCGTGACGCCCTCGCACAGGCGCTGGACACGCCCGCCTTCCTGGTCGATGGCCAGCAGCAGATCGCTGCGCACGCCGCGCACCGCGGCACACAGTTCGCGCACCTGAGCGGCGTCGACGATGTTGCGCGAGAAGAGGATCACGCCGCCCACCTCGGGTCGCGCCAGCAGTTCCCGCTCCGCACGGGTCAGGGTGGTGCCTTCGAGATCCAGCATCACCGGACCGATCGGTTGGGTCATGGTCGATGTCCTTGGCTGTGAAGGGAGCCGATTCTAGACCAATGGCGTCGCCGAGCAACAGCCATTGCCGTCAGTCGTGCAGCCATACCGGCGTCCCCGGCTCGGCGAACGCGACGAGACGCTCCAGCGTCGCATCCCGGGCACGGACGCAGCCGTGGGACGCCGGACGGCCCATCGGCTCGCTGCCCGGGGTACCGTGAAGGTAAATATAGCGGCGCTGCGAGTCGACGACACCGCCACGATTGATACCGCGCTCCAGGCCGCACAGCCAGAAGATGCGCGACAGGATCCAGTCGCGCCCCGGATGGGCCTCGGCGAGCGCCGGGGAAAAGATCTCCCCGGTGGGCCGGCGTCCGCGAAAGACACTGCCCAGGGGCTGGTCGCCGCCGATCACCGCCCGCACGTAGTGCCAGCCGAGCGGCGTACCGCCGCTGCCCTCACGCTGCCCCGGGCCGGCGGCGGCCGTCGACACCGCATGGGTCTCGAGCGCCTCGCGCCCCTGCCACAGCGTCAGGCACTGGCGTTCGACATCGACCTCGAGCCAGGGGCCCGCCTCGGGCGGCAATTCATCGAGTCGGGGCGTGCGCATGCTTACCCCGCCAACGCCTGGGGCGGCTCGGGAAGGGGTGCGTTCATGCCCGCCACGACCACCGGCCGCAGGCGACGGATCAGCTCACGGACGCTGACGTGCTCACCGTAATCCTGCTCGGCGATGTCGCGCAGGGCGTCGAGACCCGACAGCGTGAAGATCACCGTGCCCAGCATGAAGTGCAACCGCCAGAAACGCTCGGCGTCCGGCAACTCCGGCGTGGCCCGGCGCACCAGTTCGGCGAAGCGGGTGAAGACGCTGCCGTAGTGCTGCTGGATGTAGCCGCGCAGATGCCCCTGGGCCTGGGTATAGGCGAGCCCGAGCAGACGCATGAAGACCTTCAGGCTGTTGCGCTCGGCCGGCACCTCGAGGACCGTGCGGGCCATGTTCTCGAGCAGGACCTCGAGCGGGATCGGCTTGCCGTGGTACTCCGCCTCGAGCGCATCCAGGGTGGCGTGGAAACGTTCGGTGAACGGGTCCAGGTAGCGGGCGAAGACCGCCTGGATCAGGGCCTTCTTCGAACCGAAGTGATAGTTCACCGCCGCCAGGTTGACCTTGGCCTTGCTGGTGATGTTGCGTAGCGAGGTCTCGGCGAATCCCCGCTCGGCGAACAGCACCTCGGCCGTATTGAGGATGCGGGTCACCGTATCGGTCTGGGCCATGGCATATCTCTGCTTGCTTATAAACGATTGTTTAAAACATTTCCGAAATTCTACGCTGCTTACACAGTGACAACAATCCAAGCTGTTTTAAACGCATCGGATCGCCGTGACTGGGCTGGGTAGGCAAACTGACCGCACTCGACGACTTTTCGTACCGCCCCTGATTTCCCCGGCGAGAATTACTGGATACAATTCCATGCTGTATACTTAACCACACGCCCAGCCACAGCTTCGATTCCAGCGACCAGCGGAGGCCGCATGACCCGCTCACTCACCCCGCGCCAGCAGAACGTCTACGACTTCATCGTCAAGACCATGAACGAGCTGGGGTATCCGCCGACCCGCGCGGAAATCGCCCGCGCCCTGGGCTTTCGCTCTCCCAATGCCGCCGAGGAGCACCTGCGCGCGCTCGATCGCAAGGGGGCGATCCGCATGATCCCCGGCACCTCACGCGGTATCCGGCTGCCGGCACAGGAAACGGAACCGGCCACCGCCGCCGAGGCCGAACTCGACAGCGGCCTGCCGATCGTCGGCGAGGTCGCCGCCGGCAGCCCGATCCTCGCGGCCGCGCACATCGATCGCTACTGCCCGTTGTCGCCGGACTTCTTCTCGCCCCGCGCCGACTATCTGCTGCGGGTGCGCGGGCTGTCGATGCGCGACGTGGGGATCTTCGAGGGCGATCTGCTGGCCGTGCACCGCACCGATCGGGTCCGCGACGGCCAGATCGTGGTCGCCCGGCTCGAGGACGACGTCACCGTCAAACGCTTTCGCCGCGACGGGCATCGCGTCACCCTGCTGCCCGAGAACGCCGACTTCGCGCCGATCGAGGTCGACCTGCGCCACGATCACCTGGAAATCGAGGGTGTCGGGGTGGGCGTGATTCGCGGCGGCAACGGCCAGGCGCTCGGCTGAGGCGATCGTCCGCGCATGCGCAAGATCCTGCATGCCGACTGCGACTGCTTCTACGCCGCCGTGGAGATGCGCGACGACCCGGCCCTGCGCGACATCCCCCTGGCCATCGGCGGTACCACTGCGCAGCGCGGCGTGATCGCCACCTGCAACTATCCGGCGCGCGCCTTCGGCGTGCGCTCGGCGATGCCCACCGCGCGGGCACTGCGCCTGTGCCCCGGCCTGACGGTGCTGCCGCCGGACTTTCCCCGCTATCGCGCGGTCTCGCAGGCGATTCAGGCGATCTTCCACGAACTCACCCCGCTGGTGGAGCCCCTGTCGCTCGACGAGGCCTATCTCGACGTCAGCGAGGTGGAGCGCTTTCGCGGCAGCGCCACCTGGATGGCCCGCTGGATCAAGCAACAAGCGCTCGAGCGCACCGGTATCACGGTGTCGGTGGGCGTGGCACCCAGCAAGTTTCTCGCCAAGATCGCCAGCGACTGGGAGAAGCCCGACGGCCTGACGGTGATCACCCCCGAGGCCGTCGACGACTTCATCACCGCCCTGCCCGTCGCCAAGCTGCACGGCGTGGGCCCGGCCACCGCGGCCCGTCTCGAGGCCCTGGGTATCCGCACCTGCGCCGATTTGAAGACCTGGCCGCTGGAATCGCTGATCGACACGTTCGGCAAGTTCGGCCGCCGCCTCTTCGAACTCGCCCGCGGCATCGACGAACGCCCGGTACGGGTCGAGCGCGAACGCAAGTCGGTGAGCGCCGAGAACACCTTCCACCACGACCTGCCCGATCTCGCGGCCTGCCAGGCCGCCCTGCCCGAGCTCATCACCCGCCTCGAGACGCGCCTCGAACGTCACGGCAATCCGGCGATCAAGGGGGTCTTCGTCAAGGTGCGCTTCAACGACTTCACCCTGACCACCCTCGAGGCGCCCGGCCACGGCGTCGATCCCGGGCATTATGCCGGGCTACTCGACGAGGCCTGGGCGCGCGGCAGTCGCCCGGTGCGTCTGCTGGGCGTCGGGGTCCGCCTGCGCCCGCCCGAGGATGCCCGTCAGTTGACGCTGTTTTCCTGACCGGGCGGCGAGCGGACGGCATCACCACGCCCGCACTTCAGTGGCTTGAGTACGGGCGCGAACACGCGGGTTTTCAGGCGAAGACCACCGTCTTGTTGCCGTGGATCAGCACCCGGTCCTGCAGGTGCCAGCGCAACCCGCGAGCCAGGACGGCCTTCTCGATGTCGCGCCCGAAACGCACCAGATCCTCGGCGGTATGACAGTGCGAGATACGATGCACGTCCTGTTCGATGATCGGCCCGGCGTCGAGTTCCTGGGTGACGTAATGGCAGGTCGCACCGATCAGCTTGACGCCACGGTCGTAGGCCTGATGGTAGGGACGCGCCCCGGCGAACGAGGGCAGGAAGCTGTGGTGGATGTTGATCACCCGACCGGCGTAGCGCTCGCACAGCGACGGCGGCAGGATCTGCATGTAACGCGCCAGTACCACATTGTCCGCGTCCACCGCCTCGATGAGTCGCTGGGTCTCGGCGAATGCGCTGGCCTTGTCGAGCGGATCGACCGGCACATGATGGAAGGGGATATCGTGCCATTCGACCAGGGGGCGCAGATCGTCATGGTTGGAAATCACGCAGGGAATCTCGCAATCGAGTTCGCCGGTCTTCCAGCGATACAGCAGGTCGACCAGGCAGTGCGATGCCTTGGAGACCATCAGCACCACGCGCTTGCGCCGGGCAATGTCGTTGAGCGCCCAGGTCATCTCGAAGCTGTCCGCGATCGGCTCGAAGGCCGCTTTCAATGCCGCGGCGTCGCTCGGCGAATCGAAACGGATCTCGTAGCGCATGAAGAAACGCCCGGTGGCCAGATCCGAATGCTGATTGGCTTCGGTAATGGAGCCGCCCTGGGCGGCGATGAAACCGGAAACGCGAGCCACGATACCCACGCGGTCGGGGCAGGAAACGACGAGACGATAGAAATGAGCCATGAATGATCCGTTGAATCGGCTGAAGAGGCGATGATGAAGAGGCGACATTGTAACGAATCGCCGCCGCTTGGCTAACGTTCGTTGTGGGCCCGGCGGGCCATCCCGTATAGTGCAATCTCCATGACGATACCGTGTCGATAATGCTGCACTCCCGAGTCCATGTCCGTCCCCGCCCGCGCCCACCGCTGTATTTCTTCCCGCTGGGAGGCAGCGGCGAAATCGGCATGAACCTCAATCTCTACGGCTATCGCGACGACTGGCTGGCGGTGGATTGCGGGATGATGATTCGTCAGGACCTCCCCGACGGCCCCTTGCAAGTCCCCGATATCGAGCCGCTGTCGGGCCTGGGCATCGTGCCGCGAGCGCTGGTCATCACCCACGGCCACGAGGATCACATCGGCGCCGCCGCCTGGCTGTGGCCGCAGTGGGGCTGTACGGTCTACGCCACGCCGCTCGCCGCCGGTCTGCTGCGCGCCAAGTTTCACGAGCGCGGCCTGTCGAGCGAGGCGATCCATGTCGTCGAGCCCGGCGACGCCCTGGAGTGCGGCGCGTTCATGCTGCGCTACCTGCCGGTGACCCATTCGATTCCCGAGAGCTGCGCGCTGCTGCTGTCCACGCCGCAACACCGCGTCCTGCACACCGGCGACTGGAAACTCGACCCCGAGCCGCTGATCGGTGAACCGGTCGACGAGACCCGCTTTCGCGCCATCGCCCCCGTCGACCTGCTGGTGGGCGATTCCACCAATGCCCTGCAACCCGGCTGGTCGGGGAGCGAAGGCGACGTGGCCCGCGCCCTCGAGACCACCCTGGCCGAATGCCCCGGACGGGTGATCGTCTCGTGTTTTGCCAGCAACCTGGCGCGGGTGCTGGCGCTGGGCAGGGCGGCGAAACGCTGCGGACGTCGCGTCGGCCTGATGGGGCGTTCGATGGAGCGCATGGTGCGCATCGCCCGAAGCCTGGGCTATCTCGAGGATTTCCCGCCCCTCGTGCCGGTCCGCGACATGGGCTACCTGCCGGCCGAGGAGGTGTTGATCATCGCCACCGGCAGCCAGGGCGAGCCGCGCGCCGCGCTGTCGCGCCTGGCCCGCCACGCCCACCCGGACCTGGAACTCCAGCCCGGCGACACGGTGATCTTCTCGGCCAAGGCGATCCCCGGCAACGAGCGCCATATCGAGCGCCTGCAGCGCGGCCTGAAACACCTCGACGTGACGGTCCTGGAAGAATCCCGGTACCCGGCACTGCATGCCTCCGGTCATCCGGCACGCGACGAGCTGCGCACCTTCTACGAGTGGGTCCGGCCGCGCCGGCTGCTGCCCGTGCACGGCGAACACCGCCACCAGCAGGCTCACCGGGAGATCGCCGAGGAACTGGGCATCGACGCCCCGCTGCTACCCGGTAACGGTGATCTGATCCGCCTCGACAGACAGGGGCTGAGCGTGGAGCGACACATCGCCCTGACCCCCCGTATCGTGCATCAGGACAACGTGCATTCACTCCGCGATCTGGAGAGCGCCCCCCAGGACCGCCATGCCCGCGAGGGCGATCTGCACCTGGTACTGCCCGTGATCGCCCTGGAATCCGGGGGCTGGCAGCGCGTGGGTCGGCTGCTGCTCGACTACAGCGGCCCGTCGCCGCTCGACGAAACCGCGTTCGTCGTCTGGCTCGACGACACCCTCGAACAAGCGGACAGCGAAACGCTGGCCGAACTGCGCGCCCAGCTCAAGGCACGCCTGCGGAACTGGCTCGCGGACCATGTGCGTCGGCCGCCGGCGGTACACCTGCAACTCTCGGCCGCCGAAGCTTTCAGCTGACGCCCGCCCCGGGGCGCCCCGCCCTTTCGTCACAGTCGACACTGCCCGTCCCGCCGGCACGAAAAAAGCGGACATCGACGTCCGCTTTTTCCCGGCCTGGGACGCCCCGGCAACGAAGCGATTCGTCACCGGGGCATGGGCCCGACACTCAGGCCTTTTCGTTCTTGGGGGGGCGACCACGACGCCGCTTGGGCTGCTCGGAAACCAGATCATCGAGCGACAGACCCGCATCGTTGATGGCTTCGCGAATTTCTTCCAGCTTACGCGCCTTGACCGACTCCTCTTCCTGACGACGCCGCTCTTCTTCCTGCTTCTGCTCGATGACCTCGCCAATGACTTCCGCCAGTTTGTGCAACTGTTCCATGCTCAACTGACGCGCGGCTGCCCGCGCCACATTCTTGTTGCGAGCAATCTTTTCCAGGGATTCGCTGGACATCATCCTCCTCCATTCAAAGCGATGTAAAAAACCCAAAACGGCATGGGAATGTAAAAAGTATATTCGTGAGCAGGTAATAAGCAAGTGAAGTTGATTGCCGGGTATCGTTGAACGACACCGGCATCGGCGATCACGAGTTTTTCAGGAGGAGAAAGAGGCGAGTGGCAATTAGCCACCCGTCATGTTCATGAATCGTACGACCTGGACGTCGCCATCGGTGGAGAAATGATGGCGCTCGGGCTTGAGGGGCATGGCCGCGATGATGCGTTCCTTGAGGGGTTCGATGTCACCGGGGTAACGCCGCATGACCGAGCGCAAATCGACCGAGTGTTCATTGCCCAGGCACAGCAGCAAGCGCCCTTCGACCGTGACCCGGACACGATTGCAGGTCGCGCAGAAGTTGTGACTGTGCGGCGAGATGAACCCGACCCGTGATTGGCTGCCGGGCATGCAAAAATAGCGCGACGGCCCCAGGGTCGATTCGGTGGTCGGAATCAGGGTGTATCGCGTCTCGATCAGCCGCTGGACCTCGTCGCTGGAGCAGTAGGTCTCGCCGCGCGAATGGTCGGAAACATCGCCCAGCGGCATCTCCTCGATGAAACTGATATCGAGTCGCTCGCGACGGGCGAAGTCGACCAGGTCGAGCACTTCGTCGTCGTTGCGCCCCTTGAGAATCACGGCATTGAGTTTGATGCGCTCGAAGCCGGCATCCTGGGCGGCACGAATGCCATCGATCACCCGCTGGAGGTTACCGGTGCGGGTCAGTCGCCGAAAACGCTCGGGATCCAGTGAATCGAGGCTGACATTGAGCCGATCGAGCCCGCCCTGGCGCAGCGCCCGGGCATGCTTGCCGAGCCCGGCGCCATTGGTGGTCATGGTGAAATCGCGCAGTCCGTCGAGCCGGCCGATCTCGTCGACCAGATCGGTGATGCCGCGGCGAACCAGCGGTTCCCCGCCGGTCAGCCGAATCTTCTCGACCCCCAGCTCGGTAAAGGCCCGTGCCACCAAGGCCAGTTCTTCCAGCGTCAATACCTGCTCGCGCGGCAGGAACGTCATCTCCTCGCTCATGCAGTAGACGCAGCGGAAGTCGCAGCGGTCGGTGACCGAAATCCTCACGTAGCGAACGGCTCGCTGAAAGTCGTCGATCAATGCCGTCATCTTTCCTCCCAACGCCTGGCGGCGGCGTGATCGGTATCGCGTTCGGACACCCAATAGTGGCCGTGCGTGGTGTGTTCCTTCTTCCAGAACGGCGCACGTGTCTTGAGATAATCCATGATGAAATCGCAGGCCTCGAAGGCCGCACGGCGGTGAGCGCTGGCCACCGCGACCAGCACGATGGGGTCGCCGGGTTCGAGGCGTCCGACCCGGTGGATCAGGCGCACGCCATCGAGCGCCCAGCGACGCCCGGCCTCGGCGACGATCTCGCCGAGGGAGGCCTCGGTCATGCCGGGATAATGCTCGAGCGTCAGCGCCGTGACATCCGGGGATTCGTTGAAGTCCCGCACCAGGCCGGTGAAGCAGACGACCGCCCCGATGTCATGACGCCGGCGGAGCAATTCCGCCTGCTCGACGCCCGGGTCGAACGGTTCGGTCTGGATACGAATCATGCTCAACCTCCGGTCACCGGCGGAAAGAAGGCCACCTCGTCACCATCGGTGAGCTGGGTCTCCTCACCGCTCATCACCTGATTCACGGCACACAGCACGCGCCGCTCGGCGAGCAGCGCAAAGCGCGGGTCATGCTCGGCCAGCGCCGCCTTGAGCCCGGCGACGTCACTGGAGCGCAGCCTTTCCAGCGGCATGTCCAGCTCGCCGATCCCCAGCCGCTCGCGCAGTTCCGCCAGACACTTGACGCGAATCACGGGCTCGCCGGTGCGCGGCGTGACCTCGATGCAGCCTTCCTGGCACTCGCCGGTAACGATGGGTGCCGCCTCACGGCCCCCGGCAAGCGGTTCCGATGACTCGGCACGCGTGTAGTCGCCCGACTTGCCGCCCCGCTTGGACTCGAGCTGGATGTCGCCGATGATCATCGCCTTGTCGACGGCCTTGCACATGTCATAAAGCGTCAGACAGGCCACCGAGACCGCCGTCAGCGCCTCCATCTCGACCCCGGTCCGTCCAGCCAGGCGGCAGGTCGCCGAGACCTCGACGCAGCTCGATGCCTCGTCGAGATCGAAGTCGACAGTGACCTTGGTCAGCGCCAGAGCATGGCACAGCGGGATCAATTCATGGGTGCGTTTTGCCGCCTGGATACCGGCGATGCGCGCGGTAGCCAGCACGTCCCCCTTGGGCAGCCCGCCGTCGGCAAGCAATGCCAGGGTCTCGGGGCGCATGTGGACGCGCCCCGAGGCCACCGCCTCGCGTTGCGTCGTGGCCTTGTCGCCGACGTCGACCATGTGGGCCTCGCCGCGTACGTTGAGATGAGTCAGGCTCATGTCAGTTCCCCGAAGGGTTGAATGGTCACGGTATCGCCCGCGGCGACGTGGTCCCGCGCGGCGTCGATTTCGATCAGGCAGTTGGCGGCCAGCATCGACGACAGCATGCCCGACCCCTGGGGCCCGGTGGTCGTCACGGACAGTCGACCGTCCGAACCGCCCGTATAGATGCCACGGTGGAAGTCGACCCGCCCGGCGCGACTCGACAATGGCTCGTCGGCCACGGCGACCAGCCGCCGGGCACGCCAGGCCGTTTCGCCCTGCAGGCGGCGCAGCAACGGCTGAACGAACTGCAGGAAGGTCACCATCGCCGACACCGGATTGCCCGGCAGGCCGAAGAACGGCACCTCGCGTGGGCCCAGCACGCCGAACGCCAGCGGCCGGCCCGGGCGCATGGCGATACGCCAGAAGCCCAGCCGGCCCAGACGCTGCAGCGCCATCTTGACCCAGTCCGCCTGGCCCACCGACACACCGCCGCTGGTGATCACCATGTCGGCATCGCGCACGGCCGCCTCGAGCGCGTCGTGAATCGCCCGGCAGTCGTCGGCGAGAATGCCCAGGTCGACTACCTCGCCGCCGAGCCGTTCGATCAGGCCGCGCAGCGAGAAGCGGTTGGCGTCGAAGATGCCGGCGTCGGGTAGCGTCGCCCCCGGCGCGGTGACCTCGTCCCCGGTCGAGAACAGCGCCACGCGCGGCCGGCGATGGACCGTCACCCGCGCGCGCCCCAGCGAGGCCAGAAATCCCAGGTGCTGCGGCCTGAGCCGGGTGCCGGCGGCCACCGCCAGGCTGCCGCGGGCGATGTCCTCCCCGGCCTGACGCACGTTCTGACCGCGCCTCACGGTATCGGGCTCGCGGACCCGCACCCGCGCGGTCGCGGCATCGATGTCCAGCTGCTCGCGCATGATCACGCTGTCCGCGCCGCGCGGCAGCGGCGCCCCGGTGGTGATGGTGACCGCCTCGCCGGCCTCGAGCGTCCCGGCGAAACGCGAACCGGCCAGCACCTCGCCGACCAGCCGCAACGTCTCGCTGCCCGTCCAGGCCACGGCGATGCCGTCCATGGCCGAATTGGTGTTCTGGGGGACGTCGATCGGCGACGACACGCGTTCGGCCAGTACCCGGTCGAGCGCGACGGCCAGATCGAGCGTCTCCGTGCCCAGCGGGGCGGGCGTCAACTCGCCAAGCGCCGCCTGGGCCTCCTCGACACTCAGAAGCCGTTCGCCGAGGTCGAAACAGGACAGGCTCATGCCGGGACCTCCCCGCGCGGATGACGGCACGCCGGCCAGCGTGCCGGCCAGGCAGCGATGTAGCGGGCCAGCGCCTCGATGTCGTCGAGTTCGAGACGCGTCACTCCCGGGGGCAGTTCGACGGCGGCATCGCTGGCCACCACCCGGACCCAGGGGTCCCCGACGGCCAGCATCGGTCGGCCCAGCGACGCCCGGTACAGTTCCAGCCGCGGCAACGGCCAGCGCTTGAAGCCCTCGATCAGCACCAGGTCGGGCTCGAACGGACGCACCTGGTCGATCAACCGGGCAAGGTCCGGAGCCGCCCGATCGGGGGTTTCCATGGTCAGCGCCAGGCGTTCCCGCGAGGCGACCAGCATCGGCGCGGCACCCGCCATCCGCAGGCGATGGCTATCCTTGCCCGGCCGGTCGACCTCGATGTCGTGGTGGGCGTGCTTGATCACCGCCACGGCTAGCCCGGCGTCACGCAATCGCGGCAGCAGGGCCTCGATCAGGGTGGTCTTGCCGGTCCCGCTCCAGGCGGCGATGCCCAGCAGCGGCAGGGATTCGTTGTCGAGATCGAGTCGCATGGCACTCCCGGAATTGACGGCCCGCAGCGGGACCGCGGCTGATCGTGGCGCCCGACACGGGCCATCGGCCAAGGATACCGGAAATCGCCGGCACCAGGGGCCGCGTTGCGGGGCATGGACGCCGGCGAGTCACTGTGTCGCATCCGGCGCCAGCGCCGCCCCGTCCTGCGGCGTGTTGAGATTGGCGAAGGCCGCCGGGCCCTCGGCAAAGTTCACGTAACGACAGGGGTGACGCGCGTACCAGCGCGCGACCTTGCGCTCTCCCGCCGCCAGCGCGATCGCCAGGTCGTCGGCCAGATCGCGACGGATCAGGGCGATCACGGGGTGCGCTCGCGTGCCGTCGTGGGCCACGGCGATGGCCTTCCCACCGATCCCCTGGTGAAGGCGGGTGACCAGGTCATCGGGCAGACACGGCGTGTCGCAGGGCACCACCACCACCCAGGGCGTGTCGGCGGCGCACAGCGCGCTCCAGATGCCCATCAACGGGCCCGCGAAGCCGGGCCGGCGATCCTCGATCACCGCAAAGCCCAGCGCGCGGTAAGCCTCGAGCGAGCGGTTGGCGTTGATCATCAAGCGCGGCACCTGCGTCTCGAGGCGGGTCACGACGTGCTCGATCAGCGGCCGGCCCTGAAAGCGATACCAGCCCTTGTCGACGCCGCCCAGGCGTCGGCCCTGGCCGCCGGCGAGCACCACGCCGGTAATCTCTGGATGCTCCATGGTTCTGCCTGTCACCGTTTCGATGGCCCGACTCGCAGGCGCCAGCAATGGTCCGGACGGGCCAGTCGACACTCGCGAACACCGCCGGCCATGGCCCTCAGGATGGCTGCCTTCGGCCCCGCGCGTCCAGCCGGGCGGCGTGCTCGGCTACCGACCGAACGGAGCATGGCAGTCTTCGTCGCCTCGGGTAAACCGGCTATCATGCCGTCGAGGATAATGCACAAGGCACACCCATGAGCGGTTTCGATGTCGGCGCCCGGCTGCGGCAACTGCGCCAGGCCCGGGGTCTTTCCCAACGCGAGCTGGCCAAGCGCGCCGGGGTGACCAACAGCACCATCTCGCTGATCGAACAGAACAGCGTCAGTCCCTCGGTCAGTTCGCTGAAGAAGATCCTCGACGCCATGCCGCTGTCGATCAGCGAGTTCTTCGCCATCGAGACGCGCGAGCGCGAGCCGGTGTTCTACGCCGCCGAGGACCTGATCGACATCGGCGACGGCGTGCTTTCCTGGCGCCTGGTCGCCGCCGGACGCGCCGAGCGGCGCATGTCGATCATCCACGAGCACTATCCGCCCGGCGCCGATACCGGCGAGGACATGCTCACCCACGAGGGCGAGGAAGGCGGCGTGGTGGTCTCGGGCTCGATCGAACTGTGGGTCGACGGCGAAGCCCGCCGGCTACACGCCGGCGACGCCTACTACTTCGATTCGCGCCGGCCCCACCGCTTCCGCAATGTCGGCGACGAGGACTGCGTGATCGTCAGTGCCAACAACCCGCCGAGCTTCACCGACGGGGGCGACACACGCCATCACCGCTGAGCTGTCAGGGCGCCGCCTCCTCCTCTGCCGCCGGCAACACCAGATTGAGCAGGATGCCCACCACCGCGGAGAGACTCACGCCCTGCAGGGCGAACTGGCCGCCGCCGATCTGCATGCCGCCGATGCCGAAGACCAGGATCAACGACACGATCACCAGGTTGCGCGGCGCGGTCAGCGCCTGGCCGGCGCGCACCAGGGTGTTCATGCCGACCACCGCGATCGAGCCGAACAGCAGCGTCATGATGCCGCCCATCACCGGCGCCGGGATGCTCTGCAGCAGCGCGCCGAGCTTGGCGACGAAGGCCAGCAGGATCGCCACGAAAGCGGCGACGATCATCACCCGGGGGTCGAAGTTGCGGGTCAGGGTCACCGCCCCGGTCACCTCGGAGTAGGTGGTGTTGGGCGGCCCGCCGAACAGCGCCGCGGTGGACGTGGCCAGGCCGTCACCCAGCAGGGTGCGGTGCAGCCCCGGCTTGACCAGATAGTCGCGGCGCGTCACCGAGCCGATGGCGATCATGTCGCCGATGTGCTCGACCGCCGGGGCGATGGCCACCGGCAGCATGAACAGGATCGCCGACAGGTGAAAGCTCGGCGCGACGAAGGAAGGTATCTCGAACCACGCCGCCTGGTGCACCGCACCGAGGTCGACCACCCCCATGACCAGGGCCAGCGAATAGCCGACCAGGATGCCGCCTAGGATCGGCACCAGCCGCAGCAGACCGCGGCCGAACACCGCCAGCAGCAGCGTCACCAGCAGGCTGGCCATGGACAGGACGATCGCCTGGCCATAACCGATGGCCTCGCTGGTCTCGCCGGTGGCCATGTCCACCGCCACCGGCGCCAGCGCCAGGCCGATCACCATGATCACCGGCCCCACCACCACCGGCGGCAGCAGCCGATGCAGCCAGCCGGTTCCCTTGAGGCGCACGAACTGCGAGATCACCACATAGACCAGCCCGGCGGCGAACAGCCCGCCCAGCGTCGCCGGGATGCCGAAATTCGTCACCGCGCCCTGGATGGGGGCAATGAAGGCGAACGACGAGGCCAGGAAGACCGGCACGCTACGGCGCGTCACGCCATGAAAGACCAGCGTGCCCACTCCGGCGGTGAACAGCGCCACGCTGGGATCGAGCCCGGTCAGCAGCGGCACCAGCACCAGGGCGCCGAAGGCGACGAAGAGCATCTGCGCGCCGGTGATCAGGGTGCGCAGCGGGGAATCGGCCCGGGAGGCCGGGGCAACGCTATCGGATGACATGAAGGCTCCGTCGGTGTCGGCCGCTCTCTCGCGAAGCGGCTCGGGCTTGAGTCGAAAAAACGCCCCAGGCGTCGAGGACGGTGGGGCGCGAATGGGGCTTGGCGGGCGCTGTCAGCGGGTGCCGAAGATCTTGTCGCCGGCATCCCCGAGGCCGGGCACGATATAGCCATTTTCATCGAGTCGCTCGTCGATCGCCGCGGTGTAGATCTCGACGTCGGGATGCGCTTCCTGGACCCGGCGCAGGCCCTCCGGCGCGGCGACCAGCACGATCACCTTGATCAGCGGGCAGTTGCGCTCCTTGAGCATGTCCAGGGTGGCGACCATCGAGCCGCCGGTGGCCAGCATGGGGTCGATGACGATCGCCAGACGCTCGTCGAGGTCGTTGGTGAACTTCTCGAAATAGGGCACCGGCTCGAGGGTCTCCTCGTTGCGATACAGCCCCACCACGCTGATGCGCGCACTGGGGATCAGGTCGGTGACCCCCTCGAGCATGCCCAGCCCGGCGCGCAGGATCGGCACGATGGTGACCTTCTTGCCCTTGAGCTGCTCGACCTCGATCGGCCCGCCGTTCCAGCCCTCGATGGTCTGCGGTTCGAGGTCGAGATCCTGGGTCGCTTCATACGTCAACAGCTTGGCGACCTCGCCGGCCAGTTCGCGAAAGCTCTTGGTGCTGATCTCGGCGGCGCGCATCAGGCCGAGCTTGTGCTTGACCAGCGGGTGTTGGATGGCATGAACGCTCATGGCGGGGGTCCCTTGCGAGGCAGGTTGGAAAGCGGGTCGGGGCCGGGGCCCCGAAATCGCGCGCCATTCTAGCGCGCCGGGGCCGGCGGGTTAAGTCGCCATCGCCGGCTCGCCCGACGCGATCAGACGACGGCCGGCAACTGCCAGTCGATGGCGCCGCGCCCGCGCTCGGCGAGAAAGGCGTTGGCGCGCGAGAAATGGCGCTGCCCGAAGAAGCCGCGATGCGCCGACAGCGGTGAGGGATGCGGGGCGTGCAGGACCCGATGCTTGTGACGGTCGACGAACGAAGCCTTCTTCTGGGCGTAGCTGCCCCAGAGCAGGAAGACCACGCCGTCGCACTGTTCGTTGACCACCTGGATGGCGCGGTCGGTGAAGGTCTCCCAACCTTGATTGCGATGCGACCCGGCATTGCCGCGCTCCACGGTCAGCACGCTGTTGAGCAGCAGCACGCCCTGCTCCGCCCAGCTCTCGAGAAAGCCGTGATCGACCGGCGCGAAGGCGACGTCGGCGGCGAGTTCCTTGTAGATGTTCTGCAACGAGGGGGGCGTGGGCACGCCGGGGCGGACCGAAAAGCACAGCCCGTGGGCCTGGCCGGGGCCGTGATACGGATCCTGGCCGAGCACCACCACCCGCACGCGATCCAGCGGCGTGAGCTCGAAGGCACGAAACCAGTTCGCGGAGTGCGGATAGATCACCTTGCGCGCCGCCTTCTCGCGCGCCAGGAAATCGCGCAGCGCGTGCATGTAGGGGGCATCGAATTCACCGCCTAGGTGGCGGGCCCAGCTCTCGGGAAGGGGAACCTGCGTCATCGCCTGCCTCGCGTTTGGCGTTGGCTCGTTCGAAGGATCAATCGTCGGTGGCGGCGCTGCGCACCTGATCGACCAGCGGCTCGACATAGGCGATGCCCATGTCCCAGGGGAACTGGATCCAGCAATCCTGGGCCACCTCGGTCAGGTACTGGTCGACCAGCGGGCGCCCTTCCGGCTTGGCGTAGACGGTCACGAAATGCGCCCTGGGCAGCATCTCGCGCACCGCCCGGGCCGTCTTGCCGGTATCCACCAGGTCGTCGACCAGCAACCAGCCCTCGCCGTCGTGGTCGACACCCTTGACCACGTCCAGCTCGCTCTGGTCCATGTGGTCGTAACTCTTGATGCACACGGTATCGATCAGCCGCACATTGAGTTCACGGGCGATCAGCGCCGCGGGGATCAGGCCGCCACGGGTGATGGCGACGATCCCCGCGAAATCGCGCTCGACGAGCTGGTGGCACAACGCGCGCACGTCGCGGTGGAGCTGATCCCAGGAGACGGTGAAATGCTGCTGGTAGCGATTGGCTGACATGACGAGAGTCACCTGTTGGCAAGGCTCGACCCCCGGCATGCCTACCCCGGGTGGTCGAGTCAATCGAGCGCCGAGTCGGACTCAGTCGCTCTCGAGGAAGGAACACACCGCGAACACGCCGTGGCCGGCGTCGCGAATCTTCTGGGAACCGCCCAGTTCGGGAAGGTCGATGATCGTCGCGGTTTCCACCACCTGACCGCCGCTGCGCTGGATCAGCTTGGCGGCGGCCAGCATGGTCCCACCGGTGGCGATCAGATCATCCATGACCAGGATGCGATCGCCCTCGCGGAAGGCGTCGGAGTGCAGCTCCACCGTCGACTCGCCGTACTCCAGCGTGTAGGTCTCGCTGAGCGTCCGAAACGGCAGCTTGCCCTTCTTGCGAACCGGCACGAAGCTGCAGCCCAGCTCATAGGCCACCGGCGCGCCGATGATGAAGCCCCGCGCGTCGATCGCGGCGATGGCGTCGAGATCCATCTCCTGATAGCGGTGCACGAAGCTGTCGATCAACTTGCGAAAGGCCGCGCTGTTCTGCAGCACCGGCGTGATGTCGCGGAAGTTCACCCCCGGCTGAGGCCAGTCGGGCACGGTGCGGATCACGGACTTGATGTAGTCCCCGTAGATACTACTCATCAATGGCCTCCATCGAGGAACAAGAACTTGCCAATGAACAGCACAGAAAGCACCACCACCGCCGGGTTGAGGTCGCGATAACGCCCCGAGAACAGCTTGATCAGGGTGAAACTGACGAAGCCCAGCGCGATGCCATTGGCGATAGAATAGGTCAGCGGCATGGCCAGCGCGGCAATCAGCACCGGTGCCGCTTCGGTGACGTCGTCCCAGTCGGCGTGGGCCAGGCTGCCGCACATCAGCACGGCGACGTAGAGCAGCGCGCCGGCGGTGGCGTAGACCGGGATCGAGCCGGCCAGCGGCGCGAAGAACAGGCTGACCAGGAACAGGATCGCCACCACCACCGCGGTCAGGCCGGTGCGCCCGCCCGCGGCGATACCCGAGGCGCTCTCGATGTAGCTGGTGGTGGACGAGGTACCCAGCAGCGAACCGCTGATGGTCGCGGTGCTGTCGGCCATCAGCGCGCGGTTGAGCCGCGGCAGCTTGCCCTCCTTGTCGAGCAGGCCACCGCGATGGGCGACGCCCACCAGCGTCCCCGCGGTGTCGAAGAGATCGACGAACAGGAAGGCGAAGATCACGCTGAGCATGCTCACGTCGAGCGCCCCGGCGATATCCAGGTGAAACATCACCGGCGCGATGGAGGGTGGCGCCGAGACCAGGCCGCCGAACTGGTTGTGGCCGAGCAGGATGCCGACCAGGGTGACGCCGAGGATGCCGATCATCACCGCGCCGGTGACCCGCAGGTGGGACAGCGCGGTGATCGCGAAGAAGCCCCCCAGG
Source organism: Modicisalibacter sp. MOD 31.J (assembly GCF_020147985.1). Classification (NCBI taxonomy): domain Bacteria; kingdom Pseudomonadati; phylum Pseudomonadota; class Gammaproteobacteria; order Oceanospirillales; family Halomonadaceae; genus Modicisalibacter; species Modicisalibacter sp. MOD 31.J. The sequence goes on along the minus strand of NZ_JAGXFF010000002.1, from coordinate 87,983 downwards.
GTATACAGCGCCGCCGGCTGCGAGAGATCGCCCAGGGTCACGAGGGTCGCCGGCTGGGCGACGACGATGCCGGCGTTCTCCAGGGCGATGATCCCCAGGAAGAGCCCGATCCCGGCGGCGATCCCCAGCCGCAACGACAGCGGGATCGAGTTGATGATCCATTCACGGATACGGAACACGCTGAGCAGGAAGAAGGTCACCCCCGACAGGAAGACCGCTCCCAGCGCCACCTCCCAGCTCTTGCCCATGCCCATCACCACGGAGTAGGTGAAGAAGGCGTTGAGCCCCATCCCCGGGGCCAGCGCGACCGGATAGTTGGCCCAGGCCCCCATGATCAGACAGCCGATCGCCGCGGCCAGACAGGTGGCGACGAAGACCGCGCCCTGGTCCATGCCCGCCTGGGAAAGCACGCTGGGGTTGACGAAGATGATGTAGGCCATCGTCAGGAAGGTGGTGATACCGGCGATGACCTCGGTGCGGATATCGGTGTGGTGTTCGTCCAGCTTGAAATAATTGTTCAGTTGTCGTTTCAACATGGGTCAACCCTGCGCAGTCGAACTCTGGTTTCGGGGAGCAGCACGAAAAGCCGCCTATGGTACCCAATGGCCCGGGGCGACGCGAGCCGTGGCCGGCACCCGCCGCTGCCGGCCATGGCTCGAAACAGTGACTGTAGCGACAGGTCATGCGAACGCGCCACGCCGGCAGTCAACGCCGTGGCCACGCTAGACGGCGAAGGGGATCAGCCGAGTTGACGCGCCGCCAGGACCCGTTCGACGGTCTCGACGATCGCCTGGGTCTGCGGGTCGATCTCGATATTGACCCGGTCCCCGGGAGCCCGGTCGCCCAAGGTGGTGCGCGCCAGGGTCTCGGGAATCAGGTTGACGCAGAAGCGCCGCTCGCGCACCTCGCCGATGGTCAGGCTGATGCCGTCGACACCGATGTAGCCCTTCTCGAACAGGAAACGTCCGTAGGGAGGCGGCAGCTCGAACCATAACCGCCGGTTGTTGGGGGCCTCGTCGATCTCGCAGAGTTCGGCCATGGCGATCACGTGGCCCGACATGGCGTGGCCGCCGATCTCGTCGCCGAAGCGTGCCGCACGCTCGATGTTGACGCGATCGCCGATGGCCAGCTGCCCCAGGTTGGTCAGCCGCAGGGTCTCGCGCATCAGATCGAAGCTGACCCGCTCGCCGTCGATGGCGGTCACGGTCAGGCAACAGCCGTTGTGTGCCACCGAGGCGCCCAGCTCGAGGCCCTCGCGACAGCCGGCCGGCAGCGCCAGCACATGAGTGCGAAAGTCCGGTTTCTCTTCCACCGCGACCAGCTCGGCGGTGCCCTGCACGATACCCGTGAACATGTCTTGCCTCCCCGTGACGAGGCGGCCAGTCTAGGAAAACCGCCCGCGGGCGTCCATTCCGCCGTGCCACGGCGAGCCCGTCAGCATCAGGCAGAACAAACGACCGATAATGGCGCTCCTGGCATGCGTTTTTTCTGCGATTCTGCGCCCACTCTTGCAGCTTATACCAAAGTCGTTGACAGTCCCGAAGGCGCTCTCTAGAATTTCGCGAATCTTCTTCAGGCGCCGATTTGTTCCCGGATTGCGGGCGCCTCCGAGGCCGGCGTTGCGACGCCCATGTCTCGGAAAGTGCAGCTAAAAGGGTGTGTCCAGCGTTGATGGCCACCCATTTGGGTGGCCTTTTTTTCGCCCTCGCTTCGCCCGTACCAACCGGTCCCCGATCGTCGCCGCGACTCGACCCGGACCATGATCACACTCGACAACGTTTCCAAGACCTACGGCACGGGCGACCGCGCGGTGCGTGCCCTCAAGCCGACCGACCTGCACGTTCCCCAGGGCGCGATTCACGGCGTGATCGGCCTCTCCGGCGCCGGCAAGTCGACCCTGATCCGCTGCGTCAACCTGCTAGAACGCCCCACCACCGGCCGGGTGTTCGTCGACGGCGAGGAGCTGTCCGCCCTCGACACGGCGGCCCTCAACCGGGCCCGCCACCGCATCGGCATGATCTTCCAGCACTTCAACCTGCTCTCGTCGCGCAGCGTGTTCGCCAATGTCGCCCTGCCGCTGGAACTGATGGGCGTCCCCCGGCGCGAGATCCGCGAGCGCGTCGAACCGCTGCTGGAACTCACCGGGCTCACCGACAAGCGCGACATGTTCCCGGCCCAGCTCTCCGGCGGCCAGAAGCAGCGCGTGGCGATCGCCCGGGCGCTGGCCAGCCGCCCCAAGGTGCTGCTCTGCGACGAGGCCACCTCGGCGCTCGACCCGCAGACCACCACCGCGATCCTCGAGCTGCTCCAGGACATCAACCGCAAGCTGGGCCTGACCATCCTGCTGATCACCCACGAGATGGAGGTGGTCAAGTCGATCTGTCACCGGGTCGGGCTGATCTCGGGCGGCGAACTGGTCGAGGAGGCCGACGTCGGCGATTTCTTCACCGCCCCGGCGACCCGCCTGGGCCGCGACTTCCTCAATGCCTTCCTCGAGCTGGAACCGCCGCAGGCGCTGGTCGAACGCCTCGAGGCGCGGCCCGGCCCCGACACCCATCCGGTGGTACGCCTGGCCTTCACCGGCGATTCGGTGTCGACGCCGCTGATCTCGCGGCTCGCCCGGGACTGCGCGATCGACGTCAGCATCCTCGAGGCCAAGGTCGAGTCGATCCAGGACCGCACCCTGGGGCTGATGATCGCCGAACTGATCGGCAGCGCCGAGAAGACCCGCGAGGCACTCGCCTACCTGGAATCCCACGACCTGCAAGTGGAGGTGCTCGGCCATGTCCAGCGCGATGCTTGAACTGATCCTCGAAGCCACCCTCGACACCCTCTACATGGTCGCCGTCTCGGGACTCATTGCCGCCGCGCTGGGCGTGCCCCTGGGCGTGCTGCTCTACGTCACCCGCCCGGGCCAGATTCTCGCCCAGCCGCTGACCAACCGGGTGCTGGGCATCGTCACCAACGTCGGCCGTTCGATCCCCTTCATCATCCTGATGGTGGCGATCATCCCCTTCACGCGAGCCCTGGTGGGCAGCTCGATCGGCACCAACGCCGCCGCCGTGCCGCTGACCATCGCCGCCATCCCCTTCGTCGCCCGGCTGGTCGAGGGCGCCCTCAACGAGGTGCCGCCGGGGCTGATCGAGGCCGCCCAGTCGATGGGCGCCACGCCCTTGCAGATCATCACCAAGGTGCTGCTGCCGGAAGCCCGCGGCGGGATCATCACCGGCCTGACCATCACCGTGGTGACCCTGATCAGCTACTCGGCGATGGCCGGCGCGGTGGGCGGCGGCGGTCTCGGCGACCTGGGCATCCGCTACGGCTACAACCGCTTCAACCCCACCATCATGCTGATCACCGTGGTGATCCTGGTGGTGCTGGTGCAGGGCTTCCAGATGCTCGGCGACTATCTGGTCCGCAAGAGCGACCACAAGTGACCGCCGAGGGCTGACACCGCCCTTTCGGCGGCGCGTCATCGCGCGTGACGCGCCGCCCCACTGATCTTCCCCCTCCCTGGCGCCTCGAGGCACCGGCCTTGCGCGTCCCTTTCTCGGCCCTCTCTCGGTTCCTCTCCCGGGCTCCGCCTTGACCCGACAATTTATCATGATAAATTGCCAGACAGATCGGCGTACGGCGGCCGGCAGAGCGACCCGTTGCCGCACGCCGTCCCGGCCGGCGATGGCGACCGCCCTGGCCATCGACCGGGCAACCCTCGCGAGCGAGTTTCCAACAAGGACAATCACATGAAACCCCAAGATCCGGCGCTGCCCCGGCGCGCCAAGTGGTACCGCACGGTACCCGACCCCATGGTCCTGATCTTTCTGATCCTGGTGGCCACTTACGTACTGACCTTCTTCATCCCCGCCGGCGAGTTCGAGCGCGTCGCGCGCGACGGCCGCACCGCGGTGGTCCCGGGCTCCTTTCACTACCTCTCCGACATCGCGGCCATTCCGCCCTTCGACATTTTCGTCGCCGTGCCCAAGGGGCTCATCGCGGCGTCGCAATACCTGTTCATCGTGTTCATCGCCGGCGGGCTGTTCCACATCCTGCAGCGCAGCGGCGCCCTGGAGAACGCCATCGGCGTGGCGGTCCACAAGGTCGGCGTCGAACGCCGCAACCTGATCATCACCGTGGGCACCTTCATCTACGGCTTCTTCGGCGTCGCCGTGGGCTTCGAGAACAACATCGCCCTGGTACCGATCGCCGTGCTGATCGCCAGCGCCATCGGCTGCTCCAGCCTGGTCGGCACCACCATGGCGGTGGGCGGCATCGGCGTGGGCTTCGCCCTGTCGCCGATCAACCCCTATACCGTGGGCGTGGCCCAGGGGATCGCCGAGCTGCCGACCTTCTCCGGCGCCTGGCTCCGCACCCTGATGGTCGTGGCCTCGCTGGGCCTGCTGTCGCTGTACATCTGCAAGTGGGTGGTGAAGATGGACTTCACCGAACCCGATGACAGCAAGGCGATGAGCCAGTCGCTCGACGCCTACCGCCTGTCGCGGCGCGATGCCCTGACCCTGCTGGTATTCATCGGCGGGCTGGCGGCGATGCTGGTCGGCGTGTTCACCGCCGGCTGGTACATCAACGAGATCGCCGGCATGTTCCTGCTGCTGGCGATCCTGATCGGCGCGATCAACGGCCTTTCGGCCAACGGCATCGTCAAGCAGATGATGGAAGGGGCCGCCAGCGTCACGCCCGGTGCACTGGTGATCGGCGTCGCGGCCTCGATCCAGGTGATCCTGCAGCAGGCCCAGATCATCGACACCATCGTCCACGCCCTGAGCGGGCTCATCCAGGACATTCCGCCGGTCTTCTCGGCGATCATGGCCAGCGTCGTCCAGGGAGTCATCAACCTGTTCGTGCCGTCAGGCTCCGGTCAGGCGCTGGTGACCATGCCGATCCTGATTCCGGTGGCCGACCTGGTGGACATGAGCCGGCAGTTGATGATCACCGCCTTCCAGGTCGGCGACGGCCTGACCAACCTGATCGTGCCCACCTCCGGCGGCACCCTGGCGATGCTGGCCCTAGGCCGGGTCTCCTACGAGAAGTGGCTCAAGGCGATCCTGCCCTTCATGGTGCTGGTCTACGGCCTGTCCTGGGTGGGGCTGATCATCGGCCACATGACCGGCTACTGAGAGGGCGTCATGACCCTGTCCCTGCTGCATGTCGATCCGGCGAGCGGCACCGCCGCCGCCCTGACCGCCACCGGCGGCGTGGCGGTGGGCGGTTACGTCCACCACGCCTGGCGCGGACTGGGCGCCTGCGCCACCCAGGGGCTGTACACCAACCCCTGGTATCCCGACGGCGTGCGCCGGGCCCTGGAAACCGGCGCCACGGCCAGCGACGCGCTGGACGGCGTGGTCAGCGCCGATGACGGCGCCGACTGCCGGCAATGCCTGGTGATGGACGCCCGGGGCCGGGCCGCCCTGCACAGCGGCACCGGCAACCACCCGGTGGTGGCCGGCGCGTGCTATCCGGGCCTCGCCGCGGCCGGCAACCTGCTCGCCGGCCCCGGGGTCATCGATGCCCTGCTGCGGCGCTTCCTCGAACGGACCTGCGACGACCCCGACGCGGTGATCGAGAACGCTACCGCACCGCGTTATCGCGACGGCTACCAGACGACCCTGCTCGAAACCCTGATCGACGCCCTGGAAGCGGCGCTGGTTGCCGGCGGCGACGTCCGTGGCACCCGCTCGGCGGCACTGCGCATCGAGTCCTTCCACGCCGCGCCCATCGACCTGCGCGTCGACTGGGCCGAACCCGACCCGATCGACGCGCTTCGCGCGCTGGCGGCGCGCGTTCGCGATCCCGACTTCGGCCGTTTTCTGGATGCCCTGCCGCGGCGATGACCGCCGCGCCGGCGACCACGACACCGGCCGTCACGCGACATCCATCCCCTTTCACGGCGCCGGGCCCGGCCCATCATCGCCACCGGCGCCTGCCATTCGAGGAGATACCATGACCACGAGCTCCGTTGCGCCCCTCGGCGAGACCCTGATCGCGCGGCTCGACGAAGCCGCACGCCACTCCCAGCCCGGCCCCGGTGTCACGCGGCTGTTCTGCTCCGCGGAGCATCGCGGCGTGCTGACGTTGATCGAGGCGTGGATGCGCCGGGCCGGGCTGAGCCCCGAACTCGACGCCGCCGGCAATCTGGTCGGCCGCTGCCCGCGGGCCCAGGCCGGCGAGAAGACGCTGATCCTCGGTTCGCACCAGGACACCGTGATCGAGGGCGGCAAGTACGATGGCATGCTCGGCGTGGCCTTGCCGCTGCTGGCTCTCGAGGCACTCGGCGAGGCCGGCATCACGCTGCCCTATGGCATCGAGGTGGTGGCCTTCGGCGACGAGGAGGGCACGCGCTTCCAGTCGACCCTGATCGGCAGCCGGGCACTGGCCGGCGGTTTCGATCCCGCGAGCCTCGCGGCCCGCGATGCCGATGGCACGAGTCTCGGCGAGGCACTTGCCGACTTTGGCGGCGACCCCGAGCGCATCCCGGGCCTGGCCCGCGACCCGGCCTCGGTACTGGGCTATTGCGAGGTACACATCGAACAGGGGCCGGTACTGGAACGCCGCGATCACGCGGTGGGAATCGTCACGTCGCTGACCGGCATCGAGCGCCACCGGGTGACGGTGACCGGCAAGGCCGGCCATGCCGGCACCACGCCGATGGCCGGACGCCGCGACGCCCTGGTCGGTGCGGCGGAAATGGTCGTCGCGGCCGACCGCCGGCTCAATGCCACCGACGACCTCGTCGGCGTGGTGGGCAAGCTCGCGGTACGCCCCGACGCGGTCAACGTGATCCCCGCCGAGACGACCTTCACCCTGGAACTTCGCTCGCCGCATGCCGAGGTGAGACACCACGGCCGCGAGGCGATTCTCGACGACTGCCGGCGACTGGCGGCGGAGCGCGATCTCGAGGTGACGATCGAGTCGACCTACCAGGCCGAAGCGGTGGAGTGTGCCGACTGGCTGATCGAGGCCCTCGAGGCCGCCTGCGAGGCCAGCGGCGAGCCCGCCGAACGGCTGTTCAGCGGCGCCGGCCACGACGGCCTGGCGATGCACGCGCTGACCGACATCGGCATGCTCTTCGTGCGCTGTCGCGACGGCCTCAGCCACCACCCCGACGAGGCCATCAGCGCCGCCGACGCCGACGCGGCCACGCGGGTGCTGATGACGTTCCTCCAGGCCCTGCCCGGGCGCCTGCCCCGGGGCTGATCGCCCACTTCGCCACGCTCCAGACGCGGCTCAGAGGGCGTTTACAAAGTCGTCGAGCGAAGGCAAGACAAGGCAAAATCGGCCGAAAAAGCGGAGTTTACACGGGGTAAATGAGCATTTTAAGGTCGATTTTAACGCCGTATTGTCGAGCGCAGACATTTTGTTAACGCCCTCTCAGGTCTCCGCCAGGAACCCTCGGCGTACCTGCGCCTCCTGCTCGTTCATCACCGCCTGAGCGGAAAGCAGGTGCTCGCGCATCATCTCACGCGAGCGCCGGGCGTCACCGGCCTCGATGGCATCGAGTATCGCCGCGTGATAGCGACAGCCCGACTGCCCCAGGTCGTGGGTGGCGGGCTCGTAGAGGCGCCGGTAGATGGTCAGGTCCGACAGCACCTGAGTGGTGAAGCGGATGATGAAACACAGCAGCGGGTTGCCGCCCGCCAGCTCGGCGAGCATCAGGTGGAAATTCAGCGAGTCGATGTGCTGCTGGCGTTCCTCCTCGTCATTGCCGGCGGGCCCGGCGTAGCTGTGCAGGCTGGCGCGCAGGCGGGCCAGGTCCTCGGCATCCACCTGGCCCGCCAGCGACGCGGCCAGTTCGGGCTCAAGGGCGAGACGGATCTGGTAGATGTCGCCGATCGAGATATCGCGGAAGAACAGGTAATTGCTGAGCAGTGCGATCGCCTTGGCTTCGCTCATCTCGCGCACGAAGGCCCCCCCGCCCGGCCCGGTGCGGGTCTCCACCAGGCCCTGGGCCTCGAGGATGCGGGTGCTCTCGCGGATCGTGCCCTTGGACACCTGCAGCGTCTCGATCAGCTCCGCTTCGCTGGGCAGGCGATCCCCCGGCTTGAGCTGCCTGTCGACGATCCAGCTCTTGATCGTTTCCGCGACCCGGTAGGGCCGTCGCCTCGCAGCCACGCTTGCCATGCAGCCTATCCGCTTCATGAAGGAAAACCCCGAGGATAACAAAGCTCGGCGCCCGTGCCTCGACACGCGTCGTGCATTGCTCGCCGCGCCCCACGGCGCGGAATCCGGCGAACGGCGGCAACGGGGCCGAACGATCGACCCCATAACAAAAAGGCATTAGAAATTTTCTACTTATAGCGTAAAATCGCGTATCACGATTCACCTTCAGGCCGATGTCCGCTCGCCGGACCGCAAGGGAGACGCACCATGAAACAGGCTATCGCCAAGACGCTGGGAACCGCCACACTGCTCGGGCTGGGGCTGCTCGCCGGCACCGCCAACGCCGCCGACGATCAGATCAAGGTCGGCACCGTGGCCGGCCCGGAAACCGACGTCATGCAGGTCGCCAAGCAGATCGCCAAGGACAAGTACGGCCTCGACGTCGAGATCGTCGAGTTCACCGACTACGTGACGCCCAACGCCGCGCTGGCCGACGGCAGCCTCGACGCCAACGCCTACCAGCACGAGCCGTACATGAAGTCGATGGTGCGCGACCGCGGCTACGACTTCGCCATCGCCGGGCGTACCTTCGTCTACCCGATCGGCGCCTATTCCGAGAAGTACGACAGCATCGACGCGCTGCCCGACGGCGCCACCATCGCCCTGCCCAACGACCCGTCGAACGAAGGCCGCGCCCTGATCCTGATGCACAACAAGGGGCTGATTCAGCTCAACGACCCGACCAATCTCGAGGCCACGCCAATCGACATCGCCGAGAACCCGCACGACTTCGAGTTCCGCGAGATCGAGGCCGCCCAGTTGCCGCGCATCCTGCCGGACGTCGACATGGCCTTCATCAACAATACCTTCGCCCAGCCCGCCGGCCTGACTCTGGACGACGCGCTGATCAAGGAAGGCCCCGAGTCGCCCTACGTCAACCTGATCGTGGTGCGTGGCGGCGATCAGGATCGCGAGGCGATCAAGGAGCTGGTCGAGGCCTATCACAGCCAGGCGGTGATCGATAAGGCCGAGGAGCTGTTCAAGGGTGGCGCCGTGCCCGGCTGGAAATAATCCAGCGCTCACGACCTATGTCAGACCGGGCCGGCCATCGCCGGCCCGGTGCGTTTTCCTGGAGGCTAAATGACCGACTATGCCCTGCTCGAGCGCCAATTGCAGGCACTGCTCGACACCCGCGACTGGCTGACCAATGCCGCCCAGACCTGCGCCTTCCTGATGCAGGAAGTCGAGGGACTCAACTGGGCCGGTTTCTATCTGCAACGCCGCCCGCAGACCCTGGTGCTCGGCCCCTTCCAGGGCAAACCGGCCTGCAACCCGATCCCTTTCAGCAAGGGCGTGTGCGGCGCGGCGGCCCGCACCCGGGCGACCCAGCGTGTCGACGACGTCGATGCCGTGGCCGATCACATCGCCTGCGATGCCGCGTCGCGTTCCGAGCTGGTGGTGCCGATCGTCGCCGATGACCGGCTATGGGGCGTGCTCGATCTCGACAGTCCGCATCCCGCCCGCTTCGACGCCGCCGACCAGGCCGGCCTCGAACGGCTGGTCGCCGTCTTCGTGGCGGCCAGCGACCTGGCGGCCAGCGATCTGGCGACAGACTGATAGCCGGCGGTCGCCCTGCCGGGGTCCACATTGCCGAATGCAGCGATCGCCACCATGCTTGTCCCTTGAGTTCATCGAACATCGAGGAGAGCCGATGTCTACCCCGCCCTCCGGCGTCACCCCCACGGGGCTCGACGCCGTCCTCGCCCATCTCGACCGGCTGCGCACGCTCAACGCCCAGAGCGGCAACAACCTCGCCGTCAAGCGGCGCCTGCTGGACCTGTACTTCGCCGCCGATGCGTCGATCCTGGATGCCGGCTGTCGGGTCGAGCCACTGTTGATCCCCACCCAGGGCCGGCAAGTGATCGCCGCGGAGCGCGTACGCCCCGACGACGTCGATCTCGCCTCGGGGCGTCGGCTCTTGTACCTGCACGGCGGCAGCTGGATGGCCGGCAGTCCGGCCAGCCACCGACCGCTGACCGCGCGTCTGGCGCGTGCCTGTCGCGCCGAGGTGATCGCCGTCGACTACCGCCTGGCCCCCGAGGCCCCCTTCCCCGCCGGGCTCGAGGACTGCCTGGATGCCTGGCAGTGGCTGTGCGACAGCTATCCGCAGGGCCGCCTGCTGCTCGCCGGCGACAGCGCCGGCGGCAACCTGACGCTGGCCTGCCTCAACGTCCTCAAGCAAGAGCAGCGCCGTATGCCCGACGCGGCCATGGCCTTTTCACCGGCCACCGACCTCAACTGGGAGAGCGATTCACTGCATCGCAAGGCCCGGGTCGAGGCGATCCTCGATCCCGACCTGCTGCCGCTGATCTCGCAGTTCTATCTCGGCCCGACACCGGCCGCCAAGACCGACGACCCGCGGGTCTCGCCGCTCGAAGGCGACCTGACGGGCCTGCCGCCGACGCTGATCCAGTGCGGCGAGGCGGAGATCCTGCTCGACGACAGCCGGCGCTACGCCGAACAGGCCCAGCAGAGCGGCAGCCCGGTGACACTCAGCCTGTGGGACGACATGCCCCACGTCTTCGTCGGCTTTGCGCCGCTGCTGGCGCCGGCCAACCGTGCCCTGGAGGAGATCGCCGAGTTTGCCGACACGCATCTCGGCACCTGAAGCACCGCCTGAGCGCAGGACGTTGGGGCGGAGCAAGGAAAGACCGCGAAGGAAGCGTCAAGGGACGCCCAACGCAAAGACGCCCGATTCGACAGGCGAATCGGGCGTCTTCGGCGATACTGGTAGGACCAAGCGGATTTGAACCGCTGACCTCCACGATGTCAACGTGGCGCTCTAACCAACTGAGCTATGGTCCTGCAAAGCGGATTGTTCGATGCCCTGGTAGGACCGAGCGGATTTGAACCGCTGACCTCCACGATGTCAACGTGGCGCTCTAACCAACTGAGCTACGGTCCTTCGGGCAGTCGCTGTCGGCGAGACGTCGCCGGCAACGGATGCGTATTCTACCCATGCCCAGCGGAAATGCAACCCCTCAAGCACGCTTTCTCGTCGTAACTCAAGCGCTTGGCGATACCCGGCGACGCGGGCAGCGGCCAGGCCGGGCGGAACGCGAAATGTTCGTTTCCGAACACACGTGACACCGCCATCGACGCCGCCACCTCCCGGCCGGCGCGCGTCATCGCCCATCCCCACGGACGACGGGCCCTGATAAGATGGGATGCGACGCACAACGCCCCATTCAACGACGCGGCCTCTCGTCATGACCCAGCAGAAACGTCACGATGCCATCATCGCCCTGGTCAAGCGCCAGGGCTATGCCTCCATCGAGCAGCTCACCCGCGACTTCGGCGTCACCCCGCAGACCATTCGTCGCGACCTGAACGCCCTCGCCGACGAAGGCCTCATCCGCCGCGTGCACGGTGGCGCCGGGCTCGAATCGAGTACCGTCAACACCGCCTACACCACGCGCAAGACACTCAATCTCGAGGCCAAGCGGCGCATCGCCGACCTGCTCGCCGCGCAGATTCCCGATCACGCCTCGCTGTTCATCAACATCGGCACCAGTAACGAGATCGTGGCCGAGGCGCTACGTGCGCATCGCGGCCTGGAAGTGATCACCAACAACCTCAACGTGGCGGCGATCCTGCAGCACAACGAGGATTTCAACGTGATCGTCGCCGGCGGCCAGGTGCGCTCCCGGGATGGCGGCATCATCGGCGAGGCGACCATCGACTTCATCAATCAGTTCAAGGTCGACTTCGGCATCATCGGCATCAGCGGCATCGACGAGGACGGCTCGCTGCTGGAGTTCGACTATCAGGAGGTGCGCGTCGCCCAGGCGATCATCCGCAACTCGCGTCAGGTATTCCTGACCGCCGACCATTCGAAATTCCATCGCAATGCCGTCGTCCGCCAGGGCAATATCAGCCAGATCGACGCCCTGTTCACCGATCGCCAGCCCCCCGAGCCGATCCTGCGCCTGATCGAGGCACACGACGTGGCGCTGCATATCGCCGACGCCTCCCTCGCGCCCCGCGTCGACGACGCCCCGGCCCTGGCCTGACGCGTCCTCGCTTCCCGGTTCCCCACCCCAGACGGCGGCCTACCACCGCCGCCCGACCTCATGCGAGCATTGATGTTCGTTTTCGACTAGTATAAGTTCATAAACGAAAACAACAGCGAGGCCGGGACGCGCCTCGTCCGCCACCTCACTCAAGCGGAGCGATCATGGGCACCTCACAACCACTTCTCGACGTCTTCGTCGTCGGCGGCGGCATCAATGGGGCGGGTATCGCCAATGACGCCGCCGGGCGCGGCCTGTCCGTGTCACTTTGCGAACAGGCCGATCTGGCCCAGGCCACGTCCTCGGCGAGCAGCAAGCTGATTCACGGTGGCCTGCGCTATCTCGAGCACCGCGAATTCCGGCTGGTCCGCGAGGCCCTGCGCGAACGTGAAGTCCTGCTCGCCAAGGCCCCGCACATCATCTGGCCGCTGCGCTTCATCCTGCCCCACCGCCCGCACCTGCGCCCGGCGTGGATGCTGCGAGCGGGGTTGTTCCTCTACGATCACCTGGGCAAGCGCGACAGCCTGCCGGGCTCCACCAGCCTGCGCTTCGGCGCGACCAGCCCGCTCCAGCCGTCGATCAGCCGCGGTTTCGAATACTCCGATTGCTGGGTGGACGACGCCCGTCTGGTGGTACTCAACGCCATGCAGGCCCGCGACAAGGGCGCCGAGGTACTGGTTCGCACGCGCTGTGTCGAGGCCCGCGAGGTCGACGGCCACTGGCGGCTGACCCTGGAGGACACCTCCAGCGGCCGCCGCTTCGAACGCCACGCCCGGGTGCTGATCAACGCCGCCGGGCCCTGGGTGGAGTCCTTCGTCAAGCAAAACGCCCAGCGGCAATCGCAGTACGGCATTCGCATGATCCAGGGCAGCCACATCGTCGTGCCGCGGATCAATACCGACGAACGGGCCTACATCCTGCAGAACCGCGACGGGCGCATCGTCTTCGTGCTGCCCTACGAAGAGGATTTCAGCCTGATCGGCACCACCGACGTGCGCTATCGCGGCGATCCCGCCCAGGTCTCGATCACCGACGACGAGATCGACTATCTGCTCGATGTCGTCAACGGGCACTTCGTGCGTCAGTTGAGCCGCGACGAGGTGATCGCCAGCTTCTCCGGGGTGCGCCCGCTGTGCGACGACGAGTCCACCTCGCCTTCGGCGATGACCCGCGACTACACGCTCGACCTGGACCAGCGGGGCGCCCCGCTGCTGTCGATCTACGGCGGCAAGATCACCACCTACCGCCGACTGGCCGAGGCGGCGCTGGGCACCCTGGAGACCACGCTGCCCCACATGGGCAAGGCCTGGACGGCCGAGGCACCGCTGCCCGGCGGCGACATCGGCGACGCCGCCGCGTTCCAGGCGTATCTGGAACGCGACTACCCCTTCCTCGGCAAGTCCCGCGCACGGCGCTTCGCCCACAGTTACGGCTCGCTGTGCCGGGAATTCCTCGATGGCTGCACGTCGCAGGAAGACCTCGGCGAGGACTTCGGTGCCGGCCTGACCCGGCGGGAAGTGGACTACCTGGTCGATCGCGAATGGGCCGCCAGCGCCGAGGACGTGCTCTGGCGCCGCAGCAAGCTCTACCTGCGGCTGGACACGGCGCAACGTGCCCGTGTCGCGCAATACCTCCGCGAGCGGCAGCCGCAGGCTTCGTGCGTCGCCTGACGGTTACAGCGCGCCGGCGTTCGTGTTATTGGTGAGCGTCCAACCCTGTCACGCCCGCCCGGGAGCCCACCATGATCGACGCCGGCCTGGCGATCGTCGCCGCGCTACTGCTGATCGCCACGCTCATACCCTTCCTGCACCTGCGACACTGGTGGGTGCGGGGCTTCGATTTCCCACGCCTGCAGCTGGCCGTGGCGGGGCTCGTGGTCGGCCTGCTCGCGCTCTGGCTGAGTACGGGAAGTTGGCGTATCGGCACGATCGCCGCCTGCCTGCTGGTGATCGCCATCCAGGGCAGGCATATCCTTCCCTGGACGCCGCTGTGGCGCAAGCAGGTCACCGATGCCAGCGACGACGGTGACTGGCGCGACCTCACGCTGCTGGTCGCCAACGTGCTCACCCCCAATCGCAACGCCGCAGGCCTGCTGCGCCAGATCCAGGCCGAACGTCCCGACCTGGTACTGACGCTGGAATCCGACGCCTGGTGGGGCGAGCAGCTCGGCGACTCGCTGGACAGCGACTGGCCCTACAGCGTCAAGGTGCCGCTGGACAACCTCTACGGCATGCACCTGTTCTCGCGCGAGCCGCTCGAGGACGTCGAAGTCAAATGGCTGATCCAGAGCGACATCCCGTCGATCCATGCCTGGCTACGGATGGCCTGCGGCGCGAAGATCCGCATCCATGCCGTGCATCCGCGCCCGCCGGCACCCAGCGAGAGCGACGAGTCGCTGTGGCGGGATGCCGAACTGCTGCTGGTGGGCAAGGGTATCCACCAGCACGAGCAGCCCACCCTGCTGTTCGGCGACCTCAACGACGTCGCCTGGTCGGGCACCACCCGGCGCTTCTGCCATATCAGCGGGATGCTCGACCCGCGCCGGGGGCGCGGCATGCACAGCACCTTCCACGCCGATTACCCCTTTCTGCGCTGGCCGCTCGACCACATCTTCGTCAGCGAACACTTCACCCTGCGCGGGATGCGACGCCTCGAAGCCTTCGGCTCGGATCACTTTCCGATCCTCGCCACCCTCTGCTACCGCCCGGGCCGCGCCGACGAGAACGACACCCCGGAGGCCGATCGCGAGGAGCGCGAACAGGCCGCCGAGACCATCCAGAAAGCGCGTCGCGAGGGCGACGGCGAGGCCTGCTGACGCCCGATGGCGCTATCAGTTGCCAGACACACGAGAGCCGGCGCAAACGCCGGCTCTTTGATCGCGTGGCGTGACGGTGCGCGCTCACGTCATTCGGGGATCCCGCCCTCGGTGAGCTTCGCCGGGTCGAGCAGCCGCTGGAGCTCATCCCGTGACAGGTCGGTCTCCTCCTCGGCGACATCGATGATCGGCCGCCCCGCCTGATAGGCCTTCTTGGCGACCTGGGCCGCGGCGTTGTAACCGATCACCGAATTGAGCGCGGTGACCAGGATCGGGTTGCGCGACAGCGGCTCCGCGACGCTCTCGCGGCGCACGTTGAAGGTGGCGATGGCCTTGTCGGCGAGCAAGCGGCTGACATTGGTCATCAGCGTCAGCGAGGTCAGCAGGTTGCTGGCGATCAGCGGCAGCATCACGTTGAGCTGGAAGTTGCCGCTCTGCCCCGCCACGGTGATCGCACTGTCCAGGCCGATCACCTGCGCCGCCGCCTGCGCCGCCGACTCGGGAATCACCGGATTGACCTTGCCGGGCATGATCGAGCTGCCCGGCTGCAGGGCCTCGAGTTCGATCTCGCCGAGCCCGGCCAGCGGACCGGAATTCATCCAGCGCAGATCGTTGCTGATCTTCATCACCGCGCAAGCGTAGCTCTTGAGGTGGCCGGAAAGCTCGACCGCGGTGTCCTGCGAGCCGAGGCTGGCGAAGAAACTGTCGCTGGGACGCAGATCCAGGCCGGTCTGGGCGCCCAGCGCGTCGGCCATGCGCCGGGCGAACTCGGGATGAGCGTTGACCCCGGTGCCCACGGCGGTGCCGCCCTGGGCCAGCCGGCCGAGCCGCTGCAGAACGTCGTGCAGGCGCTCGATCGCCTGGCCGACCTGATTCGCCCAGCCGCCCAGTTCCTGACTCATGCGCACCGGCATGGCATCCATCAGATGGGTACGCCCGGTCTTGACCACATCGTCGAGCTCGTCGGCCTTGCGCTCGATGGTCGCCTTGAGATACTCCATCGCCGGCAGCAGGTGCTCCTTGACCATCAGCGCCGCGGCGAGATGCAACGCCGTGGGTATCACGTCGTTGCTCGACTGGCCCATGTTGACGTGGTCGTTGGGGCCGACCTCCAGGCCGTCCCGGGAGGCCAGGTGCGAGATCACCTCGTTGACGTTCATGTTCGACGAGGTGCCCGAGCCGGTCTGGAAGATATCGATGGGGAACTGATCGCCATGCTCGCCATCGATCAGTTGCTGGGCCGCGGCGACGATTGCCTCGGCGCGCTCGGCATCGAGTAGCTCGAGGTCGCGGTTGACCTCGGCGGCGGCGCGCTTGATCCGCGCCACGGCCCGGATGAAGGCCACCGGCATCGGCTGGCCGCTGACCGGGAAATTGTTCACGGCACGCTGGGTCTGGGCACCGTAGAGGGCATTGGCCGGGACTTCCAGCTCGCCCATGCTGTCGCGCTCGATGCGGGTCTCGCTCATGGCAACCTCGGATCGTTGATGAAAAAAGAAAATCCGTTCGGAGCCTAAGCATAGGAGCAAACCCCGAACCCGGTCCACGCCGTCGCATGATCCCGAATCGTCGCCTGAAGGAGGCTCGCAGCGAACCTCGCCGGACAATTGCCCTCTAAGGGGGCATCGCAAACCGCGCGCGGCAACCCGACGACCAGGGAGACAACAATGTTCAGATGGTTGATGGCGGTCACGCTGGGCCTGGTACTCTCGAGTCACCAGACCCTGCGCGCCGAAGGCGACCCCGATGACGCGCACGTGGATACCACCCTGGAGGGCGAGACCCCGACACTGCGCCGCAAGGAGCCCTTCCCCGCCGAGGAATACGCCCGTCTGGCGACGAGGGGCGATGGCGTCCTGCGCGGCCGGCTGTTCCTGCATCACCCGTGCGGCAAGTGCGTGCCCAGCGTCGGCGAGACGGTGGCCATCGCTCCGGCGACGCGCTACGCCGAAGAAGAGGTCCGGGCCATCGAGGCCGGCCTGACGATCGAGCCGCCCGACCCGCGCGCCCGCCAACACACCCGTTATGCCGAAACCGACGACGACGGCTACTTCACGGTCGGCGACCTGCCCGCCGGCGATTACTTCGTGGCCGGCAGCGTCAGCCTGCCGGGGGCCAACCATCGTCGACAAGCGATCGTCAGGCGCGTCCGGCTGGAAGCCGGCGACACGCTCTCCCTTGCCTTGAGCCGGCATGTCGATCTCGGTCGCCCGCCGGTGCACGGGCGTTCGCGACTCGCCACGTGACGCGACGCCGGGCAGCGGCGATCGCCAGCTCCGAGCGGCTTGAAAACGCGCCCGGTCACCCCGAGAAAGACGACACTCATCCCAACGGGAGTCGAGCATGTGGATGCAGCAGGAAATCGCTCTCAAGGCCCGGCCACGCGGCTTTCACCTGATCACCGACGAGATAGAGGACGCCCTCGCCGGGCTGGGCGGTATCCAGACCGGCCTCGTCAGCGTGTTCATCAAGCACACCTCGGCCTCGCTGACCATCAACGAGAACGCCGACCCGACGGTCCGGGCCGACTTCGAGAGCTTCTTCAATCACGCGGTTCCCGAGGACGCGCCGTACTACCAGCACGTCTTCGAGGGCAGCGACGACATGCCCGCTCACTTGAAGAGCAGCCTCCTCGGACCCAGCGTGCAGATCCCCGTGACCCGCGGGCGTCTCAATCTGGGCACCTGGCAGGGCATCTATCTCTGCGAACACCGCAACCACGGCGGCAGCCGACGTCTGGTCATCACCGTCAACGGCGAGTGACGCCACGCCGGCTCCCTTGATGGCGCCCGCTGGACGCCCCTGCCAGGCGGCGCGTCACGCTCAGTGCGCCAGCATCTCGTGGGCGATCTCGTCACCGCTCATGGCCGAGGGGTAATAGGTGGGCCAGTTGGTCACCTCGTCGAGCAGGGCGTCGCGATCATCGCCCCAGTACAGGTGGTAGTGGCCGGCGTCGGTGGGGGCGATGTGATGATCGCTGAACTGGATGAAGCGCGGCGCCGCCGCAGCGCCGTCCTGGCGTTCGAAGACGTAGCGCACGCCGCGGTTCCCGGCCTCGTAGGTGAGAATCTCGTAGCCGTCGTAGGCATAGGTTCCCGAGCGAACGTCGTCGCCCTCGTGAAAGGTCACCCGGTCGCCGTCGATCTCGATGCGCTGAACCGAGGTGCGATATCCCGTTGCATAGTATTCCTTGATCGCCTCGGCGGTTTTCGCGGCATCATGGGCGGCCTTGTGGGCGAAGACCGGGTCGAGCGTGCCGTCCTTCAGATAGGGATAGACGGATTGCCAGTCGCCCTGCCAGTCGGCCAACGACCGATCCTCGACCTGGGCGTCCTTGAAATAGCCCGCGCGGATCGCGTCATCCTGGTCGTGCCCATGGTTGTGTTCGTGCGCATGGCCGTGATCGTGCCCATGATCGTGGTTCGCCGAATGCCCTGCCTCGTCTTGCGAGGCCGATACCGCCTGGCCGATACCCATCAGCAGCACACCGATGGCCGACAGGCCCAGCGCTTTCTTGAACCCTTGCTGCATTGCCGTACCTCTTCTGTCTGATTGCATGCGCCGTGATTGACGTCACGCCGCACAAGATATGTTATAACATAACGATTAGCAATCCGACGAGACGGATCGCCACCCATACCTGGGTGTCAACGTCGAAAACGGGGTGTCGCCCCGGGAGGACCGGCTACCAGCCGAGCGCCTGCTTGACGAAGGGGATGGTCAGCTTGCGCTGCGCGGTGAGCGAGGCGCGGTCGAGCCGCTCGAGGGTGGCGAACAGCTCGTTGAGCTGCCTGGGGCCGCGATGCAGGATGTAGCGCGCCACCTCGTCGGGCAGTTGCATGCCACGGCCCCGGGCGCGCAGTTGGAGGGCATCGAAGCGCTGGGCATCGTCGAGGCGGTGCAGGTGGAAGGTCACCCCCCAGGTCAGCCGCGACGCCAGGTCGGGAAGCTGAACCGGCAGTTGCCGGGGCGCCGCGGACGCGGCGATCACCAGTCGCTTGCCGGCATCGCGCAGGCGGTTGAAGCCATGAAACAGCCCCTCCTCCCAGCGCCGACGCCCGATCACCGCATCCAGATCGTCGATCGCCACCAGATCGAGCCGCTCGATGTCCTCGAGCATGTGCGGGGGGAAATGGCCGAGATCGTCCAACGGCAGGTAGAGCGCGCGCTTGTCGCGGGCGCTGGCCTCGTGACAGGCCGCCTGGAGCAGATGGCTGCGCCCCGAGCCCTCGCCGCCCCAGAGGAACAGGAAGGACTCGCCGTCGTCGTCGAGCTGGGCGCGCAAGCGGCCCATCAGGGCGGCGTTGTCGCCCGGCAGGAAGTTGGCGAAGGTCGCATCGTCGCGCAGCCCCACGCCGAGTGGCAACTGCGCCGGCCCCGTGCTCATGACTGGTCCCCGTCGTCCGGGAGGCGCTCCCCGGCATCGTATAGGCGGCTGTTCTTGTAGCGCTCGTGAAGGTCGCGCAATACTACCATGATCATCGCCGCCACCGGCAGCGCCAGCAGAATGCCGGTGAAACCGAACAGCTGCCCGCCGGCCAGCACGGCGAAGATCACCGCCACCGGATGCAGGCCGATCTTGTCGCCCAGCAGCAGCGGCTGCAACAGCATGCCCTCGAGCATCTGCCCCACCGCAAAGACCGCGGCCACGGCGAGCAGATGCACGAGATCGCCATACTGGAAGAAGGCCACCAGCGCGGCGATCGCCAGCCCGACGATCACCCCCAGGTAGGGGATGATGCTCGCCAGCCCGGCGATCAGGCCGATCAGCACGCCGAACTGGATGCCCGCCAGGGTCAGCCCCACCGCATAGACCACGCCGAGGCTCAGCATCACCAGCAACTGGCCGCGCAAGAACGCCGACAGGACCTCGTCGCAGTCCCCCGCCAGCCGCGTCACGGTGGGCTCGAAGCGCCGCGGCAGCAGATCGCGCACCTGCGCCTTGATACGGTCCCAGTCGAGCAGCAGGTAGAAGGTGACCACCGGGATCAGTGCCAGGTTGCCGATCCAGATCGCCAGCGCCAGCCCCGAGCGCGAGACCTTGGCCAGCACCCCGGCGGCGAAGGTGCCGGTTTCCTTCCAGTTGGCCATCAGCGTCTGGCGCAGCGACTCGAAATCGGTGCTCAAGTCGACCCCCGAGACGTCGCGCACCCAGGGCAGGACGCTGACCTGAACCCAGTTGAAGACCGCCGGCAGCGCCTCGATCAGTTGCGTCAGCTGGCGCCCCAGCAGCGGTACCAGCACCAGCACGCCGGCGATCAGCACCAGCGACAGCACCAGAAACACCACGCTCACCGCCAGCCGTCGCGACAGCCCGCGTGCCTCGAGCCAGTCGGTCAGGGGATCGCCCAGGTAGGCGAGGATCAAGCCGACGAAGAACGGCATCAGGATCGGCTCGAGCAGCACCAGCAGCCAGATCACGGCGGCCAGGCCCAGTAGTGTCCAGACTTGCAGACGTGTCATCGAATCGCCCTTGCAGGAAATGGGGGGGCGCCGCACGTCGATGCACCGCGCCAAGCGCGATGCTACAATGCGCGCGCTTTCACCTCTAGGCTCCAGGCTATCGGGCCCTCGCCGAAAGGCTTCCACGACAGGTCATCACAGGACGCGCCATGAACCCCAGCGACGCCGACTCTTCACAGCCCCCTTCTCTGAGCTACAAGGACGCCGGCGTGGACATCGACGCCGGCAACGCCCTGGTCGAACGCATCAAGGGCGTGGCCAAGCGCACGCATCGCCCCGAAGTGCTGGGCGGTCTGGGCGGTTTCGGCGCCCTGTGCGAACTGCCCGCCGGCTATCGTCAGCCGGTGCTGGTCACCGGCACCGACGGCGTGGGCACCAAGCTGCGCCTGGCCATGGACCTGAAGCGCCACGACACCATCGGCATCGACCTGGTGGCGATGTGCGTCAACGACCTGGTGGTGGCCGGCGCCGAGCCGCTGCAGTTCCTCGACTACTATGCCACGGGCAAGCTGGATGTCGACATCGCCGCCGACGTCGTCGCCGGCATCGGCGAGGGCTGCCTGCAGGCCGGCTGCGCGCTGGTCGGCGGCGAGACCGCCGAGATGCCCGGCATGTACGAGGGCAGCGACTACGACCTGGCCGGCTTCTGCGTCGGCGTGGTCGAGAAGTCCGAGATCCTCGACGGCAGCCGGGTCGGCGAAGGCGACGTGCTGCTCGGCCTGACCTCCTCCGGCCCGCACTCCAACGGCTATTCGCTGATTCGCAAGATCCTCGAGGTCAGCGGCGCGGACCTCGACGCCGACCTCGACGGCCGGCCGCTGGGCGACGCCCTGCTCGCGCCGACGCGCATCTACGTCAAGCCGCTGCTTTCGTTGATCCGCGACAGCGGCGTCGCGGTCCACGCCCTGTCGCACATCACCGGCGGCGGGCTGACCGAGAACCTGCCGCGGGTGCTGCCCGACTCGCTCGCCGCCCGCGTCGACGTCGGCGCCTGGCAGCGCCCCGCGGTGTTCGACTGGCTGCAGGAAAAGGGCAATGTGGCCGCTCGCGAGATGTATCGCGTGCTCAACTGCGGCATCGGCATGGTGGTGGTGGTGCCCGCGGCCCAGGCCGAGGCGGCACGCGCGCATCTCGAGGCTGCCGGCGAGCGGGTCGTCACCCTCGGCGAGATCGTCTCCCGCGAGGGCGACGAGGAACAGGTGCGACTGGAGAACCTCGAGGCATGACCGACGAGACCACCGACACCCTCAACGACTTCACCGCCGAGCCGGCCGACGCGCGGCGCGTGGTGGTGCTGATCTCCGGCAACGGCAGCAACCTGCAGGCGCTGATCGACGCCCAGGCCTACGGCGAGCTGGGCGGCGAGATCGTCGCGGTGATCTCGAACAAGGCCGATGCCTACGGCCTCAAGCGCGCCCATGACGCCGGCATCGAGGCCGTGGCGCTGCCGCACCGCGAGTACGACAGCCGCGACGCCTTCGACGGCGCCCTGATCAAGGTGATCGAACGCCACGAGCCCGACCTGGTGGTGCTCGCCGGCTTCATGCGCATCCTCACTCCGATGTTCGTGCACCGCTTCAACGGCCGGCTGCTCAACATCCACCCCTCGCTGCTGCCCGCCTACCAGGGACTGAACACTCACGCCCGGGCACTGGCCGACGGCGTCGAGGAGCACGGCGTCAGCGTGCACTTCGTCACCGAGGAACTCGACGGCGGCCCGGTGGTGATGCAGGCGGCACTCAAGATCCGCCCCGGCGATAGCGAAGAGACGGTGGTCGAGCGCATTCACGCCCGCGAGCACCTGATCTACCCGATCGCCGTGCGCTGGTTCCTCGAAGGCCGCCTTCAGCTCGGCGCCGAGGGGCCGACGCTCGACGGCGTGCCGCTGCCCCCCCAGGGCATGCGTCTTTCCCACGAGGACGCCGCCGAGGAACTGGACGAGGATATCGAGGAGTAAGCGGTAAGCGGTAAGCGGTAAGCGGTAAGCGGTAAGCGGTAAGCGGTAAGCGGTAAGCGGTAAGCGGTAAGCGGTAAGCGGTAAGCGGTAAGCGGTAAGCGGTAAGCGGTAAACCAGATAATCAAAAGTGCCCCCCATCGCCACAAGGCCGATAGGGGTCACTTTTTCTTACAGATCCAGGCTTGTGACTTACGGCTCCCGGCGAAGCCGGGTCAGGTCCGCGGCAGGGTCACGCCGCGCTGGCCCATGTACTTGCCGCCGCGATCCTTGTAGGAGATCGCGCACTCCTCGTCGGATTCGAGAAACAGCATCTGCGCCACGCCCTCGTTGGCGTAGATGCGCGCCGGCAGGTTGGTGGTGTTGGAGAACTCGAGTGTCACGTGCCCTTCCCACTCGGGCTCGAGCGGCGTGACGTTGACGATGATGCCGCAGCGCGCGTAGGTCGACTTGCCCAGGCAGATGGTCAGCACGCTGCGCGGGATGCGAAAGTACTCGACGGTGCGCGCCAGGGCGAAGGAATTGGGCGGGATCACGCAGGCATCGCCCTTGATGTCGACGAAGCTCTTCTCGTCGAAGCCCTTGGGGTCGACCACCGCCGAATGGATGTTGGTGAAGACCTTGAACTCGTCGGCGCAGCGCACGTCGTAGCCGTAGCTGGAGGTCCCGTAGGAGATCACCCGCTGGCCATTGACGTGACGGACCTGATCGAACTCGAACGGCTCGATCATGCCTTCCTGCTCGGCCATGCGGCGAATCCACTTGTCGGATTTGATGCTCATCGGGGAAGTCCTTGCACTGCCACGGTCAGGGGCCCGCGGTCGAAAAACGGGGCCGTTATCATAACGACCCCGTCGGCTCGGTGAAAGCGCGCGACGCGCCTCTCGCCCCGCGATCACTCGCTGAAGGAGATGCTGGGCCCTTCGTCGCTCTGGCCCTCGACCCCGGCGGCCACCTCCCTGGCCACCGCGCGGAAGGTCGCGGCGACCTCGCCGTCCGGCTCGGCGACCACGCTGGGCCGGCCGCCGTCCGCCTGCTCGCGGATCGACAACTGCAGCGGCAGCTGGCCCAGCAGGCGGGTGTCGTACTGCTCGGCGATGCGCTCGCCACCGCCGCTGCCGAAGATCGGCTCGCTATGGCCGCAGTGGGAGCAGATGTGCAGGCTCATGTTCTCGACCACGCCGAGTACCGGCACGTTGACCTTGCGGAACATCTCGATGCCCTTGCGCGCGTCGAGCAGCGCGATATCCTGCGGCGTGGTGACGATCACCGCCCCCGAGACCGGCACCTTCTGGGCGAGCGTCAACTGGATGTCGCCGGTGCCCGGCGGCATGTCGATGAACAGGTAGTCGACATCGTCCCACACCGTCTGATTGAGCAGCTGCTGGAAAGCACCGGAAACCATCGGCCCGCGCCACACCATGGGTTCGCTGATGTCGACCATCAGCGCCATCGACATCGCCTGGAGACCGTGGGCCTGGATCGGCTTGAAGCTCTTCTCGCCCACCACTTCGGGACGCGTCCCTTCCGCGATACCCAGCATCTGCGCCTGGCTGGGCCCGTAGATATCGGCGTCCAGCAGGCCGACCCGATAGCCTTCGGCGGCCATCGCCAGCGCCAGGTTGGCGGTCACCGTGGACTTGCCGACCCCGCCCTTGCCGGAGGCCACGGCGACGATATGCTTGACTCCCTCGATCACGACTGACTCCTTGATTGCAACGTATCGGCGCCGAACATGCTCACGCCTCGCCGACGCCAGTATAACCCGCCGTCGCCGGGCATAACCAAGCAGGATAGTCGACTTTTCGGGTCAAGCGTCGACGCCGAGCGACCAGGGGTTGGCCGTCAGCGCCACGCCGCCGGTTTCGGTGACGCGCACCGTGTCGCTGCAGCCGATACCCCACTGCCCCGGCAGGCGCAGGCAGATCGGCAGGTGGAAGACCATGTCCGGTGCAAAGCAGCGGGTCTGACCGCGGGCGATGAACCCCGAGCCCTCGACCCAGGACGGCGGGAACTGCGCCCCCACGGCATAGCCGTAGACGCCCGAGATATAGGCATCGTCGCTCAGCGGTGCGAAGGCCTGCTCCGCGGCCCGGGCGGCGCTCTCGAAGGACCGCCCGGGACGCATGGCGCCGAGCAGGGCGTCGTAGATCCGCCGACAGGTATCGAAGACCTCGATCATCCGCGCGCTCGGCCGGCCCGCCACCACGGTGCGCATCATCGGCGCCGTGTAGCGGTTCCAGGCCGAGCCGAACTCCATGAACACCGATTCGTCGATACCGACCGGGCGCCGCCGATGGTTGAGATGCCCCACGCTGCTGCGCGCGCCGGCGACGACGATCGGCTGCATGCTCATGAATTCGCTGCCGGCCTCGTGCATGGCCCGAGCGCCCGTCGCGGCGATCTCGCTGTCCGTGGCCCCGGCACGCACGGCCTCGGCCGCCGCGGCGATGCCCGTGCCGGTGATCCGCGCGCTCTCGCCGAGATAGTCGAGCTCGAGCGGCGACTTGACGAGCTTCACGCCGTGCAGCAGATCGGCAGCATCGACGAACTCACGACCGGGCAGTCGTTCGCGCAGCCCCGCCAGCACGCCCTGGCGCAAGGACCCGTGCCAGGGGTCGATGCCGATACGCCCGGTCGCCATGGCCAGGACTTCGGCGAGCGGCTCGATGACCTCGGCGAGATTCTCCCAGCGATAGCTGCGAATGTCGTCGACCCGGGTACAGGTGACCGCCGGCCCCACCTCGATCGACGGCACCTGGAGCATCAGGTGATCCAGGGTCACCACCAGCGCCGTGTGCACGGAGACCTCGAAGGTGCTGTAACCGGTCAGGTAGAAGATGTCGGCCGGTGCGGTGAGCAGCAGGGCCTCCACCTCGGCGGCCTGCATCGCCTGTCGCACCGCGTCTCGCCGGCGCTGCAGTTCGGCCCGCGGAAACACGCACTCGCTGCCGGCGAGCGGCTCGAGCTGGCGGCGATATCCCGTATGCTCCATGGCTGATCTCCTCGTCGTGGCTGGCGACCATCTTCCCCAGCCTAGACGCTGGCGGGCCTGACTCGCCAAGACCACCGCACACCCGGGACGAGAAAGGCCCCACAAGAAGACACCGGCCGGGGCAAGCCCGGCCGGTGTCGATGCAGCGTGCGTCGCGAGGCGCTATCAGGAGGATGGCGCGGAAGCGGCGGGCGCGTCCTCTTGCTGCGACGTGCTCGCGTCATCCGGCGCGCTCTCGTTCTGGGACTGCTCGCCGCCTTGCTCAGAGTCGTCTTGCTCAGAAAAGCCCGACGCGTCCTGCCCCTGTTGGCCCTGGGTGCTTTCGCTCCCATTCGATTGGCCCTGGGTCTGATCCCGCGATTCGCTCGACGGCGATTGATCTCGAGTCGTCTTCGGGTCGCTGGACTGGCCGCTCTGAGTCTGTCCGCCCTGGTTCTGGCCCTGAGCGGCGTCCGGCTCCTCGCCCGCCGCCTCGGACTGGTCGCTGCCGGTTTCCTGTTGCACGCTGTCGATGCGCTGCGACAACTGCTTCAGGGTCTGCTGCATGCCGACGATGCTGGAGAGCTCCTGCTGGACGTTGCCCAGGTGATCCTGCAGGGCCTGGAGACGCTGGACCCGGGTCTGGATCTGCGCATTCAGTTGATCGAGACGCTGGCGGGTCTCGTCGACCTGGGAAGCCAGCGACTGCTGCTGCTGGCGGGTTTCCTCGAGAGACTGACGAACCTGCTCGAGGTTCTCCTTGGCCTCGGCGGTCTGGCCCTGCAGATCGGCCAGTTCGGATTCCCGCGTCTTGACCTGTTTCTCGAGCGCACTCAGGCGATCTTCCTGGGACTGCACCTTCTTCTGCAGTTCGGCGTGACGCCCCTCGACCTCGGCGGTCTTGTCCTGAGCCTGCTGGAGATCCTTCTGAGCCTGGGCGAGTTTCTGCTGGCCGCTGTCGACCTGCTCATTGAGATCGTCGAGCTTCGACTGGGTCTGCTCGACCTGGCCCTGCAGCGACTGCAGTTGCTGATCGCGCGTCTGGATCTGGCTCTGCTGCTCGCTGAGACGCTGCTTGGCGTCGTTGAGCTGCGACTGCACCTGCTCGAGCTGCTGCTGCGCCTGGGTGTTCTGCTGCTGCAGCGACTTCTGGGCGTCCTGCGCCTGCTCGACGCTGGCGTAGGCCTTCTCGAAGCTGGCGTTACGCTGTTCGAGGGCCTGCTTCTGGTTCTGCAGGTCGTCGATCTGCGATTCCAGCGACGCCCGCTGCTTCTCCCACTGGTCCTCCTGGGAACTGGCGCTGGAGGCGATATAGATTGCCGCGATGACCGCCACCAC
Organism: Modicisalibacter sp. MOD 31.J; assembly: GCF_020147985.1. Lineage (NCBI taxonomy): Bacteria > Pseudomonadati > Pseudomonadota > Gammaproteobacteria > Oceanospirillales > Halomonadaceae > Modicisalibacter > Modicisalibacter sp. MOD 31.J. Next base: position 61,254 of record NZ_JAGXFF010000002.1, on the reverse strand, counting down.
GGCGACCACGACGACGGCGCGGACCCGATTGTCCTTGAACGGCTGGCCCGGCTGCGGATCGGCCGGGGTCGAAGACGGCTCTGCCATGGATGTCTCCTTCTGGTTCGAGGCGTACCGTCTTACACCATGACCATCTCCGTCCCTCGGGGCAAGACGAAATCTCTAGTCGAGCTGTCGCGGCAGAGCCCGGGACGGCGCTCAGTGGTCCACCTTGCCACGTAGCGCCTTGCGCTGACCCTTGCGGCTCTTGGCATCGAGCCGGCGCCGCTTCGACGCCTTGGTGGGGCGCGTGGGAATGCGCTTCTTGGCCGGTACCGCCACACCGCGGATCAGGCTGTGCAGCCGCTCGAGGGCGTCCGCGCGATTCTGCTCCTGGGTGCGATATCGCTGGGCCTTGATCACCACCACCCCGTCACGGGTGATGCGCTGGTCACGCAACGCCAGCAGGCGCTCCTTGTAGACCGCCGGCAACGAGGAAGCCGCGATGTCGAAACGCAGGTGCACCGCCGAGGCCACCTTGTTGACGTTCTGGCCACCGGCCCCCTGGGCGCGGACCGCCTGCATCTCGATCTCGTCGTCGGGCAGGCTGACCTGCCTAGATATCTGCAACATGGAATAACCTTCTGGATAGCGATGCGTTTCCCGCCGGGGCGAGACGTCGACCTCACTCGGCGCCATCGCGGGGCGCCAGGGGCTCGGCGTCGAACGCCACGCCGGCCCAGCCCCGGCGGCGGAATTCGCGGATATTGCGATGGCCGTGGCCCTGCGGATCGCCCAGTACCTCATCACGATACACCTCGCCGAAGCAGTGCAGCGTCTGTTCGACGTCCAGCTCATGCCGGCGGGCGAAGGCCAGCACCCGGCAGGAACCGGCGTTCTCGCCGGGGGCATTGGTCACCTCGCCGTTGCGAAACCCCACCGGCGTGAAGCGGTAATGGCGATCGATCACCGCCAGGGTGTCGGCGAAGGCGAGCGTGTCGGGGGCGTTGCGCAGGCGATGCAGGAAATCGTCGAGGGTCATGGGCGTATCCGGCCAACGGGCAAAGCCCGTACTCTACGCAAGACGCCCCGCGCTCACCACAGCCAGTGGCCGACGAGCCCCGCCGTCACCCCGGTGCAGGCCAGGGCCAGCAGGGCGAGAACCCCGTCGCGGGCCACCAGCGCCAGCCCGAAGGCGACCAGGGCGATACCGGCGCCGGTCGCCGAGAAAGGGATGAACTCCATCACCGGCATGGCCGCGGCGATCGCCAGGCAGGCGACGGCGATCAGATGACTGCCGACCTCGCCGGTCAGCACGCACCATCTCGGCCGCAATCCGCGGTCGATGAGGCGCGCCAGCGGCAGCAGACGCCGTACACCGCTGCGTACATGGCGGCTCGCCATCGAGCGGCGCAGCAACCAGCGCGGCAGCCAGAAGCGCCGCCGCTGCAACAGCAGTTGCCCGGCGGTCAGGGCGACCAGCAGTGCCATCAGGGTCGGCACGCCGGGGATGTCACCCAGCAGCGGCATCACCGTGACCAGCCCGGCGAAGAGCATGACCGGGCCGAATGCCCGCTCGCCCAGCGCCGCCAGCATGCGCTCCAGGGTGACATCCCCCTCGCCTTCGGCGCTGGCCAACAGTCGCGTCAACAATGCCTCGAGTCCATTCATCCTGCGCATCTCCCTGTCCATCGCGTCCGGACGACGCCTCACCCGGCCGCTCGACGACCGCTCGCCGGACGACTCGGCCCACGATTTCACGGGGCCACCCCGGCACCGGGCTTGGAGGTAACGCCCGGCGTGTCGGATACTGAGGCAAGAACCGGGACACGCCGCCACGGCATCCGGCCCATTCTTCCGGTGGCGGAAACCGCCTGCAAAGGAAATGCGATGCAACGTCTGGTCCTGACGGCCCGGCTCTGGCGCTTTTCGCTGCGAGTCCTGGGCGCCTTCTTCAAGAATCGCGGCATCCTGCTGGCCGGCGGGGTCGGCTACAACGTGCTGCTGTCGACGGTACCGCTGTTCGCCATGCTCTGCGTGTTGTTGACCCACGTGGTCAGCGAGCAGCGCCTGCTCGAGATCATCGCCATTCAGGCCCAGCATCTCGCCCCGGCCCACGCCGACGTGATCCTCGACTCGGTACGCACCCTGGTCGATTCACGCGACGTGGTGGGGGTGGTCGGCACGCTGGTGCTGCTGTTCTTCAGCTCCTTCGCCTTTCGCATGCTCGAGGACTCGATCGCGCTGATCTTCCATCAGCCCGACGACCCGAAGAAGCGTCGCTTCTGGGTCTCCGCCCTGCTGCCCTACGCTTTCATGCTGGTACTCGGTGCCGGGCTGCTGGCGCTGACCGTGCTGCTGGCGATGGGCGATGCCTTCAACCAGCTGCTGCTGGCGCTGTACGACGTCGAGCTTCCGTCGGCGATCGTTGCCACGGTGACCCTGAATCTGCTCAGCTTCATCGGGCTGGTCGGTCTGTTCAGCGCCATCTACAAGATCATGCCCGTGGTGCGCATCGCCCCCAGCCGAGCGCTGATCGGCGGCTTCGTCGCCGCCCTGCTGTGGGAGAGCGTGCGTCTGGTGCTGGGCTATTACTTCGCCAATATTTCCTACGTCAACGCCGTCTACGGCTCGCTGGCGACCCTGATCGTGGTGCTGCTGAGCCTCGAGATCGGCGCGATCATCCTGCTGCTCGGCGCCCAGGTGATCGCCGAACTGGAAGCCAGCGCGCGCGCCGGCCTGCACTGGTACGAGACGCCGCGGCACCGGCCCGGCCATTGACACTCAATGGCGCGACGGGCCCCGCGCCTCCTGGACCCGCAGCTTGGTGCGAATGAAATCGCTGTGGCGCACGAACAGCAGATCCGCCAGCTTGCGGATGCGATGCTCCTCCTGGGCGTCCAGTTCGTCATCGGCGTAGGCCAGGCGCCACATCAGCTCGACCAGGGCGACCTTGTCGTCGTAGCCGTAGTGCTCGTTGACCAGCCGCACGAACTGGAAGTGATCCACCGCCTGGTCCGTCGCATCCTCGGCGAGTTGCACCAATTCGTCGACCGCCGTAGCGGACAGCGAGAAGCGCGCCATGAGCATCTCGCGCAGCGCCCGACGCTCACGGTCATCGAAGTGATTATCGGCGCGCACGATCTCGCAGAACAGCGCGGCGGTGGCCAGTTCCAGCGTCAGTTCACGCTGACCGTGGTCGTCGGGCACCGCCAGGGCACGGTGGAAAAAGTCCTGAATGGCGTCGAGCATGCGTCGGTCTCCTCCTCGGGCGTCGTATCCTATACGACCGACGCGAGCCCGGGATGTTGCATGACGGGCGCCACTGACCGCTCCCCGGCATGACACGCTTGCCAGGAGCGCACCGGCGGGTATCGTCGGGGCAACATCGACTCGAATGGAGATTCCATGATCGACCTGACCCGTACCCCGGTCACCCTGGTGCTGATCGTCATCAACGTGGTGGCGAGCCTCTACGTGCTGCACCGCCGGCCCGGGTGGCTCGACAAGCTGGCCTTCAAGCCCGAGCGCATCCTGCGCCACGGCGAACTCTACCGGCTGTTGACCGCCGGCTTCCTGCACGTCCATGGCGCACACCTGCTGGTCAACATGCTGACGCTGTACTTCTTCGGCCCCTGGCTCGAACTGTACCTGGGTCCGCTGCGCTATCTGATCCTGTACCTCGGCGCCGACCTCGCCGCCCAGGGGCTGGCGCTGATCATTCAGCGCAGCAACCGCCGCTACTCCGCGGTGGGCGCTTCCGGGGCGATCACCGGCATCGTGTTCGCCTTCTGCGTCTACGAGCCGTTCCGGATGCTGTACCTGTTCTTCGCCATCCCGATTCCCGCCATTCTCTTCGCCATCGGCTTCGTCGCCGTCTCGATGTACGCGATGAGCCATCGGGGCCCCGGCCAGGCCGGGGGGCTCGCTCACGAGGCGCATCTCGGGGGTGCCATCGGCGGCGTGGCGATCATCCTGCTGCTCGATCCGGTCGCCCTGCCGCACTTCCTCCAGCAAGTGGGTTTGTGAGCCGCAGCGTCACTGCCCGGACAGGCGGCGCCGGATCGCCTCTTCGCCGAGCGGCTCGGGATACTTGACGGCGAGACTGCGGCGCCACTCGCGATGAAAGTCACGCTGGGTCGCCAGATTGATGCCCAGCGTGATCAGCATGGCGACCAACGCCCCCAGGCTGGCCAGCGCCATGTCCTTCTGGGCGTCCCACATATCGCCCTGCGTGCCCAGATAGGCCATGCCGAGATCGCCGCCGAACCACTCGGCGGCCCCCCATTCGAACAGCTCGTAGAGCATCGAGGTGGCCATCACCAACTGCAGCGGGAGGAGATAGCCCCATACGCCACGGGAATCCGCCACGCGAAAGTAGAACTCGCGGATCGGGTAGGTCAGCAGCAGGCCGTAGGCGAAGTGAACGACACGGTCGAAGTTGTTGCGCCGCCAGCCCAGCGCCTGGTCGAGGCTGAATCCCAGCCACTGCCGGCACCAGGCGTCATAGGGCACGTTCGAGTAGGTGTAGTGGGCGCCGATCTCGTGAAGGGTCAGGAACACCGCGATCAGCGTGTAGGAAACCCGCGATAACGGAAAGCGCCGCCAGGACAGCCCCAGCAGCATCACGAAGAGCACGACCAGGACGTTTTCCAGCGCCCAGTCGGCGCGGTCGCTCGGCGCGACGGCGAGCCACGCGGATACGCCGACGAAGATCCCCAGCACGATTCCCCGATACCCGCGTCCGATCATCGTCTTCGCCCCTGGCCATGATTAGGGAAACGCTGCATAAATGCCTGCGCGAGCGAATCGCTTCGTTGCGTGGTACTCGAAAACTCGCCTAACTTCATGTTATGTCTCGTTTTCTGCGTTCCATGCGCCTCGCGCTTCATCCCGCTCGTCGATTTATTCAGCATTTCCTTAGCCGAGCAGTCTACCCCGCGCCGGGGCACGCGACCATTCGGGACTCGCCGCCCGCCATCGCGCCTCATCCCGCGTGCCCGGGTCGTTCACGGCGCTCGGCGGGCGCGATCGGCGCGCCGACCGGGACGCGTCACGTCGGCCAGGCTCGACGCCTCGTCACCCTCGACGCGGCCGACCACGCTCAGCTCGCCGTCGGTCTCGAGAACCACCGCCTCGACCTCGTCCAGCGAGGCCAGACCGGCGGAGCGCACCGCCGCGCGGATCTCCGCCGGCGTCACCCGGGCAACGCGCAGCGCGCCGGGCAGCAGCTCGCCGCGATGCAGTAGCAGGGCCGGTTCGCCGGTCACCAGCCGACGCACCCACGGCAGGCGCACGCTGCTCCAGGTCACCAGATACTGCATGCCGATCAGCAGCGCCAGGGCCAACCCGCCCTGAGCCAGAGTCACGTCGCGACTCAACACGATCGAGGCGAGAATCGAGCCCAGCGCCACGGTGACCACCAGGTCGAAGGCATTCATCTTCGACAGCGTGCGCCGCCCCGATACGCGCAGCATCGCCACCAGACCGATGTAGGCCAGCACGCTGGACAGCGCGACGCGCCACAACGCCGCCCCGCCGTCGAAGAAGATCGGATCCATGACGCCTCCCTGCGATGCTCATCGTCCACTCAGCCTAAGCGCCACGCCGGGATGGCGAAAGCCGCGCGGTGGAGCCGCGGCCGGCGGCTTGTTACCCTGTACCGCCCATCCTGACCGCCACCGACACCTCCATGCGCTATCGGGTCAAGCTGTTTCCGGAAATCGTCATCAAGTCGCGCTCGGTCCGTCGCGAGATGGTGCGCAGCCTGCGCAACAACATCCGCAACGCCCTCGCCCGCCACGGCATCGAGGTGCGCGTCCCCGATTGCTGGGATGCCCTCGAGGTACGCCCCCGCGAGGCCCTCGACGATGCCACCCGGGAGACGCTGGAAAGCGCCTTGACCCGCATTTCCGGCATCCACGAGGTGCAGGTGGTCGAATCGCACCCGTTCACCACCGGCGACGCGGCCGCCGAGCGACTGGTCGCGCTGTGGCGCGACGCGCTGGCCGGCAAGCGCTTCCGGGTCAGCGTCAAGCGCCGTGGCCGACACGACTTCACCTCCGAGGATCTCGAACGCCGTCTGGGCGGCGCGCTGCTCGCCGCCGCCGAGGGCGCTTCGGTGGATCTCGAGCGCCCCGAGGTCGACGTGCGCGTCGAACTCACCGACCGCCAGTTGCGCCTGGTCACTCGCCGCCTGCCCGGGCTCGGCGGCTATCCGATGGGAACCCAGGGTCAGGCGCTGGCGCTGATCTCCGGCGGCTACGATTCGCCGGTCGCCGCCTGGCGCCTGCTGCGCCGCGGTCTCAAGGTCCACTTCGTGTTCTTCAACCTGGGCGGGCCGGCCCACGAACGGGCGGTACGCGAGGCCGTGCATCGCCTGTGGCGACGCTACGGCGCCTCGCACCGCGTCAATTTCATCAGCGTGCCCTTCGACGCCGTGGTCGACGAGATCCAGCGCCGGGTGCCCGACGGCGTGGCCGGCGTGGTGCTCAAGCGCATGATGCTGCGCGCCGCCAACCGCGTGGCCCAGCGCGCGGGCATCCCGGCGCTGATCACCGGCGACGCCCTGGCGCAGGTCTCGAGCCAGAGCCTCGTCAACCTGGGGCTGATCGACGCGGTCAGCGAGCGCCCGATCCTGCGCCCGCTGATCGCCAGCGACAAGCAGACGATCATCGCCGAGGCCCGGCACATCGGTACCGCCGAGATCGCCGAGGGGTTGCCGGAATACTGCGGTGCGATGTCCCGGCGCCCCAACGTCAAGCCGCGTGCCGATCAGGTCGAACGCGGCGAGGCCGATTTCGATCTCGCGGTGCTCGACGCCGCGGTCGAGGCGGCCACCCTGACCCGCAGCGACCGGCTGGCGACGAGTCGCACCGCGCTGCCCGAGATCGTCGAGATCGACTCGCCCCGGGCGCTGATCGCGGCCGACGACGCCACGGTGATCGACATTCGCCATCCCGACGAGCGCGACGCCGCTCCCCTGGAACTGCCCCACGGCGAACCGCTGGCGATCCCCTTCTTCGAACTGGCCGAGCGCGCGCCGACGCTGCCGGACGATCGCCGCTACCTGCTCTACTGCGCCCAGGGTGTAATGAGTCGCATGCAGGCCATGCACCTCGCGGACCGCGGACTGCGCCACTTCGGCGTCTATCGCCACACTCAATGATGGTTACATTTTTTTACAAAAAGGCGACTTGAAACGGTTGCACCCGCCCCTACTTCATGAATTGCCAAGCGGCAATGCCTTCCCCAGGGATGCCGCCAAGCGGGTTCCACGTCGGGAAGGCCGAACTTCGCTAACGAGTAGGAGGTGACGACCATGAGTAGCGCATTTTCTCTGGAACCGCTCTTCCGCCATTCGATCGGTTTCGACCGTTTCAACGACCTGTTCGAACGCGCCTTCGACGGCAACGCCAGTACCGGCTTCCCGCCGTACAACGTCGAGAAGCACGGCGACAACGACTACCGCATCGTGCTGGCGGTGGCCGGCTTCAGCGAGCAGGATCTCGACATCCAGCTCGAAGGCGGCGTGCTGACGGTCTCCGGCGCCAAGCCGCAGGCCAGCCAGGACGATACCAAGGTCCGCTACATGCACCAGGGCATTGCCCAGCGCTCCTTCAAGCTGACCTATCGGCTGGAGGACCATATCGAGGTGCAGGGCGCGCACTTGGAAAACGGCCTGCTGACCATCGACCTGCGCCGCGAGATCCCGGAGGCCGAGAAGCCGCGGCGCATTGCCATCGGCTCCAGCGAATCCGATGGCTCAGGGGTCAGGCGACTGGAAGAGGCCACGACCGAGCCGCTCGAGGAACCGCTGCGCGAGCGCGCCTCGGTCTGAACGTCTCGACCCACGAGACAGGCTGCGTCGGCAAGCACGCCGACGACAGAATCGGGCCCCGCTTCGGCGGGGCCATGTTTTTTGCAACCGCTCAAAACAGCCCCATCTGCCGGTCGACGAGCGCCGCGAAGTCGTCGCCGACGAACGGCAGGATGGCGTCGGCGATGGGCTGGAGCTGACGATCCAGGTAGTGCGGGTAATCGATGGCCGATCGGTGCGCCTCCAGTGGCTCCGGGCCGGCAATGGTGATCAGATAGCGGATCCAGCCGCCACTCTGATACTGGCGCGGTCGACCCAGCCGATCGTTGACGGCGTCGGCCAGGCGCGCGGCACGCACATGGGGCGGCACGTTGCGCTGATAGTCGTCGAGGCGTCGCCGCAGTCGCTTGCGATACACCAGTCGCTCGTCGAATTCGCCGGCCAGGGTGCGATCGACGTAGTCACGCACGAAGTCACGATACGGCTCGCCGAGGAACACGCGCCGGTAGAGTTCCTGCTGGAAGACCTTGGCCAGCGGCGTCCAGTCGGTACGCACCGTCTCCATGCCCTTGAACGCCACTCGTTCACTGCCATCGGCCTCGCGGATCAGCCCGGCGTAGCGCTTCTTGCTGCCCGCCTCGGCGCCGCGGATGGTGGGCATCAGGAACCGCCGGTAGTGGGTCTCGAACTGCAGCTCCAGGGCGCTCTCCAGTGCGTGGTCCTCGCGCAGCCGCTCGCGCCACCAGGTGTTGACCCGATCCACCAGCCCCCGGCCGATGCGTGCCGCCTCGGTCTCCTCGTGGGCTCGCCCCAGCCACACGAACAGCGAGTCGGTATCGCCGTAGATGACGGTATATCCCTGCGCCTCGATCAGTTCACGGGTGCGCTTCATGATGGCGTGGCCGCGCAGCGTGATCGACGACGCCAGGCGCGGGTCGAAGAAACGGCAACCCCGGGAGCCCAGCACGCCGTAGAAGGCGTTCATGATGATCTTCAGCGCCTGGGCGAGCGGTGCATTGCCGTCGCGCTTGGCGGCCTCGCGACCCTGCCAGACCCGCTCGACGATCGCCGGCAGAGCGTGACGCGTGCGCGAGAAGCGCGCCCCGAGAAAGCCCGCCACCGAGTGGGCCTCGTCCGGCTGGTGCAGGCCCTCGACCAGCCCCACCGGATCGATCAGAAAGCTGCGAATGATCGACGGGTAGAGGCTCTTGAAGTCGAGTACCAGCACCGAGTCGTAGAGCCCGGGACGCGAATCCATCACGTAGCCGCCGGGGCTGGCCTCGCCCCGGGTGTCACCCAGGTTGGGGGCGACGAAGCCCAGCCGGTGCATCTGCGGCAAATAGAGATGCGAGAAGGCCGCCACCGAGCCGCCGCTGCGATCGGCGGGCAGGCCGTTGACGGCGGCGCGTTCGAGCAGGAAGTCGATCAGCCGGGTGTGCGCGAAGATCCGCGTGACCAGCTCGCAGTCCTTGAGGTTGTAGCGCGCCAGGGCCGGCTTGTCCTCGGCGAACATGCGCTTGATGTCGGCCATGCGCTGATAGGGGTTGTCGATCGCCTTGCCCTCGCCCAGCAGGGTCTGGGCGACGTGTTCCAGGCTGAAGGAATCGAAGTGCCAGGTCGCCGAGCGCAGCGCCTCGATGCCGTCGACGATCAGCCGCCCCGCCGCCGAGGCGAAGAAGTATCCCGGTTTGTGGCCGTGGGCGCGCCATTCCAGCGCCTCGCCGCCCCGCCCGAATCGCAGTGGCGTGCCCAGCGCCTCGGCATGGCGTTGCAGCACGCGCAGATCGAACTGCACCAGGTTCCAGCCGATGATGACGTCCGGATCGTGACGCGCCAGCCAGGCATCGAGCGCCCCGAGCAGTTCCGCCCGGCTGTCGCGGTAGTCCAGCGAAAACCCGCCACCGGCGTCGCCCGGCCCGTTGGCGGGTCCGAGCATATAGACCTGACGCTCGCCGCAGCCCTCCAGGGCGATGGAGTACAGCTCGCCGCGCTCGCTGGTCTCGATATCCAGCGACACCCAGCGCAGCCGCGGTCGATAGTCCGGGGCGGGCCTGAGTTGCGTTCCGCTCGGCGCGCCGTGGTCCGCGAAGGCCACCGGTGCGGTGACGAAGCGCTCCATCAGATAGCGATCCGGCGGCCGGACATCGGCCTCGTAGACGCTGACGCCCGCCTCCCTCAGCCGGCGCTCCAGGCCCAGCAACTGACGATACTGACGGCAATAGAGCCCCACGACCGGGCGCCGATGGAAGTCGCGAAGGTCCAGCGCCCGCAGTTCGACGCCCGGCTCGCCGTTGACCATCCGTTCGGCCCGGCGGCGCTGCGCGGCCGGCACGAACGCCACCGCCGTCTGTCCGGACAGGCGCAGACGCTGCGCCCCGGCGTCGGTCGCCAGCCAGAGATCGACCTCGATGCCGTCGGGGGTGTCGCGCCAATGGCGGGTCAGGACGAAGCCCAGTCGTTCCACGCGGTTCGATCGCTCCAGGGTTTGCGAAGAAGGGTAAACCGCCACGTCATCCGACCCAAGCGATTCACGGCGCGCCCCGTATCGACCGCCCCGCCGATCCAGGCCGCCCGCACGGGTACCCGCCGGCAACGCCTGTGCTAGGGTTGGCGTCAACGCCGTTTCATATTGGCGGTGAAAAATACTTGAGAGCGGCCCCGGACGAGGCCATTATCGGCGCCCTCTCGGCATGCTTGAACGGCCGAGGGATCGAGACCGGGGTGGCATCGGGTCGGGGTGCGCTGCATCTGCATGACAGGTGAGTTGCCCACTACCGATAAGACCTTCACTGTTGACTTTACCCGATCTGGAAGCGAACTCATGAGCAAAGTCCTGATTATTGGTGCCGGCGGCGTCGGCGGTGTCGTGACCCACAAGTGCGCGCAGCACCCCGAGGTGTTCAGCGAGATCTGCCTGGCGAGCCGCAACGAGGCGAAATGCAAGGCGATCGCCGACCAGCTGGATCGCCCCATCCAGACCGCCCGGGTCGACGCCGACGACGTCGAGGCGCTGGTGGCGCTGATCGAGTCGTTCGAACCCGACGTGCTGATTCACGTGGCCCTGCCCTATCAGGACCTGACCATCATGGAGGCCTGCCTGCGTACCGGCGTGCCCTACCTGGACACCGCCAACTACGAGCATCCGGACGAGGCCAAGTTCGAGTACAAGGAACAGTGGGCCTTCCAGGAGCGCTACAAGGGCGCCGGCAACATGGCCACCCTGGGCTGCGGTTTCGACCCGGGCATGACCAACATCTACTGCGCCTACGCGCAGAAGAACCTGTTCGACGAGATCCGCACCATCGACATCCTGGATGCCAACGGCGGTGACCACGGTTACCCGTTCGCCACCAACTTCAACCCGGAGATCAACATTCGCGAGATCACCGCGAACGGTCGCTACTGGGAGAAGGGCGAGTGGAAGATGACCGAGCCGCTGGCCGAGTCGCGCCGGTTCGATTTCGACGGCATCGGCGAGAAGGACATCTACCTGCTCTACCACGAGGAGCTCGAATCGCTGTCCCAGAACATCAAGGGGCTGGAGCGGATCCGTTTCTGGATGACCTTCTCCGAGAAGTACATCACCCACCTCAAGGTGCTCGAGAACGTCGGCATGACGAGCATCGAGCCGATCACCGTGAACGGCTGCGAGATCGCCCCGCTGGAATTCCTCAAGGCGGTGCTGCCCGACCCGGCCTCGCTCGGCCCGCGCACCAAGGGCAAGACCAACATCGGCGTGATCGTCGACGGCATCAAGGACGGCAAGCGCCGCAAGGTGCACATCTACAACATCTGCGACCACCAGCAGTGCTACCAGGAGGTCAAGTCCCAGGCGATCTCCTACACCACCGGCGTGCCGGCGGTGACCGGCGCCATGCTGATGCTCGAAGGGCTGTGGAAGGGCGACGGCGTGTTCAACGTCGAGCAGCTCGATCCGGACCCGTTCATGGCGCGCATCGCCGACATGGGCCTGCCGTGGCAGGTGGTCGAGCTCGACCCCGACGCCGACCCGCTGGCCTGATCGACGATGGCGAATCACGACATCCCGTTCGACATTCAGGCCTGCCCCTCGCCGGCCTACGTGGTCGACGACGCCCTGCTGCGCCGCAACCTGGAGCGGCTGGGCCAGGTGCAGGCGGACAGCGGCGCGAAAATTCTCCTGGCGCTGAAGGGCTTCGCCCTGTGGGACGCCTTCCCGCTGGTCCGTGAGTACCTGGTGGGCACCACCGCCAGCGGCCAGGACGAGGCCCGCCTCGGCGCCGAGACCTTCGGCGGCGAGGTCCACGTCTATTCGCCGGCGTTCACCGCGCCGGAGATGGACGTGGTACTGCGCTACGCCGACCACCTGAGCTTCAACTCGCCGGGCCAATGGCGGCGCTTTCGCGACACCGTCGCGGCGGCGCCGCGCCGGGTCTCCTGCGGGCTGCGGGTCAATCCCGAGCATTCCACCGGCAAGGTGGCGCTCTATGATCCCTGTGCGCCGGGCTCGCGGCTGGGCACCCGCGCGGCGAACCTTGGCCCCGGCGACCTCGACGGGCTGGAGGGGCTTCACTTCCACACCCTGTGCGAACAGAACAGCGACGCCCTCGAGGCGACGCTGGCGGCCTTCGAGGCCAGGTTCGGGCCGTATCTGGCCGACCTGCGCTGGGTCAACTTCGGCGGCGGGCACCACATCACCCGTGCCGACTACGACGTGGCGCGGCTGGTGCGGCTGATCCGCGACTTCAAGGCGCGCCATCCGCATCTCGAGGTCTATCTCGAGCCCGGCGAGGCGATCGCCCTGAACACCGGCTTTCTGGTGTGCAGCGTGCTGGACGTCATCGACGACGACGTTCCCAACGTGATCCTCGATACCTCCGCCACCGCGCACATGCCGGATGTGCTGGAAATGCCCTACCGGCCCGAGATCATCGGCGCCGCCATGCCCGGCGAGAAGGCCCACACCTACCGCCTGGGCGGCACCACCTGCCTGGCCGGCGACGTGATCGGCGACTACGCCTTCGACGCGCCGCTGGCCATCGGCGACCGCCTGGTGTTCACCGACATGGCCCACTACACCATGGTCAAGACCACCACCTTCAACGGCATCCGCCTGCCGTCGATCTGCCGGGTCGACGAGACGAGCCGCGAGGTGCGTACGGTCAGGACCTTCGGCTACGTGGACTACATGCAACGGCTGAGCTGAGCGTATCCGGGGGCGGTCCGGCCGCCTCCCGGATGCAGCCGACGAGCAAGCGGGCTACAATCGTGCCTTTCGTCCACAGCGACGCTCATGTCCTTGCGAATCAGCTACTAGAGCCGCCATGCCCACTACCGCGAACGCCAAGCGCAAGATCCTGGTCACCAGCGCCCTGCCCTACGCCAATGGCGCCATTCACCTGGGCCATCTGCTGGAATACATCCAGACCGATATCTGGGTGCGCTTCCAGAAGAGCCGCGGCCACCAGTGCCACTACGTCTGCGCCGACGACGCCCACGGCACCGCCATCATGCTGCGTGCCGAACAGGAAGGCATCACCTCCCAGGCGCTGATCGACCGTGTCAGCGAGGAGCATCAGGCCGACTTCGCGCGCTTCGGGGTCGCCTTCGACAACTATCACTCGACCCATTCCGAGGAAAACCGCCACTTCAGCGAGCTGATCTACACCCGGCTGCGCGATCGGGGCCATATCGCGACCCGCGACATCGAGCAGATGTACGACCCGGTCAAGGGGTTGTTCCTCGCCGATCGCTTCATCAAGGGCACCTGTCCGAAGTGCCGGACGCCGGATCAGTACGGCGACAACTGCGAAGCGTGCGGCGCCACCTACACCCCGGCGGAGCTGATCGATCCAGTCTCGGCGATCAGCGGCGCCACGCCCGAGGTGCGCAGCTCCACCCACTACTTCTTCAAGCTCCCCGACTTCGCGGCCTTCCTGCAGGGCTGGATCAACGACGACCACGTCCAGCCGCAGATCCGCAACAAGCTGATGGAGTGGTTCGAGTCCGGCTTCAACGAGTGGGACATCTCCCGCGACGCGCCCTACTTCGGTTTCGAGATCCCCGACGCCCCGGGCAAGTACTTCTACGTCTGGCTGGATGCGCCCATCGGCTACCTGGCCAGCTTCAAGAACCTGTGCGAGCGCGAGGGACTGGACTTCGACGCCTACTGGCGCGAAGGCGCCGACGCTGAGGTCTATCACTTCATCGGCAAGGACATCGTCTACTTCCACGCGCTGTTCTGGCCGGCCATGCTGCACGGCGCCGGCATGCGCACGCCGACCGCGGTGAACTGCCACGGTTTCGTCACCGTCAACGGGGCGAAGATGTCCAAGTCGCGCGGCACCTTCATCAAGGCCGCGACCTACGCCGAACACCTGAATCCCGAGTATCTGCGCTATTACTTCGCCGCCAAGCTGACCGCCGGTGTCGACGACCTGGACCTCAACCTCGACGATTTCGCCTACCGCGTGAATGCCGACCTGGTCGGCAAGGTGGTCAACATCGCCAGCCGCTGTGCCGGCTTCGTCAAGAAGCTCGGCGGCGGGCGGCTCTCCGCCACCTGCACCCAGCCGCAACTGCTGCAACGCGCCATCGACGCCGGCGACGAGATCGCCGGGCACTACGACGACCGCGAGTTCGGCCGTGCCATGCGCCTGATCATGGAGATCGCCGACGAGGCCAATACCTACATCGCCGAGGCCGAGCCCTGGGTACTGGCCAAGCAGGAGGGGCGCGAGCAGGAGGTCCTCGACATCTGTTCGGTGGGCATCAACCTGTTCCGCCAGCTGATGGTCTATCTCGCCCCGGTGGTTCCGGCCATGGCCGAAGATGCCCGGGCCTTCCTCAACCTCGACAGCCTCGACTGGGAGAGCCGTCACACGCTGCTCGAGGATCACGCCATCAACAAGTTCAAGCCATTGATGACGCGCATCGAACGCGACAGGATCGATCAGATGATCGAGACCTCGAAGGAGGATCTGGCGGTGGAGAAGCAACTCAAGGAAACCCCCAAGGGGCCGCTGGCCGACAACCCCATCGCCGACGAGATCGGCTTCGACGACTTCGCCAAGGTCGACCTGCGCATCGTGCGCATCGCCAAGGCGGAATACGTCGAGGGCGCCGACAAGCTGCTCAAGCTGACCCTGGATCTGGGCGGCGAGACACGGACGGTGTTCTCCGGCATCCGCTCCGCCTACGCCCCGGAGGCCCTGGAAGGCCACCTCACGGTGATGGTCGCCAACCTGGCACCGCGCAAGATGCGCTTCGGCATCTCCGAAGGCATGGTGCTCGCCGCCGGCGACGACAACGGCATCTACCTGCTCGAACCGCACAGCGGCGCCGAACCTGGCCAGCGCGTGACCTGACGGGCGATCGCCCGCCGGCCGGTGGCGGTTTCGCCACCGGCTGCCGTCACGCGCCACCGACCGGTCGGGCACGGCGTCTTGTCACGCTTGTTTGCCTTTCCGCCCCCAATCGCAACTCAACTTCCCCGCTCGGTCGCCGATAAGGATAGTGAGTTTGTAGGAAATCTCTTACAAAACTCGCTCCATTTCTCGACGATGATCCGCCATGTCACGAAGGCTGTCCTCACTGCGCTGTCGTTTCTTCCTGGCACTCGGGGGCGTGCTGCTGCTGGCGGTGATGGCACTCGCCGTGATCGCCAAGCTGCTGGTGGTGCCGGCACTGCTCGACAAGGAAAGCGAATACGCTGGCGCCGAACTCGATCGCGCCCAGCGGGCCATCGACAGCGAGCTCGACCATCTCAGCCTGCTGACCAAGGACTGGGCGTACTGGGACGCCAGCTATGAGTTCGTTCAGGGGCAAAGACCCGACTATCTGGACAGCAATCTCGCCGACGGCCTGGTCTTCGAGGAGGACAAGCTGCGGATGATGGTCTTTCTGCATGCGGACGGGTCACTCTACCTGGCGGCCGGCCTCGCCCCCGACGACGACGCCTATCATCTTTGCTACCGACTCGACGGGCCGTGCCGCTGGGCCGCCCCGCTCGTCGACTCGGTACGCCGCCGGACCCGGGAAGGGTTCGACGATTCCCGCGCCACCTGGCTGATCAGCAAGCCCGAGCGGGCCATGGTCAGCATGTGGCCGATTCTCGAGAGTGACGGCGGCGGCCCCAGTGCCGGCTGGCTGGCCATGATCCGGGTAATGGACGATGACTGGCTCGCCCGGTTGAACCAGAGCAGCGGGGTCGATCTATCCCTCACCGCGGTCTCGTCACTCGGCCCGCACCGTCTCGGCCCCACCCTGTCGCGCCCGGATACCCAGACCATGCTGGCGACACGCCGCCTCGAGGCCGATCCCAAGCCCTTCGATCTGGAACTGCTCGCACGCCTGCCCCGCGAAAGTTTCCGGGCCAGTCTCGAGACCTTTCGTTTCGCGCTCTACTGGACCCTGGGCCTGCTGATGGTGGTTCTCGTCGTGGTCCTGGTCCTGCTGGAGACCATGATTCTCGCCCCCCTGCGCCGCCTCGCCACGTTCGCCCAGCAGGCCCGCCTCGATGGCAGTCGCGAGATATCGTTCATCGCGCAAACGCGGAACGACGAGATCGGCATCCTGTCGCGCGAATTTCGCCACCTGCTCGACCACCAGCAACGCCAGACCTCGTCGCTGGTCGCCCTGTCCCAGCACGACCCGCTGACCGGGCTGGCCAACCGGCGCCTGTTCGACGACCATTTGACCCAGGCCCTCGACCATGCCGCCCGCACCCGCAGCTGGCTCGCGCTGGTGATGGTGGATATCGACCACTTCAAGGCTTACAACGACCGCTACGGCCATCCCGCCGGCGACCGCTGCCTGGTAGCGATCGCCCAGTGCATGCAGCGACAGTTCGACCAGCCCGGCCAGTTGGTGGCACGTACCGGCGGCGAAGAGTTCATGATCGTTCTCCCCGGCTACGCCAAGGGGTCGGGACTGCATGCCGCCGAAGCCCTGCGCCGCGCCGTCGAGGCGCTGGGCCTGCCTCACGCCGACTCGCCGATCGCCAGTGTGGTGACGATCAGCCTCGGCGTGGCGCTCTACTCGCCCCTGGCCCCCTGCCAGACCAGCCGTCTGATCGCCGCCGCCGATGCGGCGCTGTATGCCGCCAAGCAGGGCGGGCGCAACACCAGTCGCGTGGCGGCGGACGGCACCACGGCCTGACGCCTCGGCCCGCGCCACTCTCGAAGCGACGTCGACGCGGGGTTACAATGGCGACTTTTCACCGAGGAGCCTGCCGTTGCCCGATTCCGCCGTCATCAGTGTCGAGCGTATCGATGCCGAGCTGCCGCAGACCCAGTGCGGCAAGTGCGGACACGCCGGCTGTCGCCCCTATGCCGAAGCCATCGCCGAGGGCGAAGCGATCAACAAGTGCCCGCCGGGGGGCGAGCGGACCCTGCGGCGGCTGGCCGACCTCACCGGTCAGCCGGCGACACCGCTGGAACGCCCGGCCGAGTCGCCGCAGGTCGCCGTGATCCGCGAGGAAGAGTGCATCGGTTGCACCAAGTGCATTCAGGCCTGCCCGGTGGATGCGATTCTCGGTGCCGCCAAGCGCATGCACACCGTCATCGCGGGCGAATGCACCGGCTGCGAACTGTGCGTGGCGCCCTGCCCGGTGGACTGCATCGACATCGTCCCCCATCCCGACTGGCTGGTGGCCGGGACGAGCGCCGCGCAGGATGCCTTTCTGGCGCGTCGCGCCGAGCTCGGCCGCCACCGTCACGCGGCCCGCGAGCGTCGCCTCGCCGAGCAGGCCGAAGCGCGCCGCGCACGCCGTCAGGCGATGCGCTCGCACGCGGCCTCCCCCCGGCCGGCCCCGGCACGCGATACGGCGCCCGATGTGCAGACGCTGAAGACCACCCGCGCGACACTGACGGCAGCCATCAAGCGCCTCGAGCGGCAGCACCGGCAGACCGACGACGCCCAGGCCGGCGACATCGAGCGGCGACTCGCCGAGTATCGCGAGCGTCTGGCAACGGTGGAGCGCCAGCTTGCCGACGGCGCAGCGCCCGCCGCCACGGGCCAGGCCCATCGCCGGCGCATGGCGATCAACGCCGCCGAACAGGCCCTGCGCCGCGCCCGCGCGCAGCTCGCCCACGCCGAGCGCCAGGGGGACGAGACCGCCATCGTCGCGGCCCGCGAGCAATGCGAACAGGCCCGCACGATGCGTGACGCCGCCCGTGAAGAACGCATCGCCCCCTCTCCCGGTCCCGGAACGTCATGAACGCCCAGAAACGCCACGAAATCTTCGCCCGCCTGCGCGAACACACCCCCGAGCCCACCACCGAACTCGACTGGTCGACGCCGTTCGAACTGCTCGTCGCCGTGCTGCTCTCCGCCCAGGCCACCGACGTCGGTGTCAACAAGGCCTGCGCCCGACTGTTCCCGGTGGCCAACACCCCGCAGGCGATCCTCGACCTGGGGATCGAGGGGCTGAAGGGCTACATCAAGACCATCGGCCTGTACAACACCAAGGCCGAGAACCTGATGAAGACCTGCCGGCTCCTGGTCGACCGGCACGACGGCGAGGTTCCTCAGACCCGCGCCGCGCTGGAAGCCCTCCCCGGCGTCGGTCGCAAGACCGCCAACGTGATCCTCAACACCGCCTTCGGCCAGCCGACCATCGCCGTGGATACGCATATCTTCCGGGTCGCGAATCGCACGCGCATCGCCCCCGGCAAGAACGTCGTCGAGGTCGAACAGAAGCTGCTGCGCCATGTGCCCCGCGAATTTCGCCGCGACGCCCATCACTGGCTGATCCTCCACGGCCGCTACACCTGCGTGGCGCGCAAGCCCCGCTGTGGCAGCTGCGTGATCGAGGATCTGTGTGAATATCCGGACAAGACCGAACCAGTCTAACCACGCCGTTCAACACTGCCCCGGCGCAGTTGCTCGATCTCGTCCATCAGCTCCAGCGCCAGCGCCGCGCCGGGCAGGTTGACCCCCAGATCCTGCTGCAGGCGCAGGGCCACGCGGGCGCGGACCAGATGGCGTCCGCTGAAGCGCCAGCGATGGGGCGCGGGGCCGCTAGGCGTCAGAATGCCCTCGTCGACCAGCTCGACGATCGCCTCGGCATGCACCGCGCAGGCCCGGCTCAGATCGGCCAGGCTCAGTGCGGTCTGCTCCTCGAGAATCTCGCCGGTCACGCTCGATGACTCGCTCATCGCTTATCCTCCCAGCCGGGCGCGGGGTTTGAAGGTGGCGAAGTGCTCGGCCAGACGCCGATAGGCGTCACGATCGGCCTCGCTCTCCAGTTTCGGCTGGACGATCTTCAGCACGACCAGGAAATCGCCGGGCGTCGTCGACGGCAGGCCGCGGCCCTTGAGGCGCAGCCGGCTGCCGTGAGTGGCGTTGGCGGGGATCTTGACCTCCACGCTGCCCTTGGGCGTGGGCACCTTGATCGGCCCGCCCAACGCCGCTTCCCAGGGCGCCACCGGCAGCTCGAGCAGCACGTCGCGCCCCTCCAGGCGATAGAGCAGGTGGGGCCGGAAGACGACCTCGAGATAGAGGTCGCCGGCCCGGCCCTCGCCCATTCCCGGTTCGCCCTGCCCGGCCAGACGGATATGCTGGCCCGGGGCGACCCCCTTGGGGATGGTGACGTTGAGCTTGCGCTCGTGCCAGGTCACCCGTCCGTGTCCCTCGTGCTGCGGCAGGCGCAGGGTGATGACATGACTGGCGCCGCGATAGCTGTCCTCGAGATCGATCTCGATGCGCGCGTGACGGTCCTCGCCATGGGCGTGGAAACCGCCGCGACGTGCCCCCGGCGAAAAGCCGTGACCGAACAGGGTCTCGAAGAAATCGCTGAACCCGCCCATGTCGCCTTCGGTGAAACCACCGCCCGAGAAGGCGAAGCCGGCATCCCAGTCCGGTGGCGGGCGGAACTCCTCGCCCGGCTGCCACTGCCGGCCGAGCTGATCGTAGGCCGCCCGCTTCTCGGGGTCCTTGAGCACTTCGTAGGCTTCGCCCACCTCCTTGAAGCGCTCGCTGGCGTCGGCCTCCTGGCTGACATCCGGGTGATACTTGCGCGCCATTCTGCGATAGGCGCGCTTGATGTCGTCCTGCGAGGCGTCGCGCTCGACGCCCAGAACCCGATAGTAGTCCTTGAATTCCATGTCACCTTCCCGCGCACGGCCCGAGTCGGCCCGGTTTTCACTATCGTGCATCGCCGCCGTCGTGTCGCGCCTTGATGCAGGTCAACGGCCGACGGACCAGCCCGGCGATACAGGCTCGCCAGCCGGCGCCGCGTTCATGTCACTGCAACAGGGTTACAACATTGGCGGCCTAGAGTCCAAAGTGAAGCGTGCACTCCTGATTTCGCCGCGTACACAAGGATTCCGTCATGTCGCTGTTCTCTCTCACCTCGCCCTACCGCTTTCACGACGACGCCACGACGGCCACTTTCGGTGGTGCTTCCTGGCACGGCCAGTGGCTGATCGACGACCTGTTCGAGCGAGTCGAGCGTTTCCTGGACGACCTGTTCGACTGGTGGCACGGCACCCCGGGGGAGACGCCCGCCGAGCCCGCCGCGCCGACCATCCATCTCGCCGAGACGGCCACGCAACGTCTGCCACTGACCGATGACGGTGGCGAGATTCGCGGCGTGGTCGGTGACCCCACCGACCCGGCCCTGACCGAAGGCATCGCCCTGGAGATCGCCGATGCGGATACCGCGCGCCGCGACCTGACGGTGAGCGTCGCAAGCAGCGATCCCAGCGTCGCCCGCGCCGCGCTGGACGACGACGACGTGCTGCGTATCGCCCCGGTGAGCGCCGGCGAGGCCACCATCACGGTGACCGTCGACGACGGCGAGCAAGAGACGCGCTACACGCTGGATTACGCCGCCGCCGACGGCACCGCTACCAACAACGCGGCGCGCTTTCATACCGGCGCCTCGGACACCTCGGCGGCCATCGCGATCGGCGACGGCCTGATCCTGGTCGGCGACGATGAAGACCAGACCCTGCGGCTCTACGACCACGACCGTTCCGGCGCCCCGCTCGAACGCTTCGATCTCGATGCGGCGCTCGGCCTCGAAGACGGCGATGAAGTCGACATCGAATCGGTGGTCGATGCCGGCAACGCTACCTACTACTGGCTCGGCTCGCTGTCCAACGGCGAGCGCTCGATGGTCTTCGGCACGCGCATCACCGGCCACGATGCCGACTCGCTGCAGGTCGAGGTGACCGGGCAGTTCAGCGGCCTCGACGAGGCGGTCATGGGCTGGGCCGCCGACCACCGCCCGGCGCTGGATTTCGACGATTTCGAGGTGGAGGGTTCCGCCTACCGGGATGGCACGCTGTATCTCGGCCTGCGTGCGCCCATCGACAGCGACGGCCGCGCCCTGGTGCTGCCGGTGACCAACGTCGATGCACTGATGGCCGCGGGCAGCGCGGACGAAGCCCGATTCGGCGAGGCGCTCGGGCTCGATCTCGGCGGTCGCACCATTCGCGACATCAAGGCGGTCGGCGACGGTACCTGGCTGGTCAGCGCCGGCCCCGCCAACCCCGGTGACCAGGATGGCGATGACGGCAACGACGACTTCCAGCTCTACCGCTGGGACGGCGCCCACAAGGCCGCTCGGGTCGCCGGCGTGGATCTCGACACCAATGCCGAGGCGACCGGCGGCACCGCCGAGACGCTGAGCGATATCGAGGTCCATGCCGACGGCTCGGTCAGCGTCGATGTCGACTACGACAACGGCACCACCGACTGGTCCGATACCGGCACCGAGTCCAAGGACCTGGACGACGCCATCCAGACCTTCACCTCCTCGACGATCAGTATCGACGCCTTGCCGAGCCTCGCCCCGCAGGCCGGCGACATCGCCTTCACGGCACTCGACGAAAGCGACGCGAGCTTCGGCTTCGTCGCCCTGGAAGCGATCACGCCGGGGGCCGTGCTGGTCTTCGAGAGCGCCGACGGCCGGGTCACCTGGACCGCGCCACAGAAGGGCGTGGCCGCCGGCAGCGTGATCGACACGACCACCCACGCCGACCAATTCGACGGCGCATTCACCCTGTCGCTCGCCGACGGCGTGACGGTCCGCGACGCCGATGGCGCCCCCCTCTATCGGGTCGGCAACAGCGCCGATAACGCTGCCGACCTCACCCTGCCGCCGGACAGTGTGAGCGGTCACTACAGCGGCGCCACGGCGGGGACTGCCGAGGCACTGCGGCAGGAACTGAGCAACGCCGCTGCCTGGCAGGCGGGTGACGCCCCGGACGGCAACCCGGATTTCAGCGTCGCGACCGGCCATGCCCCGCTGGGGGACCCCGAGGCTCGGGATCTCGGCATCGCCGTCAGCGAAATCTGGCCCGGCCAGGCCGGCAGCGATGTCACCGAGGACTGGTTCGAGATCACCAACACCGGCGACTCGACAATCGATTTCGGCCGGACACCGCTCTACTACGACGATGACAGCGCCGATCCCGAAGACGCCGTCCAGGTTCAGGGATTGACGACCCTCGCGCCGGGTGCCACCGCCATCGTGATGGTCGACGGCGACGCCGCGGCGGCCGATGAATTCCGTCAGGCATGGCGTTCGGACACCGACCTGGATGGCGTGGAGATCGGCCATACCGGCAGTGCCGCGGGCCTCGGCGGTGGCGGCGATCAGGTCACCTTGTGGCTCGGCGAGCCGGGCCGCGCCACCCTGGCGGCGACCGAGGCCTACCCGGATACCCGGCAGAGCGACGCGGCCTCCTGGGACGTCGCCAATCAGCGTTTCACCACCCGCGACGCCGGTGGCGTCACCAGCGATGCCCTCGGCGGTGACGACGACGCAACCCCGGCGCTCGCCACGCCGGGCCGGCTCGTCGGCAGCGACACCCCGCCCGCGACGAGCGATGTCACCCTGATCTCCCAGGTTCAGGGCACCGGCATGGTCAGCCCGCTGGAAGGCCGGCAGGTCACCCTCGATGCCATCGTCACCCTGGACGCTCAGGACGGACTGGATGGTTTTTTCATCCAGGAAGAAGACGCCGATCGGGACGCTGACGCCCAGACCGCCGAAGGCCTGTTCGTCTATGCGCCGAACGCCGACGATGTCGCCCTTGGCGACCGGGTCCGTCTCTCCGGTACCGTGACCCAGTACCAGGGCAAGACCGAGCTCTCCGATGTCGGCGACTTGCAGGTCCAGGCCCGGGATCAGGCCCTGCCCTCGATCACCGAGGTGACGCTGCCCATCGCCGACAAGTCGACGCTCGCCGCCTTCGAGGGCATGCGCGTGGCCATCACCGGCGAGGACACTTCGCCGCTCTCCGTCACCGACACCTACGAGCTCGGCCGCTACGGCAGCGTCACGCTCTCCAGCGGCGGTCGTCTCGAGCAATACACCGAGCACCACGCCCCCGACCAGGCCGGCTACCAGCAGTGGCTGGACGACAGCGACAGCCGCTCCATCGTGCTCGACGACGCCAGTAACGTGCAGAACCCCGCCGAGGTGATCTTCGCCCGCCACGGCGAGCCCCTCTCCGCCGAGAACACCCTGCGCGGCGGCGACACCCTGGATCGGGCGACCGGGGTGCTCGACTTCGCTCATCAGCAGTGGCGCCTGCAGAGCAGCGAGGGCCAGGATTTCCGGCCCAGCAATGCCCGCCCGGAGACGCCCGACGCCGATGCGCTGGGCGAGGCCACCCTCAAGGTCGCCTCGTTCAATGTGCTCAACTACTTCACCACGCTCGACGAGAACGGCAACAGCGTCACCACCCCGGCGGGCACCGAACACGACCCGCGCGGCGCCGATAGTGCCCTGGAACTGACCCGCCAGCAGGCCAAGATCGTCGACGCCATCAACGCCAGCGATGCCGACGTGGTCGGACTGATGGAGATCGAGAACGATGGCTACGGTGACGAGAGTGCCATCGCCCACCTGGTCGACGCGCTCGATGCCGCCGACCCCGCTGCCGAGTGGCGCTACGTCACGCCGAAGGACGCCGACGGCGACATCGCGGCACCGGGCGGCGATGCCATCGCCGTGGGCCTGATCTACAAGGCGGACTCGGTCACGCCGGCAGGCAATGCCGCGGGCTACGACGGCGATTTCGCCGAGGGCAGCCGCGTGCCGATCCTGCAGACCTTCCGCGACAACGCCACCGGCGAGACCGTCTCGGTGGCGGTCAACCACTTCAAGTCCAAGGGCAGCGTGATCGACGGACAGGACGCCATCGGCGACGGCCAGGGCAACAACAATCCGGCGCGCGTCGAGGCCGCCGAGCAGCTCGCCGAGTGGGTCGTCAGCGATCCGACCGACAGTGGCGACAGCGACGTACTGCTGATCGGCGACTTCAACAGCTACGCCAGCGAAGATCCGATCACCACACTAGAGGACGATGGCTTCACGCTGCTCGACGATGATTATTCGTACAGCTACGACGGCCAGTGGGGATCGCTCGATCACGCCCTGGCCAGCGCGTCGCTCGCCGATCAGGTGACCGGCACCACCACCTGGCACATCAATGCCGACGAGCCGACGGTGCTGGACTACAACACCGAGTACAAGTCCGACGCACAGGTGGCGTCCTTCTACGATGACGGCCCCTACCGCGCCTCGGATCACGACCCGGTGGTCGTCGGTCTCGATCTGGGCGGCAGCGCCGAAACCGCCACCATGATCGGCTAGCGTGCCACACCCGCTGACGCCTGCCTCAGGGCGACGAGGCCGGCGTCAGCGTATCGCGCACCCGCCCGTCAGGGCCCTGGCGGCCCCTGTCATCGGGCGGTTCGCCGGCGGACGTCGCGCCATCCGGCTGGGTACCGGCTGACGCCGCAGCCGTGGTGCCCACGGCCGTATCCGGCACCGGCGCGCTGCTCCGGGTCGCCGCGTGGCGACTATAGACGATCTTGTGCGTGCCGCCATCGCAACTGCCGACCACCTCGGCGCCGGCGTACGGTTCGCCGGCCCGCACCACGCCGTCTGCGACCTGGGCGTTGTCGACGATCGCCAGCAGGAAGTGGCGCGCGCCATTGGCACGAATCGTCTGCTCGATCTGCGCCTGCAGCTTGCTGCACGCCAGGCGTGTTTGCGGCGGCTGACCGGACGTCGCGCTGCCGGACTCGGTCTGCGTCCAGGCCGTGGTCGGGACCAGGCAGAGCCCGCCGATGATGGCGATGAGGGTTGCTGTCGGGGTACGCATGATGACTCCTTGATCTCTCCGTCTCGCCGATTGATTCAACGCTTCCCCAGCACGGCGGCATAGCCGTCGCGCCAGGCCGGCCACTGCCAGGCCCGAGCGTCGGGCAGCGCCGGGCGCCGCTCGGGCCGGGTCAGCCACTCGGCGAGCCGCGCCTCCAGCGCGGCCCGGTCGCCGGCGTAGCGGCAGGCCTCGGGATAGTACTCGGGGAAGCACAGCCGGTCGGGCACCAGCGGCAGGCAGCCGTGGCCGACCGCCTCCATGATCGCCAGCCCCTGGAACTCGTGGTGCGTGGTCGAGACCACGATGGCCGAGGCCTCGAGCATCTCGCGATAGGCCGCGCCGGGCTGCTCGCCCCAGCACACCACGCGCTCGCCCAGGCGCTGGCGGGCGGCATCGAAGACCGCCGGGCGCTGGCGGAACTGCTGGCCCATCACCGCCACCTCGAAGTCGACGCCCCGTTCGGCGAGTCGCTCGAGGGCGGCGAAGAAGGTCTCGGGGTTCTTGTCGTACTCCCAGCGATGGTTCCAGACCAGCCGGTTGCCCGGCGACGCGGCAGTCGGCCGGCGCTCGGGCAAGGGGACCGGCAGGATCGTCGACTTTGCGGCGATCTCGGCGAGACGCGCGTCGACGGCCAGTCGTTCGGGCATGCGAGCGAGAAAGCGCCGGGCCCCGTCGACCAGGCTGTCGCGATTGTAGGCGCTGTTGAAGACCACCACATCCGCCGCCAGGGCGCTGTAGAGATTGACCATCAGCGGCTCGGGACGCAGCGTCTGCCCCTCGGCGAGCGGGAAGGCAAACTGGTTCTCGTGGAAGTAGACCACCTTGCGGGCCCGGGCCAGTGACGGGCAGAGCCCGATCAGCGTCGCCAGATCGACCATCGAGGTCACCAGGACCAGGTCGTAGGCCTGGCTCAATGTGTCCCCCGCCTCGACCAGCCAGGTGAGCGGATTGCCGCGCACGCGCCATTGAAAGTGACGCGGCGGCAGTTCCAGCACCTGCCAGTCGATGTCGGGGAACTGGGCCTGCAGTCCGCTCGCCCACTGGCGATGGCTGACGGCAGCATAGGCGGAGAGCAACAGGGCTTTCACGTGGAACTCCTCGACGGACGCCGGGCCAGCGTATCCCGTCGTGATCCGGGGTGAAAAACGTCCCCTTGGCGAACCATCGTCAGAGAGAGAACTCCCCGCCCTTCTCCACCGCCCGGCGGTAGGTCGGCCGTTCGCGCATGCGCGCCATGAAGGCCTCGAGATGCGGCCGTTTCCCCAGGCCGCCCCGCGATTCACACGCCAGCAGCGGAAAGCTCATCTGGATGTCGGCGGCACTGAAGGTTTCGCCGGCGAACCACGTCGTCGCCGACAGCGTCTGCTCCCAGAAGTCCAGATGCTCGCGAAGCCGGGGCTCCAGATACTGGGCCTTGACGCCATTGCCCAGCAGCCGACCGAAGGGGCGCATCAATGCCGGGACCGGCGGCTTGGCCAGCCGGGTGAAGACCAGCGACATCACCAGCAGTGGCATCGCCGATCCCTCGGCATAATGCAGCCAGTAGCGGTAGGCCCGCCACTCCGGGGTCGTCGGGGTCGGTGTCAGCCGGCCCGCGGTGTCGTAGGTCTCGACCAGGTAATCGATGATCGCCCCGGATTCGGCCAGGGTCACGTCGCCGTCGACGACCACCGGCGCCTTGCCCAGGGGATGTACCCGCTTGAGCGAATCCGGCGCCAGCATCGTCTGCGGGTCGCGGCGGTACTCGACCACCCGGTACTCGAGTTCCAGCTCCTCGAGCAGCCATAACACGCGCTGCGAGCGAGAATTTTCCAGATGATGAACCTCGATCATGCCCGTCCCCCTGTCGGTGTCGGCGCGACTTCAAGGTCCGACTCTAACGGCAATCGCCGGCAGCGGCGAGCCCACCGATTCCCGAGACGAAAAAAACGGCGCCGAAGCGCCGTTTCGGGAGCAGCCTCCGGCATTCAACGCTTGTCGAAGATCTCGTCGCCCAGATCGTCGATGAAACGCTCGGCCTTGTGCACCGTGAGTTCGACGCAGGCGTCTCGCGAGGCGAGGACGTCGGAGCGCTCGAAGCGATGCTCCAGCGTCTCGCCGCCCTCGACGGGCTTGCGGATCCAGCCGCTGACACGGTACTGACCGCCGGCGTCCTGAGGGTCGGGCGTGATCAGGTAACCGCGATAGTCGGTGGCGGGCATCTCCTCGTCGTTGACGTCGCCGCCACGAAACAGCCCGCCGATCAGTTTCTTGAGCATGTCACCTCCCCGCGTTCGCCCCGCACGAGTCGGGGCGGACGCCTCAGTTCGCGCTGCGGCCCTTGCCGGCGGCAATCCGCAGGCGCAGGGCGTTGAGCTTGATGAAGCCTTCGGCATCCTTCTGATCGTAGGCGCCGGCGTCATCCTCGAAGGTGGCGATGGACTCGTCGAACAGCGACTCGTCGGACTTGCGGCCCACCACGGTGGCGCTGCCCTTGTAGAGCTTGATGCGTACCACGCCGTTGACGTGAGTCTGGGTCTCGTCGATCGCCGCCTGGAGCATCCGGCGCTCCGGGCTCCACCAGTAGCCGTTGTAGATCACTTCGGCGTACTTGGGCATCAGTTCGTCCTTGAGGTGGGCAGCCTCGCGGTCCAGGGTGATCGATTCGATGGCACGGTGAGCACGCAGCATGATGGTGCCCCCCGGGGTCTCGTAGCAGCCGCGCGACTTCATGCCCACGTAACGATTCTCGACGATATCGAGACGCCCGATACCGTTGTCGCCGCCCAGCTTGTTGAGACGGGACAGCACGTCGTGGGGCGCCAGGCGCTCGCCATCGATGGCGACGACGTCACCCCTTTCATAGGTCAGCTCGATGTAGGTCGGCTGATCCGGGGCGGCCTCGGGCGAGACGCTCCAGCGCCACATGTCTTCCTCGGCCTCGGCCCACGGGTCCTCGAGAATGCCGCCCTCGTAGGAGATGTGCAGCAGGTTGGCATCCATCGAGTAGGGCGACTTCGTCTTGCTCTTGGAGAAGTCCACCGGGATGTCGTGCTGCTCGCAGTAGTTCATCAGCTTTTCGCGGGAGGTCAGGTCCCACTCGCGCCACGGCGCGATCACCTTGACCCCCGGCTTGAGCGCGTAGGCGCCCAGTTCGAAACGCACCTGGTCGTTGCCCTTGCCGGTGGCGCCGTGAGAGATGGCGTCGGCGCCGGTCTCGTTGGCGATCTCGATCAGCCGCTTGGCGATCAGCGGGCGGGCGATCGAGGTGCCCAGCAGGTACTCGCCTTCGTAGATGGTGTTGGCGCGGAACATCGGATAGACGTAATCGCGGACGAACTCCTCGCGCAGGTCCTCGATATAGACTTCCTTGACGCCCAGGGCCTGCGCCTTGGCGCGCGCTGGCTCGACCTCCTCGCCCTGACCGATGTCCGCGGTGAAGGTCACCACCTCGCAGTCGTAGGTCTCCTGCAACCATTTGACGATCACGGAGGTGTCCAGACCGCCGGAATAGGCGAGGACTACCTTTTTCACATCGGACATCAGGGGGGCTCCTTTTGGGGTCATCAATGAATCGTCGCACGCGATGACGACGGGCGCCGGCCGGCAGCCGGGACGCGTGCAGATGCGAGCGATTATAGCGTCCAGCCCGGGTGGCGAACACCGCCGGTGGGGACGCCCGTGGTGCAAAATGCTAAACTCCCGGCCATTGTGACGCGGGGCGACCGCGAGGGAATCGACTCTGACGGGAGAGATGCATGGCCGAAGCGAACGCCCCCGGGCTGATGTCCCAGCGTTTTCGCAGTTTCCTGCCGGTGGTGGTGGATCTGGAAACCGGTGGTTTCAATGCCGAGCGTGACGCGATCCTCGAGATCGCCGCGGTGACCCTGACCATGGACCCGCTGGGCAACCTGATGCCCGACGAGACCTACGCCTTTCACGTCGACCCCTTCGAAGGTGCCAACATCGATCAGGCGGCGCTGGATTTCACCGGCATCGATCTCGACAATCCGCTGCGCCAGCGGGTGTCGATGCCCGAGAGCGAGGCCCTCGGCGAGATCTTTCGTCCGGTGCGCAAGGCGATCAAGTCCAGCGGCTGCACCCGGGCGATCCTGGTCGGCCACAACGCCGCCTTCGATCACGGTTTTCTCAATGCCGCGGTGTCCCGTTGCGGCATCAAGCGCAACCCCTTCCATCCGTTCTCGAGCTTCGATACCGCCACGCTGTCCGGGCTGGTCTACGGCCAGACCGTGCTCGCCCGCGCCTGTCGGGCCGCCGGCATCGATTTCGACAACACCGAGGCGCATTCGGCGCGCTACGACACCGAACGCACCGCCGAGCTGTTCTGCGCCATCGTCAATCGCTTCAAGGACCTCGGCGGCTGGGACCTCGCCCAGCGCGAACAGGGCGTCGGCGAGCCGTAAGCCGTAAGCCGTAAGCCGTAAGCCGTAAGAAGAGAATGGCGGCGTGTGACAGCAAAAAAACACCCCCGGCCAGTACGACTGGCCGGGGGTGATGCGACGACTTGCCGACGGCGATGCCGGTCAGGCGTCGTCGCCGGTCTCCGCCTTGGCCTTGGCCGCGGCGTCCTTGATCAGCGTTTCCAGCTCGCCGTTCTGGTACATCTCGACGACGATGTCGCAGCCGCCGACCAGTTCACCATGGACCCACAACTGCGGGAAGGTGGGCCAGTTGGCGTACTTGGGCAGCTCGGCGCGAATGTCCGGATTGTCGAGCACGTTGACGAAGGCAAAGCGCTCGCCGCAGGCCATCAGCGCCTGCACCGTCTGTGCCGAGAAACCGCACTGGGGCAGCTGCGGCGTCCCCTTCATGTAGATCAGGATCGGGTTCTCGCTGATCTGCTGCTGGATGTTCTCGAGGGTAGTGCTCATGAACTCGTTCCTTGCCGGGGCAGCCGACAGCGTCGGCCGGCCGCGTTTGTGATGAGTGATTGCGCGATACCCCCCATTCTACGCGGGCAATGGCCTGAAAACAGCCCTGCTGCGGCCCGCGCCTGCTTTCCCGCGTCAGCCTCCTCGCGCGTGCCGCAAAGGCGTCCCGGCGTTGCGCCGCCCCACGGCTGTCGCTAGGATGATCGTTTTTCGCGCGGCCGGCTCTCGATTCCGGCCGGGGCGCCGAGAGGTGCTGGCAGGCCAGCCCCCTCGGCGCCCTTTTCGTTAGCGGCACGCCGATCACAGGAGCTTGCCATGGCCACACGTCACTTTCTGACCCTGCTGGATCTCTCCCCGGAGGAACTCGGCTACCTGATCCGCCGGGCGATCACCATCAAGAACGGCCTCAAGACCCACGGCCCGACCTATACGCCGTTTTCCAACCGCACCCTGGCGATGATCTTCGAGAAATCCTCGACCCGTACCCGGGTGTCGTTCGAGACGGCGATGGCCCAGTTCGGCGGCCATGCGCTGTTTCTCTCCTCCCGGGATACCCAGCTCGGCCGCGGCGAGCCGATCGGCGATACCGCCCGGGTGCTCTCGGAAATGGTCGATGCAGTGATGATCCGCACCTTCTCGCATGCCGGCCTCGAGACGTTCGCCGCGGCGAGCACGGTGCCGGTGATCAACGCCTTGACCGACGACTACCATCCCTGTCAGCTGCTTGCCGACGTGATGACCTGGACCGAGTGCCGCGGCGCGGTCCGAGGCAAGACCGCGGTGTGGATCGGCGATGGCAACAACATGTGCCATTCGTGGATCAATGCCGCCCGCCAGTTCGATTTCCAGTTGCGCGTCTGCTGCCCGGAAGGCTACGACCCCGACCCGGCGATCCTCGCCACGGCGGGCGAGCGTGTCACGATCCTGCGCGACCCTCGCCAGGCCGTGATCGACGCCGACCTGGTGACCACCGATGTCTGGGCCTCGATGGGTCAGGAGGAGGAGCAGGCCAAGCGGGCCAAGGCCTTCGCCGGCTTCCAGGTCAGCGAGGCGATGCTCGACACCGCCGCCGACGACGTGGTGTTCCTGCACTGCCTGCCCGCCCACCGTGGCGAGGAGATCAGCGAGACCCTGCTCGACGACCCGCGTGCGGTGGTCTGGCAGGAAGCCGGCAACCGCTTGCATGCTCAGAAGGCCCTGCTCGAATTCCTGCTGCTGGGTCGCGTGGAATAAGCCGACCGCTGTGTCGGCTTACCCATTTCAACCCGCAGCTGACAAATCGCTACAGCCTTGTCGGATCAGGCGAACCACGCTGGAAGCATTGCGCAACCGGTCAAGGGAGGCCGTGAGATGACAGCGGAAGTCCACGTGACAGCACACGACGAGGAATGGGACGTTCGTCAGGGCGAGGTCGAACGACGCGAAGAGCACTTCGCGGATCCCGCCGAGGCAATCGCCCAGGGTCGGGCCTGGGCCGAGCGCGATGGCGTCGACCTGGTGATTCATGGCCCCCATGGGACGGTGCGGGAAAAGCCCGGGCGCGAGTAGCCGTGCGAGAGGTCTCGAGACAACGAAAAAAAGGACCGCCAAGTGGCGGTCCCAGGTACGCAGGGAACTGAAGGGTCACGATACACCCCGGGACTAACGGGATGTCTGAGGGCCGAAGCCCGGTGAAACGCCGAAGATGTCGACGCTTCCATTGCCGCCCCGCCATGGGCGGGACATTGCAATTCGGGGTGGCGTCCTTGCCGGGGAATCCGTTCCCGAAGCACCATTCCTTGCCCGAAGGCGGTGCCGTCTCATCGCAACCTAAGTCACACATCGCAATGAACGAGAGGACGACCACTCGAGTTGCTACGCGATTTCGGGGTCTTGCGTAACACCCGGGCCATCGCCTCGCCGCTCACCCCACCTATAGCGAAAGCCATGCCAGAAACCTTAATAAAACAATAAAAACAATGATTTAAAATTAAAAATCGCTACAAAGACTCTCGCTTGAGCCACGTATTTTCGCCTTTGGTCGAAGTTCTGTTGCCGGGACAGGACGCCCTCCATGAACCATCGATTAATCTTCTCTAAAACAACGACTTGCAATGTCTCCCCCTGGCGACACGAACCCTTGTGGCAATCGCGTATCCCGTCGTGGCCAACTCGCGACGAGGCGCGCCCGTCGGTTGCCAGCGTGAAAACCACCCTTTGTGCGGCCCCACGGCGACACTTACACTGAAACGACCCTGACGCTGCCGGAGAATGACGATGCTGAGAGACGACGTACCGGGCTGGGGCGTCTATCGCCACAGTGACGGCAAGCTGGTCAAACGCTGCAACACCCTGGCCGAGCTGGTCCACGAGGAACCGACCAACGAGCCGATGTCGTTTTCGGCCTTTCTCGACAAGGCCGGGTACCGGCCCTATGAAACCGTCGCCGATGCCTATACCGTGCACGTGTCGACCGGCGAGGCACTCCCGAACGATGCCTACCGAACGGCGCTGGAGGGGGTCCGCTACCTGATCGAGGTGAAGGCCGACACCCAGTCGGGCTTCTATGTGCTGGTCGACGATAACCTCACCGAGTATCTGATCGTCCTGGACCTGTTGCAGCCACTGGCGACCCACAAGCGCTGGGTGGCCGACGGTGGCGGCGCCGGTGCCGGCCAAGCCTGAGTTCGCCGTGGCAAGGCAAGGACGATACCAAGCAAGGAGCGCTTGTGAATCTTCATTCGCACGTCATGATGCCGGCCATCAAGGTCATCGCCCGCTGCGGTTACGTGGCCAAGGGGGTGGTCTACCTGATCGTCGGCGGTCTCGCCAGCCTTGCTGCCGCCGGGCTCGGCGGCAGCAATGTCGGTACCAAGGAGGCCATCAATCACCTGGCCGGGCAGCCCTTCGGCAGCGTGATGCTGGCCCTGCTGGGCATCGGCCTGCTGGGCTACGCCATCTGGCGCGCGGTTCAGGCCCTGCTGGATACCGAGCATCTGGGGCATGGCCTTCGCGGCCTGGCCACGCGACTGGGCTTTCTGATCAGTGGCGGCATCTATGCCGGGCTGGCACTGTACTGCGCCAACCTGCTGCGTAACGCCGTCACCGGCAGCACCTCGACCACCGACCGTACGGCGGAGCTGATGAGCCACCCGGGCGGCGTGCTGCTGGTGCTGGCGATCGGTATCGGCTTTGCCGGCGTCGGCCTGCGCCAGGTCTGGCGGGCGATCAAGCGTTCCTATCTCAAGAACTGGCACATGATCGAGATGAGCGAGGCTCAGCAGCGCCTGGCCGAGGCAGCCACTCGCTGGGGGTTGTGCGCCCGGGGAGCGGTATTCCTGATCATCGGCGGCTTCCTGGTCGTCGCCGCCATCCAGGCCAACCCCAGCCAGGCCCAGGGCCTCGGCGGTGCCTTGAACGTCCTGGCGCGCCAGCCCTTCGGCCCCTGGCTGCTGGGGCTGGTAGCCCTGGGGCTGATGGCCTACGCCATCTACTGTTTCGTCAACGCGCGCTTTCGCGACGTGAGCCGCTGAACCGGATGCCTACGCCCCGGCGACGATCCTCTAGCCGGGGCCTTGCAGGGGGCCTTGTATAGCGGCGGGGCCCTCAGCTCATCAGCATCGCACCACCGGCGCCGGCGATGGCAACGCCCAGGCCGCGCACCCAGCGGCTGTCATGCCGCTCGAGCCAACCGCCCAGCAGCCTGCCGCCGAGGGTGATCGTCACACTGGCGATCAAGAAACCCGCCGCATAGGTCAGCGCCGAGGCGCCCGGCGCCAGCTCGCTGCCGTGGGCATGGCCGTGGAGCAGGATAAAGGCGAACACCAGCGTGCCGCCGGCCAGCGTCGGCAGGCGCACCAGGCAGGCGACCAGAATGCCGGCCAGCAACACGCTGGAGGCAATGCCGAACTCGACCCCCACCAGCGGCACGCCGGCCCAGGCAAGAGCGGCGCCGGCGATCATGCCCAGGGCGATCAGCAGCGGCATGACGCGGCGTAACGTCGACGATTGACGGACGCTCCACAGCCCGATGGCTACCATCGCCAGCAGATGATCGAGCCCGGTCAGCGGGTGCAGCAATCCCGCCAGAAAACTGCCGCCGTGGGTGTGCCCCAGGGCGCCGGGATGGGCGAGAGCCGAGGCACTGACCAACAGGGCCGCGGGGGCCAGAAACCGGGCCAGGGTACGCGATGAGAGGGCTTGCGAGGGCATGTCGAGCTCCTTGTCGGGTCAATCGGTGTCAGTCGATGGCGGTGGTGCGCGAATCGGCGGTCGCTTCCGGACGGCGCTCCGGCGGCCGGCGCTCCGGCAGCATGCCGCGTTCGAGAATGAAGGCGATGATGGTCTCGAGCCCCACGCCGTCGTGGAGGTTGGTGAACACGAACGGCCGTTCACCGCGCATCGTGCGGGCATCGCGATCCATCACCTCCAGCGAGGCATGGACGTACTCGGCGATGTCGATCTTGTTGATGATCAGCAGGTCCGACTTGGTGATCCCGGGGCCACCCTTGCGCGGGATCTTGTCACCGGCCGAGACGTCGATCACGTAGAGCGTCAGGTCGGACAGCTCGGGGCTGAAGGTCGCCGAGAGGTTGTCGCCCCCGGATTCGACCAGCACCAGTTCCAGATCGGGATGGCGTGCCTGGAGATCGTCGATCGCGGCGAGGTTCATCGAGGCGTCCTCGCGGATCGCGGTGTGCGGGCAGCCGCCGGTCTCGACCCCGAGGATGCGGTCGGCGGGCAGCGCCTCGTGCTTGAGCAGGAAGTCGGCATCCTCGCGGGTATAGATATCGTTGGTGACCACCGCGATGTCGTAATACTCGCGCAGCGCCAGGCACAGCTGACGCAGCAGCGCCGTCTTGCCCGAGCCCACCGGGCCGCCGACGCCGACACGCAGACAATGAGTCATGGTCTTGCTCCTTACATGAATATCACATCGATAAGAGACAGAAATGAAGAAAGCGCGGCGATGCCGCGAGAAGAAGACAGAACGGCGCTTCACATCCGGAACTCGCCTGGCTTCCCTCTTCCCTCTTCCCTCTTCCCTCTTCCCTCTTCCCTCTTCCCTCTTCCCTCTTCCCTCTTCCCTCTTTTTTTAACGCCCAGCATCATCAGCTTCGAAACAGTCGCGAATACTGCGTCTCGTGCAGGGCGCTGGCCAGCGCCAGCCCCGGCAGTGCCGGACCGAGTTCCTCGTCGTCGAGCGCGAGTGCCGTATCGACCGCCTCGGCGAGTCGCGGACGCAGGCGCTCGATGATGCGTTGCGCCGCGGTCTGGCCGAGCGGCAGTGCCTTGCAGGCCACCGTCAGCTGGTTCTCCAGCCAGGCCCAGGCGAACCCCAGCAGCGTCTCCTCGATGGCCACGCCGCGCCGCTCGGCGGCGGCGGCGAACATCACCACATAACCCGGTGACTCGGGTAACGGTGCCGTCCGGGGCAGCAGGTCCAGATTCCCCAGCAGGCGGACCAGCGCGGCACCCAGGCGGCGCTCCTCCTCGAGCAGTTCGGCGGTTTCCCGGTTGGCCGCGAGCCAGACATTCCAATGGACCAGCGCCTCGCCATCGCCCGCCGCCCAGGCGCGCTGCGCCCGGGCCAGTACCGGCAGCTCGCAACGCGTCAGGCCGTCATCGAGCACGCCGGCGAGCCAGGCCTCGAGCGTGGCTTCGTCGCGGACCCAGTCGAGCTCGAAGGCACTTTCCAGCCCCTGCGACCAGGCGAAGGCGCCGATCGGCAGCGCCGGGCTGACAAGCTGCAGCAGCCCGGCCAGCGCCAACGGATCACGTGGCGCCTCAGTGGGCATGGTCATGCGCCCGGTCGTGATCATGGTCGTGGGAATGCCCATGGCCGTGAGAATGCCCACCGAGCGTGTAGGCGCCGGGTTCGGGATCGAACGGCGCCGCGTGGTGTTCGATCCGCGCGCCCAGCCGTTGCGCCAGTTCCTCCAGCACGTGATCCGGCGCGAAACGCACCCAGCCCTGGCGGTCGTCGCCGCCCAGCGCCAGCGTCACGTGACGATTGCCCAGGTGATAGGCCAGCCTGGCCAGGGGCAGCCCCGCCGTGACCCAGGCGGTGGCGACCGGTTCGGGGGCGGCAACGATCCGCACGATCTCGCCGCTCTCGGCGCGGAGCCCTTCGCCGTCGCGCAGCACCGGCCCGCGATCCAGGAACAACCCCAGATCGCGTCCGCCATCGCTGGTCGCCCGCAGACGCCCGCGAATACGCAACTCATAGGTCAACGTCAGGGTATCGGCCGCCTCGTCAGCGGCAACGGGGCCCAGCCGTTCGATCAGTTTCCACATGTTTCACCTCATCACCGCAGGTCAGGTGCGGGAGCGAATTTATTCGCGATTTGGCCAGTCAAACCGTCGGGAACGAGTTCCCTCCCACCGAACCTCGAGCGTGGTGGCTTTAAAATAAGTGATAGCGCTGCGCCAGCGGCAGCTCGGTGGCCGGCTCGCAGGTCAGCAGCTCGCCGTCGCAGCGCACCTCGTAGGTCTGCGGGTCGACCTCGAGCTGCGGACAGGCGTCGTTGAGCTTCATGTCACCCTTGCGCACGCCACGTACGTCGCGACACGCCGAAAGGCGGCTTGCCAGCCCCAGCCGCGCCTGGATCCCGGCATCGATGGCGGCCTGGCTGACGAAACTCAGTCGCGTCGCACTGGCCGCCTTGCCGAAGGCGCCGAACATCGGCCGGTAATGCACCGGCTGCGGCGTGGGGATCGAGGCGTTGGCGTCACCCATCGGCGCGGCGGCGATCATCCCGCCCTTGACGATCAGCGCCGGCTTGACGCCGAAGAAGGCCGGCGACCAGAGCACCAGGTCGGCGAGCTTGCCGACCTCCACCGAACCGACCTCGTGGGCGATGCCGTGGGTGATCGCCGGGTTGATGGTGTACTTGGCGATGTAGCGCCGGGCGCGGACATTGTCGGCGCCACGTTCGGCGTCTTCCGCCAGCAGGCCGCGCTGGACCTTCATCTTGTGCGCGGTCTGCCAGGTGCGGCAGATCACCTCGCCGACCCGCCCCATGGCCTGGGAGTCCGACGCGATCATCGAGATCACCCCCAGGTCGTGGAGGATGTCCTCGGCGGCAATGGTCTCGCGGCGGATGCGCGAGTCGGCGAAGGCCACGTCCTCGGGAATGTTGGGGTCCAGGTGGTGGCAGACCATCAGCATGTCGAGATGCTCGTCGATGGTATTCACCGTGTAGGGCCGGGTGGGGTTGGTCGACGACGGCAGCACGTAGTCCTTGGAACAGGCGGTGATGATGTCCGGGGCATGGCCGCCCCCCGCCCCTTCGGTGTGGTAGGTGTGAATGCCGCGCTCCTTGAACGCCGCCAGGGTATCCTCGACGAACCCCGATTCGTTGAGCGTGTCGGTATGAATGGCGATCTGCACGTCGTAACGCTCGGCCACGCTCAGGCAGTTGTCGATCGAGGCCGGCGTGGTGCCCCAGTCCTCGTGGAGCTTGAGGCCCATGGCGCCGGCCTCGAGCTGCGCTTCCAGCGCCTCGGGCAGGCTGGCGTTGCCCTTGCCGAGCAGGCCGATGTTCATGGGCAGTTCGTCGACCGCCTGGAGCATGGTGCCGATGTGCCAGGCGCCCGGCGTGCAGGTGGTGGCGTTCGACCCCGTGGCCGGGCCGGTGCCGCCGCCGAGCATGGTGGTCACGCCGCTCATCAGGGCTTCTTCCACCTGCTGCGGACAGATGAAGTGAATGTGCGCGTCGATGCCGCCGGCGGTGAGGATCTTGCCCTCGCCGGCGATGACCTCGGTGCCGGGGCCGATGACGATCGTCACGTCCGGCTGGGTATCGGGGTTGCCGGCCTTGCCGATGGCGGCGATGCGCCCGCCCTGGACCCCCACGTCGGCCTTGACGATGCCCCACCAGTCGAGAATCAGCGCGTTGGTGATCACGGTGTCCATCACCGCGGCGTCGTTGCGCTGGCTCTGGCCCATGCCGTCGCGGATGACCTTGCCGCCGCCGAACTTCACCTCGTCGCCGTAATGGGTATGATCCCGCTCGACCTCGATCCACAGCTCGGTGTCGCCGAGGCGCACGCGATCGCCCACGGTCGGGCCGTACATGTCGGCATAGGCCTGGCGCGTGATCGTGCTAGCAGGCTTCATGGTTGGCCTCCTTCATCAGGCTTTTGCGCTTTTCGCGCGGCCTCGGGCGCGTCAGTTCGCGCGGCCTCGGGCGCGTCAGTTCGCGCGGCCTCGGGCGCGTTAGAGAGCGAGCCCATGACCTCGCCGCGAAAGCCGTAGACATGCCGCCGACCGACGTAGGGAATCAGCGTGACCTCGCGACTCTGGCCGGGCTCGAAGCGAATCGCCGTGCCCGCGGCCACGTCGAGACGATAGCCGCGCGCGGCGGCGCGATCGAAGACCAGCGCCGGGTTGGCCTCGGCGAAATGGTAATGCGAGCCGATCTGGACCGGCCGGTCACCGGTATTGGCGACCTCGACGGTGATCCGGCTGCGTCCCGCGCAGAGCTCGATCTCACCGTCCTTCAATTGGTATTCACCGGGAATCATGGCGAGCTCCTTAGACAATTGGGTTATGCACGGTCACGAGCTTTGTTCCATCCGGAAATGTCGCTTCGACCTGTACCTCGTCGACCATTTCCGCCACGCCGTCCATCACGTCGTCACGGGTCAGGATCTCGCGACCCTCGCTCATCAACTCGGCGACGCTCTTGCCGTCGCGGGCACCCTCGAGGATCTCGAAGCTGATCAGCGCCACGGCCTCCGGGTAATTGAGTTTGAGGCCACGGTTGCGGCGGCGCTCGGCGAGCTGCGCGGCGGAGAACAGCAGCAGCTTGTCCTTGTCGCGGGGCGTGAGTTCCATGGTGATCGTTCCTCTCGTCGCTGTTCTGCGTGATTGATACTGGCGTGTCGGGTCAGGTGGCCCAGATGCGCGGCGCCTGCGCCTCGCGGCCGACGAGGCGCGGACGCAGGCATTCCCAGGCGCGCCGGCAGAGATCCCAGGCGGCGTTGCGGGAGTCGCCGAGATAGCGCAGCAGCAGCACGTCGTTGCGCTGGGTCGCCGCCCAGCACGCTGACGCGGGTAATGCCTCGCGCAACGCTTCGACGGCCGAGCGCGGCGCGTCGAGGCCCACCGCCCACAGCGTGGCCTGCACCGTCGCCCCGCCCTGCCCCCAGCGCCCCTGAAAACGCGGATGCCGGGGATCGAGGGGCTGACGCTCCAGCCACAAGGGCAGGCCGTCGCGGGTCAGGCGAAAGCGTTGCTCGACCCGGCCGCTTGCGAACGGCAAGCGGCTGGCCGGCCGGCCCAGCGCCATGAGCTCCCAACCCAGGCAACGGGCGCCACCGGCGAGCTCGATGGTCGTCGACTGACTGCCACGCGAACCGTCGAAGGCCAGGGTCTCCTGGGGCAGCCACTCCAGCGTGCCGCCCTCGGCGACCCCCAGCCGGACGTGCTGGCTCCAGCTCACGCCCTGGCTGTCGGCGCGGTAGAGCTTGGCGGCGGCCGGCGTGGTCAGCAGCGCGTGGGCATTCCCCGCGACGTCCACGTCGATGGCCAGGGCGTCACCGCTCACCAGCCCGCCCGGGGGATGCAGCAGGTAGACATGGCAAGGGGCTCCGGCGTCGCGCCCTTCCGGATAGAAGGGGCGCTGGACGCGCAACGGGCCGGCGTGGCGTGTCTTGATCAGCCGCGTACCCCGCTCGCCGGCGGCGAACCCCAGTTCGAGCGAGGCCGCCCAGCGCCGCTCGGCATCGAAACGATGGCCCGAGTCGTGGCGGGCGACGGCGCATCGCGCCGGGGTGAGATCGTGAAACAGCGTCATACGGTCAGGTGTCGTTTGATCAGGTCGTCGCCGAGCTCGTCGATGGCGCCCTGCGCCACCGGCCGGCCGCGATCGAGGATCACGAAGCGATCGGCGTACTTGCGCACGAACGGCAGCTTCTGTTCGGCGAGCAGCACGGTCATGCCGTCCTCGCGATTGAGCTTGCGGATCACCTCGCCGATCTCGGCGACGATATTGGGCTGAATGCCCTCGCCCGGCTCGTCGAGGATCAGCAACCGAGGCTCGAGCACCAGAGCCCGGCCGATCGCCAACTGCTGCTGCTGGCCGCCGGACAGATCGCCGCCACGGCGATGGCGCATCTCCCAGAGCACCGGAAACAGCTCGTAGATCCGCTCGGGGATGCGCTTCGCGCCGTCGCGGCGCGCCGCCAGCCCGGTGCGCAGGTTTTCCTCCACCGTCAGCAGCGGGAAGATCTGGCGGCCCTGGGGCACGTAGCCGATCCCCAGGCGCGAGCGATCCTCGAGACGCCGGCGGGTCAGCGGGATCTCTCCATCATAGGTGAGTTCGCCAGTCTTGATCGGCACTTCGCCCATCACGCACTTGAGCAGCGTGGTCTTGCCCACCCCGTTGCGGCCCATCACGCAGGTGCATTGCCCACTGGGCACGTCGAGCGACAGATCCCACAGGGTGTGGCTCTCGCCGTAGAACTGGTTGAGCGTGTCGATGGCCAGCATCACGCCTCCTCCCCGAGATAGACCTCGACCACCCGCGGGTCGCTGGATACCTGATCCATGCTGCCCTCGGCCAGCACGCTGCCCTGGTGCAGTACCGTGACCTTGCGGGCGATCGAGCGCACGAAGCCCATGTCGTGCTCGACCACCACCACGGACTGCTTGCCGGCCAGACTGGTGAGCAGCTCGCCGGTACGCTCCATCTCCTGTTCGGTCATGCCCGCCACCGGCTCGTCGACCAGCAGCAGGCGCGGGCGCTGCATCAGCAGCATGCCGATCTCCAGCCACTGCTTCTGGCCGTGGGACAGGATTCCCGCCGGTCGGCGGCGTTGGGCATCGAGGCCGATCAGCGACAGCACCTCGTCGATGCGATCGCGGGCCGCGCCGGAGAGTCGCGCGGTGAGCGTCGGCAGCACGCGCTTGTCGGCGCTCATCGCCAGTTCGAGATTCTCGAACACGCCGAGCGCCTCGAACACCGTGGGCTTCTGGAACTTGCGGCCGATTCCCAGGGTGGCGATCTCGGGCTCGTTCATCGTCAGCAGGTTGTGGCGGCTGCCGAACCACACCTGCCCGCGATCGGGCCGCGTCTTGCCGGTGATGATGTCCATCATGGTGGTCTTGCCGGCCCCGTTGGGGCCGATGATGCAGCGCAGCTCGCCGTCGTCGATGGTCAGGTTGAGATCGTCGATCGCCTTGAAGCCGTCGAAGCTGACGCTGACGTCCTCGAGATAGAGGATCGGCCCGTGGCGCACGTCGACCGGCGAGGCGTCGGGAATCAGGAAATCGAAGACCCGTTCGCGATCGGCCAGTGATTGCAGGATGCTCATGCCGTCGCCTCCGTCGTCCGCTCGTCATGGCGTGACGCGTTGCGGCGCCACTGCATCAGGCCCGCCAGGCCGCGCGGCAACAGCACGGTACAGACCACGAAGAGCCCGCCCAGGGCGAACAGCCAGGCATCGGGCATCACCCCGGTGAACACCGTCTTGGCGTAGTTGACCAGGATCGCCCCGATCACCGCGCCGTAGAGCGTGGCGCGGCCGCCCAGCGCCACCCAGACGACGATCTCGATGGAGAACAGCGGCGAGAACTGGCTGGGGTTGATGATCCCCACCTGCGGCACGTAGAGCGCGCCGGCGACACCGGCGAGCATCGCCGAGACGACGAACACGAAAAGCTGCACGCGCTCGACCCGATAGCCGATGAAGCGCACCCGTGCCTCGGCATCCCGCGACGCCACGCAGACCCGCCCCAGCTTGCTGGCAACGATCGCCCGACACAGCCAGTAGCCGAGCCCCAGCGCAACGCCGGAAGCCAGGAACAGGCCCAGGCGGGTGCCGTCGGCACTGATCGGGAAGCCCAGCAGTTCCTTGAAGTCGGTCAGGCCGTTGTTGCCGCCGAAGCCCATCTCGTTGCGGAAGAACGCCAGCATCAGCGCGAAGGTCAACGCCTGAGTGATGATCGACAGATACACCCCGGTGACCCGCGAGCGAAACGCCAGGAAGCCGAACACCAGCGCCAGCAGACCCGGCGCCAGCAGCACCATCAGGAAGGCGAATCCGGCCATGTCGAAGCCCTGCCAGTACCACGGCAGGTGATCCCAGTTGAGGAACACCATGAAATCCGGCAGCACCGGATCGCCGTAGACGCCGCGATCGCCGATCTGGCGCATCAGGTACATGCCCATGGCGTAGCCGCCGAGGGCGAAGAAGGCGCCGTGGCCGAGGCTCAGGATGCCCAGGTAGCCCCACACCAGATCGACCGCCACGGCGAGCAGCGCATAGCACAGATACTTGCCGAGCAGTGCCACCGTGTAGGTCGAGACATGCAGGGGATTGGCCGTCGGCAGCGCCAGGTTGAGCACGCAGACCACCGCCAGGGCGACGATCAGCACGCCGACGAAGCATTGCGTCGAGCGCTCCGTGGCCGGCTTGAGAAACCAGTTCATGGCTCAGCCCTCCGCCGCGCGGCCCTTCTGCGGGAACAACCCGCGCGGGCGCTTCTGAATGAACAGGATGATGAACACCAGTACGATCACCTTGGCCAGCACCGCGCCGGCCCAGGGCTCGATCACCTGGTTGATCACGCCCAGCGACATGCCGGCCACCAGCGTGCCCCACAGGTTACCCACGCCACCGAACACCACCACCATGAAGGAATCGATGATGTAGTTCTGGCCCAGGTTGGGGCCGACGTTGGTCAGCTGCGACAGCGCCACCCCGGCGAGTCCGGCGACCCCGGAGCCCAGGGCGAAGGTGAGGATGTCGACGCGGGTGG
The DNA here is from genome assembly GCF_020147985.1 of Modicisalibacter sp. MOD 31.J. Classification (NCBI taxonomy): domain Bacteria; kingdom Pseudomonadati; phylum Pseudomonadota; class Gammaproteobacteria; order Oceanospirillales; family Halomonadaceae; genus Modicisalibacter; species Modicisalibacter sp. MOD 31.J. The sequence goes on along the minus strand of NZ_JAGXFF010000002.1, from coordinate 18,729 downwards.
CGTGAATCCCCATGGCCCGGGCCATGGTGCGGTTCTGGGTCACCGCGCGCACTTCCAGGCCCAGCCGGGTGCGGCGCATCACCAGCATCAGCGCCGCGAACACCACCAGCGCGAAGCCCAGCACGTAGAGCCGGTTGAGGGTCAGCGACAGCGCCTCGTTGACCACCAGCGAGCCGCTCATCCACTCCGGCGTGACCACGGTACGGTTGAGCGGCGAGATCACCGTGCGCACCAGTTGCTGCAGGATCAGGCTGACGCCGAAGGTCGCCAGCAAGGTTTCCAGCGGCCGCCCCTTGAGAAAGCGGATCACGCTGCGCTCGATGATCACGCCGACCAGCGCCGACACCAGGAAGCCGGCGGGGATCGCCAGGATCAGCGCCAGGCCGGGCTGGCCGGGCAGCAGTTGCTGGAGCATCCAGGTGGTGTAGGCGCCGAGCATGATCAGCTCGCCGTGGGCCATGTTGATCACGCCCATCACGCCGAAGGTGATCGCCAGGCCGATCGCCGCCAGCACCAGCACCGAGCCCAGGCTGAGGCCGAAATAGAGCGTCTCGGCGGCGTGGTTGAGCTTGAGCGCCTGCTCGATGCCGGCCAGCGCCTGGCGGGCCGCCTCGGCGGCCTCGCCGTCGCCCCGGGCGACCTGGGCGAGCGCGGCGCGCACGGTGGGATTGAGGCTGCCGGAGAGGGTGTCGATGGCGGCATCGATCTGCGCGGCATCGCCCGACTGCAATCGGTAGAGGGCCAGCGCCTGGGCCAGCTTGGCGCGCACGTCGCCGTCGCTCTCGGCGTCGAGGCGTGCTGCCAGGGGCTCGGCCAGGTCGGCGTCGACCTCGCCGATCAGACGATCGGCACTGGCCAGGCGTTCGGCCGGATCATCGGCATCGAGATCGAGAATCGCCATCGCGCTGCGCAGTTGATTGCGCAGGGCGTTGTTGATGGTGATGCGGTCGATGTGGCGCCGCGAGACCTCGCCCAGCGGGGCGTCGTCGACGGCATCGATTACCGTCCAGTCACGGCCTCGGTTGTCGGTGACGATCACGAAGCGACCGTCCTCCTCCAGCCGCTGCAGCTTGCCGTCGAGCAGTGCCTGGAGCCAGACGCGGGTACGCGGCGCCTGACTGGCGACGAGATCCTTGATGGCCCGGGCCTTGGCGGCGTAGGAATCGGCGGCCAGGGCGCGCAATTCGTCCGGCGCCTGCTGGGGCGAGGCGGCGTCCCGAGCCAGGGCGTTGCCCGTGCCCAGGGCGATGAGACAACCCAGCATCAGGGTCGCGGTAATGGTCCGCAAGAGCGTCATGCGGGAATCCTTCGAGTGGCGTGTCGCGGAATTGGCACCGAGGGCACGCTGCCGATTCCGACGGTTGTCGGGACCGGCCGTGACGGGCACGGCCGGGGGATCGCGCCCGTCTTACTGACTGGCGGTTTCCTCGGCGCTGCCGCCGCAGGTCTTTTCGACCACGTTGTAGTTGCCGCACTCGAGCGGCTTGCGCCAGTCGCTGATCAGATCCCGCGAGCCCGGCAGGTAGTCGGACCAGGCATCGCCGGCCACGGTGGACGGCGTCTGCCAGACCACCGAGAACTGCCCGTTGTCCTGGATCTCGCCGATCATCACCGGCTTGGTGATGTGGTGGTTGGGCATCATCGTCGCGTAGCCACCCGACAGGTTGGGCACGGTGACCCCGATGATCGCGTCCTTGACCGCATCGACGTCGGTGGTTCCGGCCTTCTTGACCGCCTGCAGCCACATGTTGAAGCCGATGTAATGGGCTTCCATCGGATCGTTGGTGACCACGGTGTCGTCGCCGTCGTTGTAGGCGATCCAGTCGTCGATGAAGTCGTAGTTGGCGTCGGTATCGACGCTCATGAAGTAGTTCCAGGCCGCCAGTTGACCGACCAAGGGCGCGGTATCGATACCCGACAACTCCTGTTCGCCCACCGAGAAGGCCATGACCGGGATGTCGGCGGCGTCGATGCCCTGGTTGGCCAGCTCACGATAGAACGGCACGTTGGCGTCGCCGTTGATCGTCGAGACCACGGCGGTCTTCTTGCCCTGGCTGCCGAACTGCTTGATGTTGGAGACGATGTTCTGCCAGTTCGAATAACCGAACGGGGTGTAGTCGATCATGATGTCGTCGTCGGCGACCCCGTGCTCCTTGAGATAGGTCTCGAGGATCTTGTTGGTGGTGCGCGGGTAGACGTAATCGGTGCCCTCGAGCACCCAGCGCTGCACGCCGACATTGTTCATCAGGTAGTCGACGGCCGGAATCGCCTGCTGGTTGGGCGCCGCGCCGGTGTAGAAGATGTTCTCGGAAGACTCCTCGCCCTCGTACTGCACCGGGTAGAACAGCAGACCGTCGAGTTCCTCGACCACCGGCAGGACCGCCTTGCGCGAGGCCGAGGTCCAGTTGCCGAAGATCACGTCGACCTTGTCCTTGGCCAGCAGCTGACGGGCCTTCTCGGCGAACAGCGGCCAGTCCGAGGCCGGGTCCACCACCACCGGCTCCAGCTGCTTGCCGAGCAGGCCGCCCTGGTCGTTCTGCTGCTGGATCAGCATCAGCATTTCGTCCTTGAGCGTCGACTCGCTGATCGCCATGGTGCCCGACAGCGAGTGGAGAATGCCGACCTTGATGGTGTCCTCCTGGGCCAGGGCGGGAACCGAGATACCCAGGCCGAGCAGGCCGGCGGCGATCCAGCGATGGGACTTGGATGCGTTCACTTGAGTCTCCTTGCGTTTATGGTTGTTCATCGTGTCCAGCGACGAGCGCCCCCATTCACGGAGCCATCACCTCACAAAGCGCAAGGGGCATGCCAACCTCCTGGAATCCTCCATTAACTCTTTGAATTTAGAGACTTACAGAATCATGACAGTCACACTGCGGCCCCTCGACGCCCCATGATGGTGCATGGTGTGTGCCTCGGGTTCGGAAAGCGCCCGAAATCGGGCAGCGCGTCGCGCCATGGTGGTGCAGCGACGGCCGGGCGTCCTGGAAAGACGCACCCGCCCCGGTAACGCGGGGGATTCGGGCGCGTCCACGGCAAGGGCTGGAAAGGAGCAGGAGGGCTTGGAATGCATCTCCAAACCCTCTGATGATGGGCACCGGTGGCGGGGCAAAGCGAGGGTCCTTTGCCATGGATGGCAAAGGTAGCGCCCAGGGAGGGGTTCACAGCGCCCTCGCGACGTCCTGCCGCCGGAGAAGCTCACTTCGTCTATCGGTTGTGAGAGGCGTTCTTAGAGGGTGTTTACAAAATGCCTGCGCTCGACAATACGGCGTTAAAATCGGCCTCAAAATGCTCATTTACCCCGTGTAAACTCCGCTTTTTCGGCCGATTTTGCCTTGTCTTGCCTTCGCTCGCCTAATTTGTAAGCACCCTCTTATCCGGGCAGGCACTCGTTATCCAGCGAGTCATCCATCGAGAAACGCTGTCGGCCCGCCGACTTGGCGGCATACAGGGAGCGATCGGCCCGCTCGAACCAGCGGCTGACCGGCCCGTCCGTTTCCAGCAGGGCGCCACCCCCGCTGAACCGGATATCGCCGTGGGCGAGCGGCCGCGCCCGACACGTCTCACGCAATCGGGTATCGAAGGCCAGCATCTCCGCCGGTGTCGCCGGCGCGATCAGGACCGAGAACTCCTCGCCGCCGCAACGCCCCACCACGGCACCGAAATCGCGCGCGACGTCGTTCAGACAGTCGGCGAAGCGGACGATGACCGTGTCGCCATAGGGGTGGCCATGGGTATCGTTGAGCCATTTGAAATGATCGAGATCGTAGGTCAGCAGCGCCGCCGAGGTGCCCTCGTGTCGACACTCGCCCTGCCGGATGGCGACCCGTTCGTGGAAGGCCGCATGATTGAGAAGCCCCGTCAGGCTGTCGCGTCGTGCCAGTTCCCGCAGCCGCTCGGCGTAACGGCGACTCACTCGCTGCTCGCGACGGACCCGCTTCAGATGACCGCTGACCAGGATCAGCAGAATGGCCACGTTCATCAGATAGCTCACCCCCAGGTCCAGTGCCCGGGAAAACCGGTCGGGATAATCCGTCACCCAACCCGGGTGGTGATACTCGAGCAGAATCATCAGCGGCGGCATGCCCACGATTCCCGCCAGCACGACCCAGCGCCGGAAGCCGCAGGACGGGATCACACCCAGCGCGTAGGCCGCGCCCATCAGGAAGAACATCGAGGTGGGGCCGCTCATGCCCTGGTTGAACAACCAGTTCAGCGGCATGATGCCGAAGATCGCCAGCAGGCAGAACCACCAGGCCATGCGCACCACGTCGCCATGCCAGCGCGAGCGATACCACATCCACAGCACGGCCAGGGCGATGCCCTCGAGCACCAGGGCATAGGTCGGCGAACTCAGCCCGACGATGACGTTGAAGACCCCGGAGATGGCGGCGGTCAAGGCGGCGACGAACAGGAAAGCCAGGTGCATGCGTTGCAACGGCGACAAGGCCTCGCCCGCCACGAGCCGCCAGCACGCCGCCTGGATTCGCCGCCACGTTGTCACCATGTCCCGCCGCCCCATCGCTCAGATCACCGTCGGCCCGCCCTGCCTGCCGTCTCGAGTCCGACGTCGTTATAACACGCCCCGCTAATGGAGTCTCGGGCGCGGGATCATGGCGTCTCAGCCCTGCGGATGGAAGGCCTCCTCGGGCAGGGCCATCAGCGGCTCGGCGCCCGCCTCGATCTGACGCTCGAGGGCTTCGATACGCGGCAGCATGCGGGTCAGATAGTGACGCCCCACCGCCAGCTTGGCCCGGTAGAAGGCCTCGCCGGAGGGCCCCTGAGTCTCCAGACCGTGCTGGGCCGCGCGCATCATGCGCCACCACATCCAGGCATAGGCGACATGGCCGAACAGCGAGAGATAGTCGGCGGCCGCGGCGCCCAGTTCCTCGGGACGATTCTTGGCGCGTTGCAGCAGATCGACGGTGACGTTCTCGAGCAGTACCAGCGCCAGCGTCGCGCGGGTGTGGGCATCGGCCAGCGCGGGGTCGGGGCGCTCGCCCAGATCGGCCTGCATGAGACTCGCGAAGCGCTTGACGTAACGCCCCTGATTGCGGAACAGCTTGCGCCCCACCAGGTCCATGGCCTGGATGCCGTTGGTGCCTTCGTAGATCATCGCGATTCGCGCATCGCGCACGTACTGCTCGGCGCCCCACTCCACGCAGTAGCCGCTGCCGCCGTAGAGTTGCTGGGACTCCACCGTGGTGTCGAAGCCGCGATCGGTGAGAAACGCCTTGGCCACCGGCGTGAGCAACGCCACCAGCGCCTCGGCCTCGTCGCGCACCTCGGTGTCGGCATGAAACTTGGCGCGGTCGAGCTGGCTGGCGACGAAGGCGGCGAAGGCGCGGCCGCCCTCGTTCCAGGCCCGCGCATTGAGCGCCATGCGACGCACGTCGGGATGCACCAGAATGGGGTCGGCATCGGCATCGGGTGCCTTCGCGCCGCCCGGCGCCCGGCTCTGGCGCCGCTCGCGGGCGAAATCCATGGCGCTCTGATGGGCCACCTCGCCGAGCCCCAGCCCCTGGAGACCGATCGACAGACGTTCATAGTTCATCATCGTGAACATTGCCGCCAGCCCCTGGTGCGGCTCGCCGATCAGGACCCCTTCGGCGCCCTCGAAATGCATCACGCAGGTGGCGCTGCCCTGGATGCCCATCTTGTGTTCCAGCCCCCCGCAACTCACCCCGTTGGGGGCATCCGGCTCGCCATCGGCGTTCACCCGGTACTTGGGAACCAGGAACAACGAGATGCCCTTGGTCCCGGGCGGCGCATTGGGCAGCTTGGCCAGCACCAGATGCACGATGTTGTCGACCATGTCGTGCTCACCGCCGGTAATCCAGATCTTGCTGCCGGTGATCGCGTAACGCTTCGGCCCTTCGCCGCCGGCCTTGTCGAGCGGCACCGCACGCGTCTTTATCAGCCCCAGGTCGGTACCACAGTGCGGTTCGGTGAGGCACATGGTGCCCAGCCATTCACCGGCGTACATGCGTGGCAGGTAGACGCGCTTGATCGATTCGGGGGCGTATTGATCGAGCAGCAGCGTGGCGCCGGTGTTCAGCGCCGGATATAGCGCGAAGCTGGCATTGGTGGCGTAGAGCATCTCCTCGAAAGCCACGGTCAACAGCTTGGGAAGCCCCTGTCCGCCGTGATCGGGATTGCCGCCCAGCCCCAGCCAGCCACCGTCGGCCAGGGTACGCAACGCGGCCTTGAAACCCGATGGGGTGTTGACGCGACCGCCCTCGAACCGGCAGCCTTCGGCATCGCCACTCTGGTTGAGCGGGAACAGTTCGGCCCGGGTGACCCGCGCGCCCTCCTCGAGAATGGCATCGGCAAGGTCGGGGGTGACCTCGGCGGTAGCGGGCATGGCTGCCCACTCGTCACCGGCCTCGAGGACCTCGTTGAGCACGAAACGCATGTCGCGCAACGGCGCCTGATAGTAAGCCATGGCTGTTGTTCTCCCGGACGACTGTATTCAAACGATCGCTTGAATATAGCCCACAACCCCGGGAAGCGTCACCCGCCCATGCCGACGCCGGTGGCGCCCTGGCTGGACATCGGGCCGCGACGTGCCACCATGGGCGCATGTCCAGGCATCTGCTGATCGTCGCCCATGCGCCCTCGCCCAACACCCGCCGGCTACGCGACGCCGCGGAGCGAGGGGCTCGCCACGAGGCCATCGAGGGGGTATCGGTATCGGTCAGAGCCCCGCTCGAGGCCGGCCCCGACGACGTGCTGGGCTGCCATGGCATCCTGCTGGGTACCCCCGAGAACCTGGGAACCATGAGCGGCGCGCTCAAGGACTTCTTCGACCGCAGCTACTACCCGCTGCTCGAGGAATGTCGCGGGTTGCCTTGTGCCCTCTACGTGCGTGCCGGTCACGACGGCACCGGCACCTGTCGCGCGGTGGAAGCGATCGTGGCGGGCCTCGGCTGGCAGTGGGTGCAGCCGCCTCTGCGACTGCGCGGGGAGTGGCAGCCGTCCTTCGCGGACCAGACGGAGGAACTCGGTCTCTATCTGGCCGCCGCGCTGGACGCCGGCATCGTCTAGCGACCGGGTAACCCCGACAGCGACACGCTTCATCGCCGATCGCGCCAGTCAGGCGTTTGGCGGTGGCATGCGACGAGAGATTGCTTCAGGATAATCCCTGTTGTTACTGCGCCCTTGCCGGAGACGAGCCAGGAGACCCGGCGAGGCCTGCAAAGACGGCATTCCGTCTCGAGCTTGGCGCTTTGCACATCGTACAGAAAAACGGAGAAGTCCCGTGGATCGAAATACCAACAACCAGCCGGAACCGCCTCAGGAGGGCGTTCCTGCGCCGGAAGGCCCTTCCAATCTCATCGATACCGATTACGTGATCGGTCAGGACAACATCACCACCAAAAAGTTCGGCTTCGATGTGGACCTGCATGGCAAGGTCTTCACCATCTCGTCGCTGCTGATCCTGTTCTTCGTGATCATCACGCTGGCACTGCCCGATCAGATGGGGCCGATCTTCAACGGCACTCGCCAGTGGTTGACCAGCAACCTGAGCTGGCTCTTCCTGCTGGCCGCCAATATCTTCGTCATCCTCGCGGTGGTGCTGATCTTCACGCCGTTGAGCAAGGTGCGTATCGGCGGCATGCATGCCAGGCCGGACTTCAGCTACGCCGGCTGGTTCGCCATGCTGTTCGCCGCCGGCATGGGCATCGGCCTGATGTTCTACGGCGTGTCGGAGCCGATCACCCACTTCGGCACCTCTCTCTCCGGGGACTCCTGGGCCCCGCTGGGCGGCGCCCAGGGCAACGAGCAGGGTGCCATCTCGATGGGCATGGCCGCGACGATCTTCCACTGGGGCCTGCACCCCTGGGGCATCTACGCCGTGGTCGCGCTGGCTCTGGCACTGTTCTCCTACAACAAGGGGCTGCCACTGACCATGCGCTCGATCTTCTACCCGATCCTGGGTGAGCGCGTCTGGGGCTGGCCGGGCCACATCATCGACATCCTGGCGGTGTTCGCCACCCTGTTCGGTCTGGCGACCTCGCTGGGGCTCGGCGCCACCCAGGCGTCCGCGGGGCTCCACTACCTGTTCGACACGCCCAACAACAACGTGGTCATGGTCATCCTGATCATGGGGATCACCCTGGTGGCACTGGGCTCGGTGGTCGCTGGCGTCGACAAGGGCGTGCAACGACTGTCGCAGCTCAACATGGCCCTGGCCTTCCTGCTGCTGGCCTTCGTGATCTTCGTCGGCCCCACGCTGATGATCGCCACCGGTTTCTTCGAGAACCTGTTCTCCTACCTGAAATACCTGCCGGCCCTGTCCAATCCGTTCGGGCGTGACGACGTCAACTTCGTGCACGGCTGGACCGCCTTCTACTGGGCCTGGTGGATCTCCTGGTCACCGTTCGTCGGCATGTTCATCGCCCGCGTCAGTCGCGGCCGCACGGTGCGCGAGTTCCTGATCGCGGTACTGCTGGTACCGTCGCTGGTCTCGGTACTGTGGATGACCGCTTTCGGTGGCACGGCCATCAGCCAGCTGGTCAACGACGGCTTCCAGGGGGTCAAGGATGCGGCGCTGGAACTGCAGCTGTTCACCATGCTCGGTCAGTTGCCGCTGACCGCCATCACCTCCTTCGTCGGCATCGTGCTGGTGATGGTGTTCTTCATCACCTCGTCGGATTCCGGCTCGCTGGTGATCGACTCGATCACCGCCGGCGGCAAGGTCGACGCGCCCAAGTCACAGCGGGTGTTCTGGGCCCTGATCGAGGGCGCCATCGCCATCGCGCTGCTTCTCGGCGGCGGGCTGACGGCCCTGCAGGCCGCGGTGATCTCGACCGGCCTGCCCTTCACCCTGGTATTGCTGGCGGCCTGCTACGCCATCATCCAGGGACTGCGCACCGAACCCAAGATCTGACGTTCGCCGTCCTGGCATCACCAGCGGGAGCGGCCCTTCGGGGCCGCTCCTTTTTTATGCCAGACAGGCCTGATGAGTAGTTGGGCCGGGGCCACCGGACGTCGAGGGAGGATCGGGCCGGTCAGCGCCAGAGTTCACCGACCGGCGTTTCCCAGCGATAGTGGCGAGCGATCTGCGCCTGGAGCAACTCGGCGGTGGCCAGGGCGTCCACCAGCGCATGGTGACCCGTGTAGGCCGGCAGATTATAGCGCAGCCGGCTCTCGTGCAGCCGTATCGAGGCAACCGGCCGCCCCGCCCAGCGACGCAGTCGTGCCCACCATGACTGACGATGAATGCGCGCCTCCAGCGACATGGTGTCGATCACCGGGAACAGCAGGCCCTCGCCGAGCCGTTCGCGAACCGCCGCATCGATGAAACTGCGCTCGAGCTGTCGGTAGTGCACGACCACCAGGCGTCCTTTCAGGCACGCCAGCAGTTCGTCGATGATCGTGGCAAAGTCCGGCGCCTGGGCCACTTCCGTATGGGTGATGTGGTGGAAGGCCACCGACTCGTCGCTCAGGGCGCGGCGCGGCGAGAGGACCCAGTAACGGCCGTCGCTGACCCGGATACGCTCGAGGGTGAAGGGCATCACCCCGATACTCACGATGTCGTGGCGCGTGGCGTCGAGGCCGGTGGTCTCGAGATCCAGCGCCACCAGCGGTGCCTCGCCGATCGCCATGTCGGCGGAAAGCGAGCCCGTCGAGAAATAGTCGGCCAGCTTCCGGTTGCGGGTCTGATTGGCCCGTCCGGCCAGGTATTCGGGCCAATCGGGGCGTTGCTCGCCGAATCGCATCGCGTTGCTCATGTCGATCAGCGGGCCTTCTTGGTCTTCGAGGGCATCGGATAGCGAAAGCCCAGGAACTTCTGGGCATGACTGATGATCTCGAAGGCATCCTTGAGGTGGTGACGTTCGCGACTGGCGATGTTCTCGGGTTCGACGTTGTTGTCCGCCTCGTCGCCCTGCTCGATGTCATGGGCCTGATGGCGAATGCGTACCATGGAAAGAAACTCGAAGGCGTAGCGCAGCCGATCGTTGACGCCGTCCGCCAGCAGCCGGGTCCTGGCAATGTCGTCCAGCCGGGCGAAGGTATTCTGCGCCTTGGAACCGCAAGCGAGCGCGTGCACGCGCACCAGATCGACCAGCGGCGCGGTGCCACGCCGCTTGAGATTGATCGACTTGCGATGCTTGCCGTCCTGTTCCATGACGAAGGTGCGGAAGAAGCCCAGCGGTGGCGTACGCCCCAGGGCGTTGCGCGCCATGGCGGCGAGAAAGTAGGGCCGCTTGGGGGCAAGTTCGGCGATCAGATCCTGCAGGGCCTCGACCAGCGGTTCGTCGCCATGTACCGCCGCCAGGTCGAAGAAGATCGAGCTGTGCAGCAGGCTTTCGGGATTGGGCTCGTCCATCCACTCGGTGAAGTAGCGCTTCCAGACCGCCAGGGGCTGACGCCAGCGCGGGTTGGTGGCCATCACGTCGCCCTTGCAGTACGGGTAGCGGCAGGCCGCCAGGCCGTCACTGACGAACTTGGCGAGTGCCGCGAAATAGGCATCGTGCTGCTCGGGATCGAAGCGATCGTCGAGCACCAGGGCATTGTCCTGATCGGCGGTGATGGTCGGCTCGTCACGCGCCATCGAGCCCAGCACCATGAAGCAGTACGGCACCGGCGGCGGCCCCAGCTCGGCTTCCGCGAGCTCGATCAGGCGATGGGTGAAGCTGCGGCCGATGGTTGCCAGGGAACGACCGACCATTTCCGAGTTGGCGCCGTCGGCGACCATGCGCGCGAAGGCGGTACGCACTTCACCGGACAGCCGGGCCAGTTGATCGATGTCGTTCTGGAGAAAGATGTTGTTGACCAGGAACAGACTGGTGGGGGTCTCGTAGCGGACGATGTCGGAGATGTGCAGCACACCGATCGGCTGCCGGCGATGCAGCACCGGCAGGTGGTGCACCTGGTTGCGCAGCATGCTCAGCATGGCCTCGTGCACCGTTTCGTCGGACTGCACGACGATCACCCGTCGGGACATCACCTCGCCCACCGGCACGTCCGGCGAGAGCCCTCCGGCCGCCATCCGGGCGCAGAAATCGCGATCGGTGAGAATGCCGACCAGTTGGCGATTGTGACCGTCGCGGTCGGTGAAGGTCCGCGCCGACGCTTCCAGCGCCGTATCGAGGACCAGCAGACTGGTGGCATTGGTGTCGCGCATGCGCTGAGCGGCCGTCTGCAGCGGTGTGTCGACGTCGACCATCTCCGGCGGGCGATCGATCAGCTTGCGAACGCGGGTGGACATCATGTCGCTGTCGTCGCGATGCTGCTCCACCGTGGCCTTGAGCCGCCGACCGCCGGTATCGAAGAACTCGGCGAAGTCGTCGTCCTGCTCGCAGACCTCATCGAAGATCGCGGCGGGGATGAAATAGATCAGCGTGTCCTCGAGCGCCCGCACGGGGTAGCGCACGCGACGATTGCGCAGCAGATCCGAATAACCGAAGACGTCGCCCTCGCCCAGGCGGTTGAATAGCCGTCCGCTACGCTGGAACATCTCCACGGCACCGCTACGGATGTACCAGAGCTCCTCGACCGCCTGGTCCTTGACCAGCAGATCGGTACCGGCCTGGAAATAGCGCACCTCGATACCCTCGGCGATGCGATCCAGCAAGGCGTCGGGGAGACTATCGAACGGCGCGTAGCGCGCCAGATGGTCCCGGATATCCAGTTGTTCGACGTTCATGCCGCCCTCCACTTCCCTGATACCCTCATTCTCGGGAGCGCCTGCGGCGGCGTCAATGTCGCGCCGCTCAGGCGCTATCGGCATCGTTCAGCGGCGTGGGATGCTTGCCCTCTTCCCAGCCCCGACTGGCCGAACGGCTGTCGTCGAACCAGGTGAGCGACTCGTGCAACGCGACCACGCTGCCGACCACGATCAGCGTCGGCGGCTTGACCCGCTCGCGGTCGAAGCCCGGCGGCCAGCTCGACAGCGAGCCGACGTGTACCCGTTGGCGCGCCGTGGTGCCCTGCTCGATCAGCGCCAGCGGCGTTTCGGCGGCGAGACCGTGGGCCAGCAGTTCGCGACGGATGGTCTCGAGACTGCCCAGCCCCATGTAGAACACCAGTGTCTGACCGGGTCGGGCCAGCGTCGCCCAGTCCAGGTCGCAGCTGCCACTCTTGAGATGCCCGGTGACGAAGCGCACCGACTGGGCGTGATCGCGGTGGGTCAACGGAATCCCGGCATAGGCGGCACACCCCGACGCCGCGGTGATCCCCGGCACCACCTCGAAGTCGACACCTGCCTCGGCCAGGGTCTGCAGCTCCTCGCCGCCGCGGCCGAAGATGAAGGGATCCCCCCCCTTGAGGCGCACGACACGCTTGCCCTGCCGCGCCCAGTCGACCAGCGCCCGGTTGATCCCCTCCTGGGGCAGGCTGTGCCGGGAGCGGGCCTTGCCCACGTAGAAACAGCGCGCCCGCGGGTTGGCCATGGCCAGGATCTCGCCACTCACCAGGCGATCATGCAGGATCACCTCGGCGGCCTGGAGACGCTTCAAGGCCTTGAGCGTCAGCAACTCGGGGTCGCCCGGGCCGGCGCCCACCAGGCACACCTGCCCCCGCGGAAAGTCGCGGAGCGCCGCGAGCCGAGTCGGGGTCGAAGCGGTTTCCGGTGAGAAGGACGTCCGGGTCATCGATCGGCCTATATAACGAAATCAAAGGAGAAAAACCTGCTTTAGACGCCAAAATAATGATCAACCGGGTGGATTGCCAGTAACGTCTGGTTGCCAGCTTATAACGCAACGTCCGAATGCAAGAGTGCCCCGGCACGTGGCCGGGGCACGATGACACAGGGGTGGCGCGATCGTCATTTGGCGGACTGACGACGCAGCCGTGGGCTGAGTGTCTCGCCGATCAGGGTGATCGCCACCAGGATCCCCAGGAACCAGGGCCACTGGCTGGCCATGTCGAGTGACATCAGGCCCAGCGCATCGATGAAGATCACCACGATGCCCAGTGGGCTGACATAACGGATCATGAACAGCCACAGGGCGTGCTGGGCATCGCTCAGGCCCAGCTCGGACTTGAAGATCTCGTTACGCAGCACGAAACCGGCCAGGATGGCCATGCCCAGACCGCCCAGCGGCATCATCCAGCGCGAGGTCAGATAGTCGAGCCAGTCGAAGAAATTCTTGCCGGCCAGGGTCCAGTCCGCGCCGATGTTGAACGACAGCATGGCCAGCGTGCTGACGATCCACAGCACGATGCCGGTGCCCCACGCCGCCTTGGCGCGCGGGATGCCCTTGCTCTCGTTGAGCCAGGCGACGGTGGCCTCGATCATCGAGATCGCCGAGGTCAACGCGGCCATGGTCAGCATGACGAAGAAGATCGCTTCCAGCACCCGGCCCAGCGGCATCTGTTCGAAGGCCAGTGGCAGGCTCATGAAGATCAGCCCCGGGCCGCTCGCCGGATCCAGCCCGTTGGCGAAGATCACCGGGAAGATCGCCAGGCCCGCCATCAGGGCGACCAGGGTATCGCAGACCGCCACGGTGAAGGTGGTGCGCGCGATCGACTTGCCGTCGGGCAGGTAGGAGCCGTAGGTGAGGATCGCCCCCGAGGCCAGTGACAACGTGAAGAAGGCGTGCCCCATGGCCGCCAGCAGACCGGCGCTGGAGAGCTTGCCGATCTCGAAGGCGAACAGGAAGTCGAGCGCCTGACCGAAACCGCCGGAGAACATGGCGTAGACGATCATGATCCCGAGCATGATCACCATGCCGGGCATCATCCAGCGCACGCTGCGTTCGATGCCTTCCTGAACGCCCTTGCCGACGATCAGCATGGTGACCACCGTCACCAGCGTACTCCAGAAGCCCAGGTTCAGGGGATTGGCATTGTTGGCACCGAAGATCGCCGCCATGCCGTCGACGCTGTCCGCGGTCAGCCCGCCGGTGACGGTCTTCCACAGGTAGGAGACCGACCAGCCGGCCACGACCACGTAGAAGGACAGGATCATGAAGCCGCAGAGCATGGCCATCCAGCCGATCAGCGACCAGCCCGCGCTCTGCCCCGACTCACGCGCCACCCGGCGGATGGCGTCGATGGGACTGCCGCGCCCCCGGCGCCCGTAGCCGATCTCGACCATCATGATCGGGATACCGATGGCGGCGATACACAGCAGATAGACCAGCACGAAGGCGCCGCCGCCGTACTCACCGGTCATGTAGGGGAACTTCCAGATATTGCCCAGCCCTACCGCGGAGCCGGTCGCCGCCAGCACGAAGCCCCAGCGGCCTATCCAGAGGTTCTGAGGTTTCTCTCTCGTCGTCATAGAAACACCTTGCGGGTTTTGTTGTTGTGCCAAATCTCGCCAACACGTTTTTGCGCACAAGCCGCCGATTGTAGCGCCTTCCGGGAATCGTGCACCAATGCAGCGCACCGTCTTGCCAGAACTTGAACCTTTTGCAGCGAAAAACGCTAGCTGCACGGCATCGGTTCAGGCTGCGCCCCATCGAGCGCCCGATAAAGTTTCATCTGAAACCATATGGAAAGACAGCGCCGGCCACAAGCCAACCGCGTCTACCGTTGGTCGTAGAAACGCCCCGCCAGTGTCAAGTTTTTGATACGATCGAGAGGCTCGTCTGCCACACCCCGAACCGCCCACTACACTCGGGTAACGTTCATGATACCGGCTTTCAGGAGGGTGACTTGCCCCCGACACCGTCGACCCCGCGCAGTGAACTCGACCTCGAGACCTTTCTCCCCTACCGCCTGGCCAACCTGGCCGAACGCATCAGCCAGGCACTGTCGACCATCTACGCCGAGCGGTACGATCTGACCATCGCTCAGTGGCGGGTGCTGGCCTGGTTGCAACAATCTCAACCGCTCACTGCCAAGCGGATCTGCCAGTTGACGGCCATGGACAAGGCCCGGGTGTCCCGCGCCGTTGCCCAACTGCTCGCGCGCGACCTGATCCAGCGACGCCGCGACGAGGCCGACCAGCGCACGCGCTGGCTGACCCTGAGCGATGCCGGCCACGATCTGCTCGACTCGGTGATCCCCAGCGCCCTGGCCTGGGAAAGCGATCTGGTGGCGACCTTGAGCGAGGCGGAGTATCGTGATTTTTTCCGCCTGCTGGCCAAGCTCGAAGCCGGACTGGATTCCCGGGCACCGGCGATCCCCGACGACTAGCCGGTCGCTGCCATCTCATCAGGGACGAAAGGAGTTCACATGACGCATCAGTTCGCGATTCTGGGGCTGGGCTATTTCGGCGTCACCGTTGCCCAGGAGCTGCGTCGCCAACACAACGACGTGCTCGGCGTCGACCACAGCGAGGATCGCGTCAATGCGCTGTCCGACCTGCTCACCCATGCCGTGGTCGCCGACGTGACCAACGAGAAGGCACTCGCCGAACTCTCCCTCGGTGAGTACGACGCCGTGGTGGTCGATGTCGACGACAACATCGAGGCCAGCATGATCTGCACGCTGCTGGCCCGCGAGCAGGGCGCTCAGGAGATCTGGGTCAAGGCCCACTCCGATACTCACTATCGCCTGCTCAAGCACATCGGGGCCGACCATGTCGTCTACCCCGAGTACGATACCGGCCTGCGCGTCGCCGAAAGCCTGCACTATCGTGCCATGGTGGATTTCATTCAGCTCGGCGATCGCCAGTTCATCGTCGAACTGCAGACCACCGAAAAGCTCAACGACAATTGCCCCACCGTAGCCGACCTGGAACTCGACAAGGCCAACCTGGCCCTGGTCGCCATCAAGCGCGGCAAGGAGGTCCTTCACGCGCCGAGCAACGAGGCGGAACTTCACGACAAGGATCATCTGGTGCTGATGGGCGACCTCGATGATCTGCGCGAACTGGGCAAGAAGCTCTGATGCCGATCTGAGCCATACACCACCATGAGATATCGCCAACGCATTGCCCATCCGCTGCGTCAACTGCCCCACGGTCGCATCATTCAGCTCTCGCCACCCGAGATCCTGCTGCTCGGCTTTGCCCTGCTCAGCGGCATCGGTACCTTGCTGTTATGGTTACCGATGTCGGCGAGCGACCCGTTGTCCTGGCACGAGGCACTGTTTACCGCCACATCCGCCGTCACCGTGACCGGTCTCAGCGTGGTCAAGGCCGCCGACCTGACCCTGTTCGGCCAGTGGGTGCTGCTATGCCTGATCCAGGTCGGCGGTCTTGGCTTCATGACGTTCGCGGCACTGACGCTGGCCCTGATGGGCATGCGCCTGCCGCTCTATCAACGCAACCTGGTCAAGGAGAGCCTCAACCACACCTCCTTCGGTGAATTGATGAGCCTGGTGCGTCTGGTGATCGCCTTCGCCCTGATCGCCGAGGCCATCGGCACCGCCCTGCTGGCCTTGAGCTGGGTGCCACAATACGGGCTGCAAAGAGGCTTGTGGGTCAGCTTCTTTCACGCCGTTTCCGCCTTCAACAATGCCGGCTTCTCGGTCTGGCCCGACAGCCTGACCGACCATGTGGCCAATCCACTGATCAACGTCGTCGTCAGCGCCCTGTTCATCGTCGGCGGACTGGGCTTCACGGTGATCGGCGAACTGCTCGAATGGCGGCGCGGTCGATCGCTTTCCCTGCATGCACGCATCGTGCTGCATGCCACGCTGTGGCTGTCTCTGGCCGGCATGGCAGCCATGCTGCTGCTGGAATGGGACAACAGCGCCACGCTCGGAGCCCTGGACGGTCTCGGGGCCAAGCTTCAGGCCGCCTGGTTCCAGGCCGTCACGCCACGCACGGCCGGTTTCAATACCCTCGACACCGGTTCGTTGACCGACCCCATGACCCTGCTGACCATGCTGTTGATGTTCATCGGTGCCGGGTCGGGTTCCACGGCCAGCGGGATCAAGGTCACGACCTTCGTCGTTTTGCTGCTGGTGGCGCGTGCCTTCCTGCGCAGCAACGCCCAGCCGGTGGTCTTCGGTCGTTCGATCCCCCAGGAGACGGTCATCAAGGCGGTTGCCGTGGCCCTGGCCGGGATGCTGCTGATCTTCACCTGCCTGTTCGTACTGACGATGACGGAACCCGGCAAGCCATTTCTCGATCTGGCATTCGAGACGGTTTCCGCCTTCGGCACCGTGGGCCTGTCGCGGGGCGTCACCGGGGAGTTGTCCATGCCGGGTCAGTTGGCACTCATCGTGACCATGTTGCTGGGCCGTGTCGGCCCTCTGTCGCTGGGTTATTTCATGGCAGCCCGCCGCCAGCGGGGACTCAAGTACGCCCGCGGCTCCGTACAGATCGGCTGATCGCTCCTCGCGCGGACACCAGTGGCAATATCCCGTCAATAAAAAGCCCCGCCATGAAGGCGGGGCAAGAAAGGGACTCAAGCCGTTGAGCTTTCTGACACATTCGAAAGCCCTGATCCAGACAGATCAATGACATCATGGCGCATAACGCGCCCGGAGAGGATAGGAGAATTCCCGAACGATCTGTAGGAAATCGCCTACATTTTCTCCCGCCCCTGGCTGACAACACCTTATCGGCAACACGCGTAGTCTCTCCCCATGACCAGGGAGAGGACCGCCATGAAACGCATCGTCAGTAGTTACGATCCGCAGGGCAATCCGATACTCATGTGCGACTGCGGTAATCGGGAGCCTGCCAACGGAGAGCCGCATCGGTGGGCAAGGTTCGAACATCAGCCCCTCATCGGTACCCTCACCTGCGTCACCTGCCTGAGCTGTCGGCGCACGGAGACCTTGTCTTTGCGTGACGCGAATGCGTTACACGGCTGAGCTGAGAACTCACGCCGCATCGACGGACTCGATCGGCAGCAGGCGGTAACCAGGACATCGGTAGATTGGCCAATCATGCTGACAAATGATTACACTAAGAATCTTTTCTTATCGCAATTATTACCTCGAGGCGAATTGAAGGTCATACAACAAAGGGATGTTCGGCAATGGTCCGGCAAACGATCGACATGACTCCGCAGCAGGACGAGGCTTCCCCGCACCGCAGCCAGGCGGCTCATACGCCAGACGGGGAAATCGCCGATGTCTGCCACCCGGATAGCGAGGCTGCACGCTGCTTACTGGCACCTCACGACGGCCTGACCATGACGTCCTACGCCGCGATCCTCCGTCAGATGGCCAGGAGCCTGACGCTTACCCGTCGACCGGAGCGCGGTCGTGACAATGAAAGACTCGAAAGCTGGTACAACCGCTTGTGCCGTCGCATCGTCGGGTTTGGCGGCATCCCGCCGGAGATGACGCAGGAAACCCTGTTAGCGATGGCCGATACGCCCCATGAGGAACGCCAGTACGCGATGCTGCTCGAGACGCTCAATGCGCTGTTCCGTGCGGCCGGGCTCGATGAGATACCGCGGCGATAGCCGCCGGCAGGCCAGAGATGGGTAGTGCCTCAGCCATCCCGGCCGAGGACTTTCCCTGAGCATCTCCCTCGCTCGGGGTCACGATACGGGATGCTCGGGACATGGGCTGTCCGAGATCTCTCACAGCCGATGTAAGAAATCTCGCAAACTTCAAGCAACGACGGTCACCAGGGCCGGCCCGCGGTTTCCGCTGCCCTGAAACGCAAAAACCCCAGCCGATTGGCTGGGGTTTTCCGAAAAGATGCCTGACGATGTCTCGGCCGGCGCTCCGGCGGCCGGCGCTCCGGGACTCTCGCAGGGGGTACCCGGCTCATGGGCCTGACGCGCACTTTCGCCGCCCCGAAACGCAAAAACCCCAGCCGATTGGCTGGGGTTTTCCGAAAAGATGCCTGACGATGACCTACTCTCGCATGGGGAGACCCCACACTACCATCGGCGCTGAGCGGTTTCACTGCTGAGT